>NZ_JBSNCR010000001.1:0-808793 GCF_053764385.1 Flavobacterium pedocola | reverse complement strand
TATATCGTTTTGGATGGGGAACCAAAGCTCTCATTTTTTTTAGGATGGTTGGTTTTCTGAAAAATAAATGCCCGCGTGAGGGATAGCAGCGGTATCCTTTTATGGAGCTTGCTCAATAAAAGATTTAGCGGATAGCCCGGTCTCGTTTTTTTTTAACGAGATCACGCACAAAAAAAACACCAACTCGTAATGAATTGGTATTGTGAAGTTTATGGTTTTAATTTTTCAAATTTCGGAAATAATCACAACAATTATTTACCGGGCATATGTCGCATTTTGGATTGGTAGGTCTGCAGATTTCTCTTCCTAAAAAGGAAATCGACATGCCTATTTCTCCCCAGATATCTTTTGGTAAAACCTGCATGAGTTGTTTTTCAACTTTGTTGCCATCTTTGGATTCTGTTATCAGACCAATTCTTGGAGCAACTCTAATCACGTGTAAATCAGCGATTATGCCTTCTGCAGGAGCTTTCATTTCCCGCAATATTACATTGGCGGATTTTCTTCCGATTCCTTTTAAAGCCACGAGACTTTCCATTGTTAACGGAATGTTTTTATCTTTTTTGAGCTCCTGGGCAATTTCGATTAGCCAACTGGCTTTGGTACCAAAATTTCTAACTTTTGAAATGTGAGGAATCAAGGCATCGACATTTGAAACCGCTAAGCTTTCCAAATTTGGATAGGCTTCAAACAGTGCCGGGGCAATTTTATTGATATTGGCATCGGAATCCTGTGCGGATAAAATAACCATAACCATCAACTGATACAGGTTCTCATAATCCAGCGGATGCTTTTTGCCTTTATATTTTTTGATCAACGGTTCTAAATTGGCTGCCCAATCGGTTGGATTGTCAAATAAACTCATGTTTTATTTTTTATGGAAATCTAAAGATAAGGAATTTACACAATATCGTGTGCCGGTTGGAGTAGGCCCGTCATTAAAAACATGTCCTAAATGGCCACCACAGTTTACGCACAAAATTTCCACCCTGAGCATGCCGTGCGAAGTATCTTTTACATATTCAATTTTCCCGGGCAAGGACTCATCAAAGGAAGGCCAGCCACAATGTCCATCAAACTTGGAATTACTCTCAAACAAAGGTTCTCCGCACGCGCCACAACAATACGTTCCGTTTTCAAAATGAAGGTTGTATTCACCGGTATGTGGGTATTCGGTTCCTTTTTGGCGTAGGATTTTATATTTTTCTTCGCCTAATTCGGCTTTCCATTGCTCTTCGGATTTTTCTATCGGATAACTCATTTTTTTGCTGGAATAAATTTTATGGATACTGAATTGGTACAAAAGCGTTTTCCTGTCGTTTCAACAGGTCCGTCGTCAAAAACATGTCCTAAATGACCTCCGCATTTGGCACAGGTCACTTCGATGCGCTCCATGCCCAAACTCGAATCGTCATGGTAGTTCACAGAGCCTTTTATGGCTTGGTCAAAGGAAGGCCAGCCACATTCGGAATCAAATTTGGTATCAGAAGTGAACAGCGGATTTTCACAGGCAGCACAAACGTAAGTGCCTTTTTCGAAATGTTTCCAATACTCACCGGTATAAGGTCTTTCGGTTCCTTTTTCCCTTAAGACTTCATACTGTTCAGGTGTTAATTTGGCTTTCCATTCAGCATCGGTTTTAACGATTGAATTGGTAGCTGGCGTTTGTGTAACCTTTTTCTTTTCCTGTCCGTTGCAGGATATGAAAAGACCTAAAGCAAATAACAAAACAATTTTTTTCATAATACTACTGAATAAATTCTACAATCTTTTTGATGACTTTGTTGTCTCCTAAGATTTTTCGATGCCCCAACTCTTTGGTAATCACAAGTTGCCCGTTATTTAAATGCTGATGAATATGTATTGATGCTGATACCGGAACATCATCATCGTTTTCATCGTGTATCACCAGAACAGGAATCGAAATCTCCTTTGCAGCTATATACGCAGAATAACTGTTCATGGTTTCACCGATTTTGTTTTCGAACTCAAATTTCATGCGTTGTGCGATATTCGGTTTGAGTTTTAGTTTCTGTACGAAATCGTTAATTATGTCTTCGACTACATCTCCACTGCCAATAATAACTGCTTTTTTGACTTGTAAGCCTCGCCTGATTGAATTCAAAACCGTCATGCCTCCTAACGAATGTCCAATCGCAAATTCAAAAGGGCCGAATTCTTTTTCAATCTGTAAAGCCGCAGCTATGAATTCGGTCATGTTGCTGGTTTTACCGGGTGCTTTTCCGTGTCCCGGAGCATCGAAACTTATGGTGGAATACCCTAATTTTAAAAGCTCGTCGGCTATTTTGACCAATTGCGTTCCGCGTCCCGACCAGCCGTGTACTAATATTACTTTTTTATCCGAAGTACCATATTGGTACATCATAACCTCTTTATCAATGCTTTTGATTTTTAGTAATTGTTGCTTACTTTTTTTGTCCATTTCGATTTCCCTTTTGGGCAATTTATGGCGCATAGGTGTAGTGAACAATTTAATGGCAAATCTGGTTGCTAATCCGGGAGCCGTGGTTTCCAGAATTTTTGCAGTATAAAGGATTACTTTCGGAATTTTAATGCTTTGCTGGTGTTTTGCGTTTTTCATTACTGTAAAAAATATACTGCAAGTTACTGCATTCTGAAAAAATGGACTGATAAATAATTCATAAATCTGCTTTGGCATTTTATTTGCATTAAAATATCATGTGATAATATTTTGTACCTTTAAGCATCATCATAATTGTACAATTTATTAAATTTGTTTACTAAAAATCTTACGTTATGAATTTAAAAACCGCTTTAATAGTTGCAGGTTCATTGGCGCTGGTAATGTCCTGTGCGAAGAATCCGTTTACAGGTAAAAGTACGATGGCTTTGGTGTCCAACAGTGAAATTTTCCCTTCTTCTTTTCAGCAATACAACAAGTTTATTGGAGAAAACAAGGTGATAAAAGGTACTAAAGATGCACAACGGGTAGAATCGGTGGGAATCAAAATCAAAGTAGCCGCTGAAAAGTGGTTGAATGCCAATGGTTATCAGGGGTATTTGAAAGATTATAAATGGGAATACAATCTGGTTGATAGTAAAGAAGTGAATGCCTGGTGTATGCCCGGAGGTAAGATTGTTTTCTATTCGGGGATTTTACCTATTTGTAAAGATGATGCCGGAATGGCAACCGTAATGGGGCACGAGGTGGCTCACGCTTTGGCCAATCATGGTCAGCAGCGCATGAGTGCCGGAATGTTGCAACAATTGGGTGCTGTAGGTGTAGGAGTTGCAACGGGTGGAAAAAGTGAAGAAACTCAACAAATAGCAATGACTGCTTACGGAGCTACTACTCAATTAGGAGGAATGTTACCGTTTAGCCGTTCCCATGAAAGTGAAGCGGATATGATTGGGTTGACCTTAATGGCGATTGCCGGTTATAACCCGGATACAGCTGTTGCGTTTTGGGAAAGAATGTCGGCTAATGCAGGAGGACAGAAACCACCGGAATTCATGAGTACACACCCATCCGATCAAACCAGGATTGCTAAAATCAAGGAGTTAATTCCGCAAGCAAAAGCCGAAGCTGCCAAATTTGGAGTTAAGTTTTAAGTAAGAAAAAATATGTATATTCGAGCCGCACTTAGGTGCGGCTTTTTATTTTATATTCTATGAAACAACTTGAAAAAGGTAGCTCAAAACTTTTAAATGCATGGGCGTCTTACGATTGGGCGAATTCTGTTTACAGTCTGGTAATCGCATCGGCAGTTTTCCCGATTTATTATGGTCATTTATTTAAAGATAGAGGAATCCAGGAAATTGAAGTTTTCGGAATGGTTCTGAAAAATACGGCTTTGATAAGTTTTGTCACCGCCATTGCTTTTTTGGTTGTTGCCTTTATTTCTCCATTATTATCCGGAATAGCCGACTTTGTTGGGAATAAGAAGAATTTCATGCGTTTTTTCTGTTATTTAGGCGCTTCTTCCTGTATCGGATTGTATTGGTTTAATCTGGATAACATTTATTTCAGCTTAACTTGTTATTTCTTTGGGTTGATTGGTTTCTGGGGCAGTCTTGTTTTTTACAATTCGTATTTGCCGGACATCGCTTTTCCGGAGCAGCAGGACCGCATTAGTGCCAGAGGGTATTCTATGGGTTATATAGGAAGTGTGGTTTTACTAATTATTTGTCTTGTAATGGTTTTAACCAATAAGGGACAAGGATCGATTGATGCAATGAAACTTTCTTTTGTTTTGGTAGGAATCTGGTGGATTGTATTCAGTCAGTATGCTTTTTATCATTTGCCGGCCGGAAATGAAAATAAGGGAAAAGTACATTCGGGAGTTATTTTTAACGGCTTTAAAGAATTGCGAAAAGTTTGGTCGCAGCTAAAAGACAATCTTCGTTTAAAACGTTACTTGGGAAGTTTTTTCGTTTACAGTATGGCGGTTCAAACCGTGATGTTGGCCGCAACGTATTTCGGTGAACAGGAAATTGCATGGAGCAGCGATGATGAAAAAACAAAAGGTTTGATTATAAGTATTCTGGTTATTCAATTGGTTGCAGTTTTAGGAGCTGTAATTACTTCAAGGGCATCAGAGAAATTTGGAAATATTAGAACATTGATTGTAATTAACTGTATTTGGGTGGTTATCTGTATCGCAGCTTTTTTTGTAACGTTACCGGTTCATTTTTATGCAACTGCTGCATTTGTAGGTTTGGTAATGGGAGGAATACAGTCACTTTCGAGATCTACTTATTCTAAATTTTTGCCTGAAACACAGGATACTGCTTCCTTTTTTAGTTTTTATGATGTTTCTGAAAAAATAGGAATCGTTATCGGTATGGGATTGTACGGATTTATCGATCAGATTACCGGAAGTATGAGGAATTCAATTGTGTTTTTGGCTGTTTTTTTTATAACAGGAGTTATTCTATTAGTTAGAGTTCCAAAAAAATAAATATGAAAGAAAAATAATAGTATATTTGGCAAAATTTGAAAACAACAACTAACCTTATTTAAATGAGAACAATAAAATTATTTGCATTAGTTGCAATTATGATTTCTGCATTTTCAATCGTATCCTGTGAGGAGATTGAACCATTAGATCCTGCCTTGGTTGGTAATGATGGTGGAGGAAGTGGGAACGGAAACGGAAACGGTAATGGAAACGGAAACGGAGGCGGAACTTCTACAGGAGATTATTGGCCAACTGCGGTTAATAACCAGTGGGTTTTCAGTCAGAACGGTGTTCCACAATCACCTATGAAAATTATCGGTACCGATACTTTCGGAGGAGCTACTTACTACAAATTTAATCAAATGGCAGGTCAGGGAAGTACAGTTGGTGGAGCCGGTACTACATGGATTAAAAAGAGCAACGGTAACTATTATATCAAAATGGGTGATTTGGATATCAGCGGAGGCGGTATGACAGGAACCATGACCGGATACGAGTTTATCGTGTTGAAAGATTATCTGACAGCTAATCAGACTTGGGATGGTACTTATTCACAGACAACGACTTATACAGGTGTTCCGGCTATCACAACTAATACAGCTTATACAGGTAAGATATTAGAAAGAGACGCTACTGTAACGATAAACGGAGTTAGCTATACAAACGTTATTAAAGTTAGAATTCACCAGGTTGTTTCCATGATGGGGCAGGTTGCTTCAACAGCAGATACTGATTATTGGTTTTCTAAAAACGTTGGTCCTGTAAAAACGATATCAAGTATGCAAGGTTCGACCTTTACATCTGAATTGGATTCTTATATTCTACACTAAGAATATTTTCAAAAGATAATAAAAACCCGAAATATACTTCGGGTTTTTTTATTGGCATAAAGATTGACTAATACTAAGAAAGAATAGCAATAAAACGTAAATTTGTATTGATATTCAGTCTTCTAGCGGTTAGATTTATTCTTACAGCTAGTGGATTATTATTGTTTAATGACAAAAAGTCTTAAAAATACTATGTCAAATCAAAAAATACTTACTCTTGACAACTTGTCACTTCAGGAAATCGATACGGATGCAGAATTAATCCCGCTTCTTACCCCTGAAGATGAAGAAGAAATGAATAACGAATTGCTGCCGGCTGATTTAGCGATTCTTCCGTTGCGCAATACTGTTTTGTTTCCCGGTGTGGTAATCCCGATTACTGCAGGAAGGGATAAATCCATAAAACTGATTAACGATGCGAATTCAAGCGGAAAAGTGATCGGTGTGGTGTCTCAAATAGATGAGGAAATCG
Source organism: Flavobacterium pedocola (assembly GCF_053764385.1). Lineage (NCBI taxonomy): Bacteria > Pseudomonadati > Bacteroidota > Flavobacteriia > Flavobacteriales > Flavobacteriaceae > Flavobacterium > Flavobacterium pedocola. Next base: position 802,548 of record NZ_JBSNCR010000001.1, on the reverse strand, counting down.
AAGATCCGACGCTTAACGACATCAACAGAATTGGAACGGTAGCTAGAATTTTAAGAGTTTTAAAACTACCGGACGGAAATACCACTGTTATTCTTCAGGGGAAAAAACGATTTGAGATTGATGAAATCACAACTGATGAGCCTTATTTGCGTGCAACCGTTAAAGAAGTTCCGGAAGTAAGACCCACTGAAAAAGATAAAGAATTTGCAGCAATCATAGATTCCATTAAGGAACTGGCGATTCAGATTATCAGGGAAAGTCCAAACATTCCTACCGAAGCTACTTTTGCGATCAAGAATATTGAAAGCAATCCTTTCCTGATCAATTTCGTATCCTCGAATATGAACCTGAATGTTCATGAAAAACAGGCGTTACTTTCCGTAAACAACCTTAAAGAAAGAGCTCTAGAGACGCTTCGTTTTATGAACGTGGAACACCAAAAGCTGGAGTTAAAAAATGATATTCAGTCGAAAGTGCGTTTTGATCTGGATCAGCAGCAACGCGAATATTTCCTGCACCAGCAAATGAAAACTATTCAGGAAGAATTGGGTGGCGTTTCGCACGATCAGGAAATCGAAGACATGCGCATCAAAGCCAAATCCAAAAAATGGGACGATAAAGCCAGTAAACATTTCGATAAGGAAATCAGTAAGTTACAGCGCATGAACCCGCAATCACCTGATTTTTCTATTCAGAGAAATTATTTGGAGTTGTTTTTGGAATTACCTTGGAACGATTATTCGAAAGATAAATTCGATTTAAAAAATGCCCAGAAAATATTAGACCGAGATCATTTCGGTTTAGAAGATGTTAAAAAACGCATCATCGAACATTTAGCCGTGCTGAAATTACGTAATGATATGAAATCGCCAATCATCTGTTTGTATGGCCCTCCCGGAGTTGGTAAAACTTCCATCGGAAAATCCATCGCAGAAGCATTGGGAAGACAATACGTAAGAATGTCATTGGGAGGTTTACGCGATGAAGCGGAAATCCGAGGTCACCGTAAAACGTATATTGGAGCTTTGCCTGGCAGAATTCTGCAGAACATCAAAAAAGCAGGAACTTCCAATCCGGTTTTTGTGTTGGATGAAATTGATAAATTGTCGTCAAGCCATAGTGGTGATCCGTCTTCTGCCTTATTGGAAGTACTGGATCCGGAGCAAAATTCAGACTTTTACGATAACTTCCTTGAAATGGGATACGACTTGTCGAAAGTAATGTTCATTGCCACAACTAATAGTCTTTCCAGTATTCAGCCGGCCTTACGAGACCGTATGGAAATTATCAATGTTAATGGTTATACGATTGAAGAAAAGATAGAAATTGCCAAACAGCATTTACTGCCGAAACAGTTGAAAGAACACGGTCTGACTTCGAAGGAATTACAAATCAGCAAAAAGGAGCTTGAAAAAATTGTAGTTGGTTATACGCGTGAATCAGGTGTTAGGGGCTTAGAGAAGAAAATTGCTTCGATGGTTCGAAATGCCGCGAAATCCATTGCGTTGGAAGAAGAGTACAATAAAAAAGTTACTACCGAAGATATTATAAAAGTATTAGGCGCACCACGATTAGAGCGTGACAAATACGAGAACAACGAAACGGCAGGTGTGGTTACGGGTTTAGCCTGGACAAGTGTCGGTGGCGATATATTGTTTATCGAATCCATTATTTCCAAAGGGAAAGGTAGTATGACTATGACCGGAAATTTAGGAACTGTAATGAAAGAATCGGTAACGATCGCTTTGGAATATATTAAAGCCAATGCCGAGGCCTTGGGAATTGATCCTGAAGTTTTAGCGAATAATAACGTACACATTCACGTACCGGAAGGTGCAACACCAAAAGACGGACCGAGTGCCGGAGTAGCGATGCTAACTTCATTGGTTTCCAGCTTTACACAAAGAAGGGTGAAAAAGAGTTTAGCCATGACAGGCGAGATTACCCTTCGTGGAAAAGTGTTGCCGGTAGGAGGGATCAAAGAAAAAATCCTTGCCGCAAAACGTGCGAACATCAAAGAGATCATCTTATGCCATGAAAACAAAAGAGATATCGATGAAATCAAAGTGGAATATCTGGAAGGACTAACGTTCCATTACGTGGATAAAATGAGTGAAGTGCTGGAAATCGCCATAACTTCGCAGAAAGTTAAGAATGCAAAGAAATTAAACTAATAAGAGTTTTTAATAGCCGATTCCAATTTAGCAATAAGTTGGAATCGCTTTTTTTGTGAAATACCATTTATAATTTTATCTTCGCAAGTGCGTTATATAGTCAGAAACGAAAAACCTAAAATGTCCAAAAAACCACTGATTCTGTTTTTTTTGCTTATTTGTGCCTTCAGTCATAGCCAAATAGGAGGAAAGTATACCTATCAGTTTCTGAATTTAGTAACCTCACCCCGTCAGGCTGCCCTTGGCGGAAAAATCCTAACGATACACGATCAGGATGTGAATCAGGCGATTTACAATCCGGCGACCATCAATCCGGAGATGGACAACCATCTATCAGTGAATTACGGAAGTTATTTCGGGGAAGTCACTTATGGAACCGCAGCCTACGCTTATACCTGGGACCGACATGTGAATACGCTTCACGCAGGTGTAAATTATGTGAATTACGGAACTTTTGAAGGTTATGATGAAATGGGTAAGCCGACTTCTGATTTTACGGGAAGCGAAATTGCCTTGTCTTTAGGATATGCCTATAATATTCCCTGGACACCGATTCATGTCGGAGCTAATATGAAATTTATTTCCTCCACGCTGGAAACCTATAATTCGTTTGGTGCCGCTGTAGATTTGGGAGCGTTGTATATTGATGAGGCGAACGATATCAACATTGCTCTCGCAGTAAGGAATGTCGGAACACAGATTACTACGTATGCCGGGCAACGTGAAAAACTGCCTATGGAAGTAATGGCAGGAATATCCCAGGAATTGGAAAATGTGCCTTTGCGTTGGCATCTTACTTTGGAAAATCTTCAGGAGTGGGATATTGCTTTTGCAAACCCGAACAGAACCGAACAATCTCTTGAAGGTGAGGGGAAAAAAGAAAAAGTGAATTTCGTTAAGAATGCCATCCGTCACGTAATTATAGGAGCAGAATTGTTTCCAAAGAAGAGTTTCAATGTGCGTTTAAGTTATAATTTCAGAAGAGGGGAAGAGTTGCGAATTGTAGACCAACGGAACTTCTCCGGTATTTCTGCCGGGTTCGGATTGCGTTTTAATAAAATTAAATTCGATTATTCGTATTCGCGATATACAATTGCGGCCAACATGAGCTTGTTCGGCTTAACCATTAATTTACAATAATAGTTTTGAAAAAAATTACCATAGCAATAGACGGTTTTTCTTCAACCGGAAAGAGTACCCTGGCTAAACAGCTGGCTGCGGCGTTAGGATATGTTTATGTGGATACAGGAGCCATGTACCGTGCCGTGACTTTGTTTGCGATGCAGCATGATTTTGTATCGGAAAGTAATTTAAACAAAGAAAGTCTTATTACGAGTTTGCCTCAGGTAAATCTAGAATTTCATTTTAATCCCAATTTAGGATTTGCAGAAATGTATCTGAACAAGGTAAATGTGGAAAATGAAATCAGAACATTGGAAGTGTCCCGTTTGGTAAGCAAAGTGGCTGAGATTTCCGAAGTTCGTGCCAAATTGGTGGAGCAGCAGCAGCAAATGGGAAATAACAAAGCCATTGTAATGGACGGTCGTGATATCGGAACCGTTGTTTTCCCGGATGCCGAACTGAAGATTTTCATGACAGCCAGTCCGGAAACCAGAGCAAAGCGCCGATTCGATGAGCTTTTAGAGAAAGGCCAATCGGTTTCTTTTGCAGATGTTTTGCAAAATGTAAAGGAGCGTGATTATATTGACACTAACCGAGAAGACTCGCCGTTAGTCCAGGCGGAGGATGCGATTGTAGTAGATAATTCTTCCATGACCCGCGAAGAACAGTTTGAATTGGTACTGACTATGGCAAAACAAAAAATCAATTAAGCTGTAACTGAAATTTTGATAAAAAAGTGGTTTGAAAACAATGTTTTAAAATCATATATTCTTCAAAAGCTGTAATATTTAATTAAAATCTTAAAACCAAAGTAAGTTCTGTCACAAAACCGGAATTTATTTTGGTTTTTTTGTTTTTAGTGTTAGATTTACCGGCTTTTTATTTACCAAAAACACTATGAATATTAAAATTAGATTGACTTTAATGAGCTTCCTGCAATTCTTTGTTTGGGGAGCATGGTTGATAACTGTTGGGAATTATTGGTTTGGGACCAAGCAGTGGAGTGGCGCAGAATTTGGAGCCATTTTTTCCACTTTGGGGATCTCTTCCATTATTATGCCGGCACTTACCGGAATTGTAGCTGATCGTTGGATAAATGCGGAACGTTTGTATGGCGTATTACATATTTTAGGAGGATTGGCATTGGCTTATATTCCTCAGGTTGATAATCCAACCACTTTCTTCTGGGTGATTTTTGCTTCGATGCTGTGTTATATGCCGACTATTTCACTTTCCAATTCGATTGGTTATACCATTTTAAAGAACAATAATTTTGATGTGGTTAAAGTGTTTCCTCCGATACGCGTTTGGGGAACTGTAGGTTTTATTGTTGCAATGTGGATCACTAATTTATCCGGGAACAAAGCTTCGGCTAATATGTTTTATATTTCTGCAATAGCGGCTGTTATATTAGGTTTGTATTCCTTTACCTTGCCGGCTTGCGAACCGCAAAACAAAACTTCTAAGGATGCTTCATTGGTGCAGTCGTTAGGTTTGAACGCTTTCAAGCTTTTTGCAGATTATAAAATGGCGTTATTCTTTATTTTCTCTATGTTTTTGGGAGGCGCTTTGCAATTGACTAATATGTATGGAGATACTTATTTGTCAGAATTTGAAAAAATCCCGCAATATGCCAATTCGTTTGTGGTGAAATATTCCACTATTATCATGTCGATTTCACAGATTTCGGAAACCTTGTTCATTTTGGCAATTCCGTTCTTTTTGAAACGTTTTGGAATCAAACAGGTAATGCTGATCAGTATGTTGGCTTGGGTATTGCGTTTTGGCTTGTTTGCTTTTGGTAACCCGGAAGGCGGCTTGTGGATGATTATCCTTTCCTGTGTCGTTTATGGTATGGCTTTCGATTTCTTTAATATTTCCGGTTCACTTTTCGTTGAGACCACTACGGATTCTAAAATACGTTCTTCTGCGCAGGGATTGTTCATGATGATGTCGAATGGTTTCGGGGCCTTCTTCGGAGGTTTAATCAGCGGATATGTGATTGATACGTATTTTACAGTTAACGGACAAAGAGACTGGCACAACATATGGTTGGCTTTTGCGGCCTACGCTTTAGTGATTGCGATTGCTTTTGCAGTGTTGTTCAAGCACAAACACAATCCGAAAGATGTAGAGAATATAGCTCATTAATGTACAAAACCCGATGTCTCATCGGGTTTTTTGTTGGCTGAAAATCAATACCGTTCCTCTAATAGCCCCGATGGGAGCAAGCTACCGTGTAGCGCGGACAGCGGGAATTACGTTTCCAAAAATGCCGGAACCACTCGCTTCAAAATTTTCTAAAATCTTTCCTCTTTGCTCTTGCTTCTTTGTTCTTGCTTCTTTTCTCTATTCTCTTTCTCAAAACTTTGGTAATTAAAGAATTATTTGTACTTTTGCACACCTTTTGGCGGGAAGTGTTTCCTTTAGGTATCAATAATTTATATGTAAAACGCTTCTGTTTTTTCTAACGCATTACGAAACACGAGAGAAACAGAATACAAATTTTTTATCAGACATGTCTGAAATTAATAAAACACAAGAAGAGTTTTTAGCGAATTTTAACTGGCACAACTTCGAAGAAGGTATTGATGCTGTAGATGCTCAGAACTTAAAAGAATTCGAAGATTTAGTTGCTAAAACTTTCATCTCTACAGATGCTGAAGAAGTAGTAGAAGGTGTAGTGGTTAGAATCACTGAAAGAGACGCTATCGTTGACATCAACGCTAAATCTGAAGGTGTTATCTCTTTAAACGAGTTCCGTTACAACCCGAACTTAAAAGTTGGTGACAAAGTTGAAGTATTAATCGACGTTCGTGAGGACAAATCAGGTCAGTTAGTATTATCACACAGAAAAGCACGTACAATCAAAGCTTGGGATAGAGTTATCGCTGCTAATGAGTCTGGAGAAATCGTTAACGGTTTCGTTAAATGCAGAACTAAAGGTGGTATGATCGTTGACGTATTCGGAATCGAGGCTTTCTTGCCAGGTTCTCAAATCGACGTGAAACCTATCCGTGATTACGATCAATATGTAAACAAAACTATGGAGTTCAAAGTTGTGAAAATCAACCACGAATTCAAAAACGTTGTTGTTTCTCACAAAGCGCTTATCGAAGCTGATATTGAAGTACAGAAAAAAGAAATCATCGGTCAATTAGAAAAAGGACAGGTATTAGAAGGTGTTGTTAAAAACATTACTTCTTACGGTGTATTCATCGACTTAGGAGGTGTAGACGGATTAATCCACATCACTGACTTATCTTGGTCTAGAATCAACCACCCGTCTGAAGTTCTTGAATTAGATCAGAAATTGAACGTGGTTATCCTTGATTTCGATGATGAGAAAACAAGAATCCAATTAGGTTTAAAACAATTAAACGCTCACCCTTGGGATGCTTTAGATGCTAACTTAGCTGTTGGTGATAAAGTAAAAGGTAAAGTAGTAGTTCTTGCTGACTACGGTGCTTTCATCGAGGTTGCTGAAGGTGTTGAAGGTTTAATCCACGTTTCTGAAATGTCTTGGTCTACGCACTTGCGTTCGGCTCAGGATTTCGTAAAAGTTGGAGATGTTGTTGAGGCAGTTATCTTAACTTTAGACAGAGACGAAAGAAAAATGTCTTTAGGTATCAAACAATTATCGCAAGATCCTTGGACTGACATTACTTCTAAATACCCAGTAGGTTCTAAACATACAGGTATCGTTAGAAACTTTACTAACTTCGGTATTTTCGTTGAGTTAGAAGAAGGAATCGACGGTTTAGTATACATCTCTGACCTTTCTTGGACTAAGAAAATCAAACACCCATCTGAATTCGTTAACGTTGGTGACAAATTAGATGTAGTTGTATTAGAATTAGACGTAGAAGGACGTAAATTGTCTTTAGGTCACAAACAAACTACTGCTAACCCTTGGGATCAGTATGAGGATGCTTTCGCTGTTGGAACTGTTCACAACGGAACAATCTCTGAAATCGTAGACAAAGGTGCTACTGTAGAGTTTGGTGATGATATCGTTGCTTTCATTCCTACCCGTCACTTAGAAAAAGAAGACGGTAAGAAATTGAAAAAAGGTGATACTGCAGACTTCAAAGTAATTGAGTTCAACAAAGAATTCAAAAGAGTAGTTGCTTCTCACACTGCTATCTTCCGTGAAGAAGAAGAGAAAAACGTGAAAGCTTCTGAGTCTACACAATCTACTTCTACTCAAGCTGAGAAAACCACTTTAGGTGATATCGACGCTTTAGCAGAATTGAAAGCTAAAATGGATAAAGGAGAGTAATCTTTAATATTCTTAAATATTCAAAATCCCAATCGGAAACGGTTGGGATTTTTTTGTTGATTTATTTAACAAAATACCGTGAAGGCATGATTTTATTTCTTTGTAAGAAAAAAGAATTTATTTTCTAATAAGATATATTTGTAGGTCTAAATCTTGCTAAATGAAGAAATTCTACTTTCTGGTAATAGCTTTTTGCCTTTTTAATGTATCAGGTGCACAAATTATTAACTTCCCGGATGCTAATTTTAAGGCGAAATTATTACAGGCCAATTTGACTAATGATATTGCTAAAGATAGTAATCTTAATAGTATTGTTGTTGATATAAATAATGATAATGAAATTCAAATTAATGAAGCGCTTTTGGTTTATTATTTGGATTTAACTTCTTCAAACATTAATTCAGTTGAAGGGATTAATAATTTTATTAATTTAAGATATTTATATGGCGGGAATAATTTATTGACCTCTTTTAATTCTCAAGGGTTAGTTAATCTTAAGTATTTATATCTTTTCAATAACCAATTCACTTCACTGGATGTTTCACATTTAATTAGCCTTTTGGATTTCGATTGTTCAAGTAATAACCTTTTGAATAGTTTGATTATAAAAAACGGAAGACAGGAAGTTATTTATTTTAATTATAATCCTAATTTAAGATATATATGTTCTGATTTAAGTGAGACTGCATACATTAATCAAAGAATATCGGAATACGGCTATTCGAATTGTTATATAAACACTTACTGTTCCTTTACACCTGGTGGAACCTTCTATACTATTCAGGGGAATACTAAATTTGACGCTAATAATGACGGTTGTGATATGGCAGATGTTTCAATTCCAAATTTAAAATATTCAATTTCCAGCGGAACTTCAAGCGGACTGTTAATTTCTAATACTTCAGGGAATTATTCCATTCCTGTGAATGCAGGAACACATACCGTAACTCCGGTTTTTGAAATCCCTGCTTATTTCAATGTAACACCTGCTTCCGTTTCGGTTGCATTCCCCGCACAGGCAAGTCCTTTTACACAGGACTTTTGTTTGACAGCAAACGGAAACCATCCGGACCTGGAAGTGGTTTTGCTTCCTGTTTCTCCTGCCAGACCCGGTTTTGATGCTCCATACAGATTAATCTACAGGAACAAAGGTACTAACGTCCAATCCGGAACTTTGAATTTGAATTATAGCGAAGCAGTTGTAGATTTTGTTTCAGCTAATCCAGTTACAACAAATCAAACTGTAAATAATCTTTCTTGGGATTTTACAAACCTGTTGCCTTTTGAAACAAGGGAAATAAGTGTTATGTTAAATATAAATTCCCCAACGGAAACTCCTGCTGTTAACGGAGGAGATTTTTTGCAATATAATGCAACAATTACATCAGCCGCAACAGATGAAACACCAGGTGATAATGGATTTTCATTCAAGCAGTTTGTGGTAAACTCTTTCGATCCGAATGATAAAACCTGTTTAGAAGGTACAACCATTCCACCAAGCGAAGTAGGGAAGTACGTGCATTACATAATCCGTTTTGAAAATACCGGAACTTTCCCTGCAGAAAATATTGTGGTAAAAGACATGATCGATGCTGCTAAATTCGATATCAATTCTCTAGTACCAATTGATGGGAGTCATAGTTTTGTTACGAAAATAGAGGGTAATAAAGTGGAATTCATCTTTGAGAACATTAACCTTCCTTTTGATAATGCAACTAATGACGGTTATGTGGCTTTCAAAATCAAAACGATACCGACTTTGGTAGCAGGCAATACCTTCAGTAATTCGGCAAGCATTTATTTCGATTATAACTTCCCGATTGTTACCAATACGGCAACTACAACTATTCAAGCTTTGAGTACTCATGATTTTGAGTTCGGACAGTATTTTAGTTTGTATCCGAATCCGGTGAACAATGTTTTGACGGTTGAAACAAAGCAAATGATTGAGGTTTCTTCCATTAGTATTTATAATCAGTTAGGGCAATTGGTTTTGGTGATTCCGAATGCAGAAAATATAGCAACTGTTGATGTTTCAGGTTTGGCTTCCGGAAATTATTTCATTAAGATTAATTCGGATAAAGGGACATCCAATGCGAAGTTTATTAAGCTTTAAGTTTTGAAAATACTTTATCAAAATCCCAACCGTTTCCGGTTGGGATTTTTTGTTTTTGAACTGTTATTTCTTCGTAAGAAAATTTAAATCAAATCTGAATTCGTAGTGTTTTATTTATCTTTGCGCCACAAAATTTTCCCAAATGAAGAAACTGTACTTTTTACTACTGGTTTTATTTGCCTCAGTTACTGTTAAGGCACAAATTATTACTTTTCCGGATGCGAATTTTAAAGCTAAACTATTACAAGCCAGTCCAGCAAATCAAATTGCAAGGGATATGTATGGTTTGTTGATTAAAATAGATGCAAACAATAACAGCGAAATTGAAATTAATGAAGCTCTTCTTGTATTTAGTTTAAATATTAATAATTCTTCTATCAATTCTTTACAAGGTATTTCATATTTTACTAACCTGCGTGGTCTGAATTGTGATTCTAATGCTATTAATTCAGTTGATTTGAGCAGTCTTGTTAATTTGAGAGATTTGAGATGCGCATATAATCATCTTACGATGCTAAATCTTAACGGATTAATTAATTTGGATAGGTTGTGGTGTAATAATAATTTATTGACAAGCCTTGATTTGAGTTTTGCACCAATGCTGAATGTTTTAAATTGTGACAATAATCAAATTTCATCACTTAGTACGATTGATTTAACAAATATGCAGTATTTAGCATGTGCTTATAATAATTTGCAGGTTTTAGACTTAAGCGGATTAGAGAATTTTCAATCTTTTGATTGTAGTAATAATCAACTTGTTACTTTAAATATTAAAAACGGTAGTAATGAAGGGTTTATGTTATTTCCGAATAATCCAACATTACAAAGTGTTTGTGCTGATGCAAGTCAATTGACAACAGTGCAAAATCTTGTTAATCAATATGGGTATACGAATTGTAATATTACTGAAAATTGTGGTTTAAATATTCAGGATTTTAATGAGTTTTTGTTTGTACTATACCCAAATCCGGTAAACAATATTTTGAATATTCAAACAAAGCAAACGATTGAGGTTTCTTCCATTAGTATTTATAATCAGTTAGGGCAATTGGTTTTGGTGGTTCCGAATGCTCAGGATATAAAAACGGTTGATGTTTCAGGATTGGCTGCGGGGAATTATTTCATTAAGATTAATTCGGATAAAGGGACTTCGAATGCGAAATTTATAAAGCAATAACTGCTTATCCTAATAGTTTTGATCCCGATTGCAAAAATTGTAATCGGGATTTTTTTTATTTTTTTAAAACCAAGAACAAAGTTCTCTCGTAAATGAAACTATAAACACATAAAAACTATCATTTATGAAAACTTCAAAAATTTTATCGGTTGCTTTGCTTGCTTTTTCGATGTTCGTAGGAACTTCGACTTTTGCCCAAAAAGAGAAAACAGTAATGGTTGGCGGAGCAGCAATGTATCCTTCCAAAAATATTGTGGATAATGCCGTAAATTCTAAAGATCACACCACTTTGGTTGCAGCGGTTAAAGCAGCGGGATTGGTGGAAACCTTGCAATCGGCCGGGCCATTCACCGTTTTTGCTCCAACCAACGATGCTTTTGCAAAACTTCCGAAAGGTACAGTTGAAACCTTATTGAAACCTGAAAACCTGAAAATGTTGCAAGCAATCTTAACCTATCATGTTGTGGCCGGAAGAATGAATGCTAAAGACATAGATAAGGCGATTAAAGCCGGAAACGGAAAAGCAGTATTGAAAACCGTAAGCGGCGGCACATTAACAGCCTGGATGAAAGGTAAAGATTTATACATCACAGACGAAAACGGAAACAGTTCCAAAGTTACCATTGCCGATGTAAACCAGTCTAACGGAGTCATTCACGTTGTGGATACCGTGGTTTTGCCAAAATCGTAATTGGTGATTATTTGATTGATGATAAAGCTGCGCTTCTGCGTGGCTTTTTTTATCCGCCAAAAGTACTGTTCCAAATGGCTGTGTTGAAGTTTTTTCCTTTTGAAACAAAATAGTAGATAGCAATGGCACACCAATATTTGAAGATGAACAAAAAGGAAATCAATCGCATGGAGGAAGTTTCTGCTTTGCCGTAAAAGTTTTCCGGTAGAGCAAAACTGCAAATCAAACTCAGAAGAAAAATGGAAACCAGTAACGTGCCTAAATTTCTGAAAGGCAGTACCAGCCATTTTCGTAAAGGCTGTAAATCGTCACCCCATTTATGAATCAGATAGTAATAGTCATTTCCGATAGGCGCGAACAAAATCGGGTCGTTGTATTTTTTTAACTGAAACACTTTGGAAGGTGCCATCAGTTTAAATCCGCTTAATTGCGTGTTATGTTCTCTTTCAAGGTATTTGATTTTGGTGACCACTTCTTCGGGAAACGGAACTTTATACAAATGGCTGTCCAGAAAGCGAAGACGGTAATCAATACAGATTTCTTTTATTTGATTGATGTGGAAAATATTCCCGGTCTCCATGAGGTCGAACACGAAATCATTCTCAGAAACAGGCGTTTTGGATTTTAACTGTTTGCGGATGGCTTGGCGTAGCATTTCGTCTTTGGCCAAAATTTCCTTAACAGATGCAAGCTGATCTGCCATTTCCCCCGATTGTTTTCTTTTCAAAATCAGTTTGTCATGAATATTTGTTCCTTTGAGTAACATTTCATGATGGTTTTGGTAACAGTCTCTAAGTTAGTTATTTATGAGCGTATAATCAAGCTATTGTTGTTAATTTTAGCAATAAAAAATCCTGTAAAACATTGTCTTACAGGATTCTAATTTATTTTGATAAAGGAAGATTATCGTAATGTTGCCCCGATTTCCTTTTCAAAACTCTGTTGCAGTTTGCTCATGATTTTGTCAATCTGAGCATCCGTTAAGGTTTTTGAACTGTCCTGAATCGTGAAACTTACCGCATATGATTTTTTGCCTTCCGGTAAATTATTGCCTTCATACACATCGAACAGGTTAACATCTTTCAATAACGATTTCTCCGATTGTTTAGCGATAGAGAATATTTGCTCGAACTGAACGGCGGAATCAACCAATAAAGCCAAATCACGTCTTACTTCCGGATATTTTGGAATATCTGTAAATTTTATTTTAGTGGAAATCAGTTTTAAAATCGCACTCCAGTTGAAATCGGCAAACAAAACTTCCTGTTTGATGTCGAAATGTTTCAGGATGGATTTTTTAACCGTTCCGAATTCCACTATGGTTTCTTTTCCAATCGAATAGCCGATACCTTCAGCAAAAACGTCATTTTCCAAAGGTTGGGTAGTGGTTTTATCTAATCCTAAACGTGATAAGATCGCATTTATATGGCCTTTGAATAAAAAGAAATCCGAAGGTTTCTGTGCTGTTGTCCAGTTTTCCATCAATCGGTTACCGGAAACAAAAAGCGTTAAGTGCTTGATCTCGTCATAACCGGACGGCATTTTGTGGTAGCTCTTTCCGAATTCAAACAATTTCAAATCCGAGTTCTTACGGTTGATGTTATACGAAACAGCTTCCAATCCGCTGAACAACAAGGATTGGCGCATAGCCGATAAATCATTGCTCAAAGGATTCAGCATTACTACGTTGAAGTCTTCTTTTAATTTCTCCGATAACTTAACGTACTCCGGAGACGTTAAGGAATTGGCCATCATTTCATTAAAGCCTTGTGAAACCAATTGATTTGCAATCACATTCTGAACTTTATAATCTTCCGTTCTTGACGAATTCGAGATAGAAGCATTAAGCTTTGTAGTGAAATTGATGTTGTTATAGCCGTAAATACGTAAAATTTCTTCAATTACGTCGATTTCTCTTTGTACGTCCACACGGTACGCCGGAATAGTCAATCCTAAACCTGCATCGGAAACACTGTTCACTTTAATGTCTAAAGACACCAAAATCTTCTTGATCGTTTCTTTCGGGATTTCCTGACCAATGATTCGGTTTACATTGTTGAAATTAAGTAAAACGGAAAAATCCTCAACCTTTTTAGGATATAAATCAACAGGATCTGAAGTGATTTCTCCACCGGCCACTTCCTGAATCAATAAAGCTGCACGTTTTAAAGCATATTCGGTAATAGTAGGATCGATACCTCTTTCAAAACGGAAAGATGCATCTGTGCTCAACGTATGGCGCTTAGCGGTTTTACGTACGGAAACCGGATTGAAATAAGCACTTTCAAGGAAAATAGCCGTAGTGTTTTCAGTAACTCCGGAATTTTTTCCACCGAAAACACCTGCAATACACATTGGCCCGTTTTCGTCACAGATCATTAAATCTTCTTCGTGAAGTGTTCTTTCCACTTCGTCAAGCGTAATGAATTTAGTTCCGGCCGGTAATGTTTTTACGATTACTTTATTGCCTTTTATTTTTGCTGCATCAAACGCGTGTAATGGTTGTCCTAATTCGTGTAAAACGTAATTGGTAACGTCTACAATATTGTTTTTCGGAGTTAATCCGATGGCTTTCAGACGGTTTTGCAACCAGCTTGGAGATGGTTTTACGGTAATCCCTGAAATGGTAACCCCACAATATCTTGGTGCTAATTTGATATCTTCGACTTTTATGTCAATTTTCAGCGTTCGTTTTTCAACTTTGAATTTACTAACGGACGGCGTCATCAATTCCGAATGGTTAATGCCTTTCTGAATCAATCCGGCACGTAAATCGCGCGCTACGCCCCAATGGCTCATCGCATCGGCACGGTTTGGCGTTAATCCGATTTCGAAAGCCTCATCTGTTTCGATATTGAAAACTTTGGAAGCCGGTGTTCCCGGAACCAGTTTTTCGTCTAAAACCATGATGCCGTCATGACCTTCACCCAAGCCTAATTCGTCTTCGGCACAAATCATTCCGTGGCTTTCTTCCCCGCGGATTTTTCCTTTTTTGATTTCGAATGCGTTACCTTCTTTGTCATACAATTTCGTTCCGATAGTCGCTACGGGAACTTTCTGTCCAACGGCAACATTCGGAGCACCACAAACAATCTGAACCGGAGCTTCAGCACCGATATCCACAGTGGTTACGCGTAACTTATCGGCATTGGAATGTTGCACGCAGGTTAGTACATGACCAACCACAACGCCTTCAAGGCCACCTTTTAAGCTTTCGTACTTATCAACACCTTCCACTTCCAGGCCTAAATCTGTAAGTAAAGCAGAAGTATCTTCCGAATTCCAGTCTAATTTTATGAATTGTTTTAACCAATTGTAGGATATGCGCATTTCTATATCTTTTTATAAGTCTGCAAAGATAATAAATGTCATGGACTTTCAGTGTCTTTTTGCGGTTTTCTGGTTCAGTTTTTTGCTAAAAAAAGCAATCATTTTTGGTTTGATTGCTTTTGGATTATAGTCGGTATTTTAGTGTGTTTTTTTAAAGAAAGCGAGTAAACCGTCGAAATAGTTTTTCTGGTCGTCGTACATACTCATGTGGCTGCCGTTCGGGCAATAGAGATAACTGCCTTTCGGAAGTTCTTTAGACATGGATTCCATGTGGTTGGGATCCATCGTATCGTATTTTGCACCAACGACTAAGGTTGGGATTGGGATTGTTTTCAGTCTGTCCCAACAAGTCCATTTTTCTAATTTCCCTGAAATCCCGAATTCACTTGGACCTTGCATGGTTACGTAAAGCGATTGGTTCATTTTTGCAAAAGAACGATTCATGGGCTCCGGCCAGTTGTTAAGCGGGATTCTGCAAATGTGTTTGTTGTAGAAATTCGGCAGCAATAATTCCATGTATTTCGGATTCGAAAAATCTTTCTTTTCTTCAATATCACGGATTTGTTTAAGCGCTGATGGATCCATTTGTTTAGCTAAAACGTCATTGGCATATTTGCCATAAGCGGGCGCATCTGACATCATGTTGGAAATGATTAGCCCTTTCATATTGTTTTGGTATTTCAATGCATATTCCATGGCTAAAATACCGCCCCAGGAATGCCCAAGCAGATAGAAGTTGTCTTTGTTTAAGCCAAGAGCTTTGCGAACCTGTTCCACTTCTTCCACATAGCGCGGCAAATCCCACATGGCAACATCATTAGGATTGTCGGAATTTCCACAGCCTAACTGATCGTAATAAATGAATTCGATGCCTTCTGCCGGTAGAAAACTTTCAAAGCATTCGAAATATTCGTGCGTGCAACCGGGCCCTCCGTTAAGTAATAAAACTTTGGTTTTAGGGTTGTTACCGATTCGTTTTGTCCATACGTTGAATTTGCCTTTAGGCGTTTCAATCGGAATTACTATTATCCCACCGGTCTGAATAGAATCGTCTGTTTTCTGAAAGTAATCCTGTTTTTCAGCAACTTCTTCAGTAGCTTTTTCTTTGCAATTGATCATGAACAATGATGCCAGCAAAGTAACCAGTATGATTGAGGATTTTCGTAACATGATGTGTCTTTTTTCTTTAAAATTAAAGAATTTCCGTCACATGTTTTTTAATATTCTCAGATATTTTCTTGGTTGGTAAATCGTTTTCGTCATTTCCGAAAGGATCTTCAATCTCTTCTGCAATCAATTCCAAACTGGCTAAAACATAAAAGATGAATACTACAACCGGAACGACATAATACCCTAATGAAAATGCATACCCAAACGGTAATGTCATCACATAGAAGAAAATGAATTTTTTAAGGAATGCACTGTACGAGTAAGGAATAGGCGTGTTTTTGATTCGTTCACAAGCACCGCAAATATCGGTAAACGACTGGATCTCTGCATTTAAAATAATAAGTTGATCGCCGGTTATTTTTCCTTCGGTATATAAATCGTTCAGTTTTTGAAACAGCATTTTTGCCACCTGGTTCGGACGGTGTTTTTCATGATCGATTTTTAAATCCAGGCCGTCGAAAAGCATAAGGCCGGTTTCCTCATTTTTAAGATGTTTGTTTAAGATAGAAGCATAACTAGGGATGGTTTTGCGGAAGAATGCCCTGTCGTTTTCATCTTTTAAAATGGCAGCCAGTTTTAAGGCGAAATTTCGACTGTTGTTTACTAAGCTTCCCCACATTTTTCGGCCTTCCCACCAGCGGTCATAAGCTGTGTTTGTTCTGAAAACTAGTAATAAGGAAATTACAAAACCCAACATACCGTGCATCGTACCAAGATTTCGGACGTAGCTGTTTTCAGGTAAATCAAAAACTTCGACTTCCAAAAAACCGACCAATCCGGAATAAAGACCAATGAAAAACATAATCGGTAATAATTGTCGAAACGTATCCGATTTGTGAAAACGAAAAATGAAAGTTATCCAGTCTTTGGTGTTGTATTGTACCATTTTGTGAGTTATGAATTATGAGTTTTAAGTTATAAGTTATGAGTTGAAAGTGTTTGCTCGATGCGTTTTTTAATTTTGCTTACTGCTAGCTTATATAATTCCAGATGTTCTTCTTCTTGCTGAGTTCTATAAATACTCTTCTCAGGGTTTGATGCTCCGGTTTTTCCATTGGGGCATCGTCTTTTAAAAGCTTAATGGCCTGATGTCTGGCATATTGTAATATCTCGCGGTCTTTCACCAAATCGGCAATCTGTAAATTTAAAACGCCGCTTTGCTGAGTACCCATAATGTCACCGGGGCCGCGTAGTTTTAAATCGACTTCGGCTATTTCGAAACCGTCATTAGTGGCACACATGGTTTCGATTCTGGTTTTTGTATCGTTGCTGAGTTTATGACCTGTCATTAGAATACAGTAACTCTGTTCTGCACCACGACCGACACGACCGCGCAACTGATGCAATTGAGATAAACCGAAACGTTCTGCGCTTTCAATAATCATTACGCTCGCATTCGGGACGTTAACCCCAACTTCGATAACGGTTGTGGCAACCATGATATTGGTTTTTCCTTCGGAAAAGCGTTGCATCTCGGCATCTTTTTCCACAGGTTTCATTTGGCCGTGTAATATAGAAACGGAGTATTGTGGCAAAGGGAAATCTCTTGTAATACCGTTATATCCGTCCATTAAATCTTTGTAATCCATTTTTTCAGATTCCTGAATTAACGGATATACGATGTAAATCTGTCTACCTTTGGCAATTTCTTCACGAATGAATTTCCACACTTTCAATCGGTTGTTGTCGTAACGATGTACCGTTGTGATAGGTTTTCTTCCGGGCGGCAATTCATCGATTACGGAAATATCTAAATCACCATATAAACTCATAGCAAGTGTACGCGGAATAGGGGTGGCGGTCATCACCAAAACATGAGGCGGCACTTCATTTTTCTTCCACAATTTGCTTCGCTGTTCTACACCAAAACGATGTTGTTCGTCAATAATGGCCAATCCTAAATTCTTGAATTGCACCTTATCTTCTAACAAAGCATGCGTTCCGATGATGATATGCAAACTACCGTTTTCAAGCTCTTCATGAATGATTTTTCTATCTGCAGTTTTAGTTGAGCCTGTTAATAGTTTTATGTTGATATTTAAGTCTTTAGCCAGTTCGGTAATTCCGTTGAAATGTTGCGTGGCGAGGATTTCTGTCGGTGCCATTAAACAAGCCTGAAAACCGTTATCCAAAGCCAAAAGCATGCTCATTAAGCCGACGATGGTTTTTCCGGAACCCACATCGCCCTGAAGCAAACGGTTCATTTGAGCGTTGCTGCCTAAATCGTTTCGGATTTCTTTCAACACCTTTTTCTGGGCATTGGTTAAATCGAACGGTAAATGATTGTTGTAGAAAGTCGAAAAATACTCGCCAACCTTATCAAACGGATGGCCTTTTATTTTATGCTTGCGAATCAGGTTTTTGGTAATCAGTTGCAGTTGAATGAAGAATAACTCTTCAAACTTCAATCGAAATTGTGCTTTTGCCAAGAGCTCCTGACTCTTCGGAAAATGAATGTTGAACAGTGCCGCATTTTTCGGAATCAATTTTGCTTCTTCCAGTAAATATCCCGGCAACGTTTCGGTAAACAACGATTGCGTTTCCATGAACAATTGCTGCATCATTTTTCCGATCACTTTGTTGGAAATGCCTTTGTTCGTTAGTTTTTCCGTACTTGGATATACCGGTTGCATGGCGCTTCGTAAGCTGGCTTTGTGTTCTTCCAGCAGTTCCATTTCCGGATGCGCCATGTTGAAAACGCCGTTAAATGAAGTGGTTTTTCCGAAAATCACATAACCCACATTTACTTTCAGGCTTTCCCGAATCCATTTATGCCCTTGAAACCAAACGAGTTCCATCTGACCTGTATCGTCAACAAATGTCGCCACCAAACGTTTCCCTTTTTTTTGTTCAACGGTTTTGATGTGGATGATTTTGCCGACAATCTGAACTTCTGAATTGCTGTTCTGCAGTTCGTTGATTTTGTAGTACCGTGTCCGGTCGATGTATCGGTTGGGATAAAGGCTGATTAAATCGCCATAACGATGAATGTTGAGCTCCTTGCGCAACAAATCCCCGCGTTGAGGGCCAACGCCTTTTAGGTATTCTATTGGAGTGTCGAGCAGGTTGTTCATTTTGGCTTGTAAATCGTAAGGCTAATATAAAATATAATTTTGAAATGATTTCTATTTCGGAATCAAATCACAGTACCAGAATCCGTAATTAAAAGCATCGGAATCGTTGGTATCGCAGGCAGTATTTGAGGAATCCGTTTTAGGTTTTTCGTATTTGCGGTACACGATTTCACCAATTTCGAAATCGATGGGTTTGGAGAAAATCGGGCCATCAAAGGTGAAGGTATGGAATTCACCATTTTCCCCGCAAACATCTACCGTATCGGGTAAATCATTAATGAATTGTTCGTCGATGATTCTTCCGACAAAACTTTTATCCAGATTGCGCTCGTTAACACAGGTTACAATGGTTTTAAAGCCCAAATCTAAAAACTCTCTGATTAAATCTTTAGTGTCTGTTTTCCAAAGTGGAAAGATACCTTTGAGTTGCATTTCGGCTAATTTGTCTTCACGGTATTTGCGTAAATCCTCCAGGAAAATATCACCGAAAATGGAGTGTGTAACGCCTTTATCTGTGTATTGTTTCAGGGTTTGTCGCATCACGTCTTCGTAAACTTCCATGGTAGGCATTTCGGGAATTTCCATTTTATGAAGCGGTAAGCCAATGCTTTCGGCTTGTTGTTCCAGTAATTCTGCACGGACACCATGCATGGAAATACGGTTGTATTGTTTGTTTACACTCGTTAAAAGCGAAACAATTTCAATATCAGGGTTTTGTAGTGTTTTATATAATGCCAGAGCCGAATCTTTACCGCTGCTCCAGTTGAAAATGGCTTTTGTTTTCACGAAAATTAATTTGAGTGTAAACTTACAAACTATTTAAAACATATAAGTCATATAAGTTTTTTGTGTGTATTAGTTTGTATTTTTGAAGTACTGATTTGTAAAACATGAAATATTTTTTCCTTCTACTCTCTACATTCGTTTTTGCCCAGCAAACCAAGAAAGTTGATTTTACAACGATGCAGGCTCAACTTGATCCAAATGCAGCTGAAAAGTCAATCCGTGGGAAAGTAACGTATGACTTTGTCGTGAAATCAAAAATTGATACCATTAGGATCGACGCCATAAAAATGGAATTCTCGGAAGTAAAGATTAACGGGAAATCGGTTGTTTTTAAAAACTCCGGAAAGTCGCTTAATCTGTATAAAGGTTTTAAGAAAGGGAAAAATAAGCTGGAGTTTAGGTACGCTGCAAAACCAAGGCAAACTATGTATTTTGTTGGTGAGCCTTCCACAGGCGCAGGACAAATCTGGACACAAGGACAAGGGAAGTATACATCGCATTGGTTGCCGAGTTTCGACGATATGAATGAGAAAGTGGTTTTTGATATTTCAGTTGAATACAGAAACGATTATACCGTACTGTCAAATGGTGTTTTGAAGGGAACAAGCAGCAATTCAAAAGGAAATCTGAAAACTTGGGAATATAAGATGCAAAAACCAATGAGCTCCTACTTGGTGATGCTTGCCATCGGGAAATTTGTCCATCAAAAGGAAACTTCATCTACAGGTACTCCGTTGGAATTTTATCTGAGGGAAGAAGACAAAGACAAATTTGGAGCTACTTATAAATATTCCAAAGAGATATTTGATTTCTTAGAAACGGAAATCGGGGTAAAATATCCCTGGGAAGTGTATCGTCAGACACCGGTGATGGATTTTTTGTATTTAGGAATGGAGAACACATCTTCGACACTTTTTGCTCAGGACTATGTGGTAGATGAGATTGGTTATAACGACCGAAACTATATCAGGATTAATGCCCATGAACTGGCACATCAATGGTTCGGGGATTTAATTACGGAAGAATCCGGTAAACATCACTGGCTGCAGGAAGGTTTTGCTACCTATTATGCTTTATTGGCTGAGAAAAAACTCTTCGGGGAAGATCATTTTAATTATGAATTGTACCAAACGGCCACTGCTTTACAACAAGCTTCCAAAACAGATACCATCCCGCTTATGAACGGAAAGGCGAGCTCTTTGACTTTTTATGAAAAAGGCGCCTGGGCGTTGCATTACCTGAGGGAAAACATTGGTGAAGATAATTTCAGAAAAGCGGTTAAAAGCTATCTGAACCAATACGGATTTAAAAATGTAAAGACCGACGATTTTCTTAATGAAATTAAGAAAGTTTCAAAATTCGATACTGAAGCTTTTAAGAAAACGTGGCTGGAAAAACCAGGTTTTGAAATTCAGGAAGCGATTGGTATTCTGAAAAAAAATAAGTTCATATCGGATTATCTTTCCTTAACAGAGCAATATGAAAAACCATTATCCGAAAAGAAAACCCAGCTGGAGGCCATCTTAAAATCGGATGCTTTTGAACCGTTGAAAGAAGAAGTGGTTTTACAATTGCAGGAAGTTCCCTTTGAAGAAAAGAAAGACTTGCTTCGTCTGGCCATGCAAACGGGTAACCTCAAAGTCAGACAGGCTTTGGCAGCAACATTAAAACAAATCCCAGTAGATTTTAAAGAAGAATTCAAATCGATGTTAAGCGACAATTCCTATGTTACTAAAGAAATTGTGCTTAAAAGTTTATGGGTGCAATTTCCGGATGAGCGGATCGATTTACTCAATAAAACAAATAGTTGGATAGGACTTAATGACCGAAACTTAAGGATAACCTGGCTGACTTTGGCTTTAGCTACCAAGGATTATGAAAAGGATAAAAAAGTTAATTTTTACGATGAGCTTTTGGGGTATTCGACTTCCAGGTATGAAGCAGGCACCCGTCAGTATGCGATTGTAAATCTTCTGTTTTTGAATAAAATGGATCAGAATGTGTTGCCGAATCTGGTAAACGCATTAGTGCATCATAAATGGCAGTTTACAAAATTTGCAAGGGATAAAATCCGCGAACTTGCCAAGCAGGAAGTCTTTAAGAAATATTTTCAGGAATTGCTTCCGAAATTGCCCGATAACGAGAAATTACAATTGCAGGGATTGTTGTAAGAATTTTGAGGTTTTAACGCAACTAAAAGGGATTTTTACCATCTTTAATTATAACAGATATCTTCATTTATGAAAAAGAACTTTTGGCAATTTGCACTGCTGTTACTTAGCCTTATTGTAATAAGCTGTAATCAGAACGATGATGTTTCAGTCGATAACCCTTCTGAATTTTCACAAAACTTTGGTAATCAGGTTTCCCGCGATTTTATCGGTCAGGTTGTGGATGAAAGCAATCAGCCGATTCAGGGCGCTACGGTAAAAATCGGAACATCGACAGTACAAACCGATGTTAACGGTGTTTTTATTATATACAGTGCCGTTGTCTACGAGAAATTTGCTTATATCACGGCAAAAAAATCCGGATTTATTGATGGTTCAAGAGCCATGGTTCCGACTTCCGGGAAGAACAACGTAAAAATTATGATGATTTCCAATGCGCCGGTTCAGACCGTTCAATCAGGAGAGGCTAGTGAAGTAGTATTGCCAAACGGTACGAAAGTAAATTTCGACGGTGCTTTTCAGGATGAAAACGGCGTAGCGTATTCCGGTTCGGTTCAGGTATCGATGTACCATTTGGAAGCTTTCGATGATAATCTGAGCAGTTTAATGCCAGGAATGTTATATGCCGAAGACCAAAATGGTAATGAAAGACTTCTGGAAACTTACGGTATGATGAATGTCGAACTGAAAGGAACAGGAGGTCAGAAATTACAGCTTGCCAACGGACACGTGGCGCAAATCAGAATGCCTATTGATAATGCTCAGTTGGCAACCGCTCCAAGTACTATTCCGTTATGGCATTTTGATGAGGTAAACGGTTACTGGAAAGAAGAAGGAAGTGCTCAAAAAGTCGGGAATCTCTATGTAGGAGCTGTTTCGCATTTTTCTTGGTGGAATTGTGATGCTCAGTTTCCTGTGGTTAATTTAACCGTAAATGTTACGGATCCTAATGGTAATCCTGTTTCAAATGTTGCTGTTCAAATTGTGAGAACTGCCAGTTTTGGTTCTATCAGTACCGCTGGTTTTACAGATAATAACGGACATGTCTCCGGATTAGTACCTTCAAATGAAGTGTTAACCCTGAATATTTTTGAAGCATTTGGGCAATGTAGTGTATACAGTGCAAACATTGGGCCGTTTAGTTCCAATACTGTCTTACCGACAATTGTTCTAAATAATTCCACTACCGTATTTAATACTCAGGTGGTTGGGGTATTAAAGAAATGTGATAATTCCAATGTGACAAACGGTTATGTAATGATGAGCAGAACCGGTAATTCATCCGCTTTTTGTCCGGTAAGCAATGGAGCCTTTACTTTTAATACAGTTTATTGCAATAATGATACAGGTTTTACCTTAAAAGGAGTCGATTATGATAACCTTCAAACGACCGGTTCCATAAATTATACGTTCACGGCACCTGTAACGAATATTGGTAATCTGACGGCTTGTACCGCGGTAACGGAATTCATTTCGTATCAGGTTGATAATGGAAATACCGTACTGATTTTAGAAAATCTGAATGGTAGTATAGGAGCAAACGGGCTACCAGGAGGGATGAGCGTCAACGGATCAAGTCAGAATGGAGCCATTTATATTTGGGGAAGTACCAATACACCTGGGATTTACACCACAAATGAGTTTTCAATTGAAGGACAGCATGTTGGTGTTATAACAAATGGTGTAACAAACACTGTTTCTTTTAATTTAAGTGCTTTTGGTGCAGTTGGCCAATACATCGATATGACATTCAACGGTACTTATAATGATGGGGCAGGTGTAGTTCACACTATAAATGGTGTAGCTCACGTAATCAGAGATAATTAGCAATAAAAAAAGCCCTGAAATTTCAGGGCTTTAAATTTATCCAATGATTTCGGTTATTTCGTTCTTTAGATAAGAAAGTGCTAAAACAGTTGGCGATTGTTTTTCCACCATTTCGGTTAGAATCTGTTCGCGCAGTTTGTCTGCATTTTCAGCTGTGATGGCATTTTTACGTATGGTTTGGATGATGGTGTTTTTTGCGGTTAAGATAACACCCCAACATTCATCACTTACATAAACCTGTTGGGTTAAGTTGTGTTCAAATTCCTGTTCGATCGTATGAATCAAAAGACTTTCGTAATCTTTAGCTTCAGAGGAAATCGGCGAAATACGAACCAACAATTTCCCGAGGTTGATTCGCTCTAAAAACAAAGCCATACGCTCGTAGGCATGTAAGCGAAGCGGTAACGAGTTTTTCTGTGCTTCTTTGTGCAGCAGGTAGCGTCTTCGGCTTTTTTCGTTCTTTATAAAACCATTAAAAAAATAATAAGCAACCGCTCCGGTTACCAAAGAAGGCAGCGTGTAGGCGGCAATATCAATAAGCTTTGTATAGTCCATTTTTGATCAAGTTTATGCAAATGTAAAATATTATTAGTATTTTTAATCATAAGTTCAATAGGCTTTACATATTTTTCAATTAACCTGTAAGGTGTATGAATAAACTATTACTTACTTTTTTACTGTTGTTTTCTTTAAGCGTTTTTTCGCAAAATACAGAGATAACAGTACTGTTAAAAGATTACCAGACCAATCTGCCTGTTGAGGGAGCTACCATTACAGTGTTGAATACCAACCAGGGTTTGGTAAGTAACGAAGAAGGTATTTTCAGGATTTCACTTGATAAACCTTCCAAAATACAGATTTCCCACACTTCTTATAAAACCTTGACGGTGAATTCCAGTGCTTTAAAGCTGAAAGAGAATATCATTTATCTGGAAAGTAGTACAAAAACATTGGAAGAAATTATCATCACCAAAAACCATCCGCAGGAAATCCTTAAAAAGCTGGTGGAAAATTCCTCGCAGAAACTTTCCGTTCCCATCAATCTGAAAATTTATGTTAGGGAATTTTTCAAAAGCAACAATAAGTATACTTCTTTCAACGACGGATTGCTTAATTTCTATGTTCAGGGTTCCCATAAAAACATTAAAGCTGATATCCTTGTAGAGCAGAACCGTTTCTATGGTTTAACAGAAGATATCGTTTATAAAGATATTTTGGGGTATAATTTAAACGATCTGATTCATAACTATTACGAATTCAAGTATCTGGAGAAAGTAATGGAGGCGTATTCCAAGAAAAAATACGAATACGAAATCAAAACTTTTCCCGGTAATGAAGATTATTACATGATGAACATCCGCCCGGTTGCAGGAATTGATGAATACCTACCGGATTATTTTGTGTTATATGATTATAAGAAAAATGTAATCATTGAAATCAATTCGTCTGTATTAACGGAACGCTATGATTTTAAAGGCGTAACCGATTTTGTTGTGATCAAAGGAAAAGTGTTTACCTCGGTTTTCAGTGCCACTTATAAATTTGACGGTGAAAATTATTATCTGTCCAATTCAAAAGAGGAAATCGGTTTTATCATCAGCAACAAGAAAAGAGCGGATGAACGCATAGAGGTTAAAAACAGTCTTGTGGTAACCAATTACAGCAACAAACCGGTGCCTTACGATAAAACAGATGTTTATAAAGACAAATCGCTTTTCAACAAAGAGAATACTGTTTTAACCAACTACTGGGAGTTTGATTCCGGACTGACACCTACCGATGAAGAAAAGAAAATTATTGAAAGTCTTGCCGATAAGCTGTAAAAAGTATTTATTTGTGCGAAAATAAACATAAATGAAATACTGTTTCTTTTTGCTTACGATGTTCTTGTGTGTAAGCAATCTACAAGCCCAGGAGAAAAATATTGAAGTAATCCTTAAAAATGCCGCTACTAAAGAAGCTATTTTCGGTGCTTCCGTTAGTGTGAAGAATTCCAATCAGGGAGCCGTTAGTAATGAAGAAGGACTTTTTAAACTGACGATTGCTTCTCCTTCAGAAATCCTGATTACCCATTTAACCTATAAAGCAATGGTTATTTCTTCAGGCGAATTAAAGCCGGGAGTGAATACCGTTTATATGGAAGTGAATGATGTAACGATGGAGGAAATGATCATTTCCAAAACTCCTATTTATGAAGTATTGGCTGCTTTGGTCGAAAACTCAAGATTGCATTTGTCCAATCCGATTCATTTGAATACCTATTGCCGTGAGTTTGTAAAGAATCATGGAAAATATACCCGTTTTACTGATGGTTTGGTTGATTTGCACATAAAGGGTAAACCGAAGAATATCGATGTTGATGCCATTGCGCTTCAAAACCGTTCTTACGGACTGAATGAAGAAGATAATACCTCTGAAATGCTTATTGGTTTCAGACTGGATGATATAATTGAAAAAACATACGAATTCGGTGTATTGAAAAAATTCTGCAATAAAAGCAGTACGGAAAACTATGATTTTGAAATCAAGAGCAATCCGTCAAACGAAAACATGTATGTCATCCATATCACTCCTAAAAAAGAAGTAGCGGAATTGCTTTATGAAATTAAAGTGGCCTACGACATCAACAAAAAAGTAATTCTTGCCATCGATTATAAAATAGCCGATTCTCACTTACAGTATTCAAAAGAAGTGAATTTGCTGATTGCAAGAGTATTGATCAAAAAGAATACTTTTAAAGCCAATTTCAGGTTTGAGAATGGCAAATATTTCCTTTCCAGCACTTTGGTTGATGCACATTTCAAATTCTGGAACAAGCGAAAAATCAATTACGATATGGAAGCTAAAAACGCTTTAATCGTGACAAATGCTTCGGATGAAACGTTTACTTACGATAAGAAACAGGTTATGCGAAAAGGCTTGTTGGTCAAGCGGGAAAACAATATAAAAACCAATTATTGGGAATTCGATTCCGGACTTACACCAACCGCAGAAGAACAGCAGGTTATCGAAAAACTGAGAACGAAATCATAATTATCAACAATTCTATACATAAAGGCATTCAAAACTTGAATGTCTTTTTTTTATGGTTATTTTTGTCCATTCGAATTCAGTAACATAAGTTAATCAGATATTTCAGGAGTGGCGACAAAAGATCAAATGCAGCAGATAATTAACCAGCTTAACGAGGCACAGCGCGCGCCGGTTTTACAGAAAGACGGCCCCATGATAGTAATTGCGGGTGCCGGTTCCGGAAAAACGCGTGTACTTACCGTTCGTATTGCCAATTTAATTCATTTAGGTGTCGATGCGTTCAACATCCTTTCACTAACGTTTACCAACAAAGCGGCCCGTGAAATGAAAAAGCGTATTACCGATATCGTAGGCGCCGAAGCCAAGAACCTTTGGATGGGAACCTTCCACTCGGTATTTGCGAAGATTCTGCGTATTGAAGCCGATAAATTGGGATACCCGAGCAATTTTACCATTTATGATTCTCAGGATTCCGTGCGTTTGATTGGCCAGATTATCAAGGAAATGCAGTTGGATAAGGATATCTACAAACCGAAGCAGGTTTTCGGAAGGATATCATCGTATAAAAACAGTCTGATTACCGTAAGAGCCTATTTAAACAATCCGGAACTTATTGAAGCCGATGCGATGAGCAAAAAGCCACGTATGGGGGAAATTTATCAGAATTATGTAGAGCGTTGTTTCAAATCCGGCGCGATGGATTTCGATGATTTGTTATTGAAGACCAATGAACTGTTAAATCGTTTTCCGGATGTTTTAGCGAAATACCAGGACCGTTTCCGATACATATTGGTAGATGAGTATCAGGATACGAACCATTCGCAATACCTGATTGTCCGTGCCTTGTCGGATCGTTTTCAGAACATTTGTGTGGTAGGGGATGATGCGCAGAGTATTTATGCTTTCCGAGGGGCGAACATCAATAACATCCTGAATTTTCAGAAGGATTACGAAGGCGTACAGACCTATCGACTGGAGCAGAATTACCGTTCGACCAAAAACATTGTAGAAGCAGCAAATACTATTATCGATAAAAATAAAGTAAAGCTTGAAAAAGTAGTTTGGACCGCAAACGATTTCGGACCAAAGATCAAAATACACCGAAGCCTGACCGATGGGGAAGAAGGCCGTTTCATTGCATCAACCATTTTTGAAGAAAAGATGCAACAGCAGATGCACAACGGTCAATTCGCGGTTTTATACAGAACCAATGCCCAATCCCGTGCCATAGAAGATGCTTTGCGTAAGCGCGACATTCCGTACAGGATTTACGGTGGTTTGTCGTTCTATCAGCGTAAGGAGATTAAAGACGTTTTGTGTTACCTGCGATTGGTTATCAATCCGAAAGATGAAGAAGCCTTGGTACGTGTTATCAATTATCCGGCAAGAGGGATTGGTAATTCGACCATTGAAAAATTAACGGTAGCGGCGAATCATTACAAGCGTTCCATTTTTGAAGTGATGGAACATATTGAGAAAATCGATTTAAAACTGAATGCCGGTACCAAAAACAAGTTGCAGGATTTCGTTACGATGATCAAGAGTTTCCAGATTATCAATGAGAATCAGGACGCTTTCTTTTTAACCGATCACGTTACCAAGAAAACCGGTTTAATTCAGGAGCTGAAGAAAGACGGTACGCCGGAAGGAATCGCCCGTTTGGAAAATATTGAAGAATTACTGAACGGTATCAAAGATTTCACCGAAGGACAAAAAGAAGTCGACGGCGCAAGAGGAGCTTTAGCAGAATTCCTTGAAGACGTAGCCTTAGCCACCGATTTGGATAACGATACCGGAGACGACGACCGCGTAGCATTAATGACCATTCACCTGGCTAAAGGTTTGGAATTCCCGACGGTTTTCATCGTTGGTATGGAAGAAGATTTATTCCCAAGTGCCATGAGTATGAATACCCGAAGCGAGCTGGAAGAAGAACGCCGTTTGTTTTACGTAGCGCTTACCCGTGCGGAACATCAGGCGTATTTAACCTATGCGCAATCGCGTTACCGTTGGGGGAAACTGGTTGACAGCGAACCTTCCCGTTTTATAGAAGAAATCGATCCGCAGTATCTGGAATATCTTACACCGGTAGAAACCAATTACCGCTACAAACCAATGATCAATGCCGATATTTTTGGTGATGTGGATAAATCGAAATTGCGTTTGTCTAAACCGGTTGCCGGAACACCTCCAAAATATATTACGGATAATGAGCCGAAGCCTAATTTAGACATCAGAAGATTAAAGCCGGTTTCAGGTTCTTCTCCAAACAGTAAAACGAATTTGTTTGATTCGAATTTAACTGTTGGCAATATTGTGATGCACGAACGTTTTGGAAAAGGACAAATCCTTAATCTGGAAGGAGCAGGAGCCGATAAGAAAGCGGAAATTAAGTTTGATGTAGGAGGTATTAAGAAACTTTTGCTACGTTTTGCTAAGTTGGATGTTATAGGGTAATGATGAGCAGGTCATTCAGAAAAACAAAAATATTCGGATATACTTTTGCAAAAACAGAAAAGGAAGAGAAAAGATTTGCAAACAGAAAACTTAGGAGAGTTGTTCGTCAAAAGATAAAAATCAGAAAAGATGAAGTTTTACCTAAACTGAGAGAAGTATCCAACGTTTGGGCTTTCAGTAAAGACGGTAAACGATATTTATCGAACATTGAAGATAAATATTTAAGAAAATAGTTTGTAACTTTAGAATATGGCACAATTCATTAAAATATATCCCGAAAACCCAAACGAAAAGGAAATCGCTAAAGTGATAAAAGTACTTCGTGATGGTGGTTTAATCATTTATCCGACAGATACGGTTTATGGTCTGGGCTGCGATATTACCAATACGAAAGCGCTGGAGCGAATTGCTAAGATAAAAGGAGTGAAGTTGGAGAAAGCCAATTTTTCCTTCGTTTGCCACGATTTAAGCAACCTTTCCGATTATGTGAAGCAGATTGATACTTCTACCTTTAAAATTCTTAAAAGAGCTTTACCGGGGCCTTATACGTTCATCTTGCCGGGGAACAATAATCTTCCGAAAGAATTCAAAAAGAAAACGACTGTTGGTATTCGTGTGCCGGATAACAATATTGCATTGGAAATAGTACGTCAGTTAGGCAACCCGATTGTTTCCACATCCATTCACGATGAAGATGAGGTAATTGAGTATACCACCGATCCCGAATTAATTTTCGAGAAATGGCAGAATCTTGTAGACTTGGTTATCGATGGCGGATATGGAGACAATCATGCATCCACGATAATTGATTTATCCGAAGGAGAACCTGTTGTTGTCCGTGAAGGAAAAGGAAGTTTGGATATTCTATAGTTTTCAGTCACAGTCGCAGTAAATGGTATAATAAAAAAGCGCCTTGAATTATCAAGGCGCTTTTTTATTAGTATATTCTTTCTGAAAAACTGCGACTGCAAACTGATTATTTACTCAAGCCCTTCATCTCTTTCTCAATCATATCATAGAACTGATCTATTTTCGGCATGATGATGATTCGCGTTCTTCTGTTTTTAGCTCTGTTGGCCGGAGAATCGTTATCGGCTAAAGGAATATAGTAACTTCTTCCCGCCGGAATCAACTGTTTAGGGTTTACGCCTAAGTCTTTCTGTAAAACACGTACAATAGAAGTAGCACGTTTTACGGATAAATCCCAGTTGTCTAACAATACTGCATTTTTAATCGGCACATTATCGGTATGACCTTCCACCATGCATTCAAAGTCAGGTTTGCTGTTGATTACTTTAGCAACTTTGCTTAAAACACCTTTAGCGCGGTCACTTACTTCATAACTTCCGGATTTGAATAAAAGATTGTCTGCAATAGAAATCATTACAACACCTTTTTCCACATTGATGTTGATGTCCGGATCGTCAATACCTACTTCGCGTTTTAAACTGGTCACCAAAGCTAAGGTAACACTGTCTTTTTTGGTTAAAGCATCCTGAAGGCGAGAGATTTTTAAGTCTTTTTCTTTTAAACTCTCTAATGATTTTTCAAGGTTTTGAGCGCCTTTTGTTGTTAAAACGGTAAGTTCTTTAGAGCTGTTAATTAAGTCGGAATTGTTCTTTTTAAGATATTCGTTCTGGCTGCTCAAAGCCTCTTTCTCTGTTAAGCAAGAGTTCAGTTTAACAGTACAGGTGTTAAGCAAATCCTGAATTTCTTTGTTTTTGGCTTCTAATTCGGCAATTTTCTTTTTGCTTCCGCAAGAAGTTAATGTAATTGCTACGGCTGAAAGGATAATAAATAATCGTCTCATGAGTAATGATTTTGATAAATAAGATACAAAGTTACTAAGTTCTGTAAGGGTTAAATAGTTTTAAACGATAAACTAATGTTAAAAATTAACATCAAAAATCTTACCGCTTTTTACAAAGTAACGATAAACAATGGAATTTAGTCTGAAGTAATTTTTGCCCTGATGATGGTTTCGTTTGCCTAAAAACTTGAAAATGTGATAGTAAAACGAAAAATGAGAGGTCAAAACCGCCCATAAATGTTTTGGTCTTCCCTGTGTTAAAAAACGTAAACCGGCAATTCCGTCTAAAACCAAACGGATAAAAAGTACCGGAAATAATTGCCCTTTAGGCAGATTTTTTAACAGCATCCAAAGGGAATTACGGAAATTCAGGTACGTTTTTTTAGGATTTCCGGCGTCCAGTGTAGCGCCACCTACGTGATATACCGTTGAGGTTCCGCAATATTTCGCAATATATCCTTTGTTGAAAGCTCGCCAGCATAAATCAATTTCTTCCTGATGTGCAAAGAAATCGGCGTCGAAACCTTCCAATTCCCGGTAAGCTTCTTTACGGATAAAGAAACAGGCTCCGGAAGCCCAGAAAATAGGCGTGATGTCGTTGTATTGTCCGTTGTCTTTTTCAATGGTTTCGAAAATACGTCCGCGACAGAACGGAAACCCGAATTTGTCGATAAAACCACCGCCGGCACCGGCATATTCGAAATAGTCTTTGTTTTTAAAATCGAGAATTTTAGGCTGAATAATGGCAGTTTCCGGTTCTTTTTCAAATAAGGAAAGGATTGGCTGTAACCAGTTTTCCGTCACTTCAATATCGGAATTTACCAAAGCATAAATATCTTCCTCAACAAATCGTAACGCTTCGTTATAACCTTTGGCATAACCAAAATTCCCCTTGTTTTCAATAATCCTGACAGTAGGGAAGTGCTCTGTAACATAAGCCACAGAGGTATCGGTCGAAGCATTATCAGCCACATAAATCGTAGCACCTTCTGAATGCTTCAGGACAGATGGTAAGAATTGTTCAAGCAATTTTACACCGTTCCAGTTTAATATGACAACTGCTATCTTGTTCAATGTAATGATTTGGTTATTCGGTAATTTGTTTATTTGGTTATGAAATCCGGAAGTTCTCTTAGAAACTGATATTGTTCCTTTTCGAAATCCATTTGGCAAAAATAATGATTTAGCCCGTTGGTCACCATTAAAAATTTGGCTTCTAAAGTCATGTTGTAGCGGGCAATCTGATCGAAGGTATTTTGCGAAATCTTAACTTCCGGGGCTTTGCATTCTACTAATAAATATATAGAGCCATTTGGTTGAAAAACAACAACATCATATCGTTTAATTAAACCGTTAATTTTAATGGATTTTTCAACGTTGATATATGATTTAGGATATTTTTTATCAAGTAGAAGAAACTGAACCACATGCTGACGTACCCATTCTTCCGGAGTAAGCACCACAAACTTTTTACGGATTTCGTCAAAAATCAAGACTTTATTTTCGCTATTTTTGAACCGAAAGGAATAAGCAGGGAAATTCAGTTTTTGCATTTAGCAAAGCTATCATCAAATAACCAAATAACCAAATAACCAATTTTGGACGAAGTACTAAGAATCATAAAGGATATACAAGCCGGTAACATTAAACCTATTTATTTTTTAATGGGGGAAGAGCCTTATTATATTGATAAACTGGCGGATTACATAGAAGATAACATCCTTCAGGAACATGAAAGGGATTTTAACCAAACGGTTTTATACGGACGTGACGTTTCCATCGAAGAAGTGATTGGGAATGCCAAACGATTTCCTATGATGGCCGACAGGCAGGTAGTAATTGTCAAAGAAGCCCAGGAATTGTCGAGAACAATTGATAAACTTGAATCGTATGCCGAGAACCCACAGCCATCCACGGTTTTGGTTATTTGCTACAAATACAAAACGCTTGACAAACGCAAGAAAGTCACCAAAGTGTTAGAGAAAAACGGTTTGGTCTTTGAAAGCAAAAAAATGTATGAAAATCAGGTAGGCACATGGCTTACGAGGGTTTTACAAGGCAAGAAACTGAATATTGAACCTAAAGCTTCCGCAATGTTTGTAGATTTTTTGGGTACTGATTTAAGCCGAATCGCCAATGAAATAGACAAACTGGCCATAATTCTGAAGCCCGGCGACACTATTACACCGGCCATAATCGAAGAAAATATCGGTTTCAGTAAAGATTTCAATCCGTTTGAATTGCGCAAAGCGATTGGGGAAAGGAATCAGCTTAAAGCGTACCAAATCGCCGATCATTTTGCCAAAAACCCGAAAGACAATCCAATTGTACTCACTATCGGACTTGTATTCAGTTTCTTTTCTCAATTATTGCAGTACCACGGTTTAAAAGATAAAAGCCAGGCGAATGTTGCAAAAACTTTAAAGGTGAATCCTTTTTTCGTTAAAGATTATGAAGCGGCGGCCAGAAATTTTCCAATGAAGAAAGTAAGCGCTATCGTAGGTTCATTGCGTGATATTGATGTTAAAAGCAAAGGAGTTGGTGCCAACAATTTAAAAGAAGACGATCTTCTGAAAGAGATGTTGGTTAAGATTTTTAATTAGTATTCAATAACCTTAAAAAAATAAGTAATGGTAAATAGGATTTCTGTACTGCTGTTGTTTTTATTGGGAATTTCAGTAAACGCACAAAATGTAGACGAGGCCCATAACCTTGTAGAAGAAGGCATTGTTCTGCACGATAAAGGCGATTTTAAAGGCGCAATTGCGCTTTACGATAAAGCGCTATCCGCGGATGTGAATAATTTATTTGCAATGGCAGAAAAAGTGATGACACTGAATGCCATGAGCCAATTTAAGGAATCAATAGAATTGGCAGAAAAAGCCATTAAGCTCTATCCCGGAAAAAACGATCTGAAGAATATTTACGTTAGTTGTGGCAATTCATACGACGCCCTCGGGATGCCGGACAAATCCGTTAAGATATACGAAAAAGGTATGAAGGAATTCCCTAACTACTACCAACTGTATTATAACAAAGGGATAACATTGGCTAAAACCAATAAAATAGAGGAGTCTGTCAAATGTTTTGAAAAATCGATTTCCCTGAATCCAAATCATCCGGGTTCGCATAATGCGCTGGCACGATTGTCGGATCAAAGCGAAACAAGGGTAAGAGCATTGCTGGCGTATTACCGATTTATGGTTCTGGAGCCGAAAAGCACACGTGGTAAAGAAAATATGAAATCAATTGTCAGAATAATGTCTGCCAATGTGAAGAAAACGGATGAGAACAGTATTACACTCAATTTAGATCCTGACATTCTGAAAGGGATTGATAAAAAACAGAAACCAAACAGTTTTAAAACCACGGATATGATATTATCTATGGATGCGGCACTGGATTTTGACGACAAATACAAAGATGAAACCGAAGTGGAACGATTCATCCGAAAATCATCCACCTTTTTTTCCTCATTGGCAGAAAGCCAGAAGGAGAACAGTGGTTTTTACTGGGAGTATTATGCACCTTATTTTATTGAAATGAAAAACAAGAATTTCCTGGAAACATTTGCTTACATAGCTTACTCAGGAACTGAAAACAATGAAATCCAACAATGGTTGAAATCCCACGAGAAAGAAGTTACTAATTTTAATAATTGGAGTAAAGAATTTATCTGGAAAGGATTGTAGGTTGAAAGAGAGCAAAATAGCGTTTGTGACAACCGTTGGAAAATCCTATATTGCATACCAACCAACCAAAAACAAAAACTATGAATCCAATCGTAAAAAACATTTTAGCTGTTGTAACCGGATTTGTTGTAGGCTCGGTCGTTAACGGAGCGCTTATTTCATTAGGGCATACAGTTATTCCTTTGCCGGAAGGCGCAGATGTATCGACTTATGAGAAGATGAAAGAATCCATGCATCTTTTCGGATCCGAACAGTTTATTTTTCCTTTCCTGGCTCATGCTCTGGGAACATTGGTAGGGGCTTTCGCAGCCGCCAGACTCGCAGCTACAAGTAAAATGAGAATCGCAATGGGTATCGGAATATTTTTCCTTTTAGGAGGTATAACGAACTGCTTTTTATTACCGGCTCCCATTTGGTTTATCATATTGGATGTGGTAGCAGCTTATATTCCAATGGGATATCTTGGCGGTAAATTAGGCTTGGGTGCTTCCGGAAATTCTCAATCTTAACAAAGGTGATTTTTCCAAAAGAATTAAAATGCTGATATTTGCACACCTGAATTTAAAACCGAAATCAAAATGATGAATAAGAATACCGTATTAGGATGGGCAACACTGATCATGATTATCATGGGAATTTTAATCGTAGGCTTAGCAGTTTACCGTTATGATGATGTAGCAGGATGGGGGTTTGGAGCTGTGGGAATCGGTTTCTTTGCCATTGCCTGGGTATTTAATGCTTTAAAAGGAAGAGTGTAAAAAGCATATAACACAAAAAAGCCGAATCATTATGATTCGGCTTTTTTGTTTGATAACTATCAATCCATAGCGCGGTACTCTTTCATGGCTTCCAAGGGTTCAATGGAAATGTGATTTTGCCAGACGGAAGGATCGTATCGTTTGAGTTGAATGTACTCGAAGTCAACTTCTTTATATGTATTAAAAGTTTCGTCCGATATATCGTTTTGTGCGATGTTCAGTAATTCTGATTTTTTTATAGAATTGCCTTCCACTTTTATATCCAAGGCAACGATGTCTTTATCTTCATTTGTAAGTTCAATGAATTTTAAAGGTCTGTTTACATAAAAATACATTCCGGTTTCTTCAAATGCGTAGTGGAGGTTGTAATGTTTCTTTTCAGGATCTTTTTTGAAAATGAGGGTTCCTGAGCTTACGTTTTCAGATGCCTTAACGCCTAACAATAGTCGTAGGTTGAAGCTGTTGACTTTTTTATCTTCTGCCAAAGTATAGTTGCATTTCAGCACTGCATAGTCGGTCTCTGATACATAGAGTGTTCCTGTATATATGGCACTTCTTTTCTTAGGTGAAAATTTGATAATGTAAACAACTTCATTTTCGGTATCGTCATAAAGTCGTTTCTCAAGTTGATAGGAATACAACTCCGGTGAATTGATGAATTCAAACTTTTCACTGCTCAATCGCTGCTCAAGTAAAAATGACTGAATGCTGCTCCTGCTGTTTGCGAGTTTACTGTTATCCTTTTTTTTGTTCTTCTTTTTGTTGTAGTTTTTATTTAAAGAGACTGTGTCGCGGGAGCCGAAAAGTCCACTTTTTATGCGATAAAATTTTGTGGTATCAAGATGTTTCAGAATAATTGAAGTTCCCACATCCTGCATATCATCCACAGAAGCAGTACTTTCATTTCCCCGGATGCTTGTTGCTTTAATTACTTCAAGTTTTGAAAGGAGATTAGTTTTATTGTCTTTTACCGTTTTGCCGTTATAATAGTTGCAAAGAATATCATTAAATTGTTGTGATGGATTATTAATGATCTTAGTTGTGAATTTTTCTAAATCAGTATTGGCTTCTTTTAATTGTTTTTTACTGAAACCGGTTGATTTATCGATTTCAATATTCATTTTAGAAGCTTTAAAGGCGGAGGATTCCCTAAAAAACAACTTCCTTTGCGAAGTGTTCTGATCGGTTTTGTAGTTCTCTTTAAGATGTTTTTTTACTTCAGCAATAATTTTATACGGATCAGGTTTGCTGTTGCTTATGGTCATGTTTTCGAGTTCGTAAACACCCGGAGTAAGTTTAATTGTTAAGTTTTGGTTTTTTAAATCAGCAATTGAAAGTTGCTTGCTGGTATACCCTAAAAATGAAACAGTTATGCTGCCGGATTCCCCTGATTGCTTTTCATTAAAATTGAAATAACCATCGTTGTTCGCGATCAGTTCGGTGGTACCGTTGATTTTGACTGTTGCATTTGGGAGAGGTTCACCGGTTTGTGAATCAGTCACTCTAGCTGTAATGTTTTGAGCGAAAACATAAGTTTGAACCGCAATAAGCAGTAAAGTGAAAATAGTTTTAAGCTTCATTTATTATTTTATAAGGTATTGTGTTTTTTGCTATTATTCTTACATACACGCAAACTTATAAAATAACTCATGCAAAAAAGAAAGCTTAAGTTTTTTTTATGATTTTTTGGGAAATCTTAACCTTCTCTACCAGTAAAGTTAAGCAGGCACCAGCTGTATAGGCGACCAGATCAAGCCATTCGAATGAACTTCCTATAACGATCCGGGCTACTTTTGAATGTCCCAGATTCAGTACTTCTACAATGTTAAAATACTGAAGCATTTCAATCAGGTAGGAGAAAAGCAAAACGCTAACGACAGCAGGCAGTACAGGTATTTTCAGAAATGATTTTACAAAACAATAGATCAGGATTACTACAAGTACATCGCCAAAATAGGGCCTGATAAAAGTATCTTTTACAAATAAAGCTATCATTACTTCAGTGTTGAAAATAAGCGTTGCAAGCAGGAAATAAGTTCTGTTAAAAGTCAGCATAATGTTCAAATGTTTTTTATCAGTTCCGCAAGTAATAATAGCTATTAATGAATCAGTTGTAAAGTTATTAAGATC
Source organism: Flavobacterium pedocola (assembly GCF_053764385.1). NCBI lineage: Bacteria > Pseudomonadati > Bacteroidota > Flavobacteriia > Flavobacteriales > Flavobacteriaceae > Flavobacterium > Flavobacterium pedocola. The sequence goes on along the minus strand of NZ_JBSNCR010000001.1, from coordinate 764,745 downwards.
CGGCTATTGGTGTTCCGAATATTCCTACTGCCAATTCTGCCCAAATCAAGAAAAGAGCCAAAAGTAATAATGCTATTAAAACTATTCGATTCCTTTTATTTGTAATTTTTCGCATTACAAATTCACACGTTAAGCCTGTTGCAAAAAGTAAAATACCAGCTATAATAAAGTCGAATGGTTTCCAGTCTACTTCATTGGTAAATTGCATGGCTATAAGCGGTATCGATAATAAAACCAATATTGTTGTTATGATTACTATCAGTCTTTTGTTTTTCATAATTGTTTGTTTTTAAGATTGATAAATGTTATTTCTTCGACAAATATATAAAACTTTGAAATGCAAAGTACTTTTTAAATGAAATTTATTTGTAATTTAGCCAAAACAATTTTTACGTTATGGATTACTTTGTAAATGAGAATTCGATTGTCAGAAAGATATGGGGAAAGAGCGATACAGTGCTTTTCATTTTTGCAGGCGCTTCCGCTGAATTTGCGCTTAACAAAGCCGTGGATTGGTTATACTTTACGGGCAAATTGCCTTCAGATCCGTTGGGACGGCTGTTTTCAACGGTTGGCTATGCGAGGAAGATAGTGTTTGCACCAAAAGAAGATGCCCATAAAGCAATAGACATGATGCGCCATATTCATTCCGCTGTAGAACAAAGCCGCGGGACATCCATTCCGGATTGGGCTTATCGTGACGTTTTGTTTATGCTTATCTATTATTCGATATCGGCTTATGAGTTGCTGGAAAAGAAATTAAACGATCAAGAGAAAGAGGAAGTATACAATGTGTTTTACAGAGTAGGGGTTCGAATGGGTTTAAAGGAATTGCCCGAAACTTATAAGGATTGGCTTCCGGTTCGGGATACCCATTTGCAGGATAATCTGGAGAAAGGCCATTATACCACAGATCTGTTCAGACAATACAAAAAACATCTTGGACCTTCACGCTACAAAGTATTGGTGGAAGGACAGAAATTAGTTGTGCCCAAAAGGGTGAAAGAATTAATGGATTTTAATGATTTTTCATTGCTTACTCCAATAGTTCCGATGTATAAAATGAGCAGAAAGATAAAGATGGATACACTGGTAAAAAGTATATTACTTCCATCCGAATACAAACAGCAAATTGACGATCTGGATTTATACAGGAAGATTAAACGCTAACCAAATGCAGCAAATCAAACAGCTGATTTAAAGCAATTCGGTAGCCTTCTTCAAAACCCATTTCCAGAATTTTGTTCAGGTCTTCAGTTTTTTCGAAAGACAAAGTGTTGGTAACTGTCGTAATCCCATTTTCATAGGAAAAGGTGTTTTGCCATGTCATTCTCGGAAAGTCATTGTTGATTACACGGTTTTCATCACAAAAAGCATCCAGAACCTGATACGATTTTAACGGCTCAATCTTGCTGTATTCGGCGATACAATAATGTTTTTCACCTTCCGGGGAAAGCATGTAATAATGCATGTACTTTCCGTTTTCAAACGTATTGGTTAAAACAATTGCTTTGTAAGGTTCCGGTGCCCACCATTGTTCAAGCATTTCGGTTTTGGTGAAAGCATCCCATACCGTTTCCGGAGTAGTCGGATAACTGTGTGTTACAATTATCTTTTTTTGCTCCGGTAATTTCTGAAATTCGATTGTCGTGTTCATACCGATATAGTTTAAAAGTTAGTACTCAGGTTGTCGGTACAAAATTACTTAACTTTCTGTAAATGAGGTTGCTGAAATGGTGTTTTAACGGCTTTATAACGTATGTGTTAACAAATGCCAAAAAGCTGGTTTTTCTGTAGCAGAACTGTTTTTAATTATCTTTTTTTAAGGATTTCAAAGTTAAGGTGGCAATATCTTTTACCAATTGCGTAGGGGAATTGCAGTCACAATTGCTCAATCCGATAACGTAAACATCTTCACCGGGAATATAAACACCCATTGTTTTAAAGCCGAATATACTGCCGCCATGTTCTCTTGACGGTTTTCCGTTCATATCTTTTAGATGCCAACCGTAGCCATAGGTGAATTCTTCGCCGGAATTTAATTTATATTTAGTGAAGGCTTTTTTTATGGTTTGACCGTTTACCAATACATTCTGATTTAAAGCCGTTTGCCATTTCAGCATATCTGTAGCGGTTGACATTAAAGCACCGGATGAGAAAGGAACACTGAAACTGATAGCCGTCTTATTCACATACCCGCTTTCTTTTTTCTGGTAACCGTACGCTCTTTTATTGATGATTTCCCGATCGCTTGCATAATACGATTGCTTCATGCCCGCTTTTTCAAAAAGGTTTTTCTCTATAAAATTTTCATAGGTTTCCCCGGAAACGATTTCAATGATATGACCAAGAACTACATAGCCGGAATTGTTATAGTCGAATTTTTCCCCGGGCTTGAAATCCACCGGTTCGTTTTTGAAGAAATCGACCATCATTTTAGGAGTCATTTCTTTTTGGGCAATATCCCGCAACGATTTCATTTTTGTAAAATCTTTGATGCCGGAAGTGTGTGTCAACAAATGATGAATAGTTATCTGATCTCCAGAAGGATAATCCGGAATGTATTTCGAAATCGGATGCATGACGTCTAATTTCTTTTGTTCTTCCAGCATTAGTATGGCTACGGCCGTAAATTGTTTTGTTATGGACCCTAACTGGAAAACATTGTCTGTAGTTAAAGCAGTATTCAGTTCCAGATTGGCTTTTCCAAAAGCTTTTTGGTAAATAGGTTTTCCTTTTTTTGCAACCAGAAAGACACCACCCGGACCGTTTTCGTCTTTAAATTCAGTTTTAATAAGACTGTCGATTTTCGTGTCAAGATTTTGTGCAACGGCTAAGTGTAAAGGATTGCAAACAATGAGGAATAACAGGAATGCCTCAAAAAGAAGTTGTTTTTTGATTGTCATTTTGATTGATTTAATTTCATAAAAGTGTTTAACCTTCTATGAAAGATTGATGATTATGACAAATATATAGAAAATGGTGAGAAATTACCTATTTAGAGAATAATGGTTTTAAAAATTATTTGTGGAACTGTTCTACCATTATCAGACAGGCAAGTAAATTTAATAAAACTTGTTTAAGTCTGTAATTTTCATCCAGCCTTGTGTGGTTTTCTTTCCATAATAATAGCAGTAAGCCCATTCGCCATCGAATTTTTCAATATAGACCACATCGCCTTTAACCAGATAGGATTTAAGTTTTTGGTCGCTTGATTTTTCTTTATGGAAATAAGATTTCTCAGAATTTATGTAGCGTACCTGAATCCAGTTATTGCTTTTTTCAAGCTCGAATTTTACCGGACTAGTCTTAAAATGCTGAACATTCCAGCAGCCACCATGATCTTCACCTAATTTAATCTCAACTGTTTTGTTACCGGTCACTTTTAAATAACCGTCAACCATATCTGAATCCATATCGTCAGTATAATACGTATGGATCAGCGCCACATCCTTATCAAGGGTTCCTTCAATATAGAAGAGGCACGAGAATCTCGGGTTTCCGTTTGCATCTTCCTCACCTACATAACTTTCAAAGAAGCCGGTAATTAATTTGGAATCAGGATCGTAAGCCAGATTTAAACCATCGTAATAGGTGCCTGAGGTAATACTCTGCTGACTAGACGCAACATTTGTAAACAATATTGAAAATAACGCAATAAATAGATTTTTCATTCCTTTGATTGATTTATGTTTTAAGAACAAATTAAACAACTTTTACTTTAAAAACGAAGTTAACGTAATTCATTTATCCGAAACAATCTCCCGTTTCCGTCGTTAATATAAACCTTGTCTTTGTATACAAACGGATTACCGATCCCATATTCAAAGTCAGTTTTAAAAATGATTTTTCCATCGGTAGAAATCCCGATCAGTTGTCTGTTTTGAGTTCCGAAAAAGATAATGTTTTTATAAAGAAGGAATTCTGTATCAGCTACATAAGATTTGTTTTTTAAAGACCAGACTGCTTTACCCGTAGTAGTATCTATGCAGGTAATCCCATTGTTATAGGAATTGATGAAAAGTCTGTTTTTATAAAGTAACGGCTTAAAAAATATCTCAGGATTTGTAGCAGTTTTCCAGAGTTGTTTCCCTGTTGAAAGCTCAATTTTATGCGTAAATCCTTTTGCATAAGATGAATCGGAATTAATGTAAACATAATTGTCCTCGAGCAATGCTTCACTGTACAAATAATTACTGTTCAGGATTTCCCATTTAAGTTTATTATGGTTGATATCGATGCAGGAAATGTCATTACCGTTTTTGGAATCATCTAAATTTGAAATTATTAGCAGGTTGTCTTTAATATTAGGCTTTGTTGTTGAAAGCAATTGTTCGGCTGGCTGAATTTTCCAGATAAGTTTGCCGGTTTCAAGGTCGTTTGCAAACAATCCGACGCCACTTCTGGAATTGAATACCACCGAATCGAATACAATCAGGTTGTTGGTTTTGGTATCGGTAACGTCTTCCCAGATTAAATTACCCTGCAAATCAAAAGCCTTTAAAGTTTCGCTTCCTCCAAAATAAATTTTGTTATTAAACACCAAGGGTTGCAATTTGGTGTAGTTTCCGGCAGAATATCTTTTCCACGCGACTTTTCCATTGGCGATATTCAGCTTAAAAATGCTGTCATCCATGGAATGGCCATATATAAAATTATCCTTTTCTACCAGTGAATTGGTGCTCCAGTTTATTTTTTTGTTCTCCCAAACCAGCTCTAATCCTTTGTGGTATTCGGTTTTTTTATCACAGGCAAGTAAGGATAAGAATAAAAGAAGGAGTAATTTTCTCATTGTTGAACTTATCGTTTGTTTCGCTTTTAATCGAAATACGTTGTTAGTAAACTTAGGATTGATAGACTTGAAATTGTTGCAGCGATGAGTATAATTTCTCTTTTGAGATGCTTCAGTACGTTTTCTTTTTTCAGCTTCAGATATACCGCAATTCCTGTTATGGTTGGGATGGAAAACAGTAATATAAATATTGTACTCATTACAGAAAAATAATTAAAGCCGTGAGCCTCTATTGCTCCGGATAGTAAAGTGATCAGACAGCTAAGAAAGACAAACCCAATTGAAAAACTAAGTAAAGCTCTTGTTACGTATTTCATTACTTCAAAGTCACGCACTTTATTTATCTGTTGTGTCATATTTTGAATTAGGTTGCTTAATAAATCGGTCTATCTGAGTATTGTAAAAGCCATTTCTTTTATTTATCGGTATTTTTAATCAACTTATTAATAACGTCTCTTTCAAAAATCTTCTTTAATAATTCTTTATTTTCTTCATCCAGTCCATCATCCTGATTAAAGATGTCTTCATCATATTGTATCGAAATGAGTTCTATAGCGGTTTGTCCGTTCTTGGTTTCATGTATATCGATGTCGAAAAATTCGATGGAATCATTATCAGAAAAAAGCCTGCAAAATTTGTACGGAGGCAAATTTTTATTTTCAGAATCAATACATTCCGCTTCTCCTGTGCTTTCCAGTTTTTTGACAATTGCCTGTTGCGTTTCCCGGACATGATAATATTCAAAATAGTGTTCTTCCGGTTCTACTTTTGCCCTGCTTGTTGCCATAAAAGCGAATGAAGCAGCCACAATGGGAATTATCGGATGTAACTGTATCGTTTTCAGGTTGTCTTTCTGGTTTTCAAACCAATAAGCAACAGGTAAAACCGTCAGTGCAATTAGGTCGAAATAGTCAACGGTTCGGTTTACATTCAGAAGGCCAAGACTATTCCACAGGTTTATTAATTCCTGACTAAATGGCGATTTCCAAAAAATAAACAATAACCCTGTCAGTGTAAATATTTTGTTTTTATGTGTCGGAAACAGTGCAGTCCAAAACAAAGAAAAAATGAAAAGCCCGGCAAAATCAGACAGTTTACCCGTGATGAAGTTTCCAAAGATTCCTTTTAGTACCAAATCGTTCAAAAGCAGCACAGTTAAAGCGATTATAAACCAAAGTGTCGTGAAGATTTTTAAATTTCGTTTCATTAGATGAAAGTTGTCAATGTAAAACGTGTTAAAAGGTTTGTTTCTTTTCAATATCCGGTAATGCCTGGTCAATCCGTTTGGCAAGTTCCGGAAGTTTGATTGTCGGAACCGCCGGAAATAAATGATGCTCCAGATGGTAAAACATGCTGAATGTAATTTTGTTTTTCCAGCCGCTTCTTTGTGTTCTTGCATATTCAGGACTGTCCTCAGTGTGGTGATGTACGGTCCAAACAGCAAAGAAAGCCATTAAAAATTCCCCGAAGATCATCACAATAATGTGATAAATCAGGAAATCAATTCTGAAGTAAAAAGCAAGAGTTACAACAATCGCAATGGAAATGAGTTCCAGCATGACATTCCGTTTGTAGTTTTTATTTCCAAGCTGAAAAGTGACCTTGTGGATCAGGAACATGTGCATCGGTCCGTATAAAATTGCGCCGTACCAGGTCATTCCAGCTGATTTGCCTTCGTAATCTTCATCAGACAAGCAATATTTATGATGTCTTATGTGGTTGAATTTAACGGCGTGAATCGACACCATCATTAAAATACTGTTTATGTACAGGGATAACCAGGTTAAAAACTTATTTGTCCCAAGGGAATTATGAAAACCGTTGTGAACCTGCCTAAGTCCGGTCAAAAAGAAAAATGCCGAAAAGGGTAAAGCAAGAATATAATAGCCGAAATAGGCGAGGGTCATTGAGATCAGAAACCAGGGGATTGTTAGATTGTTTTCAATTAACATTTCCCTGAAAGACAGGTTTTTCAGGTCTTTCCACTCAACTTTTTTTACTATTTCCTGATGTATCATTTTGGTTATCGGTTAAGGATGCTTGATGCATAGGGTTAACGGACTTTTCTATTTAAAATCGATGGATGATAAAATATCATCTCTAATTATTTTGGTTTCACGGTTCTGAATATTGTAAAGCATGAAGATATAAACTTCGCCTACAGTATCTTTTCGTATGGCAAACACTTCACAGTTTTTATAGCCTTCCCCAAATTTAGATTTCGGCTCGAAATAGGACCATAAACCGTAATCGGCATTGAAATCGTCTTTCATGATCTCCGGGCCGAACTTTTTGACATCGGGATAATTTGGCAGCACAAACCCTGATGTGTTTAATAAGGCGGAAACAAAGAAATTATAGGTTAAAGGGTCTTTATCATAGGAAGGATCATTCTGATAGAAAATCTTATAAGGCTTCACATAAAACCGGGCTTCAAAACCCGTAGTCGAATCTTTTATGGCATATTGGTATAAATGCCCGTTGTCACTAATGACAGGTGTTTCATTGAATCCGCGTGGTGTTTTATAGGTAATATTGCACTCCGTCAACAGTTCCTTAAAATTATATTTTCTGAATTCTTTCTTTTGGGAATAGGAGGTAAGTGATCCAAAAAACAATAAGGCTATTGCGAGATATTTCATAGTGAGGTTTTAGCAGTTAAGCATGTTATAATGAGGCTTTGTGCATTTGATGCAATTTACGAAAAATATGCTTTGCGAAACAGGAATTTGGTAAGAAGAAAAGTTATTCAAATTGAGCGTAATACAGGACCCAATACAATGTAAACAAGCTAATTGCAAAGCTAAGATGAATTATAAGTGCGCCTCTATTATATTCACCATCCTTACGGGCTAACATGCTTATCAGGTGATAGAAGGTCATTCCGAAGCTGAGGATAAACACAAGAAGCAAAAATAAATGATTCAGTCCTGGAGCATGTCTTGGTTCTTCCAGAAATACCGTCAATGCTCCATAAATTAGGGAACAGATTCCGTAGTAAATTAAAGTATGCTGAATTCCTTTTTTCAATGTGACGGGATGGTATTTATAGTGTTTTTCAGGATTAATAGTATTCGTAATGTCTGTAATGAAATTCCTGTGCTCTTCGTAAATAAAAATTGTCTGTGATTAGTTCATTGAGTTCATCAACAGTTTTGTTCAACTCTTTGTTTCGTTCTGTTTTCTCTTTTCCTAATGTATTATAGTCAATTTTGCTTTCGTCGGCTATAAGTTGTCGGAGTGATTTTATATAAAGCTCTTTTTGTTTTGTTATATCATACGTTTTTTCAATGTGGTTTCTGCTTTGTGAATAGAGATAAACGGAATATTCGGCATAACCTAAAATTCTTGAATGCTGATGTCCAAAGTATGTTCCACCGTATTGAAATCGTTGAAAAAGAGAATTTATATTTTGATAGATGCCGATTAGCTTTTTCCTCACGGCGCTGTTGTTGTCAATTCCATTCTTTTGTTTAAGGAAATAGGCATACAAACCATAGTACGAGTCTTGACCAACTTCACTTCCAAAGTCACCACTATTTGCATTGCAATAATACAATTGGTTAGGTTCCTGAGTATATTCACTGTATAATTCCGGATGATTGTCAACTATAGCATTAAACTCGTCTTTGCCATATTTTAAAGTGTCACCATTTTCCGAAACAATCAATAAGGTGTCTTTGGTTGTGTAGTATTTTTTTGAAGCTGAAGAGGTTTCTTCTGTATTGGCTTCAGGAATAGTTTCCTCAGATTGATTAGTCTGATTTTTGCATCCTAATGTAGCCAAAAGTACTATATAGATAATGTTCTTCATAAAATTGCCAATAATGTCACGCCGGCTTTATAAATCGACTTATTTTTATTGCTGATTTTCAAATTTAGCGAAAAGTTTGATTGATTCCAGTTGGTTCTATTATGGACTGGCGCTAATCATTTTATAAAACCGCTGTTGTGCGCGGTTATATCAATTCCCCAAATATTTCTTGATTATATAAATACCCGCTTTCGTTTGGGAAATTACCCTTTGTATCTGGATAGATTAGTTGTAAATATTTGTAATCGTCACCGTCATAAAACCTATCAGTTGCGTAAACATGTTCACTCAGATTTTTGTTGTCAATTTCAATAAAATAGATTGGAAAATTAAAGTCCTCTGAGAACGAATCTAACTTTTTATTAATCGGGACAATAATATTCTTGAATTTCTTTGCATAGTCACCAACCATAGTGAATGATAAGTTTTGAGGCAAACCAGAAATAAAAATTTCAGGAATATTATAATTCTTGTAAAGACCAGTTGAGTAACAAAAAGAGGGACCCGCTTCATCTTCTAATACATAAGTAATATGAAACCCATACTTGGCTACGTTTTCTTCAACTTTAGAATGATATTTTTCAGACATAGTTTTTTAATAATCGCGTACAACCCACAAATATACCGAAATGTTAATCAGTGTTTTATTTTAAAGATTTTTGTTCAGCCATTTTTCAATTCCCTTAAACGTTTCTTCCGGATTTTCAATCCAGGGGAAATGTCCGGCTTTGTCGATCAAAAGCAATGCGGATTTGGGTAACGCTTTCTGTAATCGCTCTGCAAATTCCGGCGGATTGTTTGTATCGTAAATTCCGTTAACAATAAGCGTTTTTACTTTGATTGAAGGAAACTTTTCCTGAAAGTTCAAATACTGTAAGCGGTCATTTTCAGTTTCAGCAGGGAATTTTCCATTTATGGGTTTTCTTCGTCCGGCCGCTGCAATCTGTCTGACAACCGGTATTACTTTTTGAAAGCTTTTTTCATCGTAACACCACCACTTTACGGGCGCTTCGGAAATGTCTTTTCCGGTTGGGTCTGTTTTTGTTTTATGTTCGTTCATATAATCCCAGTCTTTAATAACCTGGGCGAACCACTTCGATTCTTTAACTCTTTTTGCTTCGGAAGTTCTTCTGCGCCGGATACTTTCTTCTTGTGTGCTAACATAACTTGTTCCGGTCAAAATCAAGCCTTCCACATTTTTAGGATACTTTAGTGCAAATTCCAAAGCAATGGCACTCTGGTCTGAATGGCCGAAAATCCAAATTTTATCAGCATTTAAATGTTTTCTCAGGTTCTCAATTTCATACACAACCGAATCTTGTTTGTAACCGTCAAGACTGTTTGGTGTCTGAGATTTTCCGGTTCCGCGCGGATCGTAATACACCATGGTGAATTTATCTTCCAAACGTTTTAATGTGGTTTGATACCCGATTTTTCCGGAGTTTAAATGTCCGGCAATCATAATTGGGCCTTTTCCGCGAATGGAATAACTGATTTTTAACCCGCCGATGGTTTCAAAGTAATCTCCTTTTTTTAAATTTTGAGCCTTTGAAATGGAGAAAAAGAGGAAAAACAGAATAAGGCTTAATGCTTTAGTTTTCAATTGAATATGGGTTTTGTAATGGCTTGTAATGTTCAGAAAACTTTGTGTCAGTCTATAGATGCTGCTGACACCTACAAATATACAGAAAATGCTGAAATATTTTTTAGACCACGGAAGCCAATCGTCAGTTTCAAAAAGGAAAAGAAATTGTTTAACGGTCTGGCCGAAGTTATTTTTTGAGTATTGAAACGGCAAGTGATTCTTTATTTAAGATATGCGAAAACCAAATCCCTTTGCCCCATGTGTTTTTTCCGAAATATTCATTTGGGTATTTTAAACTTAAAAGAGTGGCGGTTCTGCTTTTTAACCGTGCAATTTTTTGCTCAATGGAAGTTACATTTGATGACACAAGCATTTCTACGGAACTCTCGTCAATATGGAGCATTTCTATTTTTAAACCATCAATAATACGGTCACTGTTTTCCAGACACAGTTCTTCAATATCTTTTTTTAATTGTTTTCTTGCATTATCATTGAGCTGTAATCGATTGGTTTTAGGTTTTTTGTTTAAATAATTGGTTTGTAATTCATGTGAAAAGGTACAAGTGATATCATGGTTTTTTAATTCCAGATAGCAGTTCCTGATTTTTTCCCAATTACCATTTTTATCCCAAACCGGGTATTCTTCAAAAGTTGTCCAAATGATATGGAATAATTGATTGTTATGCATAAGATAGTGGTAAAAAAAACAGCAGTCAGAAGTCGACGGTTATTTAACTATAAATCGTTTTGGGAATTTCTGTGGCGCTTCAACTTCAAAATAGTCGTCAAAATCTTCCTCAGGTGTTGTTTCGTAGTAGTTGTTTAACTGAATCAGGAAGCTTTCAAGATTGGGAGCAATTACATTTCGATCGTTATCGCTTTTCCAGAATTCGAGTAATTGTCCTTTCTCGCCGGTAAAAATTCCGCTTAAATCATAACAGATATAACTGCCGCCGTCGTTGTCAAAAACCGGAAGCCAGTTTTCATTCCACCAGTTTTCGATTTCAAAATCGGTCCCGATCATGGCAGTAAGCTCTTTAGCGATTGCAAGCGACTGATTTAAAGGAATAAACATTGAATTGTTTACAAACGAGTCATAGCAATCGTCGCTTTGTCCGTTTTTCCATTGGTAAAGTGCTTTTAAATCATCAGGAATCTGAACCTTGAATTTTTCTTCCAGTTTCGTAATCGCAGTTTCGTCCAAAGGTTTTTTCAAACAGTTATAAAAATCAGGTCTTAACGTTGAAATATTGTTGTCCAGTTTTTGGATTGTTTTTGTCATATTGGGTAACTATTCATTTTCAAATGCATTATTTCTGAAGTTCAGCTTTTTAAAAGTATTCGCAGCATCAATGTTCCATCCTAAAGCAATAGCGTTTTCAATGGATTTCCTGATGAAAGCCGGAGTAATGCTTTTAGGTTCAAAATCTTCGGGTTTGTTTTCCGGGTCATTCGCATAAAACCAGGGATCAAAATGTCCAAAATCGATTTCCAGTCTGTTCGAATGGTTGTGTTCGGGCTTGATTTCGATTATAGTTGAAAACCGCCAATAGTATACCTTTTCAGCAACAACAATTTTTCGGAAGCCTTTTTTCTTTTTTGGAATCATTTGGATTGTGTTAAAACCGTTATTGTATCGGTTACTTGTTTACATATCTGACCACTTCATTTTTTAATTGTTTAAACCGTTGGAGGTGTTTTTCCGATGCCAGGCTTCCACAATTCCTAAAAGAACGATTCCTAAAAGAAATCCCTGAAGCACAATCAAAAGTAAACCGGTCGGGAAATAATCAAGCCATTCGTTGCTGTTGCCCGGAAAATAATCCCTGTGCAGGCTTGTGACATAGATTACAAACATTTCAAAATACCTTCCTATTTTTAAAAAAACTGCAATGCACAGTAAATACAAAGGATTTAAGCCAAGTTTTTTAAAGAACAACGTGTAGGGTAACAATACCGCACCGCTGAACATCAGCCAATATGACCACCAGTAAGGGCCTGTTGCACGTGAGGTATAATCGTATTCATCGGAATGCAACAAGAAGCCGACCAGGGAAACTAACAGATACAATGTGGTGTAACTAATTATGGTATATCGGACAACGTTGAATGCTTTACCGGTTTGAAATCTGTTTTTGAAAAATAAATTGGTTAGCAGTAACGTCACTATCAGGGAAGGCAGACAAAAAATTATATTAACATCTATGATATTTATTATTCTGTTGATGGTTTCCATGTTGTGAATCGGTATGTGAATTTTGTAAAGCTGTTAATTGTCAGGTTCTTGTGGAAATGTTTGTTATTCCGGAACACGAAATTCATCAAAATCTTTAATTTCTGAAAGGTCGACCAGTTTGCTTGTTTTTACATCACTCCATGTCTCTTTAAAGATGTCCGTTTCATCACTTTCGAAAGTGTTTTGCTGGCGTAATCGTTTCTTAGTTAAATAATTAACACTAACTGTACTTTCCACAGTGCCCCCCATATTATCGCTGGAATCATAACCGATAAGTTTAAAGCCAGGTTTTTGAAATCTGAAAGTGTACGTCCAATAGCCATTTCTGCCGTGTGCGTAATGGATGTACAGATTTCCTTTTTCAATGCTAACGGATAATTCAGGAGCATAATACGCGCCACCTTCTTCGTTTTCAGAAGCAAAGCAGTCCTCATTTTTTTCCGCCAGTTCGTAGTTGTTGTTTTTGTTGAACAAAACGATTAAACCTCTTCGGTTGCGGTCTAACAGGCCTCTGCGTTCATCATTGACGAATTTGGTTTTATCAGTGCCTTTAATGATAATGATACAATCTTCCGTTTTGTCTTTATTCAGGTCGCCGTAAATTTTTTCAAAAACCACATAACCGCTCGGGATAAAATCAGTTATGGTTTTTCTTTGGTGCGCTTCATTTTCAGGTTCTTCAGCGGTGTTTTGCGGAATGTTTTTATCGTGAGTTGCTGTTTGTTCAGTCTTTTGGTTACTGCAACTTGTGGTTCCGATTAACAGCAATAGTGTTGCTATTTTGAGGATGTGTTTATTCATGTAAACTATCGAATTGGACTTTTTTATCGTTGAAGTATCAGGTGTTTTTGGTTTATTGTTTCCGAAAAGTTTCGTTAATATTCCCATTTATAAAGGCTTGCGGTAGTTAGTTGAATTTTTTAAAGTTCTTGGTCCAATATTTTTCAATAAAGTCCCATTTATCCTCAAATGTAGGAATATGTTTTAAATAGGGAAGGGTTTTCACTAACGTCATTTCTTCCTTATCGGAATTAACAACTTTGTAGATTTTTATCACCTGTGGATTTTCTTTTATTGCCTCATCACAGCCTTGCCCGGAGATATAACCGTAATCGACTAATTTATTGTTTTCAATCTTGCTTAAATTGCTTTCCCAGTTCATATCTGCGCATCCGGCCCGATTGTACGAATAATAGAAGTTGGTTCCCTTTATCTTACGGACGTCAAGCCAACAGTCCTCAATGATTTTAAAAGTTTTTTGTTTGCTGTCGAATAAATAATTGTCACAGGCATTGGGGATTTTGCCCATAAAGAAAAAAACGCGGATATCCTGAAAACCATCTTCATTGATATCTAAAATTTCTGCTTCAGAGTAATAATCTTCTGCTTTCACGATGGTGTCGCCTTTCAGTGAAACTAAAGATATGAAGTGATCGTCCTCTATTGTCTGAAGATATTTTTGATTGTTGATGCGCAAAGTATCGGTTCTAATAACAGCTGTTTGTTTTTGAGTTTTCTCTTTAGATACTGTCTTGTTAACCGGAACTGCATCAACAGTTTTGTTAGCTGTTTTTGAGGTGCAGGCGATTAAAAGTGATGTTAGGAATAATAATAATAATATCTTCATGAAATGATTGTGCCTCGTTAGTAAAATTATTCGCTTAAGTAAGTATAAATGCTTTTTAAATCTGTGATTTTAAAGTTTTGTCTGGATAAAGTTAAATGATAATCAATTCCTAACTTTTCTAGTTTTGTTGTGTCAATTTTTACATTTTGATAATAAAGCCATTTATGCAAAAGAACTGAATCTTTGTTTCGCAATGCCGGGCCGGTCGTGGCAGCATCCAATTTATGACAGGCGGCACAACTACTGTTGAAAAGCTGCTTTCCCCTGAGTGTCATTTCGGATGATTTTTTTGTACCGCAAAATGTTCCGACAGATGTTGTTTCACCGACAATTTGTTCAGACTCATCAGAATAATTCCAAAACAAAACGCAAAATACGGTTACCGTAAAGAGTAAGAAGACACTGGACAGAAGCAGGATTCGGGTTGATAGTTTCTTGAATAATTTCATTAGTACCGTGTTTGTAAATTTGCTGTTGAATCTTGTCGTATCAGATCAGGATTAGCTTTTTCATTGTTTCTGGTTGTATTAAAGCTTTGGCGGTTTATATTGTTATCAGGTTAATCATTTTTATACCCGTAATAATCTGCATAATATTCTAAGCTGTCAATAATGTCCTGATCAATATCTTTTTGAGATTTTATATATTGCATCACATTTGAATAGCCATTGTAAAAAAGCCGGTCTTTATATAATCCGCAATTTGCATCAAAACTACTGTCATCATTTGCTGAAAGCAGCAGCAGTATATCTTCCAGGTTTTTATAAGTAGCCAGATAGTCATAACAATTGTGTAGCGTAGTGCTTAAAAATTCAGCTTCAGAGCAGTTCTCGATTTCCTGTTTAAGTAAATAGCGCAATATTTCAAGGTAATCGGTATCTTTTTTTTCAAAATTCGGATACAAAGACACAGCAATTTCTGCTCTTGTTTTTTCATTGAGATCGAACCCGCCATCCCAAGTGGTTAATTCGTCATCATTCCATTTGAATTCGATGAGTGACAGGATTTCCTGATTTGGAAGCGATGGCTTGGCGTTGTTTATTTCGGCTATTATTTTCTCTGACATTGGTTCCATAATTCGATTAATTAAATGTTGAGGGCGAAGGCTTTATAATAAACTTTCAGGAACTTCATACGTTGCTGCGTAAAGCAGGTTTTTCTTTTCTTTTTTGAAATCTTCAAATGCTTTGGTGTACCAGTCAGGATTAAACGGATCGTTCCCAAAATCTTCAAAGTTTGCAGCATTACTGAACTCGCCATCAGACCAGGGTTTAATACTGCATATGCCAAGATTTGAACTTTCAACTCTTTGTAAAACCGTTTGAAAATCATCTTCTGAAAAGTACGTTATGGCATCAGCATCAAAACCGGTGTTGCGATTCTTTAGTCCGAAAAAAACATGATTATCCAAATAGTTCTGTTTTGTCTGGGAATTATCTTCTGCTTTGTTTTGCTGAAACCTTTCGATATCGGATTTCGCCTTTTTCCCGTTTTGATACGCGTAGAAGGCCCCGATGAGTATTACAATTATAAAGAGGATTTGTTGTGTCATGTTTTACGATGTTGTCTAATGTTCCGGATGTTTATTTTATAACCCACATCAGCACATTTTTGTTTGACATTTTGAGCATTTCATCAATAACTTTCATGGAAGCATTTGAAACGGCAGGGCAGCCCCAACCTTCGGCGGTTCCGGCAGGATAAATTTCTTCGTCGGTTACTTCTTCCCATGAATGCAGCACGATCTGGCGTTGTTGGGCATTACTGTTGGTCAGGTCTTTTCCGTGCAGAAGATAATTGACGTTTATGCCCCAATTGCTGTAACCTCTTTTCCCGATTACATATTTCCCGACAGAAGAAGCATGCGATCCGTTTGTATTGCTTATTTCGGGATTTTCCTTTGAATAGTCTCTTCCCCAGGGATTATTTCCGCAGCCATGACTTACCATGAAAGCGTTGGTAATGGTGTCTTTTTTGAAGTCCCACACATAAAACCTTTTTAATCCGGAGTGTTTTTTCAGATCAATCAGGAAATAGAAATCGGTATTTAGTTTTTTGGCCTCACAAAATTTCTTTGCCTCTTCTGATTTCCTTTTTAAATGGGAAATGCTTACTTCGTTTTTCGGCTCGTTAAGTGCAACCAACTTCGCAGGCTCTTTTTCATTGTTGGGAATACAGGCTACTATCACCAGAAGTGACGCCACAAATCCTAATATAACCACTGCTTTTTTCATAAAGAAGGATTGGGTATTCTTTTAAATTTTGTAAAGTTTTCCGGTCTGTGGAACTGCTGTTTTATTCCAATTCCTGTCCGTTAATCAGTCTTTTAATATTGTCTCTGGTTTCGTTGTTAGGTTCAATATTTTTCAGATGATTTACTTCTTTTTCAATTACTGCAGACCAGTTTTCTTTTGTCCATTTATCTAAAACGCTGATAGCCATATTTCTATTACGTGTAACCGGACAACGGAGTCCGGTCAAGATTATTTTTTCTCCTTTCCCGGGATGGTTTTCCAGAAAAGTGATAGCATAATCTAAGCACATGAATTTGCCATAATTCTCGCCAATTCCCATGGAATCTTTAGGGCCTGTTCCCAACTCATCGTGCGGTAACTCCTTAACGGCAAAATCAATAATAAGATCGGCATGTTCCGGTTTTCCGTAAAATGTAACATCATACCACGCTGTACTGTCCAATGGGGTTTCCTGAAGTTTTTGCCACACGGTGTCCCAAAGGTCAATGCCAAGTAGTTCAGCCGCTTGTTTCGCTTCCCAGTAAAGCATTCCGTTTTTACTTTTTAAGCCATCATAAACTAAAGGTTTCCAGTCTCTGCCGTTCAGGATTTCCACAATATCAATTAGGCAGTTTGAAATTAAATCCTGGTTCCAGCCGTTATTGTTTTGTGCGTCTGCATCATTAAGCAAGTCCGTTAAAAACTCCTTGACTTTATGTAATAAATTAAAATCAGAGATGTCACTTAGGTGTTGTTTGGCATGTCGGACAAAATTTTCTATAACATTAGCCGCTTCGGTGTAATCGTAAATATCACCGGACGGACTGTGTTCAACCACAAGCGCACCAAGAATATCAACTGTTGATTTAAAAAGTTTGTAATCGATTTGTTCCGCTTCAAGTTTTGTATGTAATTCTCCGTAAACAGCACAGGTCATGGCTAAATACTCATACATAATGTTGTTTTTATAGCCATCGGTAAGCAGCCAGCTTTTAATGGGTTCTGCTACTTCCGGATGGGCTAATCTGTCGACGATTTGGATTTTTCCCCAGCCGTCAACTTTTTTGGCTAATTCCCAAAGGTCGTTTACCGGATCGTCAGATAAATTAATAATTGAAATGGCTGAATAAACTGTAAATTCATCATGCAACCCTAAAATCTTTATATCATCCAGAACCGTTTTATTCTGACATAACCCTAATATTGCGATACCTAATTTGACGGCGTTCCTGTTATCGGTCCTTATGGTTAAATCTTTCGCAAATTTGAATAAGTAAGGTTCTGTCGGTAAGGCTTCATCAACGATTGTATCCATAAATTGATCAATTATCCCAATCACGTTTTCGTTGTTGGAAACAATTTGATAAAACTCCTGTTCACTGAACTGATCTCCGCTTTTGGCAATGTTTTTCATGAGTTTTGACAGTTCTTTGATTCTCTTTTTTGAATCGTCTGAATCGTCTGCTCCAAAAAGGGAATCCATAAGGCCCGGTGCAAATCCTATTTTGTTTTCGTCTCTTTTTTCGTCCGGCAGGTCTTCGATATCGGCTTTTAAACAGTTGTTGCTGTCCAGGTTCGAAATAAGGAATTTCAGAATCGAGTCGTCTGTTCTCCATTCCTTAAATTCATAGGTTTCTTTTTTTTCAAATATATCTTGTAACCACTTTTTAATCATAAGTAATTGTCTTTATAGCGTTTATGGCTTTATTTTTTTATAATAATTACGGTTATGCCAGGTTTTTGAATCCCCAAAGATAAAGAGTAAAGCGCCCGAACTATGATAGACTTCTTCAATTATCAGGTTTTCTGCAGGGTCCATTCCCAGTCTGATTTTTTTAATGTCAACGCCTCCGAAAAGATAGGGAATCCCTTGATAGAGACGATTTTTATTTTCTAAATATAAATAACCGTCGGGTTTTATCTCATAGGGCAGTTTTAATTGCTTTATTATGTTTTTGTTTTTCAGATATTTTAACTCGATTTCCGCTTCGTTTTTTATTTCCAGTTTTAAGGAATAGTCGTGTAATTTGCTTAATTTTAATGTATCACGTACTACACGTCCATATTTTCTGTAAAACTTTATAAACGCATTATTAAACTCATTATTAAACTCATTATCGGAAAAAGAACCAGTAGAATCTATTGGATAAATACTGTATTCTCCATTGATTCTGCTTATTGACTGCTTATCAAATTTAGTTGGGTTTTTATACGATTGATGAAATTTTGTCGCGCATCCGATAAAAAAGAAGGATGTTATGGAAATGACCAATAAGCATAATTTTTTTTTCATTTTGTTTCGTCGGGTTACTGCAAAATACTGCATAACGTTTAAATTCGGTTGCTACTGTTTTATTCCTGACAGTCTGATAGTTGATAGGTAATGTTTTCATTATCCAAATAATTCTTCAGTTTATCAAGATATGCAAATGGATGAGGGCTTTCATACTGGCAGATATAAATTCCATCGGCTTCAAAAATGATACCCGTATTCGGCATTTTTCCTTTATTGGTGTCTTTTCGTAATTCCCAAATTTCCTGACCGTTGCATTCGTATTTCTTATCAAAAGTCTTTTCGTTCTGCACGATGTTTTTGATTGTTTTTACTTGTTCCGCGGTTAACCGTGTTACTATTTTATATTCAAATCCCATGCCGATTTTTTAAATATTTTTTTGTTTTGGTCGGGCAATCTTTTTGCTTTTCGTTAAAGAAATTATCCTGAATCGTTTTTAGTGTTATTTAAATTTCATTGGATTTGGCGTGTTTGTTACTGTTAAAACCATGGTCAGAGCGGTTTTATTGTCTGGTTTCTTAATTATTCCATGCTTCCGTTAAATAATGGTTGAATTTGCGTAACGTCTCTTTTTGGGAGGCATTACAGTCGGCACATTTCTGATTCAGTTTTGAAACAAAAGTGTTCACGATATTCCTGTCGTTTTCGTTTTCAAATTGCAGGGAAAATTCGAGCAGTACTATTTTGGACCAGGTTTTGAGATCATTGTCGGTGAAGCATTTTTTATTCTCGAAATAAGCAATAAAGTCCAAAGTGTTTGTTTCCACATAATTAAGCCCTGAATAGCCAAGGCCTTCTGCATAAGCGCCGTCCGCAATATTATAGGAATTGGTAATGACTTTGAAATAAAAGCTTCGTTCGTTTGTGTCTGAACTTTTTAATTTTTCAAAGTAGGCCAGAGCCGCATCATCATTTTTGGCTTTATTCTCGAATAACGCTTTTGCCAGTTTTGGTGTTTTTGGATCGTTCAGGAATTTTAGCAGGTCACAGTCATCCTGTAAAGCCGGAGTTGTTTCAGTCTGGATCTTTTTATCCTCAACAGTTTTCATTTCAGCTGAAGTGCTTTTTCCCTGCTCTTTGGTGTAAACCTGTTCGTTGTTTTTGCAACTGATCATGGAAGCTAAAAGTCCTAAAACTATAAATTTGGTCATTTCTTATAAGGTTGCTATTGTTGTTGAAAGTACATTTTGGATTGTTCTGAAACCGTCGATTTTACAAGTATCAGTCTAAATACAACGGGATTTTTTTAAACTTTTTTTTTAGTTTCCGCTTAATTTTTCTTTTGAATTTATTTCCTTTCAAATGTAAATCGCCCAATGATTTCATAGTGAAAAAGGAGTCGGGCAGTAGTATCATATTATTGTTTTCAATAGTCAAACCATGTAAACTGGTTAAGTTGCCAAAAGTATCAGGTAAAGATGAGAATTTATTGTTACTGAGATTTAAGTACCCCAGATTTGACAGTTTTGTGAATGTTGCCGGTAAAGACGCAATTAAATTGTTTTCGGCATATAACCATGAAAGCTTTTCCAGATTATCGATTCGTTCTGATAATCGTATTATAGTATTGTTATTAAGCCGAAGGGTTACTAAGTTGTTGCAGTCCCAGAATGTTTCCGGAAGTACTTCCAGTTTATTGGAGGAAGCATCAAGAAAGTACAGGTTTTTCAGATTGCCGATGGATTCCGGGAAATACTTTATTTTGTTGCCGTTAAGCCTTACCTGAACCAAATTACGGAGCACGCCAAAGTTTTCAGGAAGCTTTTCAAGTTTATTTAGACTTAACCCCAAATGAGTCAGGTTTACCAAATCACAGAAATTATCCGGTAAATGTTCAATATTATTGTAGTCTAAGTTAAGCTCAACCAGATTTTTCAGTTTGCAAACGGCTTCCGGTAAATATTTTAAATCTTTTGAAGATAAATTCAGCGATTGTAAATTTTCCAATTCTTCCAAACCTTTGAAATCCGTAACGGTTTTATCCCTTGACAGATTTAATTTCCGAACCTCTTTTGGGTTTTTTAACGCTTCCGCTAATGAGGTAAATTCTTCTAAATCGTTAGGAAGTGAGCTTCCTTTGGACATAGTTACCTGAGAATACAGCGAAGTGGTTGCTGCAAAAAACAGTGTGATTATATAAAAGAATGTTTTTTTCATTTCTGAATTACATGCGTGTAAATTATTAGGGAACTTTCTGAAGGTTATTCAACAATAAACACTAGCAAATGTTTTTGGTTTTTAAAAACGAGCGAACCTCAATTTCATTGTTCTTAAGACGATTCATCTCCTGTTGAAATTCTTTTTCATTCAATACTTGTAAATCAACATCAGTAATTCCCACAGGACCTGAATTCGTTTCCGTGATATAATACCCATTTGATAATTTTATATAAGCCGAAAATTCAAAATCAATTTCGTTATCGTAGTAGCAGAATAAAAAGTCTTCGATCTTTTGTCCGATGATTAAATTTCGCCATGCAGTATTATTCAGGAAACTCCCTGTATTGAACTTTGTGGTGTAGTATTCTAAAACCTCCGGGTTTAATTCCAGATAGTCATCATCGTCAAATTTTGGAATACCGATAAGTTTCCCGTTCGCCAGTTTTATAAACGAATCAAATGTCTGCAAACCATATTCATTCTCCTGAACATAATGAAATTTAAGTTCAGCAATTTCCTGGCCTATTACGTTTGATAATTTTAGTATTTCCATTTGATGTTGGTTTTTTGGACTGATGATAAAACCTGATTTACAGCTGAAGTTATTGTTTTATAAGCTCATATCTCAGTTCTCCGGGTTCTGTTGAGTACTCACCATCTTCCGTTTCTTTTATGTCGAATAGTTTTATGGTAGTGCCATTTATCCGGTAAGTGTAACAACTTTGTTTGTCGGTTTGATTGTTAAAGCAAATAAGATCGGGGTAATTTTCTGGGCCGGCAACAAAATCGGTGATTACCTCATATTTTTTGTGGTTTTCAAAACCGGTTACAGCTCCGTTATCTGAAAAGGTCAAAGTCATTTTCTGGCCGGAATTTTCGATTGTTTCGTATGTTCCCGAAAATAAAGTTTTGTTAACCATATATTTTAAAACATCATCAGCGCCTTTAGGTGCTTTTTTGTATTTTACCTGTTTAAGCAGTTTTTTGTTTTTGTTGTAGCGATTGATTATCAGTGTGGTATCGCGGTTTGAAATGTCGTAACCCAGTTCAAAAAAGTCCGTTTCGCTATCATAATTGATAATGTTCGTCTTAACTGAATTTTTGGTCAGCCCTTGTTTAAACAGGATTTTGAAACCATAACCTTCATGAATACCCGGTGCACTAACTTCAAGTGAATCGCCGGTTATTTGTGCTGTATCAATGTCCAGTTGAACCATCCAGGCCAGCGCATTTTGGGACTGAAAAGGGGATTTCGTTTTTTTAAGATCTTCGATATAACCTGTTTCATACCATTCTCCGTTAATTATGGATTTGATTTCTTTATGCAGATCTTCTGCAGTGTTGCTTTTCTGTTGTGCTAGGTTGTCTGTTTTGGGTTCGTTCTTCTGACAGGAAATCAGAAAAAGAAAAGCGGCAAGGATTGAAAAGGTATGTTTCATTGTTTTGTTGATGCTAATGTACCGCGACTTTAAAGCGTTGTGATTTTAATTACTTTGCTTACAAATATACCGAAAAGTTGAAAAGAGAAAGTTGAAAAAAGGAGTAAAGGTTTACAACCAACTGTCCTATGTTAATAGCTTTATTTACTGATATTTTAGCCTACATTGTTGTTGTAAATACTAATAAACGTTTAATCTCTTTACTGATTTAACACAACGTTGATTCCTTTGCGCAAAGTAGCATGGATTTCTGCGATTGAGTCAACAAATTGTATGAGTTCCGCTATTTCACTTTCGGAATGATTATCGGCTTTTACATTAGCAGTATAGGAGATATTGACTGCCGGTTCACCTTCTTTTCCAAAAGTTCCCGAAACCGTAACGTCAACAGCATCTAAGGTCATTTTCCTTTTAGCAGCTTCCCTGTACAAATCATTGCAAAAGCAAGTGGCTAAAGCTAAAAAAAGCATTTCCCCACCATTAACCGATGATCCGAATCCTTCAGCTTTTGACGGTATTGTGATGCTTTTTTCAGCATTCTCGGTTTTTACAGTAATGTCATTTCTTTGAAATGAATTTTTCAATGTAGCGGATATATTCATAAACTTAGGATTTATGGCTTATTAAATCTGTTAAGCGGTTGTAATCTTTCCCAAACTTGCTTTCAACCTCTGCCACAGTCATAATAGTTTTATTTTACCCTGGCCAGTTTGATAATCGCCTCTTTATTATTTGGGATATTTGCTTTTCCTGACAAAGAATCTTTGGAGGTGATTTTGAGTTTGTAATACAGATAAAAGTTATCGGTATTCAGGTTTTGCATTTGAAATTGTAAAGAGTCATTTCTTAGAATGATATTGGAATACTTATAATTCTTTCTGTTTATACATTTAATCACAATGTTTTTTTGGCTGTCTATATCAATTTTGAGTGTATCAAGATAATCTACATCATTCGTGTCATCAATAATTGATACCCAGCTCTCCGTCCAGATACCGGTGATTTTTTTAGGATCGGTTCCGTTTGTTTTTTTTGTGGAAGTACAACTTAGGATTGCCAGACAAAAAAGGATTGTGATAAGGTTTTTCAAATTGATCATCTAAAAGTGGTTATGGGGTCCGATAGCCGTTACACCTTTGGTTTTTTAGCATTAACAGTAACAAATATACCGAAAATTCCGTAAGAAAAACAGGGTAGAAGTAAAGGGTTTTTTTGAATCAGTTTGGGTAATAAAACATTAATAGTCGGTGGGAACGGTTTTCTTTGTTTTGACTGATTTTATAAATTCAAACTGCTTTGTTTTTTCATTCCAGATGTTCACAAAGTATTCTTTTTGCTGAATATCCTTTTCATCTGTGTCATTGCTCTGAACGCAATACTGGGTTATAAAAAGCCTGCTGTCATCCTGAAATTCCAGGCAATCTTCACCTTCGTCAAATACACAACCATAAAAGTATCTGGATTCTCCCATTGGAACGTTATAGACCTTACCATTAGTAACATCAACCATTGCACCGTCAAGACAGCCTGTTCCGCAACCCCAGGTGCAAATTATGTAATGTCCTGCAAAATTTACTTTCCCCGATGTGTATTCATCCGCAATTGCCGTTTTATATCTTTTTGCGGTTTTATTACTGTTGAAATCTATTTTTGCTTTCTTTTTGTTAGTTGTTTTTTTGACCTTGTAATCACTAAACAAGAAGCCTTCAATGCTTTGTGCAGAAAGGAAATTTGTGGTCAATACTATAAACAGAAGCAGTGTGAAATTTCTAATCCTCATTTCTGATGTGTTGTTTGTGCTGTTGTATTATTTTTGTCCGAAGACTTTTTTAAAACCAATTTTCAATTTGTCAACTAAGGATTTTTTAGGTTTGACATTGTCGAAAAAGGCCGGGTTAAATTCAACATCGGTATTTTCCTGTTTGATGAATTCCGCCAGTTCAAAGGGATTGAAATTGTCATCATTTTGAACCATTTCTGCAAATTGCGCTTCAATTTCCTCTTTCGGTAACAATAGTTCTGAAGTGTCGATGCCCGCAAGTCTTAATGCTTCAATATAACCAAAGTCACCAAATACAAGGTCATAATCACTCCAAAAATCTTTACAGGATTCTGATAAGCCCAATGAACTCTCAGTGATGAAGACTTTTCTTTTTTCCTGATCAATAACGATGCATTGATAGCTTCCGTTTTCACCTTCTTTTGGTAAATCGTAGTTCTTTTTGTTTTTGATTTCTGGAATAATCTCCTGGCCGTAACTGATAATCTTTTCGAGGTTAAAATTCCCGATCATCGTTATGAACAGAGATAATTCTTCTTTTATAATTACGGATGTTGTGCACCAGTCAACCGGTTTGTCAACAAGTATTTCTTCTTTTGAAGCTCTGTCAATCGGTTTAAATTCCTGTTTTGAAATGTAATCAATGCCTAATACCTGTTCAGCATCGTACATTCTGTTTTTCAAAATATTGAGTTTCCAGCCGCTCCATTTTTTTGAAAGCTGATTCAGATAGTATTCAATCACTGAGGTATCCCTTGAGAATTCAAAAGACCAAAAATGTAACGCTTTATTGGTTTGGTCTATAATGACGCAGCCTTCAATCCAGGGCTCATCGATAATCTCATCGTCAAGTTGGCATTCCTGTACAAATTCTAAAAATTTTTTCTCTCCGAGGTAGAGGTCAGGTGCAATGCAATTCGCTCTCCAGTGATTGTAATGGATTGTCAGTTGATTACCGTCTTTTAGGATATAATTTGCTCTTTGGCCCATTTCTGTGTGTTACTTAAATTTATTTGGAACGTCCCTTCGGCTTGTCTGTATTTTTTATTTCTTCAGCCGTTATTTCTCTTGCGGGTGAGCTAATAGGGTTTCTTTTAGGAGGTCTGATAGGAGGGCCGAATTCTTCTTTCAGAAGATTCTCTTCATATATCAGTTTTACATCTATTACATTTTTAGTTGCGGCAATTTTTTGGGTCTTCATTCCGATGAAATTAAAAACCAAAGTATCGCTCGGTTTCGCTGATAAAGAATACTTTCCGTCAAAATCTGTAGTCGTTCCTTTTGATCGGTCAATTAGGATTCCGGCACCATATATCGGATTACCGGTTTCATCAGTAACTTTTCCGGAAACGATTCTTTCCTGTCCAAAGGAGAAAAAAGAAAAAAGAAAAAACGGTATGTAAAAAATAGGTTTCATTTTTACTTAATTGCAATTTTGATTTCTGCGTCAGTTTTTGTTATTCGGTCAGTTGTATAATCGCGGTCTTCAACAGTAAACGTAATGTGAGCCAAGTTATTTACTACATTGATTTCACAATTTTCTAAATCCTCATTATACTCACGGTTTTTGAATTCAGCCAGCCTCCTTTCAAAAATAAAGTATTTATGTTCCGTTAGTTCAAACTCGTTCGGCAGATTCAAGGGGCCACTGGATTTTGCGTATAAAATATAATTGTTTGAATTTGAAATCTCACTTTTAGGCCATATAAGAGCAATCATCATGAAGATAAAAACTATTCCGGCAAGGCCAAACAGTAAACTTAACAATGCAACTATCGGGGAAAAGATATAGATTGAAAAGTAGGCCTTAAGTTTTCTATTCACCAGAAAAAATAAAACAACTCCGGAAATCAGAAAACAATATTTAATGATTTGGGAATAAGCAAAATAGAGGGTAACCCCACAAACTTTATTTGAAACGAAATTCAATAAAAGAAGAATCCCGCAACTGATATGTAACGTAATCAGGATTTTCTTCAAAGGATACTTCATGATAAATTGTTGTTGTTAGTTTAAATCAAATAACTTTTCTATTTCATCCTGACTTGTTTCCTTAAGTGTCAGTTTAATGCTTTCCTTTGGTTTGATTGTCAACGCAGTTTTGTAAGCGTAAGTCTTTCCGTTTTTGATTGAAAATGCAATGAGTTGTGTCTTTGCACCAACAGGAATATCCCTAAATACTGAATTGTAATTTTTGTTTTTAACCGAAATGAAACTGTTTTGCATTACACTGTTCATGTCTTTAAAAATCAGATAAACAGTAGCATTTGAAACACTCTCCTTTTCATCGAAAGCGTATAGTAAATCCGTTTTTTTTGGGATGTCGTAAAATCTGTCGCAATTGATCCAACCGAATTGTTTTAAATTAATGGCTTTATAAACTTTGTTTTCAAGTATAGAATTTTTCTTATTGTCTCGAGCCGCTTTCTTTTCTTCTTTGGTCAAAGGCCTCTTATTATCTTTTTTCAGGTACGCATATAAATCGTCCATCTCCGGTTCAGTCAGTAGTGAATCTACTTCTGCTGGAGCCGTTTCAGCTGGCTGTTTTGGTTTGCTCACAAAATTCTGTCCGGCACTTTGCCAGTTGAGTTGCCTTAAAGAATCTCGCTCACCGTAAAATAAAGCCATCTCCTTTGAAGTGATCTTAGGGAATTCTACCGATAAGGTTTTACCTTCTTTTAGTTTTAGCTGTTCCCCGCCGGAAGTAATGTTGATATAGTAAGCACCACCGGACACAAGCAATTTTCCGTTTGAAGTGGTTGGTGCATTAGTCCGGAAAAGTTGTTCCTGATTGGTCAGTTCTTTTAATTCCACTTCAATGTTTTTCCCGATTGCCTGACCGTTTTCCATTACTAAGTCGGCAGGATTTATAGAAATAATTGTTCCTTGTTTGCCTATTACTTTTGTGGGTTTACCAGCCGTCACTTTGAAAACCTGTGACGGTTCTTCGTACTGCTTCAGAAAGTCATTGATTTTTTTAGATTCAGCTTTAAAATCGGCTGTTGCGACGTTGTTATCCGATGTTTCAATTTCGGATGTTTCTTTTTCGGAAACCGCTTGATTCTTGGTACAACTTACCAATGTGAACGTTACAAGGAGAAAAAGTCTGAAAATGTTTTTCATTATCGGTTGTCTTTTTGTTTTGAATTAGGGTGTTATTTTATTCTGACCTAAGTGTCGGACAATCATCTAAATTTAAAGCCGGCTTATTTTTATCTTCACAACCGTAATTAAGCTTTGCTCGTTGTTTTCCATTATCATCCAACTCGAATCCGATTCTTATGGAAAACCAGCAGTCGCCCGTTTTGTACCAATATTCCGAGCTTCCGTAACCGTCACCTGATTCGTCATCGGTGTCAATTTCTGAGGCAAAGAAAAACAACGAACCCAATATGGCTTTTCCCGATTTAGAATCAATAATTTTATTCTCCTTGTCCAAGAGCTGAAACTCGAAGTTTAGGTTTGTCAGATTACTTCTTGTAACGGCCAGTATGAATTTATTATTGTCTTTAGTTCCCTGGAAAACAGTTTTTTTGTTTAGGATAAGGTCAGTAGGGAAGTAGGTAGTGTCATTACTGGTTAGAATGTAGTTGTCAACGAGTTTGATTGGTTGGGTGTAGCTTGCAAGGCCTTTAATAAATTCCGGGTCATATTGTGATTTGTCTTTTATGTAAATGTCCTGCGGTTGCTCTTTAGTCGATACAATCTGTGTAGCAGAAACTGGTTTTTTGTTCGTTGTACTTTTTGTTGACTGTTTTTCACAGCTCCAAAAGACAAATGTTATTGTTACTGCGTAAAATAGGTATTTCATAGTAGTTTTTAAAATTGGCTGTTTTAGTAACGGGATTCTAAGTTCAATAGTAACTTCTCAAGTTTTTCAGTGATGATTTTTTGGGACTTTGAAGCTTCAGTAATAACTGGATTTTCCCAATCCTGATTTTCTATTACATATAATTTGAAGGTTCCTTTATTGCTGTATATTTCCCCGTACCAACCTAAATCAATTATTAAATTGAGCTTTTCATTTTTTAACTGTAATAAATCTTCGGAAAGATACAGTAGGTTTTCATTTTCACTGTAATCAGTTTCCGGATCATAGGTAAAAAAAACATTTTGTACGACTTTATAATTATCAGGAACAGTAAGCTTTTGCAATTCGTATTTCATGTTGTTTATTGATCCGTTTTGTGTTTGGGTAAATCGGTGTTTTTAGATTTTAAAATAAACTTGTGGTAAATAAAAATAATTACGGTTGCTGTAATCCAATAATACAAAGAAAAAACCCAAAAGTATAGCAAAAACCAAACGAACCACAGACCGATATATTCAAGCCAATGTTCCGGCCAATAATTTTCAATTAATACCCAATCATCTATGATGATGTAAATCCAATACACTACCGTAAATAAAATAGTCAGGTATTTGAAAATGTATGCCGCTTTTTTAAATCCTTTTTTCATATCGCCAAAACTGTCGATTTTTATTGCTGTTGCATACAAATATACAGAAAATAGCTACCGCTTAAACCAAGCCATAAGTTACTTAAGCGGCTGAGCAATTCCGATTAAAATCCCTTCCGGGCCACGAATGTAACAAAGTCTGTAAGCGTCTTGGTATTGCACTACTTCTTCAACAAGTTGTGCACCGTGTTTGTAAAGTCTGGCAAGTGTGTCGTCTATGTCTGCAACCGCAAACATAACGCGTAAATAGCCTAAAGCATTCACCGGCGCATTGCGATGGTCTTCAATAACTTTCGGGTTGATGAATCTTGATAACTCCAGCCGGCTGTTTCCGTCCGGTGTAACCATCATGGCAATTTCCACTGATTGATTAGCAACTCCAGTAACACGACTGGCCCATTCGCCCTCAATCATAGCTCTTCCTTCTAATTCCAGACCGAGTTCAAGAAAAAAAGCGATGGCATCGTCAAGCGATTCCACCACAATTCCGACATTGTCCATCCGAAGCAAATTATGTTTTGTCATGACCTGAAGTTTAGGGTTTAACGGATTTTAGTGCTGATACTTACAAATTTACCGAAAAGTTTCAAAGAAAAGCCGCATAGGAGTGAAGACTTTAAAGCGGAATTCTCTAATTCACACCTGTCTGAAAGTTATTTAATCCAGTAGCAGCGTTCCGTCTTCGGTTAAGATTACTTTTCCGTTTTTTTCAACTTCAAGTGTAATATCCGGAGCATCATCCGCTCCGATTATATTCCTGTAAATGTTGTATTTGTACTTGCCACTTTTGAAAGTGATCACATGATTTCCGCCGCTTCCCTGGATCTCCAATTCACCATTGGTTAAAATCAGGTCTGGTTTTGAAGATTCGTCCTGTACCGATTTCCAGGAAGCATATCGGTATTTGTCATTTGCCAGTTCGTCAATCCTGATCAGATAATTTTTGCTCTTTATTTTATAGGTAGGAGTTTTAAAAACTTTTAAGGATGGATGTACGCTTTCTATTTCTTTGGCAATTAAACCTTCTCTTAGTTTTTTTTCAGCCCTGCTCTCATAATTGACGCGGATTATTTTTCCTTTTTCACTGTCAATCCAAATAACACCATTATCTAACATGATTCCTCTCCAGCCAACTTCAGACCATTGTTCCGTTTTTGAATTGGCAATCGTGCTGATGATAACGCTGTCAAAAACATCATTGAACCGCTGCTTGAATTCTGCTTCGTTTTTAATGCTTTTTAACGGATATTCTCTGTATAACGGATAACGAATTATAGCTGAAATACCTTTGATGTTTTTCTGTTTGAATAATGCTATTATGTTTCGGATGTTTTCCGTTTTATACTCGTCAAGTTTTTCATTTTGACTATAACTCAGGTTGAATAGGAAAAACAGTAAAACCAATATTTTGAATTTCATTATGACGTAAATGTTATTTAAGTTTCACTTCAACTTTATATTCTTGATCATCGCCATCCACGAATTCCAATCCTTTCAGATAATATTTATTCTTGATTTTTATGACATGTGATTTTAAGGGTTCATCACTACATCGTCTGTAAGTAACTTTTGTAATTGGTTTCCATTCCTTTCCATTAAAACTGTATAGATAGAGACTTCCCCAACAACTTGTAAACCAATTTGGCGAAAAAATCAGTTCATTATAACCATCCTTGTTTAAGTCGCCTGCGTTGTCTACAGCTCCCCAAACGGAACCTTCAAAATAGATTTCAGGTATTTTACAGGAAAAGGTAATCTTGTTGAAACAATTGTTATCCACACAACCGAACTGGTATAGTATTTCCCCGTTTTCATCTACATGTTTAATAGTTGGCGGTGTGTAAATAAAAGCAGTATCTGTAATCTTGTCATTATTGATATCACCTAAAAGAACAGTATCGGTCATAGCCGCTTCGATCTCTTCTTTTTCTTTAACGGTATCTGTTGTTTTGGTAATTGTTTGAATTTCACTATTTCTGCCTTTCGATTTTGGGAAAAAACCAAAGATTACAACTAATACGATTATGAAGGCTAAGTACTTTTTCATGGTAGTTTTTATCGTCCGGCCGTTTTTTATATTGTGGTGAAAAGTTTGTTGGTGATGTTACAAATGTACCTAAAAGATTAATGAAAGGAGAGAAGGTCTGTCGAAAGTGTTTTTCTAATGTTTTTTCATTATTCACATTTTAACTTTCCATCAAAATAATTTTCGACAAAATATTTCATGTCAATTTTAGATTCTTTTCCAAATTGGCTGTTAAAACTTTTCAGACTTCTATTGATTTCTTTATTACAGATAAACGGTTTCGTATTTAAACCACCTGTATTAATGATTCCAAAAGACTTGATAAACCATTCTTTTTCGAATTTAAAATCCAAATAGCATATATCCGGACTGAAATCAGTATTTCGTTGTATTATTCTAAATCCTTTTTCATTAGTTTGAATGTTGTTAGCTTCTAAATAAACATTTTCAACACTTGGAGTTTTAGTTACAAAATCAGGATTATCGGTGCAATCAATACTGCAAATTTTTACTTTTTCATTACCGTGAAAAATATAAATATTTTTTATTTTTTTTGTTTGTAAATCGCTTTCAACTGATAAGGTTTCCAAAGCAGAATCATCTAAGACATCAAATAAATATTTAGGCTCTTTATCAATTGTCTGCTTATCTTTATTGTCGCATGAAATACAGACTAATAATAGAAATGATAACGTTATAAATGTTTTCATTTTATGTGTTTAATTTAAGCTAGTTTTTCTGAAAATAGTTACCAACGTTTCGCAGGCTTTACAAAGTGGAAGATTTTCCATTAATCACCAAGCTCCGCCATTTTATAAAACCGCCGTTAGCAGCTGGCTTTGATAATTAAGCTATTTTTTCAATTCGACAATTTTCACATTCCGGATTTGTTTTTACAAAATCCTCTATTGATTCTTTTATTTTTTCAAACGATTCACCATAAAAATATAAAGCTGTCTCAGTATTCCCTTGCCAGTATCGTATTATGTCAGTATCAATATCTGCTAATCTTTTGATTTCTAAAGCAATTGCTTCTGAATCAGAATTTTTATAAACTTCATCCGATAAGTTTATTCCGTCTAAGTATATCGCAAGACCTTCTTTCTTTCCAAATGAAAAGGTTTCTTTGGTTTTTTCTATCAATAAACTCGATCCTTTTGGTGCACCAAGTTCTTCTAATTTATCAATAATTTTATTTACAATTTCTGTATCAAATTTATCAGAATTAATGAATATTTCAATGTCGCAAAATTCAATTTCACCAGTTTCAAGTTGCATTGTTCCACCACCTGTTACTTCTCCATAATTGTTTATTTTTAAATAATCATCTAATGGATCCTCGTAAATATTTCCTCCATCTATAGGCATGATTTTGTCATTTAGTGTTGCCACTAAAAACATTCCTGAATTTTCACTTGCTTCTCTTTTAAAAATTTTTTTGAATAGATTTTTCAACATAATGTGAGGTTCTTTAAGCTTGCTGTTAACTCACAAATATACCTAAAACCCGCAAAGAAAAAGCAGAATAGGAGTGAAGACCTTAAACCGTAATCACCCCCAAATACCTAATCACGCTTCAATGAAACTATTGAGGGCTTTTTAGGCTTCTTTTAAAGCCCTTTCCAAAACATTTAGGTTTTCGATGTATTCACTTCTGTCTTCCCAATCCGTGGAAAGTTCTGCCCAGATTTTTTGCCTGTTGATTGCTAATTGTAGTAATGGTTTGTTTTTGGCGTCAATTATGCCTTCGTCTGCAAGTTGTGCAAATCCGGTTGCAATAACTGAAATGTCAACTGTAAAAATGTAGTGCTGATCGTCAAAAGAGTCGTCTTCTATTTTTTCTTTAATTGCTGTCCGGTCAAGTATTCTTTCGTTGTATTCGGATATAGCTTCTTCCGAAACGCCTTCAAGAGTCCATTTTAAACAGTCATATGTTTCTTTGTTTGGATTCTTTTTTCTCCAATCACGGAATTCAGACAAAGCCATATCGCCTTCATCTGATCCAAAAGGTGCCAGTTCATCAATGCAGGACCAAAAGAAATCTTCAGGAATTAATTTTACAGCTCTCGGGTGAGCATTTTCTTTGACAATTCCATAGGATTCTGCCTCTAAGTCTTGAGGGTTTTCTATGTTCTTTTTTCCAAATAGTTTTTTAAAAAAATTCATAAGCTGTGGGTCAAAATTTATACACTATTCTGTAAAGTTCTTTCAACGGATAGTCGCCTTCAAGGCCATAGTCATTAATCTCATATTTTGCATGGGTAGTATAAATAACGGCTCTGGAACTTGGCTGATCCGGCATTGTAACGTTGTATTCTGGTTTTAATTTTTGCACGTCCGAAATCTTAAGCAAGTGTATTATTTTTGTCATTTCTGTCTTGCTGAGCGAATAGGTCGAACCTTTATATTCCGGGTTGTAATAGGACTTCACACAAACACTTGTGCCTTTTGTAAAGTCAATATCAGCTTCTATGGAAGGAAAGCTGTCTGATTCCACGCCGAAAGCACTCAAATTCATTTCAATCTTCTCGATGACCTCAGTCTCAGATCGTGAATTTTGGCCACAACCGAATAAAGTCGTCAATACGATAAATATTGTTGGGATGAGTAATTTTCTTGTCATGGTAAAATGTTACTGCTGTTTTTTATTTAGTAATCCGATGATAAACTTCCAAAGGTTAAATTTTGATTTTACCGGTATTGGAGTAATCTGATCGAATGTTTTTATTTCCACTTTATTTCTATCGGTTACGACTATTCCGTAATGGTTATCAAAATTCGAATGAATTCGCTCAAATTTCCCAAGGGCCAGCATTTTTTCATTGATTCTTACTCCATCAGCATAGTCTTCATAGATATTTACTGGTAAAGGCTGATATTTTGAAGTAGACTTTATGTAAATGGAAAAGAAATAAGGATCTAAATCCCCAAATTCAAGGCTGAAAACAAGAGGGACTTCAATTTTTTGTTTTGTTTTTTTATTGCTGAACCTACAATGAAAACCATGCAGGAAATAGTTCCAATTTTCAAGAGTACCTGTTTGGTAATCATTGCCTAAGAATTTAGTAAATGTCATCCAAGGGCACTCTGGATTTATTTTTTTTCCAAGTTTATCGGCTAATTTATAAATCAGTATTTCGCCTAATTCCCTGTAATCTTTTGCACACTGTTCGAAGAATTTTTGATTCGCTTCAATTTCTTCATCGGTGATTAGTTTTGTAATATTTATTTCAGGTTCCAAAGTGTGTACGCCAATTTGAAAACCTTCAAGTTTGTCTTTTAAAAACGCGCCAATTCTTTCCCTTTGGTTTTCTAAAGCATCACTAAAAACAATTTTTAAGTTTTTTTCTCTTGGAATTGCTTTAATAGCTTCAATACTTGGGATTTCGTCTGTTGAATTTATTGAAATTATTTCAGTTGTTATTAGCACGATACTTTTGTTGTATATGATTATTGGTGTTCAGCTGTCTTTAATTAGTATTAACGCTAGGAGTAAAATATAATTTTATAATACAGTAATTTATAATCAGTATTCTAAATATTCTTTTAAATCATCATCGTTAAAAAGTATTTTATGATCCGGATTTTTGATGTAATTTTTTTGTTCCGATTCGCAGCGCTCGCCATCATCTGAAGCCCAGTCAATTTGCCTGAATTTAATGTG
This sequence comes from Flavobacterium pedocola, assembly GCF_053764385.1. Classification (NCBI taxonomy): domain Bacteria; kingdom Pseudomonadati; phylum Bacteroidota; class Flavobacteriia; order Flavobacteriales; family Flavobacteriaceae; genus Flavobacterium; species Flavobacterium pedocola. The sequence continues at coordinate 730,634 of NZ_JBSNCR010000001.1, read as the reverse complement.
TTCGTGTTTTTTTTCGGCAGTGTTTTCTTCGCTTTTCCAATTTTCTAAATAACCTTGCCAGGTTTCGTTTTCGCAGCATTCACATTCCTCATTATAAACGGCCTGATAACCGCAAATTTCACAAAACGCCACCTCTTCAAACTTTCGGATATAACTATGAGCAGAGCTGTAAAAGTTTTTGGAAAGATGACTCAGCAAATTCCCGAATCCGATGGTGTTTTTTGAGATATACAATTTGTTATCACTCCATCCGGCATGTTTAACAATGCTTTTGTTTAATTCAATCAGCAAGAATCTATATCTCCCGTAATGGTCCGGATCTTCGAATGACCGCTCTTTAATTTCATCCCAATGATAATAAGTCCCGTTGTGGTTAAAGCCTTTGCTGTCAACGGTAATTTTGCCTCTGTTTTCTAAATAATGCTTTCTGCATGCTACATAATCCCATCCTGAATTATGCCTGATTTCTCCTTTCTCTCCGCAGGTTTCACAAACAGTTTGGGATTTGTATTCGTAACCATCAATAATTTTGTGAATATTGTCTCCATATTCACAATGCGTATAAAATCTCAGAGAAGCGTATTTTTCTTTAATACAGGTAACTTTTTTATCCCAGCCGTTAGCGTTTAACTCTTTGATGAGTTCCAGGGTCATCGGGTACCATGCCGGTGAAATCTGCAGACTGATTCCGTTTAGATCGGCAAGTTTTCTTAAATCAAAAGCGGTTATATCGTCATTGATTATAAATTCCTCAACGGTTTTACAATCTTTATTGATAAATTCTGCATCTTTATAAAAATCAGTTACTTGTTGATTCTCAAGTGAAAAATGCTCAATTGTTGCGCCATTGGATTTTGCAATTCTGGAGTGGATACTGTCAATCAAATCCTGATGCTCATAATTTCTTCGATACCTGTTTCGTTGTCTCGGTTCAGAAAGACCGATGTTTAAAACTAAAATTATGGCTGTCAGCGCTATAAAAATCCCAAATATAACTACGGCTGTTACTGTCATCTGCTTATTAAATTCAATTTTTTAATTTAAGCTAACGTCCCGCCGGCTTTAAAAAGGCGGAAATTTGTTGTTGATGTTCAAATATAGGGAAAGTTTGAATGATTCCGGCTTGTTCCCTTGTGAAGCGACACTTGCCATTTAATAAAATTGCTGTTTTATGCTGCTTTAATTTTTCAGATAATATAAAATAGATTTTATTTCATTATCATTTAATTTAAACTTATGTCTATAGGGAAAGTTGTTATATTCCTCATTCATCTTTATAGCAGTCTCATTACCATTTTTAATTAAACTGTCTTGATTGTTAATAAATGCTCTTAAAAAAACAAATTTGTATTTATCATTTTTAATTCCATAAACTAGGAAATTATCAGTTCCGTATTTATTATGACAGCCTTTACAATTATTTTCAAAATACACTTTGCCAATATTGAAAAGAAGCTTTTCTTTTTTCTCTTTTTCAAGATTTTCATAGAAGTCATTCCTTTCAATCTCTTTTTTACAAGAAATAGAAAGTAATAATAGAATCAGATATTTTAGATGTAGATTTTTCAAAAGTTGTGTGCAATTCCCAAATATACCTAAAGATTGTTCCGTTTCATAGCATATTAAGTACCATTTCTTTTATTTCCACCAATTTGCTTTTGGTTTTTTCTGCCATCCATTCATTTGGTATTTTTCGGAAACACTGAATTCTCCGGCGCCAATATCAAAATCACAATCTGAATTTGGAACACGATAATCGCCCCAGTTGCATTTTAAAATTTTATTGGCAGCATAACTTTTCCAGGTTCCCGTGAAACCATTATTGAAATAGCCGTCTGCAGCTATTCCAATGTCGTTATATTTTATACTGTTATCGTTATCTGTGTAAAATTTTGTTTCCAGTTTTCCTTTAAATGCCCCCGCATTTTTTTGCCCCCGGATTTCATAGAATACATACTCAGCCGTTAGTAAATATTGGTTTTTAATTTTTCCCTGATATTCATTATCTACTCCAAATCCGGCGTTTTTTACTTCTTTGATTTCTTGCAAAGTTATCATGCCTTTAAAATCGCAGTTATTCCCGTTCACGCTGGATTTTCCAACTATATAATATTCCTGGGAATTTAATTCATTCTTTTTAATTGAAATGAATTTTATTAGAAGTCTTCGGTTATTCTTCCCGATGACACCATAAATGTTTTGATTGTCTGTCTTTAACCAAAGACCGGAAAAGTTCTCTTTTTGAAATGCTGCAAGTAGGTTTTTTGAATCTGCTTTTCCTTCTTTTAGTATTTCTGTGTGACAGTTTTGGGAAAATAGATTTACAAAGAAAAGGAGTGTAAAGATTAGAAATTTTCCATTCATGGGAGCGTTCATTTTAGGATTGTGGCTAATAGCTATTTTCCTTATCGTTCAACTAAGGTGTCTTTTTGAATTAATTTACCGTTTGCATCAAACCTGGAAACTTCAACTTTATTTTCAAGTTCCATAATTCCGGTTGTTTTGCCAAGGTCAATTCTTTTTTCAATTAGTTTGAATTTATACTTGTCAATAGAATAAGTATGACTTTGCATGCTTGAATGACTGGTTATGTGCCGGTTTTTTAGCGATGGTTCAATATTTCTCAGTTCGGTCTTTTTATCATAAACCAGCGATTTTGTATCCGGATCATAAAATAAACAGAAATACGCAGATCCGTAAAACCCGCCGCTCGGAACTTCGATTAAAATGTCTTTGTAGCCATCCGTATTTATATCGGTTTTTTGAAGTTTAATTCCGTTTACACCAAGGTTACAGTCAATGCTTTGTATTTTCTTGTAGTGCTTGTTTGTGAACTTAAACGCCTTTACCGTTGAAGAATCAATAATTATTGAAAATTTCTCTCGGTTCAATTGAAAAATTGAAAAGTAAACCTGATCATAAACTTGTTTTTCCAACGAATCAATTTCCTCATAGAGTTCTAACGATTTTTCAAAACTGGAACTATAGATCTTTAAGGAATCATCCGGCAAATTTGATTCATCATCAGACTCACGATTATAGATGTAAAGTTGAAGTATACTGTCACTTTGGTTCTTATTCTTAGCAGCATTATTTTTGTCATTTGAGCTGCAGGCAGTCAAAAGGAGCAGTAGGAATGATATGAATATTGGTTGATTCACTTTGATATTTTGGTATTGCGGCTATGATCTGCAATATTGTTTTAAACCGATGGAAATTTAATTATTGTATAATTTTTATTTCTTCACCGGTTTTTTTTATTCTTATTCTGATATTTTTATATTCCCATTTTTCACCATTCTTATCGGCTGAAATATCCATTTTTCCGTTTCCATTTTTTCCAGAAACCCTAAATGTAGCAGTAACAGTTTTATTGTTGTTGGAATATACTGAATTGCCTTCCATAATTGCAAGCTTATCAATTGGTTCTAATTTTCCTAAACGTAGAATTACCTGATTGTTTTTATTTGCTTCATCAATGGCATTTTGGCAAAGGGAAGGATCGGCATAAGTTTGAGCAAAATCACTTAAACCACTTAGATTTGAATTGATTATAAGGATAAAAATTAAGACAAATCCAGACAGTGGGATAAACCATTTCCAGTTTTTTTTCCACCAATTTTTTTCAGTAATCAATTCGTTATCCATTTCTAAATTTTATTTTACAATCCAGGTTTATATTCAATTTTGGCTCACTTGCAGTTAATTCCCAAATATACCAATAAACACCTAAACGCCCTTGCATAAAACCGCTGTTGTGCGTAGTTTTTATTTCTTATTTAAGTAAATATATTTCAAATCACATTCAGCCAATTGGACATAGTAATTCATTGAATTTCCGGTGTTTTGAATTACTATTTGGTTTTCATAAAGTATTCCTTTAAGATCTTTTGGAAGTTCATACTCATTTTCAATTTCTTCACCATTTTCGTCGTATTCAATGGTGCCTTCATATTCACTCCATTGTATCCCTTTTAAACTTAAATAATAACCATCTTTTTTTTCATTTAGACTTACGGAAACCTCACCTGTCAAATCTTTTTTCGGTGTTTTGAATTTATATTTAAGAGTTTCATTTTCCTTGAAAATCTCAAGTTTGATTTGACATTCAATTTCATTTTCTGTGGTCAAATAAATTCCTTCGATGTTAAACAAAAATCCATTTTCACTTAAAAGCGGTTTTGTTTTAGGTTTTTCTTGAGCTTTCTTTTGTGTGTCAATTTGGGTAATAGCGCTATTTGAATTTTCGAATTTATTTTTTTCATTGGTACCGTTGCACGAAATCAAAATTAAAAACAAGATGAGTGTTGGGTTTAGTTTTAGCATTTTTCTTAGAATTATGTACAACGTCCCGCCGGCTTTAAGAAGTTGGGGATTTTTGTTCCCAAACCATTCCATTAAGACTGAAGCCAAATATACAAAAAGCTCTTTCCATTAAACACCGAAACCCCAATTTCTTAAAACCGCTGTTAGTGGCAGTCGTTAATTAATACAAATCGGCAACTTTAGTTTCAATTTTATCACAGTGAATAATTTCAGTCATTCTGTAACCACCTTCAATATATGATCCATTAGACTTAACTGTTTGCCCATCTTCAAAAATGACTATAATTCTGTATGAACTTTCTCCAGGAGAGTTAAAGGCAACATTAGCATTTTCATTATCAGCTAAATTTGTCATTTCAGTTTTGCCTCGTTCATGTTTTACCTCTATCGATTTTATGTTTTTTCCACTTCGATTTTTTAAAATTATACAAACATCTCCTTTTGATAAATTCTCACAAGAAGAGTTTGCCTTGTCACAAGAAAATAATACTAAGCAATTAATTATTAAAAGAGAAACGAATGCTTTTAAGTTCATATAGTTATATTTCTTAAGTATGGTTTTTCGCAACGTATTATACGATTGCCACTAACTCCCAAATATACCCAAAAACATCAAAAGAAGCTATTGGAATAAGTGAGAAGTAAATTCTGTAGAGTTACTTACTATCTCCATTCTCAGCAGGTTCATAATAAAGTAACATCGCTCCAGAATCAAATGGTTTTGACTTTATAAGTTTAAGAACGATCCTTTCGCTGATTTTTTTAAACAGGGGCAAGCCGCTTCCTGCGATTACCGGGTGAACACAAAGCTGGTATTCGTCTATTAAATTAAGCTTCGTCAATGCTGTAATTAAACTCGGGCTGCACACGAAAATGTCTTTACCGGCTTGTTGTTTAAGGGCAGAAACTTCTTCTTTAAGACCTTGCGTGGCCAATCTTGCACTTTTCCAATCTACTTGTTTCATAGTGTGGGAAAAAACGATTTTGGGCACCTTGTCCATTGCTACGGCAAATTCATCCATTGCTTTATCGCCGGTTGGATTTTGTACTATAGGCCTCCAATACTCCATTAGCTGATAAGTGATCCTTCCATAGAGAACAACGCCAGCTTTTTCTAACAGTTCGGCATAATAGCGATGTATTTCTTCATCCGGGTCAATTACGGTATGGTCGCAATAACCGTCAAGAGTCATGTTGATGGCAGCAATTACTTTTCTCATGGTGTCTTTTTTAAAGTCCTGTCGTTTGCTTGAGCGAGTGTTGTAACGTCCCGCCGGCTTTGTGTCAGACAAGGATTTTTGTTACTGATGTTTACAAATATACCTAAAAGTTTGAAGAGAAAAAGTGAAAATTAGGAGAGAAGTGCAAACACTGACCTTTACCAATAAATCCTAAAACTCCACTTGCACAAACCAACTGTTATAGCCAGTTTTTGTTATTCAAGCGTAAATCTGACACTAACTTGTGATTCAAATTTCAATTTTTGAAAATCCACTAAAATTGGTTCTGCTGCTCTACTGCCATAAATACTTGCTGCTCCTCTGATTTGTATACCAACTACTTGTCCCTGAAGTTGAGAAAGCACAGTGGCAGAATTATCAGATATAAAAATTGCTTTTCCTGCTTTTTGGCCGATTGGATTCGCAAGTTTGTTGGCATATTTTTTTGCTTTCAATATTGCTGAAGATTTTAAATTTTCAATCAGTTCTTCAGCTTTTGAGTATTCAGTTTTAGCAATTTCCACATTTGAAATGCCTACATTTTCAAGTTCAACCAAAACTTTTCCAGCTGTAACTGCATCATGAACCAATAATGAGTAATTTTTTACCTTTAAGATATTTTGACCTTTGAAAAAGTACTTTTTGAAATCACTATTATAATCAAGTAAACTAAGGTTTTTCTGTGTATTTATATTCAACTTTTTTAGGGTTTGCTCTAGTGTGATTTCTAACTCTTCAGTTGATTTTTTATTTTTACTATCATTTTCGTTGAGTATAATTGTTATATAGATATTGTCAGGAACAACTAAAGTATCTGATTTCGCTGTTGTTTCTATATAAGGATGATCAATAAAGTTTTTTTCTTGACTAAATACATTATAAGTTGTTAATAATGAGATTGCAATTAAAGAAAGTGTTTTCATAAATTTCATTTGATTAGTTTATTATAACTAAAGATGCTAATTTTTAGCAAAAGGTTGGGAGCAAGGTAAAAAAAATACCTATAACGTCCCGCCGGCTTTGTGTCAGGCAGGGATTTTTGTTACTGATTTTCAGATATACCTAAATGTTTAAAGAGAAAAAGTGAAATTAGAGCAAAGACTTTAAAGCGGAATCGTTCCATTAAGCACCGGGCTCTGCCATTTTATAAATCCGCTGTTAGCAGTAGTTATTATTGATTTTATTTAAAATTCTCGTTTTCTAAATTCCAATATTTCATTCCATTTTCCGTCTTTAATTCTATAAAATTAAATTTTGTCAGTAGATTTATGGAATTTGTATTTTCTGTCAAACAGTTTGCAGTGATTTCTTTTACCATTTCATTTGAGAAAGCCCACTTTATAATTTCTTTTACAGCTTCTTCAGCGTATCCTTTTCGTCTTTCTTCTTTAATTATTCCATAGCCAATATCAATGTTTCCTGCGTTATAATTGAATCCTTTAAAACCCAAATCTCCAATTATTTCTAACGTTTCTTTTTTGATTATCATCCAAGATTCGTAGCCTGTTGGATTTTTAACTTTTGATAAGTTATTAATTATTTTTGGCAATGTTTCAATGACATCATTGTCTGGCCAACTTTTTCCTTTTTTTAGATTCAAAATTTCCAAATCACTATAGTCGTCATTTAATAAATTCCTACAAATTTGTAATGTAAATGGAATGAGTATTAATCGGTCAGTTACTAATTTATCAATTTCAAGACTTTTAATTTTCACTATTTTGGCTTATTTATTTCTATTTAGGATTTTGTTGTGCTAAAATTACTGCTAACACACAAATATACCCAAAAGAGTAAAAGATGAAAGTTGAAAAGGAACGAAAGTTTTATTCCTTTCAACGTTACTTAGTGTAGTTAGCGGTTACTGTGATTAATGTTTAAGTCTTTTCGCAACAATTGTACCAATAAACGAATAAACAATGCCGGAAGTCATGCATACTAAGGTGTAAATTAATCCCCTTAAAGCAGGATTCATTTTTACGGATATTAACGAGTTGTCAATTTCTTCCTTTGACAATCCCGGGTTGTCTGAAAGAAGGGCCTGTTCACTAAATTGGGCTATTTTGGCAGTAAGCTCCGGATCAATATAATTATTAAGGATCACAATGTAGACGGTATATAGCAAACCGCTCAGTAAACCGGCAAACAGTCCAATTTTAACAGTTCGGTTAAATGAAAATGATGAAGAATCCAGCCTTTTAAACCGGAGAACGGCCAAGAATACCGTTATGGCAAAAATCATCCAGTAGACATAGCTTAGCGATTGATCACCTCTAAGTATCATCCCTGTTTTATATCTTATGATTCCGATACTGACTACTACAACTCCTAAAGAAGCACCACAGATCAAGCCCATTTTTAAAGGCAGGTTTTTATTTTGACTCATCTTATTTTCTTTTTTAAAGTAAGACGATAACGGGTGCCAAAATGTTACAGAAATTTATAAGATTTGTCTTAGAAGTCTTTCCTAACTTCATTTATTCAATTTTACTCCAACCCGGTAAATCCTTTGCTTGGGTTAACCACGAACGTAACTGCTCCTCATCAAACTCGGAGTCGTTATGGATATCGATTCTTCGTGCCTTATAGTCTGAGGTTCTGTTCCAGGGACCTGCCATTTTTGCCACCGGAGGTTCCGGGTTCAAAAGTGTTCCGGCAATAAAACCAACGCCAACAGAGTCTTTAAACGACCACATGGCAAACATCCAGCCTTTATCAGGAAGTCCGTAAAAAGGGATGCCAAGTGGTTGTGAAGGCTTATGCCACTTTGTGGTACATACTATGTCCGGAAGAATTTCCCGGATAAGTGTATCAACACGTATTACTGTTAAACTATGCTCAGGTTTTACACTGTCAATCCAGGCTTGAACACTTTTATTACCTTCCATGGTTTTTTAGATGTTTTATTTTAATAATTGGTGTTAACTCCGAAACATTTCTAAAAGTTCAAAAGAAGAAAACATTTAAATGGTACAGTAATACCATTACTGAGAATTCTTCCAATTGTTGTATTCAAGAACAACTGAAACGATTTCGTAATACGTCACTTTTTTAGATTCAATTTTGGCCGCAAGTTCCGGAAAATCTGCAAAGTATCTTGGTGCGCACAACCTAAAAACCACGTTGGGGTTTACTTGACCGTTAACGTAACTTGAAAGCACTGATGCAGCTGGCTCATCCATTCTTTTACCATAGTAAGTAACCCCTGTGGAAAAATAACTCATGCCGGCACCCATAGCGTGGGTTACATCCTGATAAGTGTCGTAATATAACGTTACCGGGCCGCGCATGCTGACCATCATAAAACGTGGTGACTTAGCAATTTTAGCCTGTCTTGGGCTTTTATAATAGGTTACGTTGTCAAAGGAAAGAGGAATGCCACTGTCGGTTTTTAGCACAATACCTTTTACGTCAATATTTGGAATTACTTCTTCGTTACCGTTTGCATCAATAAGGACTATCTTTTTATTCAGATTGAAGGGATGTTTAATTTTTCCTTCTTTGGTTGATCCGTCTTTCATCACAACAGTAAGTTCGCTGAATTTAGGGCCGGAGTTAGCGAAGGACTTCTGAAACCCTATAGATAAAATAGAAATCAATAAAAAGAATGCAATTCGTTTCATGTGTTTGGCATTGTGTTAATTGGTTTGTTATTGTTGTTGACTGGTTATTTCTGTTTGAAAATTAAAAGAGAAAAGGTTTTATTCGAAATCACTGCAACCCGAGTTTTTTCATCATTTTATCAATACGTCTTTTATTCTCTTGTTGCAATAGTGACGGGTACAAATTCATCAGGATGTTTATGATCATGATAGTGAACCCGAATAAGTACTGGGAATTATAACATTTTATGAAAACAAAAATGCTTACGAAAGCAAAACCGATTAAATGATCGATTTCTGAAATCGTCATTTCGGCACGTAATTTAGTTATATCCGCTTTTTCGACTTTCTTTTTCAGTTTCAGTTTTTGATTGAAAAATTTAAAGAATGTATTTTTTACGATCCACTTAAAAAGGTCCAGTCCGATAATTTTATTCAGTTTATGACTTTTGATAAAATTTAAATTGGATAAGTTATTGTGGTAGAACGCTGTTTTTCGCAATACAGCATTAATAATCATTCCAACCATCCAGGAAATAATGGCTATTGAAATGCTAAAGGACATATATTTATAAATCATGACAGACACTTATGACTAGCCACAAATATACCGAAAAGATTGAAAGAAAAAACTGAAAATAAAGGCTTTGTTTGATGGTGCAAGCAGGGCTAAGCCATTTTATAAAACCGCTGTTAGCTGCTGACTTTAATCATTAGAACTGTTTTTATATAAAGTTGAATTCCCATTATAATAAACATTAATAAAGTTACTATAAAACTTATACCAATAATCATAAACGGTGCTATTCCGCATTCAAATCCTCTAGCCTCTAAACTTTTTGAAGTGATATTAAATCCTAAAAAGGTTAAGAATATTTGAAATATAAAACTCAAAAAACAAACTTCTCTAAAACTTAAATCAGCAGTATTGGAAATAGTTTTTTTTTCATAGAAAATTTGAAAAATTATCGGTAAGATTATCAGTAAAAAAGATAAAATTATAAAGAAATCCATTGCTAAATATTGTTTTAAGCGTCTGTTTATTAAAATTACTGCTAACTCCCAAATATACCAAAAGTCTGGAAGAAGATTGTGATTAAATAGGAGAGAAGTGTTAGACTTGGTTCTTCAATTCCCCTTCATTTATAAAACCGTTTTATTGGCCCTTTTTCTCTTTCGCTAATATTTCTTTAATAGCCTTTTTGTAGTCAGCTTCGTAGGTGACTTTTCCGTTTTCATCTTCGCCATCATAGATTACAATATTAAAGTCTTTTATGGTATCGCCTACAATTTTGTAAAAGCTTGTCCAATTTCGGCCAGACATGACCATATTGTCAATAAGGTCATACTTGGGAAGGTAATTAGGGTTTTTTATTTCTTGAAAGCCTTTAATTTTTTTTATTGACGCTGAGTTTTTGTCGACAAGATATAAGTTGTAAGTCCAGTTACTTCTAACGTCGGAGATATTTTGAATTAGAATGTCTTTCACATTGTCATTGTTAAAGTCAGCAAACCTGACTTCCTGAACGGTGCTATCAATGGTGTCCCGATAGATTTCAGATTTTTTAGCATTTTGCTGCCTGTTTACAATAAAGATAAACTGATATCTTGGTTGGTGAAGCTTGTTCGTGTCCAGCGGAATTAGTTTTAATGATATTCCTTTATCTTTATAAACGGAATCACAATTTATTTCTTGTATTTCAGAATCGTTAACCGGATTATTTGTCAAACTATTTTGATATGTTTTTGTAGTGTCTATTTTTGTTTTTACACTGTCGATTTTGGAGGTTTCCGTATTTTCTCTGACTTTATTACAACTGGTTATCGTGGCAAGTAGTGTCAATATGAAGATTGATTTTGTAAACATTGTTGTTGGTTTTAAAATAGCTATAACGTCCCGACGGCTTTACTAAGTTTGGATTTTTGTTGCCAAAGCAATCCATTAGGACTGAAGCCAAATATACAAAAAGCGCATTCCACTAAACACCTAAGTCTTAATTTCTTAAAACAGCAGTTAGCCACAGTTTTTATCTCCAGGAAATCACTTTATACTTATTGTAATTGATATCCATATCATGCATTCTTTCATTTAAGGCAGAAATACCATTTTTTAAATAATTTACCTGCTCCTCATTTGTCAATTGATGAAAAATATCAACGCCAACAGCGATGTCTTTTGAAATCGAAATTTCATAAGTCAAATCTGGATTTTTGTATATCACGTATTCTAATCCTTTATAATCTATAACGATTCGATGTTTAGGTTTAATCCCATCAATGTTGATAAGTTCTCTACGAATTAGCCGATATTTTTCTTCTTCTTTCTGATTGATTGATTCTGTATAATGAAAAAAGAGAGTATTGCATTTTTTGCATTGAAAAATATCACAGCGATAATAAGGGTAAAAATCTAAATCAATCAGTGAGTTGGTTTCTGAATAAGTGAAATTTTCTGCTTGATTTCCATTTGCTTTAACGTATCCAAATTTAATGAGAGATGATTTAAAGTGCTCATTTCCATTATTCCATTCTAAATATTCAGAATGATCACAGCTACCAGAAGCAGTTTTATTTGATGCTAAAAAATGTAATAGGTTGTTTGAATCAATTATTTCCATAAAATTGTGGCTAACGTCACGCCGGCTTTCCTTCAGCAGTTGCTACGCTTGTGCATTGTATCGATATGTAAATTTAATTTTGCTGCTAATTATTTTTTCAGCTTAGCCATTGCTCTAACAGGAAATGTTCCGACACCTTTAAATTTTGGTGGAATTGCACTAAAAGTGAAACCGTCTTTTGGTAATAAAAAAAGATTGCAAAGATGTTCAACAATTAATATTTCAGCTCCTAAAAGTGTTGTATGAACGGGCCTTGTTTTACCTAATGTACTGTCAATATTATGAGAGTCGATCCCAACTAATTTAGCACCGGAATCTCTTAAATATTTGGCCGCTCCTTCTGTCAGGTAAGGATGATTCTCATAATACTTTTCGGTGTTCCAATTGCTGTCCCAACCTGTATGAATCAAAACGGCTCTGTTTTTAACTTCGTGATTTATTAAATGGGCTTCCGTTATTTCCAACGTTTCTGAATACGGTACACTAATTACAATTGCATCAAGATCCGTGAAGCTTTCTAAGCCAATTTCCGAAAGGTCTTTCCCGTGTTCAAATCTGTGAAAAGGACAATCGATATAAGTTCCGGTGTTTGCTACCATTTCAATTTTACCAATTTGAAATTGAGTTCCTTCGGCATAAAATTTCTTTGAGTCTTCTCTGCTCAAATAATCACAAATAATTGGTGCCGGTAAGCCTTTGTATGTTACAAGACCGTGTTCTATTGTATGGCTTAAATCAATCAATAGGCCAGTTTCTGTATGCTCAGATTTTACTGTTTTGTCCATTTTTCTCTTTTTTTGTTTGTGAGTTATGACTTAGATGCCGCTCTACAATGACCGTTACTACTCAAATATACAAAAAGATTAAAAGAATAGTGTAAAAGAGGGAAGGTTTTGTTTAAACCGTTGTTAGCAAAGGTTCGATTTTATTTTTTCAATATCTATATCGTTTACCCCGCTGATACTTAGGCCATATTTTACGCCAATAAAATATTTATGTTTAAAGTGTATTTTTAAATCACTTCCAATAAACTGAAGTTTTGTAATATAAAACTTTGTTAGGTATGAATAATTACTGCTTTCATTTGCTTTAAGAACAAAAGGACCAACATAAGTTTTAGGTAAAGAATTTCTTAAGTAAATATATACTTCATCATTTGTAAAAGTAAATTTTGCGTACTGATAATTTTCTCCAAAATCTATTATGAAGGTTCTTCTATACATTGCCCAGATTCTTAGGTCACTGGTTTCTATATAGTTTAATCCGAGTTTAGTCTTTATTTTTCTTCTGTCTTTATTTAAAAGTATAAGCCACTTTATTACAAAATAGAAAATTGTAATTGTAAAGATCAAAGAAAATAGTAATTGTAAGTATTTCATTTTTAGTTATCTGTGATGAATTTCTGCAAACTCCCAAATATACCAAAAAGTTAGAAAGAGGAATAGAGGCAAAGACTTTAAAACCTAATCACACCGGTTCCACAATTGTTTAAACCGCTGTTATTCGTTGGAGCTTTTATTTCTGAGTTGATGTTTTGAAGTTCAGCTTTAGTCAAGGATGTCTCTAACGTAAACTTTTGTGCTGTCTAAAGTAGTCCAAATAGTTTGAATATTTCTACTGTCAATTGTAGCGTATTCGTAAACCATAATTGTGTCGCCTAATTTCGTCGGGTTAAACCAGTCTAAAGTTTCACTGTGTGGAATTTTTCCATCCAATTTTGCCGTAGCGAGTTTTACTGCCGTGAATTCGTGTCTTGATAAAATTCGCTTTAATTCATTTGGGCAGGTTTCAAAATGCAGCCAGATTGCATAGTCAATTTTAGGAACAACCTGGTCTTGATAGTTTAAAATCTTAATGCAGTTCGTTTGTCGTTGGTCAAATAGTGCGTCATAAATTTCGTCACCCGTTCTTGGTTTTAAAGTTTCTGTCACTTTGTTGTAGGACTTATTTACAAACGTAAATACCGTCCAACCTGTCAAACCGATAAAAATAAAAAAGCATAAAAATGAAGTCACAATAAGTTTCTTTTTCTTTTTGGTCACCCCCAAAATAAATGTCACGAGGAAGAGCAGAAAACTCAGTCCTGAAATACTTATCAATAGTATTAATTCCTTCATCTTTTGTTTTGTGTTGTTGTCTGATTGCGTGTCGCAGTTGCCTGACCACTACCCCTCAAATATACTGAAACGTCACACTTCAAACTGCTGTCGTATAAAGTATTTAATCGGTTAGTGTTAATTCTACAGCCAAAACACCATAATTGTTTAAGTAGGGGGTTGGGGTGTTTCCGGCTAAGATTGCTTCTTTTTGCCATACGCCATTTTTATAAGTCCAGCTATTCATATTGGTTTTAGCAGGTAAAAGACCAACTTTTGGTTCGTATAGGCTTATTTCTTTTCTTTCCTTTGAATTTGGCATTTGAAAAGATGCTTTAAATTCGTTTTCATCTATAATCAACCATTCATAGCTTACGAAAAGTCCTTCTTTGGGGAACATTATATTTAAATCAGACAAATCAATTTCTATGTTATTCACTCCCTTTTTTACAATTCCGATTATATTTTGTTCGCTTAAAGTATAACCTGGCATGCCAAGTGAGTCGCAGGAATACAAACGGATATTGAATTTGGCGTTTTTTATGTCACTATAAATACGCAGTTTGATTTTATTTAAAAAAGGAGTTTTTAAGAGTGTGGGATCAAAAGGAAAAAATCTGGCTTTTATTTCAGGATTATTGTTAGCGGCATAATAATAGCTAATTTCAGAATCTTCAAATTTCCCAATTACATTTTTAGTTTTTCCTTTTTTTGAAGCAATGATTATTTCATTGAGTTCTACTACTTTGGGAGTTAGTTTAATTAAAGAGGGAATATCAGTTATGTTTATTTTTTTAGTTTCATATCCTACCGAAGATAATACGATTGTCTTTCCAATTGGGGTATTGATTATAAATTCACCTTTTTCATTAGCTGTTGTTCCAATTTGAGTATTCTCAACCCATATATTTACGAAAGGTATTCCGAGTAATGAATTTTGATCAACAACTTTTGCTTTTATTTGTCCTAAGCTAATAGTTGTTTTTAAAATAAATATAAATAGAATTAGTTGTTTCATACTATTGTGTACAACGTCCCGCCGGCTTTATAAAGTGGGAACCGTTTTTGTTTATTCTTTTTCGCAATTATTTTGAACCCAATTTACATCACTATAATCGGAGATTATTTTACCTTTTTGATTTAGACGCACGTAAATGTTTTTTTGATGATTGCTGTCAGTTTCCAATTGGGTTTTATAAACATCGACTGGCTCTGTGTGTAGTATATAACTATATTGATAAGTTGTATTCTCAAACAAATTTTGGGTATTGATGATTTTTACATCAGAACTTTTTTTCCATTTGTCAATTTTTATCTGAAGTACTGTTTCATAGGATTTGTTTAGCAGGATAGGTTTTACTTTAATCAATTTATCTAATCTGCCTTCACAACTATCAGGGATAAAATTTCCGTTTTGAACATATTCGGAAACATCAATCATTTCAGGAACCATATTGTTCATTTCATATTTTTTCTTCCCGTTACAGGACGAAATGAATAGAAAGACGGATAAGATCAATATTGATAATTTCATTATGCTGTGCTCAGTTTGTAAAATGGTAGTTAAACTCACGATGGCTTTAAACTGGTATTAATCAAACATTTTACTTGTTGCGTGTTGAATAATAAAATATAGGGTAATCGTTTGTTTGTCGCTAAGTTTAGCTTCAAGAATGTCAAGAAAGTTATTGTTTTTATCTCTGCCAGAACCCATAGTTCCGATTTTAGCTTTAACAAATTTGCGTATAAAATCCTGCCCATCTGCCGGGCCTAAAGCAAATGTAGGTGTTTCCGGAGTCGTACCATTACCACTGTAATACATTGCCTCAAATATTCTATATCCTTTATAGGCATAGTGTTCAGCTTTTCCTTCGTCACCAAGTTTATGGTAAGAATAGGCTATTTCAAAAAGCGTTTTAACACTAAATGGATGTGACTTGATAAATTTTAAACCTTCATCAAGTGCTTTTTGGTAATTATTCTCATCATTCAGATCATAAATTTCCCTTTCTTTATGAATGTCTTTGTAAGGTTTGTATTCAGATTTATTTGTGTAGCCAATTAGTAATGCTAAAACTTGATGATCAGTTAGTGTAGTGTCATTTACAAAAAAACGTTTTTGAAGATTGTCATAAAACAATTCGCTTTTTGGATCTTTTGTTTTTTCCAGAATGCTTTTAAAATCATTATGATAATTAAAAGTTGTTTGCCCGTAAAGAAATTGTCCAAAAGCTATGAACAAAAGAAGAGTTAATGTCTTGATTTTCTTTATCATTATGTTTGTTTTAAAATGGCTTCCAACGTCCCGCAGGCTTTATACAGTGATTGATTTTTGTTATTGAATTTCAAATATACCGAAAAGATTGATTGATTTCAGCTCGTTCTATCATGAACCGACGTTAGTTATTGTTTAAAACCGCCTTTAGCTTTAGTTTTATTCATTGTTTAATATGTCAATAATTGTTTCTTTTCGAGCATTTTCTTTTAGCAGTTCTGTTAGATTGCTTTCGAATATCGTCCAACGTTTTTCATTTCCAAAAGTGATATGGAGATGTTTGACAAAACGTTTTATGTCAGTTTGGTTATCTGTTAACAATAAATATTCAAATAATTCTTTGTAGTTATTCAGCCCATTTTTATCAATCATTAAATCTGTCAAATCGCTTGTCTGTTTTACATTTTCAAACATAACAATGACTGCTTTTAAGTCCTTATTAATTGTCAGGTTTAAAGGATGCAAGTCTGTTTCCTCTGTGATAATGTAACCGTCATTTGGCGATTTTGTAATTGAAGAAATTCTAGTCCCAAAATAACAGTCATACTCTTTAGGCTCTAAAAGTTCACCCCTGCCAATTACTTTGTCAATATTAGTTGAATGAATACCACAATTAACATAGAACTCTGTTTGGTCAAAAGTGTTACCATGACTATTTTGGAAATTTATCAAAAAAATTAAGTCATCTTTCCTTTTATAGAAATTCATTCCTTTTTTAGTAAAGCCATTTTGTTTTAGTAATGGTTTTACAACATCCGCAATTAGTTGATTAAATTTTTCCTTCATGTGTTTGGTCTGACAAAATTACCGCTAAAGTCCCGACAGCTTTAAGAAGTTAGGGATTTTTGTTTCCGAAGCATTCGATTAAGACTGAAGCTAAAAGTACGAAAAGATTGTTCTGTTAAACATTGAAACTTCAATTTTTTAAAACCGCTTAAATTTAGACTTTAATCTATTCCAGAAGGAATTACTACTTTGCTTCTGATTATCTTCTTGAGCATCTTTGGTTATGTTAAAAGTTATTGAAGATACTCTTCCATCAATATATTCAACTTTATCTGCTATTTCGGCACCTGCATCTAAAAATTCTTGAACAAGTTTTTCCGATATTTCTCTTGCGCCTTCCCAATCTTTGGAATCGTAAACTAAATCTCTACCTTCCGACAGGTTTATATTGAATTTATTTTTTAGCAACCTCATGGTTTCAATTGGGGAAGCTCCCAAAACTTTTAAGTCTGTTATAAAATCAGAATATTTATAAAATTCAGGATTGGTTTCTGTATTGATAAGTTTATCTTTCAGATATCTTTTAGCTATTTCTTCGGCTTTATTTCTCGACGCATTTCCTCCAATAAATCTTTGGTCATATTCATTGGAACTATCAATTTGGTTTTCGTCATCTAACATATCATAAACACACCACCACCAATAATCATCATCCATCCATTCGGCACGAAGTAATAAGCCAGCCCAATTTGCGGTGCAATCATCATTCAAATCACCTTTCCAAATGATAGGTTGGTGAAAATCCCTATTTAATATGTTTGTTTTCATCGTTTTCTGAAATGACATACAACCCCAAATATGCCCAAAAGTTCATAACAATGAAGCTGAAAGGTGGGAGGGCGTTGTTAAAACCGCTGCTATGGGCTGTCTTTCTTGTTTACCTGTTTGTAAATGTCCGGTTATTACTCACCCCACAAATGATAAATTTTCAATTCCGTTCCGTCTGTACTTAATACTGCAAAACCGTTTTCAAAAGTCTCACGGGTATTTCCCGGCTCAACTGCTAACCAAGTCGTTTTGAAAATAAATATTTTATTATCGCTTGATGTCAGTTTTGGTAAAATGTTATCGTTGAATAGGTCGAGTGAATAGTCGTCATTTTTCAGTTTAGAAAAACTGCTTTTGGTTAAAGTGTCTGCCGAAAACGAAATGCTGTCTAAAAGTTTCCAGTCATTTTTATCTGCAAATGCAATTAGTTCTTTATCAGTAAAAGTATTGTTTGTTTCACTTTCCCAGTTTATTTCTCTGTATCCGCCCCAAGGTCCCTGGTTGCTGTTATTAGTCAACATTAAGTCTTTATGAAAGTCTGTCCAGAAACCAGCAGGCATTGTCTTGCTGCAAGAAGTTACTAAAACTGACAAGCCAATGATGGTCAGTATATGTTTTATTGTCCGTTTCAAGATTGTCTGTCTTTTTAGGGTTGTGTCGTCTTTAAGGGAGGTGCTAATGTCCCACCGCCATTACGAAGTTGGGGGTTTTTGTCCCGAAACATTCGATTAGGATTGAAGTAAAATGTACAAATTAAACACTGAAACCTCAATTTATTAAAACCGTTGTTTGCGGCTGTTATTTTTTATTAATTCATTTAAAACTACTTATTTAATCAAAAGTAAATATTGAGCATCATCATGTAATCCAATTGTAAATATAAATCCTTTGTCATAATTGATAATCTCAAAAGCTCCTTCATTGTCTAGTTCCAGGAGTACTTCATGCACTGCATAATAACCTGCAAAAGTGTAGGCATTGTCAACTTCTATATATCCATCTATTCCATATTCTCCCTCATCTTCTAGTGTTTCTTGATATTCTTCGGGTAAATTATCATAATCTAATTGCTCAAGATTATCATAAAATGATAAGGTAATAGGGTTAGGGCCATAATAATCATAAACTACTTCATAAGTTTCTCCAAAGTCAATCTGTCCTAATTCAATTTCTATAGGTTCATCCGTAATAATTCCATAGGGGTTTGCTTGTGTATCTTTTTCATGATAAAAACTGCCATATTCAAAATGAATAGCATTTAATTTTCTCGGATCATCAGTGCTATGTTTTAAAGAATATTGTATGCCATCTAAAATCTCCTGTTTTAATTTTTTTTTGTATTTATCAAAATCATAATCTTTTAGTTGGTCAAAAATTTTTTTAAAAAAATCATCAACATTTTCAGTTGATTCAAAATCTGAATAACACTGATACTTTAAATTTCTAAGATGATTCGTTATGTCATTATTTGTCATTTTTTTAAGGTTTTGTTATAATTGAAGTTTGTGACCTGCCGGCTTTATAAAGTGACGGACTTTCCTTACTGATGTTCACAAATATACCGAAAAGTTAGGTAGAAAAAAGTTGAATAGAAGCAAAGACTTAAAAGTGAATCGTTCCATTAAGCACTAGCTCTGCCATTGTATAAAAGCCTGTAACATGATGTTACAACCCGAATGGTTCATGATGCAGATAATAATTAAACTAACTATTGCCATACTGATTAAGAAAATAATATGACTCATTAAAGAGAGAAAAATAGTTTTCCATCTTGGAAGCATATTGAAAAACTGAATATTTGTGACAAAATCAAAGACAATATCAAGTACATATATGAAAAAAATTATTTTTTTTATTTCTGTAGGTTCGTTAAAGTATAGAAGCAACGGAAGCGTTATAATGTGTATGAATAATCTTTGTGATGCTTTAAAGGTATTAAGTGTAAGAAATTCGACCAGGTTATATTTTGATCTGTGAAAACAAATATAAGTGCCTAAAGTGTAAAACAGGATGGTTCCAAGGGTAATCCAGGAAAAGTGAGTTGAAACCCATTCATTATAAGCTTCATAGTTAAACAAGTCATTTTGTTGATTAACAAATGGTTTTACATTGTCAACTTTGAAAGAATGATAAAGTAAACCATAAAAAACAGCGAGAACAATGGCTAATGAAACTGGCTTAAAATGTTTAACTCTCTTACCTTCAATGAATTCTCTGATGGAATGTCCGGGTCGCGTGAATAATTCTTTAAAAGAGTAAAGAATCCCCTTATCAAAATGAAAAAGCCCATGACATAAATCATGCCACAAGAAATGAAAGTCAAGACACTCACTATCAAACGGTTGTCCACATTTATTGCAAAAGTTTCCTTCGAAAATGTTTCCGCAATTTTTGCACTTGACTTTCATGAGCTGTCTTGTTGAATTTAATTTTCTGCTTTTTGATATTCTAATGTTCCCATTATGTCAGAAGTTATCACTCGCTTTTGAGTATCAAAATAGTCAATATGAAATTTTATGGGAATAATAAGTGTTGAGATAATAGTTAATTCTGAGTTGTCTTTCGAAAGTTTCCATTTACTTTTATGAATTTCATCACCAACAATGCTTTGGAATTCACCATTAGCTAAAAATAACTGGAAGACTTGATCGGATTTAAAGGTAGATTTAATATCTTTCTCTTTGCCGTGTTGTGTCCATTTTACCAATTTCCACTTTCCAATAAGTTCTTTAGAAGTTTGTGCAGTTGATGTAAATCCTACAAGGCAAACTAACAATAATAGAATTTTTTTCATTGTAGCGTTGTTTAAAGTTACAACATAAAGGTAAGATTTTTTTTCAATTTAAGCTAACTCCCAAAAATATCCAAAAGTTCAAAACAATGAAGCTGAAAGGAGGGAAGGCTTTGTTAAAAACGGTGTCACTTCTTACTGATTTATCGCTTCTTACTCGCTTTAGCTTCTGGATTAAAGTCGAGGCAAAGTTGTAGCCAATAATTTAAATCTTTAGTGCTTTTGTGTCCGTTTTCAGTAACGAAGACATAGCCTTTCATTGCTTTTCCGGTAAACGCCATCGGAATTACGTTTTCCATTTCCAGTGCTTTGGCGTAAACCTCTTCACCGATTCTGCAAAGCAAAAAATCTTCACCGCTTTCCTTGTCAATATGGGTTCCGCAACACATTTTATCATCGACCATGAAACAGACACCGCTAAACATTTTCTTCTCGTAAAAGTCAGCGTTCTTTTGTTGGAAGAATTCCCGAATCCGCTGAACGGTATTTTCGTTGAAAGCCATATTCCTTGGTTAATTATCTCATTATCTTAATCCTCCCCAATCTGCAAAGTCATTGCACTTTCTTCAGTAGGGTAAACCATTACTGCACGTTTATTTTTATCCAGTTTGCTTTCGTCCTCAATAATAATCTCGAAATCCAGCTTTCCGATTGTATATTTTGTTTCGTTGCCACAAATCATGGGTTTTTTTATCAGGGTATCTTTTGCAGTTATTACTTCAGCATAACAATACTGGTAAGTTTCTTCAAGTTTCAGCGGTGCTGTTGTTTCCCCTTTTTGTAAAGATTCGAAGTTAAATTCTTTATCGGCAATAATGACTTTAAGCTTTTTAATTTCTTCATTGCTCCGGTTTGTAAATTTTACTTCAACATGTGGCTTACAGGAAAAAAACAGGAAACTTAGAAGGAGTAAGAAGGGAAGGTTTCTTTTCATAAGATTGGGGAGTAGTGTCTAATTATCTCGTTTTATTTATAAATCTTTATGCCTAATCCGGCGACATTATAAACTTCATTATCACTTATCATTTTCCAAAAGTTTGTATTATCCTGCAATTTCGGCCTTTTCTTTATAAAATCCATTTGTTCGTTTTCTTCCTGTTCCCATATTTCGACCCCATTTAAAAATCGTGGTATTTCTATATAGGACATTCCCTGAAATTCAACTACAATATTTTCGTTGTCAAGTCCTTTGAATCGTAAGGTAGAATGTCCAAAATCAAATGATTCGAGTATTAGGATTTCAGGGGTTTTAAAAATTAAATTTTTCATATGGTTGAGCAGTATTGTCACATTATCTCATTGTTTTCAGCGAAAGGTATGCCGACATAATTTTCCTTATTTCAAATATTCAATCTTACGAATATACCTGCTTTTAGATTCTTTTTTTTCTTTTTGATTTGGATACGATTCCGTTACAGTTAATTCGATCCATTTTTTTTTAGCGTCAAATACATACTCCAACTGGTGGGTTATAAAATTGACATTATTTTCAAATAACCCTTCACTTATGAGAAATCCATTTTCATCATACTTTTTTTCTTTTTTTCTAGTTGAAGTGCCTATTATAGAATATTCATTAGTCTGAATTACTTTTTTTTCAGTGTTGAAAAATGTTTCTGTATTTGTACTTTTCTCTTTTTTCAGCATGTCATATTCAAAAACATCTTCCTTGTTCAGGCTTTTTGTTTTTGCGTAGGTGTAATGCGTTTTAAGAACAGTGTCGTTATAGGATTTACTTTCATATTGAAAATTACTTTCGTCGTATTTGTATAAATCTGTAATGGTTATAGGATGTTTCAAGTTTTTTGTAACTCTTTTAGTCAAATTTCCGTTCTTGTCATACTCGTACGATTCATCTATGGTTTGTGTATCATCGAAGTCGAACATTTTTACGCCGGTTATCTTATTCTGTTTGTTGAAAGTATTTTTGATTTCTGAAAGTTTATAACCTGATTCTGAAAATCTGGAAGAGGTTACAATATTTCCGCTTTTATCCAGATACTTGTAGGTGGCAAACTTGTTGGGTGCATTTCCTGTCCCGGCACCGTTACTGTTTTTTAATTCTGCCTTGTCTCTGATAACGAAATGGGTTATAAAATCATTTATATCGGCGCACCTGCATTCATAAGTTATGGTCAAGTCTTGTTTATAAATGTTTTTTTCCAGTTTGGTGCTCCCTCTTTGATTGTTTGTCTTTTTGCTTATGAGCCTGTTGGTCTTATCATAAACAGAAGCCTCAATTAAAATTTTTCCTTCAGTTGAATTTTCTCCAATTACTTTAAAAGTTTCAACAGATTTTACTTTGCCTTTTATCGGAACCAAATTCAGATACTCATTTTGGCCAAAGATGAAGTTAGATAGTAAAAAAGAGAATAGTAAAAATGCTTTTGTTTTCATTTTGTCTAATGTTGAATTAATACTACTTACTACCGTTTCTGAAGTATTTGTAAAACCATTTCGTCTCAACGGCTTTAAACAGCGTCGAAGTTTATCTTACTGTTACTTACAAATATACTGAAAAGTTGGGAAGAAAAACCCCACTTCGAAGAAGAATATTCCGTGAACATTAGTGATTAACACTGTAGCAGTTAATAGTACAAAACCGCTGTTAGCAGTAGTGATTGTATTTAATTCACAAAATCTAAATACCGTTTTCCTTTTTCGTCAGTATAGATTTTCAATTTCATATTCAGCTTCCCTGAGTTATGATATTTTTCTCCCATGTAATCGATAGGCATAAATGTTATTGTGTCTTTTTTGGTTATTACTTGAGCAAAACAATATGAGAATGAACCTGGGAGTTTTAAATATGTTGTTGATTCACCACTTTCTATATTTTCGAAGATTATATATTTTTTACCAGCATTAACCTTTAATGTTTTAAATTTCTCATTGCTTTGGTTTGTAAAAGTAACTTCAACTCCAGTTTTGCATGATGTTGTTATAATGAAAATTACAAATAGAATTATAGCGTTCTTTTTCATACTTAAGTTCTTGAATCATTACTGCTAACGTCCCGACGGCTTTATGCTGTGGCGGATTTTTTGTTACTGATGTTTACAAATATACCGAAAAGTTTGAAAGAGAAAAGTTGAAAAATTAGGAGAGAAGTGCAAGCACTGGCCAATCCAAAAAATCCCAAGCCCCGCCATAGCATAAAACCGCTGTTGTGCACAGTGACTAATTATTTTCAAAGTATGATCCAATTATTATTTCGTCCTTGGTGATTATTCCTCTAATACTTGAATTCCATTCAATTAACCATTCTGCAGCATAGCTTCCAGCTCCATCAGAAAATTGTGCTTTTAGTATATGGTAATTATCTCCGCTGTGAATAATTTTAAAAAACTTCTCGTTGATACCGTCACCAAACCAAGGATTATACATATTGTCAATTTGTAAATTATATGTCTTTTTCCCAATTTTTAATATGGCTTTTGATAATTTGAATTTAGGAATTTCTCCATCTGTCCCAAATAATGGTGTGTTATCTATCGATATAACAAAGTTATTGTTGTATTCTATATTGTGTTGCTTAGGATTAAAAACTTCTCTAAAGATTTCCAAGGAACAATTTTCATCAAGTATAATTTTTGCTGAATCTTTTTGACTCCAAGACGACAATGTAAAGAACAATAATATTAAGGATAATATTTTCATAGGTTTAGTTTTTTCGGCATTGTGCACAACTCACAAATATACCCAAAAGTTAGAAAGAAAAAAGTTGAATAGGAGCAAAGGCTTTAAAGCGAGCTCGTTCTATTATTAACCGGTGCTAGCCATTTTATAACCCGAGCGGAGCGAACTGACGAAGTAAACCGCTGTTAAGGGCTGGTTTTTATTTTTCTATTTTTTGTTGTCCATTTAGCAATCCAAATAAATAACATTGAGATGATAGTAAAAAGAGTTGTCATGATAATAATGTTTACTACTACTTTAATCAATCCAATGTTGGTTAGGTTTAGAAAAGGGTATGGAAAGAAATTGGAATAGTACCCTCGAATTAAAACATAAATTAAATATACTAAAGGGAATAGTAGCCAAGAAGGGATTTGTTGGTATTTTAGCGTGCTATTTTTTTGGTTTAAAAACCAGTAGACAATAACCAAAATTGGATTTACTGAATGAAGGAGTTCATCTACGATTTTTTGAGTTCCTGTTGGATTCCAAGTATGTCTTAAAATAATCTGATAAACCAATCCAACTATTGTTATATAAACTGTTATCGCGGTCAAAGTCCCCAAACTACTATGGATAGCCTTTTTATTTTTCAGGTAATTGTAAGTGAGATACGAAAAATAGACTGCAACAATACTATTCGTTAAAATGGTAAAGAAACTGAAAAAGCGAATGGTCGTTTCTAAAACGGAATTTGCCCTATTTGCCAACATTAAATCGTATTGAATAATAACGGCAAGCCAAGATGAAATAGCAATACAAAAAATCAGTATTTTACTCATTTTAGGTTGTTACTAATTATTTTATTTGGAATTGGATATCATTGTCAACACAATTTATTCGACTAAATTTTATTCCTTTTGAAAAATCAATGTTTGATTTATTTTTAAAGACAAATTTTCCATTTTTTTCTTCCATTTCACCAAAACCTTCTATTGCATTATTTTCGTTGAGAAGAAATGCTACTTCCCTAACTGATTCTTTGCCTTCAGAGGTAAAAGTATAGTCTGCAAATAGTTTATTGCCTTCTAACTTCCCTTCAAGGGTCCCTGTATTCTTATCTTTTCCTGAAATTTGATATTTTAATATTCCTGTTGCCACATTCTGAAACAGTTCAACTTTAAGCCAAATACTGTCTTTGTCCGATAACGAAGCAAAACAGTTGCTTTTGGGAATCATAATTTTTTGGGTTTCCGCAGAAGTGTTTTTGTCGGATTTATCCTGTTTCGTAACGCAGGAAAAAATGGAGAAGCTCAATCCTATAAATAAAATAATATTTCTCATGGTTTTAATGTTTTGTTTGTTCGCGTTATTTTAAACTTGCTGTTAACTCACAAATATACCGAAAATTTTGAAAGAAAAAACTGAATAGTAGCAAAGCTTTTAAAGAGAAATTGTTCGATTAAGCACTATTCCTGCCATTTAAAAAACCGCTGTTAGCCAACGTTTCTTTGAATCAGTATCTTTTCTAACTTCAATATATTTCTATAACATAGATACAGAAGAGCAAATCCAAAAACACCAAATGAACAATCGATTACTTGCCAATAGAAAGGAATTTCTCTTAGAGGTCCGGCAATAAATGCCAATGGAAAAACCATAAAACATGAAATCATTCCAAATTGAATTACCCAAATGTTTTTCAAAGGATCTCTCAAAGGTCCAATAAATGCAACTGCAATTACAATATGTGCAAAAGCAAGCCAATCCGTTCCATAACTTAAGTAAGGATAATTGTCATTGGTACTTTTTACGGCAACATAAACCTGGTTAATCCAGTTTTGGAAATATTGAGGGAAAGAAGAAATATTTGCATTGACTATTTCTAACTCTGTTTCGATAGGAAAAGCGGTAACGCCACTAAGCACCAGACTGATAATAAAAAATATGATTAAAAGTTTTATTCGCTTTCTTAATCTGCTTTCACTTTGCTCTGTCATAGCTATTCGATGTTTTGGTTCGCGTTGTTTTGAAATGTTGGCTAACACACAAATATACCGAAAAGTTGAAAGAAAAAACCTTACTTCGGAGAAGAATACTATGCACTGACCATTACCGATTAACACTGAACTTAGCCATAGCTCAAAAACTGTTGTTCGCTACCGTTTTCAATGTTTATATGAAGTCGTGTTCTTTTACTTTTTGTGTTGCATTGTTACTGAAGTCCATGCGATAATTACCAATGCAATTAGTTCAACAACTGTCCGCAAGATGTGAAACGTCCACCATTTGTCACGCATCTCAGTCCAATTGTCAGGTGGTGAAGCAATACTCCAGGAAAGTATCTCCGTTTGAATAGGCAAATTGCCGAACCGGGAAATAACTATACATGATGCAAGAAAAAAGGCTGCGGTGAGTAAAGAGACGAATGTAAACTTTTCTTGCCGTTGAAGAAAAGCGGAAACGATTGTAACAAGTGTAGCAATTACTACAAGTGCAGTCATTAAGGTGTTGAGTGAAGCAATAAGATGCTGTTGTTGTTCAATGTATGTAGATGCAGAATAGTTTAATGGATTGAAACCAACCCATATTCCAAAACTTGTCCCGGCAAGTAGGGCTACTAGAAGGATGTTGCAAAAGCGAATAATTGTTGCTGTCATATTCTTCAATAGTCAATTCTGTTTACTACCGCAATCGCCATTCCATCATATTCTTTCACGCCAACTGTGTGTAAAATTGTCGCTGTGACTTTCGTGTTTTCGCTAAGCATTTTGTTTAGTCGTTGTACACCTTGCACTTTTTCGTCAGTACTATTATTGTCAAGTACTTTGCCTTCTCTAATTACATTGTCACAGATAATTAGAGTTCCTGGCCTTGCAAGTTTTAAGGCATAGTCAAAATATTCTGTGTACGGTGGTTTATCTGCATCAATGAAAATCATATCAAAAGGTTTTCCATTTTCTGCAATGATTTGAGGTAAAATATCTAATGCCTTACCAACTCTTAAATCTACTTTTTCAGTAAGTCCTGCATTGTCAATATTTTTTTGAGCAACTTCTCCGTGTTGTTTGTCAACCTCAATAGTTATAACTTTTCCATCCTTAGGTAAAGCTCTTGCAATCCAAATAGTACTATAAGCACCCAAAGTTCCCAATTCCAAAACTTTAGTAGCGTTACAAGCTATCATCATTACTTGCAAAAATTTTCCTTGGTTTGCTGAAACACTATGTTGAGGCAGTCCTTCCGTGTCAAGTGATTTAATTGTGTCGGTTAATGCCTTGTCCTCTGGTGCAAGTAAACCACTAATGTATTTGTCAACCTGTGAAAATAATTCCGTGTCCATAAATAAATATCATTTGATTAGGTGTTGTTAAATGGTTGCGGCTAACGTTCCGACGGTCTTAAACTGTTGCGGACATTTTGTTACTGATGTATACAAATATACCGAAAAGTTAGAAAGAAAAAGTTGAATAGGAGCAAAGGCTTTAAAGACGAATCTTATCATTTAAAACGAAAGTGTCGCCATTTTATAAAACCGCTGTTACCTGCTGGCGTTTTTGTTCACCGATTATTTTTTGCCGTATTGCCAAAATCTTCCTTTTCCGTCTGCCACCCATTCCAAAGTTTGGTCAATTCTTTTTTGTCTCGTTGCGTCTGTTTTTGCATCAATAATCCAAACTAAATAGTCCTTACGAAATGCGTCAGATTTTGCGTCCCAAATAGCTTTTGCTTTTTTGTCTGCATTTAGTGCTTTTGCTAAATAGTCTGGTGTCTCTATAACTTTTGGTTTGTCGGAAACTGGAATTACTTTTTTAATTCCTTGCTCATTAATTGTCATTGCTTCTTTGATTAAAGAAACTAAAACTTTCTTTGAAGGCAATTCGCTAACAGATTTCAATTTGTCCATATAGCCAAATTTTTTGCCTGCTTTCACACTTTCGGCAATTTCTTTGTCTTTCAAAAACTCTGCTTTGTAAATGCTAAACGAACAATGATTTTTGAAACTTCCTAACATCAACAAATGGTCATCTTTGTAGGCATAGTGTGGTGTTCCCCATTTAATGTCTTCTTCTATTTGAGGACAAGTTTCAAAAATAATTTCTCTCAAAAACTCTAAAATTGGTTTTGCAAATTCTTGTGATTTAGCAATGTATTCATCTACTTTTTTATTTTGTGCCATAATAGTTTATTTTTTGGTTATAAATATATGAAACAGCAAGAATGCCTAAAAAAGCCAATGGCATAATCATATAGCCAATGTTTTTATCTACACAAGTATGACTTATAAATGCAAAAATGAATGTAAATCCAAGTCCTGCATAAGCCCATTCTTTGACATTTGTTGGTGTTTTGGGATATACAATAGCTATCACACCAAACACTTTTGCAATTACGAGTGAGTATGCAAAATAGTCTGGGTAAGAAAGTGCTTTTGTTCCAAAAGTCATATACTCTGGTGCAATAATCCAAGTGCTAATTGGCATTACTGCTTCCATTAAAGCAATAATGATGGTTGCTGTCCAAAAGATTATTTTATTCTTTTTCATTTTCTTGAAATTTTAAATGTTAAACAATTATTCTGTTGGAAATTTAGTAATGTCCATATACAAAACTTCCCATAGGTGTCCGTCTAAATCTTCGAAACTGTGTTGTTGCATAAAGCCATAATCTTTTGGCTCGTTGGTTTCTTTTCCACCTGATTTTAGTGCTTGTTCTATCATTGTATTTACTTCCTCTATACTATCTACAGAAACTGAATTGATAACAGAAGCTGTTGAATTTGTGTTGCTAATTTCTTTTTTGGTAAATTCTCTGAACTTTGGGAAAGTCAAAAGCATAACATAAATTTCTTCAGTCAGTACCATACAGGCAGCCGTTTCATCTGTAAATTGTGGATTGTTTATAAACCCAATTGCTGTGTAAAAGGTCATTGCCTTTTGTAAATCTGCTACAGGCAGATTGATAAAAATTTTCTTTGCCATTTTATTACTTTTTAAATTATTAATTAATGATGCAAAGATGAAGTAACCATTTCTACAAAACTTTTACATATGTTGAGAAAATGAAAAATTTATTTATTGATTAAGAAAATTCTGCTCAATTGAGTTGGTGTAATACCTAAATAAGATGCGATATGATGCTTTTTTAGCCGTTTAACAAGCATGGGATATTTATTTAAAAAGTCGTCATATCGTTTTGCTGAGGTTTCTGTACGTATTGCAATTTCTAAAGGTTCTTTTTCAATTATCCAATGACGTTCGTTGTATGCAATATAGAATTGGGCTATATCTGGGTGTTGTTTGAAGAGATTTTTAAATTCAAAAAAGTCGTATTCTAAAACAGTGGTATCTTCAATGGCTGTTATATAAAAGTCGCTTGGCTTGTTTGTCAGCATTGCAACCAAAGAAGCTGCAAATTTTTGT
The DNA here is from genome assembly GCF_053764385.1 of Flavobacterium pedocola. Taxonomy (NCBI): domain Bacteria; kingdom Pseudomonadati; phylum Bacteroidota; class Flavobacteriia; order Flavobacteriales; family Flavobacteriaceae; genus Flavobacterium; species Flavobacterium pedocola. Next base: position 701,111 of record NZ_JBSNCR010000001.1, on the reverse strand, counting down.
TCGGGGAAAAAGTGTTTTATAACAACACTTCCATCATCCAAAATAGCGTTCTGCGAAAAAAGTCCACTTATTACAAAAGCAACTTTCTTGGGATGTTGCCCAATTAAAATAAAATTGTCGTTTTTGCTGTACTTTTTCTTTTGTAAAAGATTTGTCCACGCTAATTCTGCCTGTTCAGAAATATTGTGATAAGTTCTAACTTTTTGAAAAAATATTTCTGTAATCATCTTGTCAACTATGTCAGTTTATTTTTTATAGGATGTATCTTACCCTTGCAGATAACTCACAAATATACCGAAAAGCCAGAAATATAAGTGCTGAATAGGAGCAAAGGCTTTAAAGACGAATCTTATCATTTAAAACGAAAGTGTCGCCATTTTATAAAACCGCTGTTATGCAACGCATTTAATTATTCCTTCTTTAAAATCTTCCATAATAAAATAGATAGAATCGTAGCCTTTATTGCTTGTCCATTTTTCGTCATTGTATAAAAGTGAAATATATTCACCGATAAAGGGTCTGGAATATTTACCCTTAATGCCGGCGATTACATATTCAAGTTCAATTATAAGTTCATCATTTTGCTTTGGTTCATATGCAAAATCAAAAACGGTAGTATTGTTTAGAAATTTTAGGATGCTTTCAGCGGTCATTTCATTTTTTAATTCTTGAGCTGCTCCTTGATATACCCAATCAATACCACTATTATTATCTTCTCTTATTCCAATAAACTTTCTGAGTTTCCACTTGATTACAATCGCTTCATATTCCTCCCTGCTTACTGTAATTTTAGTTTTATTACGACGGGAATTTTTGTTATGAGTTATAGGTTTGATCGCATCAACTTGAACTTTTTTTTGCTCAATTGTGATAAATTCAATTTGACTCATATAATTAGTTATAGTATTTGTAATATGTTGTCTAACGGTTTGCAGCTATGCGCAGGTGTTGTTGGTGGCAGGTGTTACATCTTTACTGTTTCAGTCCCATTTCTAACCTACGTAAAATTACTAAAAATTATACCCAAAATGAAGCCCAGGTTCATAACCAAAGTATTTTGGCCATTTACTTTCTTTTAATTCAAAAGATTGTGGTGTATTGGTTTTTACAGGCCAATGCGTCAAACCAATAGAGGGTTCTATAAAGAAACGGTTTTTAAATAGTTTAACCTGGTAACCCAAACGGTAGGTTATAAATAAGGTGTATCCTTTTGCAATCTTATTATTATCCTCATCATAATATTTTTGAAAAGCATTCATGGCATGAACGCCTGTGTAGAATCCTTTCCACCAAAAGCGATTGTATGCCAATCCAATAACATTTTGGCGTATATGTCCGGGATAGTTTTCTCCCGGTGCATCAAATGAGTCACCCCAAGGGATACCTAACGGGTAAGCAAACCTGGATTTTTTTAATTCTAAGAAAACAACATCTTTAGGTGTTATCCTGTATCCGAGATTTACTTGTATAAAATGAGGTGGATTTCGGTCATTAGGAATAAAATTTCCTAACATCAGGAAGGTACTTCCAACAAAATACTTTTTATAAGTACTGTCTTGTTCGGTATATTGGGCTTTAACATGTAGTGTACTTGCCATCATTAAAATCAAGGCGAACCATAAAAACTTCTTTTGCATGTCTTTTTCTAGTGTTAGATGATACAGCAAAAGTAGATTGGCAGGTAACTTAAATACGTTCACTAAAGTTAAGAAATCACGCTTAACCTTTATCTTTCTCCAAAATCCTTGCCCTTAACCTGCTTAAGGATTGTGGTTTTATACCAAGATAACTTGCTAACTGGTGTTGTGGTACACGTTGAACAAGGTCTGGTCGTGATTGCAATAAATTCAAATAGCGCTGTTCAGGGGAAGAAGTCTTAAACGCGTCAAAGTCTATTTGTTGTTTAGCTAAAAGTTCTTCGGATAATATTCTGCACAAGGTTTCAAATTTTGGAAATTTACTGTTTATTTCTGCTTCCATTTCAGAATTTGAAACGGTAAGAATACTGTCTTCAACACAACTGATGAAATATTCTGAAGGCGCTTTATTGATAACACAATGTGGTGTTAAGGCGTCCATTTCGGTGTAGAAAGCTGTTGTTTTTTCTTCTCCGTCTATTATGTAATACGTCCGGATACAGCCTTTTAAAACAAAGTAGCTGTCTTTCGAGGTTTGTCCTTCTTTGAGTAAAGTCGTACCTTTCTTTACCGAGCGAAACAGGTCTAACGAAAGTATTGCGTTCTTCTCCTCTTCTGTCAGAGAAACGTATTTTGATATAAAGTCAAATAATAAATCCTGCATTGTTTTTATGTTGTTACTGTCGTCTGTTGCACTTGTTATCAATTTCCCACCGGCTTAAAAAAGTGACGGAATTTTAGTACTGATTTTCAAATGTAGGGAAAAGTTTAAAGAGAAAAGTTAAATTAAAGCAAAGACTTTAAAGCGGAATTGTTCCATTAAACACAGAATCCTAACTTTCACAAAATCGCAGTTAGCGGAGTTTTAAATTTTTGAATTGTTTTTTTTCTTCAGGATTTTTATGTAAAGTTGTATTTCCATTATAATAGTAAAAAAACACGAGCTGTTTGTTTTTAAAATAATAGGGGATAACCTCTTTTCAGAAATACATTAGACGAATAGTAAAATTCCGTTAGTATTATTTTAATTTTAAGCAACCAAAATGAAAAAACATACAGAATCGACTTATTCAATACTAAAAGTGAATCATTCAAAACCCAATAGCCGAATAACAGCTGCCGATTTCTTACCTGATCCGGAATCTCGTTTAGATTCTGCACAGATGAAGTATAAGCCAATGTCAGCCTTTGATATTCCTTACAGAGACTTAACTGATGCTAAGACTAAACGAGAAAGCATTGGCCAATTAATTGACAAACTGGATGTTGTTAAAAACATTAGATACCAAAGAACAATAGAAGACACCTATTGTAATGTTTACTCTTACGATTATTGTCGTTTCTGCAAAGTGTATCTTCCTACTGTTTGGTGGACAGATCAGGCTCTGGAAAAAATATTGGAAGGACAGGAAGTAGAACCTATTATGGGAGAAACTGTAGATCACATTTATTCCAGTGCCATACACGATTGGTTTTTAAAATGGGGAGAAGATTTTGGATGGAAAAGAATGTTTACTGCCGAGGAAATTCAAAATAAAGTGAACACCGATGGTGGTGTCGGAATTATTTGTGCCAAAAGAAAAGAAAAAGGGCTCTCCGGACACATCGTTCCTGTTGTCCCGGAAACGAGCGAACATCAAGCCTACAGAGAGAATGGCATTGTAATATACCCATTGCAGTCGCAAGCGGGAAAGGTGAATTACAATTATTTTTCAGAAGTTAAAAAAGATTGGTGGAATGACGAACTATATTCCTCTTACGTGTTTTATTACCATGATTAAACGATATCTGAAACCAATTAATTCCAATAATAAATCAGACAATTAAAAGATTTTGTATTATTATTTGATTTTCAATGAATTAACCATATGAAATAAGATAATAATGAGTACCTTCGCAACCTGGAAAAAATAAGGACAGTAAAAGCTGTAACAGGGCAAATTTATCTGCTTAAATTATTGATATGAAGGTGATTAATGATAGCAGTGATTTTATAACTCCATTACAAAATTTTGCTTTTTATCAATCGTTCAGTCGATTCAAATGCAAAATTTCTGAGACTGAAATATAAATTCCTATAATTTAAAAATAAGAGAATGGATTTAATAATTTGTTTAATCCGTTTGAAGGATTGCTTTTGTTTTGATTTCTAGTAGATTAAACTTCATGCTTCCGAATAAAAAATAATGACTTTAAAAAGTTCAAAATAACCATAAAAAGAAAACTAGTATAAATGAAAGACAATCAGACAAAAAAATATTATTGGGGAATTGGATTAGAAAACGAAACCTACATGCAATTTGAAGAATCCCTAATAGTTTCTGGTGCGTTTATACAAGAAAAAATTGGTTTTGAGCGATACAGCATTGATTATAGAAAATGCTATAAACCCGAAAGCTTGACCCCTTTATTAAAAAAGGCTTTTGGTGGTAACAAAAACTACAAAGTGAGCAGAATGATTAATAGTCATTCGCTGGAAAAACTCGACATAAACTATCAGCACAAAACCTTACCGGAAGTTAAATCATTAGTAGGAAACACCGGAATAGATGAGGTGAAGCCAAAACCAGTTTCAAATCCGGAATATTTGGGGAAATCCATTATGGAACTTTTTCTTGAGGATCAACCGTACAATATTCAAAGTATGATTACCCAAAGAAATAAAACGATGGGATCTGTACATTTTGATGGGGATTCTATCGAATTTGTAACCAAATATTTTGAAAACAGAACAATTTCAGATTCCTGTAAAGAGTTGGAAGCCACCAAAAAGTTATTTCTGGATAAAATTAATGAATCGTCCGTACTAAATGGGAAATTAAACTTTCCGGATTACAATAACGGTCTTAATATGTTCATGACCAATCAGGAAAATCTTGTTTTGTTTAATAATGGCACCTATCATTTTCATATCACATTACCCTCACTAACAGAAAACAGTAGGATTGTAGATTATATTGATTTTGATAAAACGCACGCAAATGCCATTTATTTGTTGCAATGGTTTGAGCCTTTTTTTATAGCAACTCTTGGCAGTCCCGACATTATGGGAGTAATAAGCGATAAATATAGCTTAGACAAAAAATTTACTTTAGGTTCTATGAGAAATGCCATGTCCCGATACATAGGGGTAGGGACTTTTAACAAAGCGATGCCTAAGGGAAAAATTCTAACTTGCAAAGTGGATGATTTCAGAAAGTTGCTAAAGTTTGAAAAAGAAGAAAACATTTGGTGGCGAGATCAGATTGAATTAGAAATGGAATATGAATTGCTTTCTGAAGTGGGTCTCGATTTTAATCAGGAAAAAATGTACCAAAGCGGCTTTGAATTCAGAAGTTTTGATGAATTTCCTGCAGCGTATTTAAATGACGTTCTTTTTTCAATTATCTTAATTTGTGAGCATTCTTTAAATCTGCCGGATGTACAATGGGGACATGACAGTGTGGCTTGGAATAATTTAGTTTTTAAAACCTTAAAATATGGTTATTTAACGGAAATTAATGCCCTCGAAAAGAAAGAGGTTTTAGACCTGTTACAAATAATAACTCCCTCAGACAGCAACTACGATACGCTCAAAACAGAATTTGAAGCTATTGTAATGTTGGACGAATTTTTCTTTAAAATTTTGGCTGTTTTACATGAAAAGTACAAAGACCACAACGTATGTCTCGATGCTATGTATGGGCAAAAAACCAGTTTTCCTCCAAAATGGGATAACTTCAATAAATACCAAACAGAGCAACATCTGCAACAAATAGGAGCTTTCTCCACGATTCAATAAAGAGAAATTGTATCATTTGGTGCATTAAGTTATTGAAGTCTCCTTATTGGTACAAAATTACCGCTAACGTCCCGCCGGCTTTAATAAGTTGGGAATTTTTATTACTGATGTTTACAAATATACCGAAAAGAATGAATGAAAAAAGTTGAAATAAAAGAAGAAATCTAAGCCTGAACTCTTTCAATTACACACTGTCTCCGTCATTTTATAAAACCGCTGTTAGCAGTCGTTAAGTTATCAAGCCTTCGTTTTTCATTATTTGTAATGCTCTTTCAGTTTCTTTTTCTCCATCATTTAAAGAACCCGGAAGCATAATTAATCGTTTTTTTAATTTCCCGTTTTCATCGTTAAACATTACTTCGAATCTCGCGCGCGTTAACCCTTTTTTTCCGTCAAAGAATTTTATATGTGTTATTCTATTTCTCTCAATTATTGGAGTTGCAGAATTGTTTATACTTTTTACTATTCCATAGATTAAAAAAACAGTTAGTAAACTATAAAAAATGAAAGTCGGATTATCTTCTTTTTGAAAGCTTTTGTACGCATTGTAGATTAGAAAAATAGAAAGTAATGAATAAACTATTAATATTCTTGAAATTCCATTTCCTAAAGTGATTTTTGAAACATTTCCAATTATACCGTCTCTGGTTAAAATTATTTTCTCTGGTAAAATATGACAAAAACCGGTTTTAGTTTTAAATGTATTTTCGCTTTCCATTTCGTTTTAGAATGTTTTTTCGCATCGTTAGATTAATGACTGCTAACTCACAAATATACCGAAAAGAATGAAAGAAAAAAGTTGAAAAATAGGAGAGAAGTTCAAACACCGGCTCTTCCCGATAAACACCGAAACCCCACTTGCTCAAAACCGCTGTTAGCAGATGTTTTATTGTAGCGGCGTACCCCTTGTCAACTTTTTTACATAAATTAATCCATCAAACATTTCTGAATATTTTTCTGATGCTATCTGAAATTTCACATATTTAGGATTGAAGCCATAACCACCTATAACAACATAGTTTCGTTTTTGCTCAATAAAATTCTTCATCGAAAGATTCAATTTTGCAATATTGAAATCGAAATAAAATACTTCAGGTTCGGCGGTAAATAAAAATTCTGAATTGGTATTTTTTACGGGTTCATTAAGTACATTATTCTCCCACTTTTTTTCTTTTTGATTATAACCCAATAAAGTTCCAATTCCAAATTCAAAACCCATCGAATAGTAGTTGCTGCTGTATTTTTTAGAAAGATGATTTCCCATTGATGGAACATTCTCTTTGAATAATGAAGTTTTTTTTATGTGTTCATTATGTGCCCAGATGAATATTTTTTCACCACTTTTTTCATGGATTTTTTCTATTAATCTGGCCATACACTTATCTCTTGTAATTTGTGTAGGATTTACTATAAAGTCTAAATAGTTTGAAAAGCTTTCGACAACCAGAATTAAATCACTGTTAGCGTTTGAATTTGATTTTATTTCAGATACTAATTTTCTAGCTTGTGAAATTGTAGAATTATCGAAGTTTGAATAATCTTTAAGCGAGAATATCTCCTTTGAAAAATATTCCAGGACTTCATTTTGCTGCCCATCTGTTGCTATTTTACATTCCTGAAGTTTTTCTTTGATGATTGTTGCCAATCTATAATTGAACATGCAGTCGTTTCCATAAAAACAGATCCGGTTGTTTGATGGTTGGGAAGAATTGTAGTTTTTCATCCACTCAATAAGTGCATACATTTCTTCTGTTTTCCAAATATGCTGACGCAAATCTTTTATTAAGTTCCTGAGATTACTTTCTTTTCCGTTTATATATTCGTTAATGTCATGAGTCGAGCCAAAACTTTCTTCTAGAACAAATATTTTTACTCCTTGATGAAGTACTAGATATTTAAAAAATATGGACTTGAGATCGAAAAATTCTTTGTTATGATGCGTTGCTTCACCAAAGCCAAAAATTTTTGCATTACGGAATTCCAGACTCAATAAATTTCCGTCAATTCTGAACTCTTGATTTACGTTCAATTGTTCAAGATTGATAGAATTTTGATTCAACCAATCTTTTACATCTTTATTTTGAGCATCAGCAAAAAAGTTTATGAATAATAGGGAAATTGTAAGTAAAACTTTCATTTTGGTTTGTAGAGTTTAAAAATATCTGCTAACCCACAAATATACCGAAAAGTTGGAAAGGAAAAACCTCACTTCTTAGAAGAAGAATATTTACTGACCATTACCGATTAACACTGAACAAAGCCATAGCTCAAAACCGCTGTTAGTGGCTGGCATTATTTTAGATGTTAAACTGATAATATAGATATCCTGGTAAATATTCTTGCTTTACAAAACCAAAGCTTTCATAAAGTTTTTGGGCAGAATAATTGTCAGTTGCAGTGTTTAACGAAATGAAATTTGCGCCATCATTTTTTGCGAAATTTAAAGCTGTATTTAGTAATTTTTCTCCAATACCTTTTTTTCTTTGGTCTATTTCAACATATAAATCTCCGATATGCCAATTCTTTTTGGCGGAAACGGAAGAAAATTTTGGATACAACAGAGTAAAACCTATTGGCTTTGGATTTTCCTTTACGTATGCAACATAGATTTGTGCTTCATTTTGTTCTAAACGTTCTTTTATATATGTTTTTGCGAGTTCAATATCCGAAGGTTGTTTGTAAAATATTCGATATTTATCAAATAGTTCAATTACGATTTCGTTTTCTGAGGAATTAATTTTTTTGATTTCAATATCCATAATATAATTTTCTCGATGTTTTTCCGTCTCGTTTGGTATGCTTGCCACTAACGTCCCGCCGGCTTTAAACTGTGGCGGCGGATTTATCACTGATGTTTACAAATATAACCGAAAAGATTGAAAGAAAAAACCTTACTTCGGAGAAGAAATATAAGCACTGACCATTCCAAATACACACTTAACTTAGTCATTGTTTAAAACCGCTGTTGTACGCAGTTTTTATATGCATAATGTTTAATACTATAAATATCAAATAGGTAATTATAAAAATTGTTAGCGGAATTTGGAATGCTAAATAATCAAACATTTCAATAGGAACTTGTATCAATCTACTTATTATTGGAGTTAACATTAATATAAAGCTAACAATTGTTAGAGTTATGTTGTTTTTCCATTTACTTAGATTTATAACGACTCCAATAATTCCAAGTATTGCAAATAATTGGTCAATATTTCCAAAATCAAAAGACGCAAAAATTAGCCAACAGATGAATGGGAGTCCAATCATTTGTCCGGCAAGAATTATCAAGAAATAAGAAGTTATTGATATTATTCGAATTATGTTATTCATTTTTTGTCCGGTTTGTTGGGAGAAAATTGCGTACAACGTCCCGCCGGCTTTATAAAGTGGCGGAATTTTGTTACTGATGTTTACAAATATAACCGAAAAGATTGAAAGAAAAAACCTCACTTCGAAGAAGAAAGTGCGAGCACCGGCTCTTCCCGATAAACACCGAAACCCCACTTGCTCAAAACCGCTGTTGTGCGTTGTTTTTAAAATTTATATATTATTTTAAAATCAAGATTAAAATTAAAGGCATTAGAAATCCCATTATCTTTAATGAATCCATTCGTACGAATTATACCTCCATCGGGTTCTTCAAAATTTGGGCTCTCAGATTTGTTAATTATATTTGAATATTCCACGTTCCTTTTTCTAAAACCGATACCAACTTTTTGCATAAATGCAATTTTTTTGCCTAAATAATAAATAAGGTTATAGTTAATATTTGTTCCATATTTTATCCTTTTATAATTAGCAAAATCATATTCATAATATTTTTTTTCGTTTAAGTCGTAATACCAATTATCTTCAAATTCATCTTTATGATATATATAAAATAATTCGACTGATATTAAATGTTTCAATTTAGATTTTGGTCTTAAATCATAATAAATTTCTGGACGAATTTCAATTAATTTATAACTGTCAGTTATCCAACCGCCTTCTTCTGCAGGATTTATTGAAATCTTATTATTGCCATAACCAAAATCAAGACCTATCCAATATCTCTCATTCAATTTCCTCATGTAACCGATATTCCATCTTGGAGCATAACTTGCGGTAGGTGTTAAAAGGCTTAAAGAAATTATAGATTTGGGTTCGTTATTTAATTGTTCTTGGCTATTACACATTAGGGTAAATAATGTACTTATGCAAAATAATAATTTCTTTAATTTCATTTTAAGTTTCTGTTTGGACAAAATAACGCACAACGTCCCGCCGGCTTTCTGTCAGTGGCGGTTTATTATTACTGGCGTTCACAAATATACCGAAAAGTAGTAAAGAAAAAACTTCTATTTAAAGAAGAAATGCAAACACTAACCATCCCAAATAAATCCCTAAACCCGCCATTGCAGAAAACCGCTGTTAGCTGCTGCTTTTTTTCAAGTCTTTGGTTGCTGCTTTAATAAATTTTTCTTTGTCCTTTTTCACTTCTTTCAACATTGCTTTTCTTTCGGCTGGTAAGTCATAATACTTTTCCGCCCACAAATTTATTTCAATCATTAAAGGCAATAAATCAATTCCTTTTTGTGTCAGTTTGTATAAAACTTTCGCTTTACTTTCTGGATGGTCTGATTTTGTAATGATTTTGTTTTCTTCAAGCGTTTGAAGTCGTGAAGCCAAAATATTGGTCGCAATTTTTTCGTCTGATTTCAAAAAGTCACCATAAGTGCATTGTTTTGCGAACATTAAATCTCTCACAATTAGTAACGACCACTTGTCGCCCCAAATGTCAAGGGAACAACTAACGGGACAATCTGACCTTTTTTTACTGTCTTTCATAATTTATTTTTAAAAATCACTTGCAAATTAAAAGTTGTTTAATATCTTTGTACTTGCAAATTGCAAGCAAATTTACAAAAAAAATAAACTCAAAGCAAAATATGGACCTAAGAAACAAAACAATATTGATTACTGGTGGTAGTGCTGGTATTGGGCTTGAAGCCACGAAACAATTCTTAGAAATTGGTGCAAAAGTTATAATAACAGGCAGAAATCAAGACAAATTAGATACGGCAAAAAAACTGTATCCGAATGTAATTGCGATAAAAAGCGATGTTGCTAATGAAGAAGATGCAATTTCGCTTTTCAATCAAGTTAAGAGTTTGGGCGGAATTGATATTTTATACAACAACGCAGGTGTTGGCGTAATGCCATCAAATTTGGGCGTTGCAAGCGACAAACATTTTGAAGGGGCGGAATACGAAATGAACATAAATTATTTGGCAATTATTCGTCTGAACAATCTTTTTTTGGATATGTTGAAATCAAAAAGAGAAAGTGCGATTATCAACACAACTTCCGTTTTAAGTTATGTTCCGTCATTGCTTGAAGCAACTTATTCTGCAACAAAAACGGCTTTGGCGTTTTACACAAAGTCGCTTCGTGAACATTTGCGAATTGCAAACAGTAATGTAAAAGTATTTGAGTTGTTGCCACCTGCGGTAGAAACCGAACTAATCGCACACAGAAAGATTAAAAAAATGAGCGCTGAAAAATTGATAAAAGGATTGATTGCAGGATTGCAAAAAGACCAATACACAATTCGTATGGGCTATACAGGTACTTTTTATTACCTTAATCGCATTTTCCCAAAATTAGCTTTCAGCTTGGTTAATCCAAAAAAAGCAGAAAAATACTTACGATAAAAAATGAACAAGATGAAAGCATACACAATAAATCGTTACAGCAAGGAAGACAAACTTCAACTAACGGAAGTTTCAAAACCTGTTGCAAAAGAAAACGAAGTTTTAATTCAAATCCATTCGGTAAGTATCAATCAGTTAGATGCCAAACTAAAAAGTGGCGAATTTAAGTTGTTGTTGCCTTACAAATTTCCATTGATTTTGGGACACGATGTTGCGGGAACGGTTATTGGCGTTGGCTCTAAAGTCAGTCGTTTCAAGATGGGCGATGACGTTTTTGCTCGTCCTGCCGATTTTCGTATCGGTACATTTGCCGAATTCATTGCTGTCAATGAAAATGATGTTGCGTTAAAACCAAAAAATATTTCAATGGAACAAGCGGCTTCAATTCCATTGGTCGCTTTAACTGTTTGGCAAGCGTTTGTTGAAAAAGCAAAACTCAAGAAAGGCCATAAAGTATTTATACAAGCAGGTTCAGGTGGTGTCGGAACGATTGCCATTCAGATGGCGAAACATTTGGGTGCAACTGTCGCCACAACTACAAGTGCCGATAATTTTGAGTTGGTAAAAAGTCTTGGCGCTGATATTGTGATTGATTACAAAACGCAAGATTTTGAAACCATTTTGAAAGATTACGATTTGGTGTTGAACAGTCAAGACGAAAAAACGCTTGAAAAGTCGTTGCGAATTTTGAAGTCAGGCGGAAAAGTCATTTCTATTTCAGGTCCACCTGACACTGCTTTTGCAAAAGAAATTGGTTTGTCATGGTTTATGAAAACAGTAATTTTCTTTTTAAGCTACAAGGTCAGGAAACAAGCGAAAAAACTCAATGTTGATTATTCGTTTCTGTTTATGCAAGCAAATGGGAAACAGTTGTCAGAAATTGGGAAATTGATTGAAAAGGGTGTCATTCGCCCTGTTGTTGATAAAGTATTTCCGTTTGAGCAAATGAACGAAGCAATGTCCTACGTTTCAAGTGGTCGTGCTAAAGGAAAAGTCATTGTTAACCTATTTTAGGACGTCGCGATCGGTAAAGTTGCAGCTAACGTCCCGCCGGCTTTATAAAGGCGAGGACTTTTGTTACTGAAGTTTCAAATATACCGAAAAGTTTAATTGACTCCAGCTCGTTCTATTATGAACCGGCGCTAGCCATTTTATAAAACCGCTGTTAGTGGCTGGTATTATTAATAGGCGCCACTTTCATAGCTTAGTAATTCATTCTTTCCATTAAAGTTCATGATCATCATCCCGTTTGTTTGAATATTTAAAAAATGCAGTTTGTATATATTTTTACTCTTTTCAAATTTATGCAGCACAATTTTATTTTCTTTTGGAGTAACTGAATTAACATCAATTTCTATTACACTTTTCCTTATAACAATTGTTTTATTACAACCAATATTTATTGAAGGACAGTTTCTAAATTCTTCAGTATTATTATAAACATAAATTGTATCTTCTTCTTTTCTACATAATGCATAGAATTTTTTAAACTTCTCCGTGCTAACACTTGTTATCAATATTTTATTTTCATCAAGTTTTCGATGACTTGAGCAACTAATTAAAAATACAAGAAGTAACCACACGCAATACTTATAAAACATATATTATAGTTTAGTTCTGTTATACGCAAACTGAGAAATACTTGCCACTAACGTCCCGCCGGCTTTATAAAGTGGCGGACATTTTGTTACTGATGTTTACAAATATACCGAAAAGATTGATTCATGCCAGCTCTTCCTATTATAAACCGGCGCTAGCCATTTTATAAAACCGCTGTTGTAGGCTGTATTATTTTTCCTCTATAATTTCTATATAGACTGTATCTACAATGCTATTATTAAATTGAATTGTTAAAAAATAATACTTTGGATACAAAATCCCTTTGTAGTCTAGTAAATACTTCCATTTATTATCAACAATTTCTTCATTAGATTTGCCTAGATTAGTTAAAATAAATGTACTGTCTTTTCCAATAAATTTTTTGTTTTTGAGAATATCATCAACCATTTTAATTCTATCTCCAGGTGTACGGTTCCATTCAATTGTACTGAATTCTTTATCTGAATACTCATTTCTAGATGTTATAATAAAAACAATAATAAGTATAACTAGCAGGACTGATGCGGCTATAATTTTTCTCATTTCTTTAAAATTAGTCTGTAGGGGTTAAAACACCATTATTAATATAAACAAGGTTGCCAATGTTAACTTCAATTAAAATTGAATCAGCAATTATATCATCATTTGTTAAAAAATTGAAGGACATACGTATAGCTTTGTCTCTACCTTTCTTATTATTAAATAAATCCATTTGTTTTGGTAAACCGCTTGAAAATGCTTCATGAGCATGTGTGAATATTTCAGTAACTACCGAACCAATTTCTGCAGTTCCTAAAGCATTCCAATAAGCGTGTCTAAAAGCATCTGCTCTTCCGTCTTCAATGCCGGTTAAGGTATTGTTTTGAACTAGTTGTACAGTTTTATTTAAAGCTGTTGTTGAGTTTTCAATATGAAATAGAGCTTTGTCGGGCATTAGACTAAAAACGATTAATTCAGCAGGATTTGGTGTTTGATTAAAAATTTGAAAATTAGAAATCATGTATTGGTTATCTTTCCACCATTCAAAAGGCCTACCACCATTTTTTCCAGGATAATCATCAACTGAGAATTCAGGTATTATTATACCGTTTTGACAGATTGTATCGATTAACTGATTTGTGAACTCTATACTTTCATCTGTCCAATTTTGAGAAATTAAGTAATTAATAATTTTATTGTAAGAATCTCTGTTTTCATTAGCCCAAACTTGTTGAGCGTAAGATAGATTACTAAAAAAGTGTTGCGCTTTAATTGCATTGATATAATTTGGATCATCGTAAACAGGGTTATCAAACATATTTGGGGTAAACTCAAAAGGATTTGTAGGGATGTAACCAGAACCTCCAGGGTTATTTGGATCTCCAGGATCAGAAACTCCTCCGCCACCTGTTGAACAATCAACAACTGTAGTTTCAATATATCTGTAACATTCACCTGTTGGACAGCCACTACTTGAAGAAGCATCACATCTGTCTGTACAGGCAGATGTTCCAGAACAATAAGTTACAGGAGTTGTACTTGTGCATACAGTTGACTGTCTGTTAGTTGTGTCCAAATAACTATGCTTACTGTCGAAAATTAAGTTGATTGTATCAAATTCATAATTTGAGTTTTGGTTTAATAAGAAAATAGATTTTTCCCAAATGTTATTTTCTTTCCTATACACCAAATTATATATTTGATTTGGTTGCGTGCTTTCTGAAAAAGGATATATTCTGAAGGAATAAGTTGTTTCGTTGGTCTGGCTTATATGTCTTTGTATTGCCAAAGTGTCAATAAAAAAATCAGATATTTCAACGTCTTTATTTGTGGATTTTAAATCAGACAAAGATGATTTTACAATAGTTTTGAAATTTTTTATTCCGGTTTCTTTTTTGAATTGGAACAAAGAAATTTTGTTTTTGTTTTCGGTATGATCATTATGTGAGTTAATGATCTCATCGTTACAACTTATTAAAGAAACAAAAGTCGCGATTAAAAAGAATTTTAGAATACTTCTTGTTTTTTGTTTCATAAACGTTGTTTTTTAATTATGACTAAATATTAGCTCTACTATTTAAGATAAATTAATTAGAGACTACTAATTTCGGATGTGGAAAAACCGCAAAAACTGTTAAAACTCATACTCATTTTTTCAAATATAGCCTACAACGTCCCGCCGGCTTTATAAAGTGGCGGAATTTTTATTACTGATTTTCAAATATAGCTAAAAGTTTGATTGATTCCAGCTCGTTCTATTATGAACCGGCGCCAGCCATTTTATAAAACCGCTGTTAGCAGCAGGATATTACTGAATTAATTTCATAAAATTATTATATTGCTCATGTTCGCATTGTAATTTATAAATTCTTTATTACCATTAGTTCTACAAATGCTTGCTGACGGATATGAATTTGCATAAGTAGAAAATATTTTAGGTATTACATTTTGCGTTTCCAAAGCATGTTTTTCAATGGAGAAGAAATACTCGACAAAACAATAATCATAATCAATTTTATCGTAGTATATTGACTCTAATACTTCAATACCAATATTTTTCTTTATCCATTTTTCTAAATTTTCCAGTTCTGTAAATTCTCCTTCTAATATTATTGAATATTTATATTGAGATAATAATTGATTTCTTTCTTCTTCGTAAGAGTTTAAATTATCCCCGTATTCAATTAACATTTTTTGATACGAACTGTTTCTCATAGTTATGTTTATCTTGCTGCTAACGTCCCGCCGGCTTTGAGCTGGCGAGGATTTTTATTACTGATGTTTACAAATATACCGAAAAGATTGGAAGAAAAAACCTCACTTCGGAGAAGAAAGTGCCAACACCGGCTCTTCCCGATACACACCGAAACCTCGCTTGCTCAAAACCGCTGTTAGCAGCAGTTTATTTGACATGCTAATCTTTTTTTAATTCATCAGGGAAGTCAACATATTTTAGTTTCATAAAATAGCGATTGTATGGAAAAGATAAATTTTTTAGCTCATTAGTTTTATGAGCACAATATTTATTTACTGAACAAGCTGCACACTTATTTGGATTTACGTTATTTGTTAAATCGATAGATTTAGTCGTTATAAAATTCTTTAATTCATCAACCGTTTTGTTTAAAATTTCTGAATTTTCTCCCTTTCTGATTATCTTTAAAGATACGCTATGAACATTTGGAAGTTCATATTCGAAATCATAAAACCAATATATAAGGATTCCATATTCTATATTGTATTCTTTTATGTTTTCGATATATGATTGTAGCTGCAATATGTGGTTTTCGAAAAAATGATTTTTAATTTTCTCCCTTTTTTTTATGATTTTTTCATAATCAAAATTTTGCTCATCAATATAATTATTTAAAAATTTGAATTTTTCTTCAACTACAAAATACTTGTTATTAGTATCTCTAAAAATGTAGTCTGGTTGACCTATGTAATTTTTTTCTTGATTTACAAAATAGAAATTTTCATTAGAATGACCCGAAAATACAACTTCACAATTCTTTATTTTCTTTATCTTTTCATTATTTAAAACATCAGAATCAAAAAATGATGATTCAGAGCAATTAGGAGGTAGTTTTTTGTCTATAAGTCTTAATGATTCATGCAAATTGATTCCTGTAAGTCTTTTGTCTTCATTTGTAGGGTGTTCTATTTCAAATGATTTTGATATAGAATAACTTACAGGACAAAAATTAAAACTTGAAATATCAGTTGCACTTATTGATTTTTTTTCAGAAATGCTTTTCAGAATTATTGAACCTAGATTTTTTTTAATTTCTATTTCTTTGAGTAATTCTTCAATACACTCAGAGTTTGAATATTTAAGAACCCAATAGTCTCTTAAATAACCACTTGGATACTTTTCTTGTCTCCATTCTTTATAAAATTTACCATATATTAATTCTAATTTAACCAAATAAATTCTAATTAAATTTGAATCTAAGTAGCCAATTTTTTTTAGTAAATATTCAGCAAAAAGTTGTTGTTTTTCACTTAACATTCTTATATGGTATTAAATTGCTGCTAACGGTTTGGGGCTTTGCAAAGGCAGGGCTTCCTTGCACCAAACTTTGATTTTTCCCTGATGTTCAAATATAGTAAAAAGTTTGTATTATCACTTTTGCCCTGCTTTTGCAAAACCCCTGTTGTACGTAGTTATTGATTTATTCTCATTCCAAGGTTTTTATCAATAACGGAGTTGGAAGACCTCCTCCAAAAAAGAATTCCACGTTATCCACTTCTTTATGAACCTAAATTGAATTGATTATATGTTTGATATGATCTGTTCAATTTAGGCTTCCTCTAGTTTTTTTGTTCCGCAATAAAAAGTCAGTAAAAGATATTTCTCGTTATTGATTTATAGGATTTTTTTTACTAACTTAGCCAAGTCTTTTACGCTGTCAAGCGTTTGAAAGTAAAACTTTCCACGATGCCAATCGCAAAGACTTGCGGTTAACACCTTACTTATTTCTACACAAAAAAACTAGAGGATTCATAAACGTAAAACTTCGGAGGGCGTGCCAATTACGTACAACGTCCCGCCGGCTTGGCGAGGTTTGGGACTAAATTAAGATTTATTTTTCAGTTAAGCACAAATTTCGCAAATACAAAACCAACTCTAAATTAAGACCAAAACCCAAATCTTGCCAAACCGCTGTTAGCAAACGTTTATTGCAATTCACTAATATTAATTGAATTGTTTTTCCATAAAATTATATCGCCATTATCTGTTTTTGGAAAGTTAGGGTCAATTTTCTTAAATACATATTGCCCTTCGTTATCTTGAGATAGACAAATTGAATGTCTTCCCTCATCGTTCTTTTTAATTCTAATTGATTCTGTCCAAGAATTGTTGTCTGATTTAAAATAGATTATAACTACAGTTTCTTCAGTCTTTGTTTCAACTAGAATACTTTGCATTTCAAAAGGTCTTAATGTTCCAAAATTTATTGGGTCAATTCCAAAACCAGGAATTCTAAAATCCATTCCATCTACTTCTGAATAATTTGGTATTACTACAAATTTTGCTGTTAAATTGGGTATAGCAAATTCCCCTTTTAGTCCTATAACGATTTGTGTTTGATTGCCATTGTCTTGACCACCACCTAAAGTAGCAATTGGATAACTTCCTTCACCAGTAATTTGATTTGTTTGTTTAATTATCTTTTCTGCTAATTCAATATTTTTTGAATTAAGTGTTTTTATCTCTTTTGTTTGATCGGTTATAGTTTGCTTTAGTTTATCTTCAGTTTCTTGACCATCTTTTTTTGCAGCTAAATAACTGAAAACCATAGCAGCAACTGTGCAAACTATGGCTAGGATATAATATATATTCATGTTTTTAACTTTCATGTAGTTTTAAATGTTTGCTAACGTCCCGCCGGCTTTAAGAAGTGGCGGATGTTTTATTACTGATGCTTACAAATATACCGAAAAGATTGGAAGAAAAAATTGAAAAATACTGCCGGCGTTTTATGCTGGTTCGTTCCATTAGGCACAGGCTCCGACATTTCTTAAAACCGCTGTTAACCGCCGTTTAAATTATTTTTTCAATTCTGTTTTCAGCTTCCTCAATTGTAATTCCATTTTCCCAATCAGAAACTAATTTATGTTCTGAATTGTGAGGAATTATTTCAGGACGTAAACCTTCTCTTTGAGTTTCTATATTTACATGAAGATTAAGTGTAGATTCTTCATAATCTATTATATCATTACAAAGCATTCCAAAGTAAGTTTTTGGTTCTGAATCTTTTTTAAAATTTGATTCATACTTATTAAAAGTTTTTTCGCTCACAGAAACCCAAACTCCATAATCTAAACTTTCACAAGTGTCATTAATTTGGAAACTCAAAACAGTTCTTATAAACCTATCTGTTTGTTCTGGATAAGATATGACACAAAAATCATCTGAAATTTCCGCAATTTCATTTTTATCTTTTTCACTTAAAGCATCGTAATGAAATGGAGCTTTAAATACAATTGCAGGTAATTCTTTATGGACTTTTCCACAAGTTTCGCATTTAAACTCTTTCTTTTTATTTCCTCTGAATTTATCCCAAAACATTGTATTCTATATTTTTAAGTTTCAGTTGTGGCTAAATGGCGGTTAACGTCCCGCCGGCTTTAAGAAGTGGCGGATGTTTTATCACTGATGCTTACAAATATACCGAAAAGATTGGAAGAAAGAACCTTGCTTCGCAGAAGAAAAGAAATCACTGGCTCCTCCAATTATACACCGGGCACCGCCATTTCTTAAAACCGCTGTTAGCCGTTGTTTTTTATTTTCACCAAAATTTCCACCATTTTTTTTCGGCAACAAAATTTTCTTTCTTTTCGTTGATTTTTGAATATAAAGAATCAAATTTTGATGCAATTTCTAAATATTCTTCTCCCCAACCATTTGATATAGATAATTCTTGATAAGTTGAAGTTGGTAAAAAATCTACTTTGACTTTTTCCAAAGTTTCGTAATCACAAAATTCAATTTTTTCAATATCAAGAATTATTTCTGATTTTAGTTTTTCTGAGCTGTCAAATCCAGCCCAAACAGTATCGGTTTCTGAATTTATTTTGTCCTTAACTCTTTGTAAAAGTTCTGAAATTGGTTTAAAATATTCATAATCACTGATTTTTGACATGAAAATTTCAAAAGTGTCTCCATCGCAAACTTCTTTTAAGTCTCGTAAGCTATTTATTGAATATTCTTTGGAGCAAAGTTTTTCATTTATAAGTTTTATGTCTTGTAGTTTATTTGTGATAACGTTCCAAATGATATCAATTTTATTCTCAAAAACTTCAATATCTGATTTTTCGTTT
Organism: Flavobacterium pedocola; assembly: GCF_053764385.1. NCBI lineage: Bacteria > Pseudomonadati > Bacteroidota > Flavobacteriia > Flavobacteriales > Flavobacteriaceae > Flavobacterium > Flavobacterium pedocola. Next base: position 681,594 of record NZ_JBSNCR010000001.1, on the reverse strand, counting down.
ACTCTTAACAAGCCATCAACGTCACCAATGTATTTTTCGTAAACTTTTAATTGTCTTTTATTTATAACGTTTTTCATAAAATAACGGCTAACGTCCCGCCGGCTTTATAAAGTGGCGGAAATTTTGTTACTGATGCTTACAAATATAACCGAAAAGTTTGAAAGAAAAAAGCTGAAAGAAAAGAAGAAATCTAAGCCCGAACTCCTCCAATTACACACTGTCCCCGCCATTTTATAAAACCGCTGTTAGCGGCAGTATCATTTACACTCTTTTATTTTAGCTTCCAAAATAGAATCAAATTTCCTCTCATATTTAAAATCAAATTTCTCACTTAAATCATTGTAAGTTCCAATATAAAATTCCAAGAAAGTATACTGTTCGTCTTTGTTTATTTCTTTCCCGTTTTCATCTAGCACTTTTCCTGTTGTTCCAGTTCTTCCCCAATGAAAAACACCCAGCTTATTTCTTGACGGCTCGTTAGCGTTTTTTTCTAAAGTCCATTCTTCATTAAAATCTCTTACATCCATTTTCGGTAACTTAAGTCTCTTACCGTTTTTGTCAACTAAAAAATATTCATGATTAATTGTTCCATATTCCTGTTCATTGTCAACTATGAGTATTCCATTACTAGGGATTTGATAAACTAGTCCTTCATTAGTTTTCTCAAGATGTAGCCCGCAATTTTTCTTGTGAATGATATTTACTTTTCCACGATACTTTTCTGGAATTAAAAAAACTTCAGGCTCTACAGTTTTATAACATGAAGAAACAATAACGCCGCAAAATATGACAGAGAGTAAGAATAATATTTTTTTTGACATGTTTTCTGGTGTAAATGTTTTTTCGGTTTGGCTGGATATTGCCGCTAACGTCCCGCCAGCTTGCTGCAGGTGGGGGATTGTTATCCCAAAAGTATCACTTTAAGATTAAGTTTACAAATACAAAACCAACTTTAAATTTTGCCCTAAAGTCCCACTTGCTGCAAACTGCTGTTAGCGGTTCGTTGTTATTTCTGTCAGTTTTTTAATTAATGTTTTATCATCAATTTTTACAGCAAATTTTAGCGGAGTGTTGTCAGCATTATTTACCGAATTCGGATTTGCATTATATGATAAAAGAAGGTCAACCATTTCATATTTTCCTTTTGCATTAAAAACTGCTATCCATAAAGGTGTGTTTCCATAAATATTCTTTTCCTCAATATTTATGTGTCTTTCAAGCAATTCTTTAGCCAATCGAATATTATTGTATTCACAAGCAAAATGAAGAAGGTTAAGTCCCTTTTGATATTTCTTATTCACATTTTTCAGTTCTCTCACTTTTTGCAAAAACATTTCGCTATGAATATCATATTCAAACAAGTTAATTTCTTTTTCTTCGTCGAGCGTTGGTTTTTTTTCTGTCTTTATTTCGCTCTTCTTAAAATAGTTGAATATTTTCATAAGTCAATTGGTTTTTTTGGTACGGTCTTGTCTGGTTACAATGACCGCTAACTAGTAAATATACACACCTCCCGGCAATATTTACTATAGATTAATTTGTTTAAAATCAAGTGATTGAAAAAATATATTTAAAAAACAACAATACTTGTTTTTGTATATATAAAAAATATATTTTCTCAATCCTTTTTTCAAAAGTAGTAATATTTTTCAAAAGTAAAATGATGAATTAAGGTGATGGGACGTTTGGTGTTGTAACTCCAAAACATTCAACCGCAATTTTCGTATCCGTTTTAAGTTCATAGAGGTCGTTGTTTATTTGTTGGTAAAACTGCACTCCTGCAAAAGCCATTAGCGTTTTGGCTGTATCGGGAATGGATTCCGGGCTTAAGGAAAACGTTGAGTCGGTATTGTTTTTATCCAGATACAAAGGATTACTCAGGTGTAGCTTGGTCGTCAGCGAATCAAAATCAAAAGCGAGAACCCCAAACTGTATTTGCATATGGGTAGCCGCAACCGGAAAGCTTATTTTGGTTATGTCAAACCGATTTGCGGTAAAGGTAAAATCGTCTGGATTGTATTTACATTCACATGTAAGGGCTTGCTGTACATTACGGCTAAGTGTAAACGGGAAATCCATAAGCAGCTTTTGTCCTGCGGTAGTATGCAAACCGTTAGCAACTGTGCGTTTACCGCGATCGGATAAAGCGTCATAGGTTTTTATTTCCTGGAACAAACGCATCATTCTGCCATGTAAGGCAGCTTCAGTGTAGTTGTTATAAAAGGGGAAGAGCGCAATCCGCAACTGTTTTTTAACCTTCGAACAATGCCCGAATTCACTGCTGTTTTCCCGAACTCTAACCATCGAAGCTTTGGTTTTTATTGCATTGCCGTCGAAACCTCCACCTGCTTTACGGGCAACCGGAACGCCTTTTCTGTAATAAAAATTGATGCCTTCTAATGTTCCTTCCAGAGGCACTATACTTTTTTGTTTTGCCACTTGTTATAGTTTTATTCTTACAAATATAATCTTTTTAAATTTAATCTTGCTAAAGGATTAGTCTGAATGTAAATTGTATATATACAGTAATTACAAAGTATGTATTGCATATATATAGCATATTTATAGCATATTTATAGCATATTTATAGCATATTTATAGCGTATATATAGCGTATATATAGCGTATATATAGCGTATTCAAAACCTTAATAGCTTATCCTGATTATAATATAGTACCATTGTAATATCGTTATAGTTCCATTATAGTTTTATTATTGTACCGTTATAGTGTCATTGTGGTGTCATTATAGTGTCATTATAGTGTCATTATAGTAGTATTATAAAACCGTTTGTTCCCCATTGTAGTATTTTCAGTGCTGTAAGTTTTTCATATTATGTATATTTGTACACTTTAGTAAAAAAAGCAGTTATAAACGACAAATAAATACAGTATGTCAGATGATAAGAAAGTGATATTTTCCATGTCACGCGTGAGTAAAACGTACTCCTCCACAAACAAACAGGTCTTAAAGGACATTTACCTTAGTTTCTTCTACGGAGCCAAAATCGGTATCTTAGGTTTGAACGGTTCGGGTAAATCGTCTTTATTAAAAATCATTGCCGGGGTAGACAAGAACTACCAGGGGGATGTGGTTTTCGCTCCGGGATATACCGTAGGATATTTAGAGCAGGAACCGCAATTGGACGAAAACAAAACGGTTATAGAAATCGTTCGTGAAGGTGTTGCCGAAACTATGGCGATCCTGGACGAATTCAATAAGATCAACGATATGTTTGGTGATCCCGATGTATACGAAGATGCCGATAAGATGCAGAAGCTTATGGACCGTCAGGCGGATTTACAGGATAAAATCGACGCAGCCGGTGCCTGGGAAATCGATACCAAATTAGAAATCGCAATGGACGCTTTACGTTGTCCGGATGCTGATACGCCAATCAAGGTATTATCTGGAGGAGAGCGTCGTCGTGTGGCGTTATGCCGTTTGTTGTTACAACAGCCGGACGTATTGTTACTGGATGAGCCTACCAACCACTTGGATGCTGAGTCGGTACACTGGTTAGAGCAACACTTACAACAATACCAGGGAACAATTATCGCCGTAACGCACGACCGTTATTTCCTTGATAATGTTGCAGGATGGATTCTTGAGTTAGACCGCGGGGAAGGTATTCCATGGAAAGGAAACTATTCGTCTTGGTTAGACCAGAAATCAAAACGTATGGAGCAGGAAGAGAAAGTGGCTTCCAAACGACGTAAAACCTTAGAACGTGAGTTGGAGTGGGTAAGACAGGGTGCCAAAGGCCGTCAGACCAAACAGAAAGCCCGTTTACAAAACTACGACCGTTTATTGAACGAAGATCAGAAAGAGCTTGACGAAAAATTAGAGTTGTACATCCCTAACGGCCCGCGTTTGGGAACTAATGTAATCGACGCTAAGAATGTTGCCAAGTCTTATGGTGAAAAAATATTATACGATAACTTAAACTTCACTTTACCACAAGCGGGTATCGTGGGAATCATCGGGCCGAACGGTGCCGGTAAAACCACCATCTTCAAAATGATCATGGATGAGTTACAACCGGACAGCGGGGAATTCCATACGGGTGATACCGTAAAAATCGCTTACGTAGACCAAACGCACGCCAATATCGATCCTAACAAATCCATTTGGGAAAACTTCTGTGACGGTCAGGAACTGATCATGATGGGCGGCCGTCAGGTAAACTCAAGAGCATATTTATCACGTTTCAACTTCGGAGGAAGCGACCAGAACAAGAAGGTAAATACCTTATCAGGAGGTGAGCGTAACCGACTTCACTTAGCGATGACCTTAAAAGAAGAAGGAAACGTATTGTTATTGGATGAGCCTACGAATGACTTGGACATCAACACCCTTCGTGCTTTGGAAGAAGGTTTGGAGAACTTCGCAGGTTGTGCTGTAGTAATTTCTCACGACCGATGGTTTTTAGACAGAATCTGTACGCATATTCTTGCTTTTGAAGGCGATTCACAGGTATATTTCTTCGAAGGAGGCTTCTCGGATTACGAAGAGAACCGAAAGAAACGTTTAGGAGATGTAGCGCCTACACGATTGAAATACAAGAAGTTAATCAGAGGTTAACAAGAGAATACAAATTGAGCGTCCGTTTTTACGGACGCTTTTTTTTAACAAAAAATCCGGATAATCACACTTTTAAAACATTGTAAAGTGAAATGTCTTTTATATATTGTGCTGTTATAAAAAGACTTAATGATAAAGGATGTTGTTAAAATACTGATACTGTTTTTTCTTACCGGAATGCAATCGGCAAACGCCCATGATGTACACCTGTCTGAAAAAGAAATTTCCGATTTAATCAGGAAGGCAGGCAGTCATTTAATGAACCTTGAATGCTCACAATCGCTCAGAGTAGCGCAACAGGCACTGACAGAAGCACATAAAAACAAAAACAACGTCCAGATTGCCAAATCCTACAACCTGATCGGGCTCAACTTCGAAGAATTCTCAGACTATCAAAAGGCAATAGATTTCTACAAGAAAGGACTTGAATATGCACTTCATAGCGATAACGATACAATCAAAGACTTCCTTTATAACAATCTTGGTAATGTGTATACGTACCGTAAGGTTAATTTCCGCAAAGGTATTGAGAGCTATAAGAAAGCCCTTTTTTATTCGAAGAAGATCGACTATGCATACGAAATCATGTATACCAATTTAAATATTGCTATAGCCTATTTCGCCATAGAAGATTATAAATCCGGATTGCCTTACCTGAAAGCAGCAGAAGCCTATGTTCGTAAAAGCGATGAGTTAGAGGCTAAAATATCCCTGAATTCCCTTTATGGTTCCTATTATGCTTCCATAAAACAATACGATAAAGCCAAAGACCATTTCGATGCCGCCCTGTTGCTTTGCAATGAAGACAAACCGGAATTACTCGAAACTAACGCAGTAGAAGTGTACGACGACGTTGCTGCATTTTATTCCCAGATCGGGGATTATAAAAACGCGTACGCCTATCTGGATAAGTACAATACGTTAAAGGATAAACTCTACAACGAAAACCGTTCCAACAGTACCAAACTGGCAGGAAGCAGTGTTGAGTTGCAGGATTATCAGCTACAGATTGACAAGATAGAATCCGAAAAGAATAAGTTTGAAAGATCACTGCGCCAGTCTAAAGCGATAGTGGTTTTATTCATCATCATTTTCATAGTAGTTGGGTTGTATGCTTATGCGCTTTATAAAAACAACAAGCGCCGTATCAAATACAACCGCGAACTGAAACAGGCCAACGAAGAGCTTTTAGCGGCAAAAGAAAAAGCAGAAGAAGCCTCCCGTTTAAAATCCCAGTTCATTTCCACCATCAGCCACGAGTTGCGTACTCCGCTGTACGGTGTAGTGGGAATCACCAACATCCTGATTGACGAACATAAAGAGTTAGCTAAAAGCAATTACATCAAATCACTTAAGTTTTCGGCGAAATACCTGTTGTCTTTGGTGAACGATATCCTTCAGGTCTACAAGATAGAGGAGAACAAGATTACATTGGAAAATACAGTCTTCAACCTTGCCGATGAATTAAACTCCATCATGGACAGTTTACAGTTCATGGCCGTTAAGAACAACAACGAGCTGGTGTTGGATATAGACGAAAACATTCCGGAGTATTTAATCGGGGACAAAGTACGACTGTCACAGATTTTCATGAACCTGGCCAGCAACTCCCTGAAATTTACCAACGATGGGGAAGTGAAGATAACCGCAAAAGTAGTGCGTAATGAAGCCACTTTCAGTTTCATTAGGTTTGAAGTGATCGATAACGGTATTGGTATTAAGAAAGAAGACCAGGCGCGTATTTTCGAGAAGTTCGTACAGATCGAGCGCCGTGAAGACGACTATCAGGGAACAGGTTTAGGTTTATCCATCGTGAAAAAACTATTGCACCTTTTCGGAAGCGATATTGAAATTTGCAGTGAAGTGAATAAAGGTACCAAAATGTCTTTCATTATCGGTTTTGATACAGATGAAGTGAAACGCAACGAAGTCCTTAAAAACCTTGATGTAGATTTTTCACTGGAGCATACTTACAAGATTCTTGTAGTGGAAGACAATAAGATCAACCAGATTGTAACCAAAAAATTCCTTGATGTGCGCCACTTCGAAAGCACTATCGTAGACGACGGCTATCAGGCATTGGAATTGCTCGAAACGGAAACCTTCGATATCATTCTTATGGACATCAACATGCCTAAGATAAACGGTTTTGAGACCTCTAAACTCATCCGTGAGAAAGGTATCAACACTCCGATTATCGCATTAACGGCCTTCAACGTTCAGGAAATCGCCGATCAGATAAAAGAGTCGGACATCAACGATATCATCATCAAACCATTCCAACCGAACCAGCTGTACAAGATGATAGTAAACCTGAGCAACAAAAACGAGATCATCCAGAAAATAGCCGAGAAGCGCTTAAACTAAACACAAATAAAAAAACGGATTACTTTCAAAGTAATCCGTTTTTTGTTGTTGTTAATGTATTTCAATCCTTTTAGATCTCGAACCACGACCGTTAGTCTGTTTCTGGATTTCCACATGCAGGATGCCATCTTTGTAGGTAGCATCAATGGTTTCTTTTTTTACATTGTCCGGTAAATAAAAAGAACGGCAAAAAGACTGGTAACTGAACTCTTTACGCATATAATTGTCTTTTTCGCTCTTTTCTTCGTTTTCGTATTTTCTCTCAGAAGAAATGGTAAGCATGTCGTTTTTGAGTTCAATGTTGAAATCTTTTTTCTGCATTCCCGGGGCCGCTAAATCAATTTTAATCTGCGTCTCGTTTTCCATCAAATTTACCGAAGGCAACGTACTACCGAGACTGGAATAGTTCTTGTCGTTCCAGTCAAAAAAATCTTTTGCAAAAACATCATCAAAGAAAGAATTCATTGATGGGAAAAGATTCTTTTTGTTTGCTAAAGTTCCCATAATTATAATCTTTTTTATGATTAAACGCACTACAAATTTAGCCATTAATCAATTTTAATAAACTATAATTAACACATACTTAGCGTGTTGTATTCTTAATACCAGCGTTTTTTATTCTTCTTGGAACCTTCTGATTTTCTGGACTTGTTAGCTGCATCACCGGATGGTTTATTCTTAGAACCGGAAGCATGAGGTTTCTTCTTATTTCTAAGATCAGGTTTCGCATCAGGGTTTTTCACTTCCTCTTTCCATGGGAATGGGTGATCGGTCACCACTTTTACCTTCTGACGGGTAAGTTTTTCAATATCCTGCCAATAGGTTTTCTCGTCTTTTCCACAGAAGGAAATTGCCAATCCGCTGTTTCCGGCGCGTCCTGTACGGCCAATACGGTGTACATACGTTTCCGGAATATTAGGCAAATCAAAATTGATTACATAAGGCAGCATTTCAATATCAATACCACGGGCAGCAATATCGGTAGCCACTAATACAGAGGTTTCCTTGTTTTTAAAGCTCTCTAAGACACGTTGTCTCGCCGATTGGGATTTGTCCCCATGAATCGCTTCCGCGTGGATATTTTGCTTCTTAAGCGCTTTTACCACATTATCAGCGCCGTGTTTTGTACGGACAAAGACCAATACATTCTCCAGTTTATCTTCTTCAATGATATGGTAAAGCAGTTTTCGTTTGTCTTCTTTGTCTACAAAATAAACTTTCTGGTTCACTTTCTCCGCAGTACTCGACACAGGGGTTACCGAAACATACTCCGGTTTGGTCAGGAACGTATCCGCCAATTCACGGATAGCAAACGGCATCGTCGCGGAAAACAACAACGTCTGACGGTTATCCGGTGTCAGTTTGATAATCTTTCTCACATCGTTAATGAAACCCATGTCCAGCATCAGATCCGCTTCATCCAAAACCAAATGATGCAAATGATTCAGATCAATAAAGCCTTGCTTGTGTAGATCCAGCAAACGTCCGGGTGTAGCCACTAAAACATCAATACCTTCTTTCAATTCATTAACCTGCGGCACTTGGTTTACACCTCCGAAAATTACCAGCGTTTTTACATTGGTATACTTTCCGTAAGTGTCAAAACTCTCACCAACCTGTATCGCTAATTCACGGGTAGGTGTAACCACCAGCGTACGAATGTGTTTAGCCTTTTTAGCAGAACCCACAATACGGTGCAGCAAATTAAGAATAGGAATCGCAAAGGCTGCAGTTTTACCGGTACCGGTTTGTGCACAGCCAACTAAGTCAGTTCCTTCCAGAATAATCGGTATGGATTGTTCCTGAATAGGTGTGGGGTTCGTATAGCCTTCTTCCGTGATGGCTTCCTGTATATTTTTAAGTAGATTAAGATCGTGAAATTGCATAAAAAAAGACGATAGTGATTTGGCTATCGTCTTGCAAAAGTACTCTAAAATATTGAGATTCTTAATTGTTGGATTTTGCTTTCATGAAATCGGTAATAAGATAGGCATTCAGTTTACCGATTAAGTGATTGTTTTTTTCATAGGCCAAATCAGGCGCTCCTTCACAGATATGCAGGTAAGAAGCATTAGGGTTTTGCCCGAAAACATGAAGGAACTGTCGCAGTTGTTCCACCGAAAAACCGCTTAACGTCATGGCACTGCTCGGGATATTGGGTATTGCATCCAAATCGATTTCAATACCAAACGGATCTTCAGTAATATGCTTTTGAGCAGCCTCCATTTCTGTTTTGAAGTCTTTTTCAAGTCGAACCGCTATTTGCTCGTAAGTATTGTAAAGCACTTTCCCTTCCGTCTTTTTAATGCTTTCCAGGATACTCTTCGAAGTATAACTTTCATGAAGCCCAAAGATGAAGTATTTCTTAAGGAAGCCTTCTTCAAAAGCATAGGAGAAGCCGTTACCGCTGTGTCTTCCTTCCAATGCCCTGAAATCAGTATGTGCATCAAAGTTGATGGCATTTACCGGTTTTCCTTTGGCCAGTGCTAGCCCTTTGATGTTCCCGTAAGCATTATTGTGTCCGCCACCAATGATAATAGGTGTTTTACCGGCTTTAATGATTTGACATACGATATGGGAAACCTCTTTGTCAATTTTGTCCACCAGTTTAAAGAACTTTTTTTTGTCGTCCTTATTCTTGATGTTCAGTTCTTGGATAGCATCCATTTCTTCCGTCACATTCACCGTGCCTAAAATCATCAGTCGGCTTCCTTTACAAAAACGGTTGTTCTGTATGTTTACGATGCTCTTAAGGGTACTTTCCCATGCAGAAGCTGCCCCGGGACGCCCTAAATTAGCTCTTACACCAATATCTTCAGGAATACCGAAGAGTACGAATTCGGCATCACTGGCTTCTAAAAATTCAAGGGTGTCCATCTCTTTGGGAACGGTTTGAATACGCTCTCCAAATTTAATCTCAGTACTGCGATGGTTAGTTATTTTAGTTAAATCGCTTAACGAAAAACGAATAAGTTTGTCCATATAAAATGAAATTCGAGTACTCAAAAATACTATTTTCCCTAAAACTTTCGTTTAGTAATTAGGTTTAAATGAAAAAAAAATTAAATTTGAAAAAAAACTAATTACCTATGGAAAATCAAAAAAGTAATTCAACTCTAAAAGCTATCATTATTGTATTAGCATTATTATTATTAGGAAGTTTAGGTTATATGTACAAAATGAGTGCTGATAATCAGACTTCTGAGAATAAATTAATGTCTGACAAAGAAAAACTAAGTGAAGAATTACAAGCCTCAATTGCCAAATATGATGAAGCTATTGCTGAAAACACTTCACTTTCAGACGAGCTTTCTGCCGAAAGAGAAAAGCTTGTTCAGTTAAAAGCAGAGTTGGACAAATCAAAAGGGGATGTAGCTGCAATGGCTAAATTCAAGAATGATTATTTACGTTTAAAACGTGAAATGGACAACTTAATGAAGGAGAACGACGTTTTGAAAAAACAAAATGTAGTGCTTACTTCACAGCGTGACAGTACTCAAGTAGTTTTGGAAGATACCAGAAAAGTAAGAGATACATTAATCGCAAGCAATGATAATTTATCAAAAACAGTAGAAAAAGGTTCAAAACTTTCCGTATTGAATTTACAGACAACTGCTGTTAAACAAAGAAGCTCAGGGAAACAGATCGATACAGACAAAGCCAGCCGTGCAGATGTATTGAAAATCAGTTTCATGATCGCTGAAAACCAAATTGCAAAATCAGGAGACAAAACGTATTATGTTCAGGTTATTGATGCTAAAAACAATGTTTTAGGTGATAAGAAAACTGAAATCTTCGGTGACAAATCATTAACATACAGCTTTACAAAAACCGTTAAATACGAAAATAAAACTGTAAAAGTTGAGCAGGATTTACCGGTAAAAGATATTGCAGGAGGTTCTTACTTCGTAAACATCTTCGATAAAGGCGAATTGGTTTCTAAAACGTCATTCACTTTAAGATAATTATTTTCTTAAGATAAAAAATAAAAGGCTGTCATATCGACAGCCTTTTTTATTTCGCTTTAATTTTTTTAAAATTATATCAGCTTTCCGCCAATAATTACCTGATCAATCAGATTGCTTCCAAAAGCGTAAGGCAACTGATAATAGGAGGTAAGCGGCTTGGTAATGATAACACTAGCCGATTTACCTTTGGTAATACTTCCGTGTGTTTCGGAAAGCCCCATAGCGTAGGCACCATTAATAGTAGCAGCGTTTATGGCTTCTTCCGGAGTCATTTTCATTTTGATGCAGGCCGTTGCCACTACAAAGTTCATATTTCCTGACGGTGTTGTCCCTGGGTTAAAATCGGTAGCCAAAGCTAATGGCAATCCCGCTGCCATCATTTTACGGGCCGGCGTATAAGGAATACTGATGAAATACGAACAACTAGGTAACGCTACCGGCATGGTTATACTGCCTTTCAGTACTTCAATATCTTCATCGGTTACAATTTCCAAATGATCGACCGAAAGCGCTCCGTGTTTAACGCAAGCCTCAATTCCGTTAATAGCTGTAAACTGGTTCACATGAATTTTTGGGGTTAAGCCGTATTGTTTTCCGGCTTCCATAATCTTTTCAGTTTCTTTCACAGAGAAATAACCGGTTTCCAGAAAGGCATCGATATATTCGGCTAAGTTTTCCGCCGCTATTTTAGGAAGCATTTCGTTGATGATCAAATCAATATAAGCAGCATGGTCCTCTTTATATTCCTTTGGAAAAGCATGCGCACCCAAAAAAGTGGCTTTAATTTTAATCGGATAGTTTTCCGCTAATTTCTTGATTACACGAAGCATTTTAAGTTCGCCTTCTACAGTTAAACCATAGCCTGACTTGATTTCCACAGCGCCGGTTCCCTGTTGCATTACTTCTTCCAGCCTTGCTTTGGATTGGTTGTAGATTTCCTCCTCAGAGGTTTCATTAAGCTTTTTAGCCGAATTCAGGATCCCTCCGCCACGATTGGCAATTTCTTCGTAGCTCAACCCGTTGATGCGGTCCACAAACTCCTGCTCGCGGTTGCCGGCATACACAATATGCGTGTGGCTGTCTACCCATGTAGGCAAAACCGTTTTTCCGGTAGCATCGATTATTTGATCATAAGTTCCGGCAGGGCAGTTGTCCATTGTTCCGAAATCTGCAATCCATTCATTTTCAATTACTAAATAAGCATTGTCAATTTTAGGTAATACAGCCATTTCCGAACCTGAAACTTTAGCGGTATTTCCTTCGCGAACCTGTAAAAGTTCTTTTATGTTTTTAATAAGGATTTTCATTACTTGAAATTTTCCGTAAAAGTAAAATGGAAATTCAAAAACTCCTATCTTTATGACAAATTATTCGGTTTTGAGAAAGATTAAATACAAGAAAGGTCGAAAAGTACAGCCCAATTTTTACGAATATACAGGTATTCATAAAACGGAATCTGTGGAAATGCAGTTATTCGTTTATAATGAAAACCGCTACGAAGAATACAAGAATGTCCATCTGAATAAAGTAGAAGGAGAACTTAATGATAAGAATCAGGTAAATGATATTAAGTGGCTGAACGTTCATGGATTACATGATGTAGAACTAATAAAAAACATTGGTGACCTGCTTAACCTTGAACCATATATCATTGGTGATATACTGAATACAACCAGACGTACAAAAATGGAAGAGTTGCATAATATGCTTTTCTTTAATATCAAATCAATTTTACCGGATGAAGATTTAAGCAGCATCCGTATCGAACAGATCAGTTTTATTTTAAAGGATAACCTTTTGGTTTCTTTTCAGGAGAAGAAGAGTGACTTTTTTACCCATATCCGCGAACGAATCAGAAGCAACGGAGGAATTGTCTGTAAAAAGAAAAACGATTATTTACTTTACCTGTTGCTGGATGCCATCATGGAAAATTTCTACATCACCATTGAAAGTTATGAAGACCGCATCGAAGCCTTAATGGTAGAGGCCAAAACCAACCATCGTCAGGATGTGCTCGTTCGTATCGAAAACAACCGGGAAAACCTTAATTATTTAAAGCGTGCCATTATTCCATTACGAGACGCATTGTTTAGTTTAAAAAGTTTTCAGGATGATGAGGAATACGACGGAATCGAATCGGTTAATTATACTTTTTTTGTCCGATTGCACCAGAAATGTCTGGAGCTTTTGGAGCAGATTGATTATGATCTGAATTCCCTTGACAGTGCTTCCCATTTTCATTTTTCGGCACAAAGCCAGCGGATGAATGAAATCATGAAGACCCTTACGGTGGTTTCGGTAGTGTTTATTCCGTTAACCTTTATAGTTGGGGTGTACGGTATGAATTTCGACTATATGCCCGAGCTTCGTTGGCCAAACGGTTATTTTGGTATCATGGGACTGATGTTCCTGCTGGTTGTCGGAATGATCGTGTATTTTAAAAAGAAAAAATGGTTTTAAAACCCTATTGATATGAAAACGTTCATCAGTTCCATTTCAGGTGAGGAATTTCCAATGGCAGATTGTGTTCATGCCAAAATGATCCGCAGATCGATCTTTGACTGCATAAAGGATGAATATCCGAATTTTGATCTGGAAAGTGTGCTGTCCATCAGTGAATTAAATTTTTTCAGGGAGAAATATATTTCCAGTTTTTTACTCAAAGAAGTTGATGAGCTCAGCGAATTGGAAAAAACGGTAATCAGTTCACTTAAGGAAAAACAATCCCTGTTACCCAAACTGGAGGAAGACGATACACAATACTCTTTTGGGCAAAAAGTAGCCGATAAAGTAGCCGAGTTTGGCGGTAGCTGGACGTTCATCATTTCGTTCATGCTTTTTCTGGTTTTGTGGATTTTGGCTAATGTTTTCATACTGCTCAACAAAGGATTTGATCCGTATCCGTTCATATTGCTGAACCTGATTCTTTCCTGTATTGCTGCGCTTCAGGCTCCGGTAATCATGATGAGCCAAAACCGGCAGGAAGAAAAAGACCGCAAACGTTCCAAAAACGATTACATGATCAATCTGAAATCGGAACTTGAAATCAGAATGCTGCATGAAAAATTAGACCATTTGATCATGCACCAGGAACAATCCCTGATCGAGCTTCAGAAGGTCCAGATTGACATGATGAAAGATATCATCAGTAAAATTGAGAAGAAATAGTAATAAGTTAACTACAGAACATACTGCGGAAATTTCAATTGTTTAATTTATGAAGCTCATCCTAACACATGTTTTACTTATTGCGTTTGCTTTTTTTGCGATTTATTTCGGCTTTAGAAAAATGATAAAGTATGTAAAAAAAGCTCAAGAATATAAAAGTGATAAAATGAGAGTAACTATATGCATAGCAATGCTTATTCTGGCGCTTTTCGTAATGCTATGCGGTCTATATTTCATATACGCCGAAATGGACAGCTTTATTTAAGTCAATAATATTTAAGCGAATTCAGCCTGCCCATAACAATAACCAAGTTCAATACCGGTGTGATATTACACCATGTCCTCCGGTTTCACCCAGGCATCGAAATCTTCTGCGGAAACATATCCTAAACGAATTGCTTCTTCTTTTAATGTTGTACCGTTTTTATGAGCCGTTTGTGCAATTTCAGCTGCTTTGTAGTATCCGATTTTCGTATTTAAAGCCGTTACCAGCATTAAGGAGTTGTCCACCAATTCTTTGATGCGTCTGTAATTAGGTTCGATTCCCTGTGCGCAATGTTCGTCAAAGGATACACAGGCGTCTCCCAATAATCTTGCTGATTGTAAAAAGTTGGCAGCAATCATCGGTTTGAATACATTCAGTTCATAATGCCCTTGGGTAGCGCCAACTGTTATTGCAACGTCATTCCCCATCACCTGAGCACAAACCATCGTTAATGCTTCGCATTGTGTTGGATTCACTTTTCCGGGCATAATGGAAGAGCCGGGTTCGTTTTCGGGAATTAGGATTTCCCCGATTCCGCTTCGTGGTCCTGAGGCCATCATACGGATGTCGTTGGCAATTTTGTTTAAGGAAACCGCCAGTTGTTTTAAAGCTCCGTGTGTTTCCACCATGGCATCATGTGCCGCTAAAGCTTCAAACTTGTTGTCAGCTGTTTTAAAAGGCAGATTAGTGAATTGGGCAATATATTCCGCTACTTTTACATCGTAACCTTTTGGTGCGTTTAAGCCGGTTCCAACTGCAGTTCCGCCAAGCGCCAGCTCCGATAAATGAGGCAAGGTGTTTTTGATCGCTTTCAACCCGTGATTCAGTTGTGCCACATAACCTGAAATTTCCTGACCGAGTGTAAGAGGAGTGGCGTCCATTAAATGGGTTCTGCCTATTTTGACCACATCTTTAAAGGCTTCTGCTTTTTGATGTAAGGTATCCCGAAGTTGTTCAATTCCCGGTATAGTGGTTTCGATTACCATTTTGTAAGCTGCAATGTGCATCGCAGTAGGGAAGGTGTCGTTGGAAGACTGGGATTTGTTCACATCGTCATTAGCCTTGATGAAGGATTCTTCCCCAATTTTTTTACCTTCTAAAACCTGTGCACGGTTAGCAATCACTTCGTTTACATTCATGTTGCTTTGAGTGCCGGATCCGGTTTGCCAGATTACCAAAGGGAATTCGTCGCTTAGTTTTCCGGCGAGGATTTCATCACAAACCGCAGCAATTGCATTTCGTTTCTCAGATGGTAAAACATTTAAATCGTTGTTAGCAAATGCTGCGGCCTTTTTTAAATAGGCGAAAGCTTCGATTATTTCTTTCGGCATGGAAGCTTTTTCGCCAATTTTGAAATTATTACGGGAGCGTTCGGTTTGAGCGCCCCAATAGTTGTCGGCTGGGACTTTAACCTCGCCCATGGTGTCTTTTTCGATTCTGAATTCCATTTTTATGTTGGATTAGGAACATTAAAATTAATCAATATCAAACGGTTATGAAAGTCTGTTAAAATAAATTTAAGAGAAGTATTGTCGAAGCAGATTTTTACGCGTATATTTGGCCTGAATTCATAAAATTCCGGAAAACATGTTTGAATTTCAACAGTATTTAGGCTTTTTACTTTTCTTAGGAATCTTCTTAACCGGTTTCTGGTTGATGATCTTCCTTATCAACTTCGTAATGTACTGGGTTGGTGGAGCTCTTTGGGAAATGTTCAAAGAGAAGAGAGCAGCAAAAGCAATGAATAAATAATTTTATTCATAAAAATAAAAAAGTCCCGAATTCGGGACTTTTTTTATGTTTAATGCTTAACCTCCAAAGTACTCATCGCCTCCGTTTTCATCACGTTTCGGCTGTTTTTCTTTTTCGTTTTTCTTCTTGTTGAATCTATACGTGAAAGAAAGGTTGATTTGTCTTTCTCTCCACTGCATTTCGCTGTAAGAGTTCAATACGTTTTCTAAATTCGTTTCTGTAATTCTTTTGCGGGAATTGAAAACGTCACTTACGTTAAGCGCCAATGTTGCTTTCTCTTTCAGGAAATCCTTGCTCAACGCTAAGTTAGCCGATAAAACACCTTTGCTGGTTCCTTGGGCATTTTTTTGCGGAGCGTTGTAAGTTCCGTTGGTTTGCCAGTCAATACCGTAAGGTAAAGAGATTTTTGAGCTAATACGGGAGAACCAGGAAAGCGCGATATTGTCGAAATTCTGGTTTACTTCGTTACCCTCGAAATTGATATAGCTGTAATCTCCCTGTGTTTCATTACGGAAGAAGTTAAAGTTACCGTTTAAGCGCCACCATTTGAACGGATTGTAGTTTAAAGTGAATTCAAATCCGAAACGGTATTCAGTAGCCAAGTTGATTGGGGTACTGACAATTACAGGTACTTCAATTTCCTCACCATCAACAATTGTAGTTACAAATTCCCCGGATTCTTTACGGATGAACTGATAAGCATCGGTTGTTCTGTTGAAATACGCAGAAGTATTGAAAGTCAGCTTTTGCCATTTTCTCATGTAACCTAAATCAAAAGCATCTGTTTTGGCAGGATTGATGTCGGGATTACCCTGAAACAAGTTAATATTACTCGAGTAATTGGAGAATGGGTTCAGGAAACGGCCTCTAGGACGGTTGATCCTTTTACTGTAGCTGATGCTTGCGTTTGATTTATCAGAAATCTCATAAGTCAGGAAAACGCTTGGGAAAAAGTTGTTGTACGTTTTTGTATTGTAATCTTCAGTAGTTCGCTGATTAACATTGATTTTAGTATCTTCAAATCGTAGCCCTAGCAAATACGAGAACTTATTGATTTTAGAACCAAACTGTGTATATAAGGCGTTTACTTTTTCAATATATTCCAACGTGTTGGTGTAAGTGGCATTGTTTACCCAATTTCCGCTGTCATCCAAAGCATCAATCTGGAACGGGGTATAAAGATTGGTAAATGTTCCTTTGTAACCGGCTTCAAATTGTGTGTTTTCTTTGATTGGTAACACGTAATCCGCCTGGATAAGATTTCTTCTTTGTTTGTTTTTGTTCAGGGTTCTTTCAATGGTCACATCGGCTTCATCCCCAATAATATAATCGGAAATGATGGAATTGTCATTGTCCCTGTTCATTGAAAAAGCTGCATCAACGGTTAATTTGTGCCCGTCTTTTTTGAAATTCTTGATAAGATTGGTTGTGTATTCAAAATCAAGATTGTCATTGGTCTGATCATTAAAACGGTTGCGTACGTATGTAGGCGCGTAGTTTTCATCAAAATTGTAGAAGAAAACATTATCAGGATTGCTTCCTTTGTTTTTTCTTATGGAAAGCGCATTGGTCCAAGTGGTCGATTTATCTAAAAACCATTCCAAACCGAAATTGGTATTGAAACCTTCACGGGCGCGTTCGTTGTTTCTTCTTTCGTTGATGTAACCGGTTGTAGCTCCGGTGTCTCTGTCCAAATATTCCGTATCAGTCATTGAATTTCCAGGACTTTTACTGTTGGTATACCCTGAAGTGGTAAATAAATTGAAATTTTCACTTCTTAAATTGATGTTCCCGTTAAGACCATAATTTTTAGGATCTCCAATGGTTCCCGTAATGCTTCCGTTGATTCCCTGAGCTTTTCCCTTTCTCAGGATAATGTTCACGATACCACCGCCACCTTCAGCTTCGTAACGTGAAGAAGGGTTAGTGATTACTTCAACTTTTTCCACCGCATCTGCCGGTAACATACGTAAAGCATCTGCAATGTTTCCTGCCATACCGGATGGTTTTCCGTCGATTAAAACACGAACGTTTTCATTTCCTCTTAAGCTCACATTTCCGTCCGTATCAACAGAAACCGATGGGACATTATCCAAAACATCGCTCGCGGTTCCGCCTTTAACCATCATGTCCTGTCCAACATTGTAAACTTTTTTGTCCAGTTTGATATCAACAGTCGAACGCTCAGCAATAACAACAACTTCATCCAATTGCTTGGAATCTTCGGTTACCGAAATCGTTCCTAAATTGGTATCAGTATTGATGGCTTTGTCTTTAATTTCAACGGTTTTGAAACCAAGGAATTCAATTTTGATGTAGTAAACACCGGCCGGGACTTCAAATGAGAATTCTCCTTTACTGTCCGACATTCCGCCCGAAACAATTTTAGGGTTTTGGGTGTTTTGAGCATAAATATTCGCATATTCAAGTGGCTGATTTGTCGACTTTTCGATTACTTTTCCACTGATTTTTACTTTAGTTCCTTGTGGTCTTTGTTGCGCAAAGGAGAAAAAAGTAGATAGCAATAAGAATAAAACTGCTATTTTTTGAAGCTTTTTCATGAATGATTTATTTGATTTCTGCTTATGACAGCAAAATTACTCCGTGGTTTAAGCGTAAAATCACAAATCTTTGTTAAATGTAACTTGTAACAGTTCTAAATAATCTCCAATATTCTTTCAATAGGACGGCCAATTACGGCTTTTCTTCCGTTTATTATTATTGGTCTTTCGATCAAAACATGGTTCTTTAGCATGATGGCAATTACTTCATCATCAGTAAGTTCCATGCCTGCATAATTGTCTTTCCAGAGTTGTTCTTTCGTTCTTACCAGTTCAATCGGTTTTATTTTTAGTTTTTTGATGATGGAAACGAGCTCACGTTTGGTGATTTTTTCATCAAGATATTTGAAGGTTTCAAATTCAATTCCTTTTTCTTCCAGAAAGCAAACACCTTCTCTTGATTTGCTGCATTTTGGGTTGTGGTAAATGGTAATCATTTAATATTTTTTTGCAAAAGTAGCTTTATCCAATCAAAAATGAAGTATTTTCGAAGTTACAATTTTCTAATACGTTAAACCATGCAGTATATAGAGCAACTCAAAGCCAAAAAGTTTGATTATACCTTTCAACTGATACTTTATCTGATTGTTTTTCTTGGGTTTTCAGGAATGATGTTGTTTAATTTCATTATGACTTCGGATGTAAATACCGACGATATGATTGCACAAATGGTTAGCCAATTCGGAGCCAATGTTACGTTTGTAATGATGGTTTTGCCTTTGTCGTTAATGCTTTTAGGATTATTGTTTTGGGTTAAATTCCTTCACAATCAAAGTATAAGGAGTTTAACAACCGCAAGGAAAAAGGTCGATTGGAGCCGTATTTTATTTGCTTTTTTACTTTGGGGAAGCATCACGGCACTTATGACGATAGCCGCTTATTTTTCGGCACCTGAGAACTTTGTAGTCAATTTTGATCCGGCAGCATTTTTCCCGTTCCTGATTCTGGCTTTGATCTTAATACCGATGCAAACCAGTTTTGAGGAATACCTGTTTAGAGGCTATCTGATGCAGGGCTTCGGGATTTTTACCAATAGCCGACTGATCCCTTTTATGGTAACTTCTGTTCTTTTCGGACTGATGCACATTGCAAATCCGGAAGTTGGAAAAATGGGCATGGTGATTATGGTTTATTACATAGGAACCGGTTTTTTCCTTGGACTGATTACGTTGATGGATGAAGGTTTGGAATTAGCCCTTGGTTTTCATGCGGCCAATAACCTTGTAGGCGCTTTGCTGGTAACGGCGGATTGGACTGCTTTTCAGACGAATTCGGTTTTAAAAGATATTTCAGAGCCTAATGCCGGTTTTGATGTGATGGTGCCAATTTTTATAATCTTTCCGATATTGATCTTCATTTTCGCTAAAAAATATAAATGGTCCGGCTGGAAAGAAAAGCTTTTCGGAAGATTAGCCGAAGCCGATACCGTTAATGAACCAGGCCAATAATGATGAAATCCTACGAATTTGTCCATCAGGCTTTTACATTGAACGGCATTCCTCATGACAAAGATGCATTGTTGGAACTGGCTAAAGTGTGGGCACAGTCTGAAGAAGAACACAAAGTCATTTTTGCACGATTTCTGACGGAATGGTTTGACGATAAGGACTTTATCGAATTAACAACTTCCGGAACAACAGGAATCCCCAAACTGATTCGCCTGAAAAAAGAGGCCATGGTCAATTCCGCATTGGCAACCACAAAATTTTTTGATCTGAGAACGGGTTGTTCAGCTTTGCATTGCATGTCGACACAATATGTTGCAGGAAAAATGATGTTGGTACGGGCATTACTATCCGGTTGGCAACTTGATGTGGTTAAACCGGTCTCCAATCCGCTTGACGGAAGTACTAAAACGTATGATTTTGCGGCCATGGTACCAATGCAGGTCGAAAATTCACTGGAGGAACTGCATCGGGTTAAAAAACTGATTATTGGCGGTGCCAAAGTAAATCCAGTATTGGTGGAAAAGTTAAAAAAACTGCCTTCTGAATTTTTTGAGACTTACGGTATGACGGAAACCATTACGCATATCGCGGCCAAAAGAATTCAGGATATGGCTTTTAAAGCTTTGCCAAATGTTACTTTTTCTGTTGATGAAAGAAATTGTCTGGTAATTGAAGCACCTTTAATTTCAGGAGAAAAACTGATTACAAACGATATTGTCGAACTCATCAGTGAAAACGAATTTATCTGGAAGGGACGTTTTGATAATGTAATCAACAGCGGAGGCATAAAGTTATTTCCGGAACAGATAGAGGAGAAGCTAGCCGGTAAAATAGCCAATCGGTTTTTTGTTATAGGCAAGCCGGATGAAGTGCTCGGAGAAAAAATAGTTTTGGTAATTGAAGGGAATCCATTTGAAATAGAAAGAATTATTTTTGATGCGTTGGGAAAATACGAAAAACCGAAAGAAATTCTTTTTGTGCCTAAATTTGAAGAAACAGCAACCGGAAAAATCAAAAGAGAAGCCTCTTTAAAATAAAAGAACCACAAAGCTGCTTTTTTGTTCACATCGCCCCAATGACGAAGGTTAGCCTGCTTTGTGGTAGAGTATAATCTAAAAAAAGTTGTTGTCTATTGTTGCATTTTAAAGTAATAATCGGCTGAATGTTTACCGCTTCCGTAAAACAGGAAGAAAACACAAACGATTAAAGTTATTGATGCCAGAATAAAATTCTGCGTATGGAAAGCACCAATGAAATTCACTGCAACAGCTCCTATCAGGATTGGTAATTGTGCTGCTATCGACCATCTTGTCAATAAACCGAAAGCAATCATTAAACCTCCCATCATGTGTGCAGCTCCAATATAATGTATTAGCAAGAGTTCGCCGCCAAAATTTCCAGCCTGACTCATGATCTCTTGCAGATACTGTCTGTTGGTGATAAAAGATATTCCTTTAATGATAAGAAATATTCCAAGCGCAATACGCAACAAATCCAGAGGATAACTGGTATGTGCGTTGGCCCATTTGTTTAAATTTTTTACAGTATCCATAGCCTTGTCGATTTGATTTGAAACTAAATTACTCATAACGAATTATTTATGGTAATTTTTTCGTTGAATCGATTCGTAATCTCGACAAAGTGAAATTTACTGTGCTTTTGAAGTCTTAAAGTACATTTTTTTCGTGTTAAATTCCATTTTATCCACGGTAGATTTCTGTGGTAGCTTTTGCCAGTTATTTGAAGCATTGCTTCTATACGAATTACCGTTGATTGTATATTCTACTGGCATTGAAAAGTTTTTAACGTCTGTTTTCCAGCGTATTTCCACATTTTTTTTGTGTTGACGGATTTCTAACACCGGAATGTTTTTATAACGCAGATATTGGTCAAATACCGGTGTCAGGTTGATACCACTTTCTTTATTGAAAAAGTCTACAACGTTTTGTGTTTCGATAATTTTATGGCGATAGGTTTCAGAGTACTTCAAAATAAGTTTCCACCATTTTGCATCATCGTTGATAATATGACGGATCGTGTTCAGCATTAGGGCACCTTTGTCATACATATCACCGGAACCTTCTTGGTTTACACCGTAGTGTCCAATTATCGGTTCATTATTACCGACATTCATTTTCTGTCCGTTGATGTATTGAATCGCTTTATCATACCCTAAAGTACATTCCACAAATACTGATTCGGAATAAGTGGTAAAGCCTTCATGGATCCACATATCGGCAATATCTTTTGAAGTTACGCTGTTACCGAACCATTCGTGGCCTGTTTCATGGATGGTGATGTAATCGAATGTCATTCCGATTCCGGTATAACTTCTGTCCATTCCCAAATAACCTTTCAGATATTTATTTCCATAAGCCACAGCACTTTGGTGCTCCATACCTAAATAAGGGGTTTCAACCAATTTGTATCCGTCTTCTTTAAAAGGATAGGTTCCGAACTTCGACTGGAAACAATCCATCATCGGTTTTACTTCTTCGAAATGTTTACGGGCCTTAGCTTCGTTTTCTCTTAAAACATAATAATCCAAATCCAGGCCTTTGTGGTTGTCATGGATATGAACGTAATCTGCAATATTTACCGTTACATCATAAGTGTTGATAGGACTTTTTACTTCCCAATCCCAACGGGTATAACCGTTTTTTAAATCTTCACTGCCCAGGAATCGTCCGTTGGAAACATTCATCAAACCATTTGGAACGGCTACTTTAACAGAAGCTCCAAAATCCGGTTCATCGCTTTGTGTATCTTTTACGGGATACCATAAACTTGCGCCGGTTCCCTGTACGGCTACACCAATCCAGGGTTTGTTTTGAGTGTCGGTTGTGAATACAAAACCACCATCCCAGGGTGCTCTTCTTGCTATGATCGGTTTACCGGAATAATAAAAACGGATTTTAGCATCGTTTCCGGCCTGCATCTCAGTTGGGAAATCGATGAAAACGGCATGATGGTCTCTTTTGTATTGCAGCTGTTTTTTATTGTAAACAATACTGTCGATCTTCATGTTATCAAACAGGTCGATCTGGATTTTCTTTGTAGGATGAACCACTTTGAAAGCAATGTCGTTATAACCTGTAATGGTTTTTTCTTCAGGGTTGATCTTGATATTCAAATCGTAACGCTGAACATCAAAACTGACACGTTCCGGACGCAATCCTCCCTGTAACGAATCTTTACGGGTAAATTGTTGTGCTGAAACCGATTGGACACCTAAAAGCAATAAAGTAGAATACAGTATGGTTTTCATAATTGGCTGAATAAAAAAAAAATCTGCTACAAACAGTTAGTAGCAGATTTTAATTTTTTGTTACTGAAAATTGTATAGTGTTTTAACTGTATATCGATTATCAGTTTCAAACAGCTTGTTTCATAATCAGTTGACGAAACAAATCGGATTTTATCGTACGGTTCTTTCCGTTACATTTTCATCATATTTTTGAACAAAAGCCTCCAGTTTCTCTGGATTGATTGTTCCGTCAGCATTTATAACTTTATCCTTTACCAACCATTTGATTAGTTTTTCACAATTTTTACGTGAATTCATAAATGCTATGATTCTGCTGAAATCTGTAGATTCAACTTTTATCTTTTCATTAATGAAATTTAACGCATAATAATCATCATCCAAAAATTGAGGTGTTTCGTTGTCGAAAGTTCTGTAATTCAGGATTTCATCATCATTCATATTGAAAAACGAATGATTGATAAGATTTATTTTTTCATATTTCAGAAATTGCTTTCCGTCTAAAAGTATTTTGTCTTTAACAATTTCAACTTCTTGTGCTTTTACAGCAAAAGAAGACAGAAGCACGGCTCCTAAAAAAAGTAATCCTTTTTTCTTCATCTGTTTATTGAGGTTTGGTTAATGTGAATATTAAACTTGAATTACACCCAAATTAAAAGGCTTCTGGATAGGAGCGTGGTCAGCCGCCTCAATTCCCATGGAAATCCATTTTCTGGTGTCTAAAGGATCGATGATGGCGTCAGTCCATAAACGGGATGCCGCATAGTATGGGGAAACCTGCTCGTCGTATCTTGATTTAATTTTGTTGAATAGTTCTTCTTCTTTTTCAGGGGTGATTTCCTCACCACGGGCTTTCATGGAAGATTCTTCGATCTGTAATAAAACTTTGGCTGCCTGAGCACCGCCCATTACCGCTAATTCTGCAGATGGCCATGCGAAAATCAAACGCGGATCGTACGCTTTTCCACACATCGCATAATTTCCGGCACCGTAGGAGTTACCTACAACAACAGTAAATTTAGGCACAACCGAATTGGACACCGCATTTACCATTTTAGCACCGTCTTTAATGATACCGCCATGTTCGGATTTTGAACCTACCATGAAACCGGTAACGTCGTGTACAAACACCAAAGGAATTTTCTTCTGGTTACAGTTAGCAATAAAACGCGTGGCTTTATCCGCTGAATCCGAATAGATTACTCCACCAAACTGCATTTCACTCGGTTTGGTTTTGGAACCTGTTGTTTTAACAATTTTTCTCTGATTAGCTACGATACCAACTGCCCAACCGTCAATTCTGGCATAGGCAGTAATAATGGATTGACCGTAACCGGCTTTGTATTCATCTACTTCTGAATTGTCTACCAAACGTTTGATGATTTCCATCATATCGTATTGTTCGGCTCTTGATTTTGGTAAAATCCCGAAGATTTCGTTTTCATCCAATGCTGGTTTTTCCGCTTTGATTCTGTTGAAACCGGCTTTTTCGTAATCACCTATTTTTCCAACAATATTTCGGATAGTGCCCAGAGCATCTTTGTCGTCTTTTGCTTTGTAATCGGTTACACCTGAAATTTCACAATGTGTGGTTGCACCTCCCAAAGTTTCATTATCTATAGATTCACCGATGGCGGCTTTAACCAAGTAACTTCCGGCAAGGAAAATACTTCCGGTTTTATCAACAATAAGCGCTTCATCACTCATAATAGGTAAGTAAGCACCTCCGGCTACACAACTTCCCATAACCGCAGCAATTTGTGTAATGCCCATGCTGCTCATGATAGCGTTGTTTCGGAAAATACGTCCGAAGTGTTCTTTGTCCGGGAAAATTTCGTCCTGCATTGGCAGATATACACCGGCGGAATCCACTAAGTAGATAATCGGAAGTCTGTTCTCCATCGCAATTTCCTGCGCACGAAGATTCTTTTTGGCTGTAATGGGGAACCAGGCTCCGGCTTTTACGGTAGCGTCGTTAGCAACTACAACACATTGTTTTCCATTGACATACCCCACTTTTACCACTACACCTCCGGAAGGACATCCACCGTGTTCCTTGTACATTCCTTCACCAACGAAGGCTCCGATTTCGATACTTTTTGAGCCTTTGTCCAATAAATATTCAATGCGCTCACGTGCCGTCATTTTTCCTTCGGCATGCAGTTTTGCGATTCTTTTTTCGCCGCCTCCGAGTTTCACTTTGGCCAATCGCTGTTTTAAATCGGAAAGTAAAAGTTTGTTGTGGTCTTCGTTTTTGTTGAAGTTTAAGTCCATGGTTATGTTGTTGGTTTAGCTGTAAAGTTCTAATTTTGGTTGGCTAAAATACAAAACCTTTTGATACTTTGAAATACTCTTCCCACACGTTTTTTTAAGCAAATATTAAACTTGAATTATTGTTGGCTTAACATTAACTTAACATTGCAAAGATACTTTTGCACCGAATAAATAACCAAACTATGTCATTAAACAGTATTTTCCAATTTTTTGTACCGAAAGATAAAAAGTTCTTTCCATTATTCGAACAAGCTTCTTCAGACTTGATTGCTTTAGCAGAAACACTTCACGAGGCAGTTAACGCTCCAAAAGGAGAAAGAGAAAACTACTATAAGAAAATCGAAGAGCTTGAAGCGAATATCGAAGAAATCACGCATAAAACAAACTTGGAATTAAGCAGAAACTTCATCACACCATTTGACCGTGAAGATATCCACGCTTTAATTACTGCTATCGACGATGTTGCTAACAACATTCACGGTGCATCAAGCAGAATGCGTTTGTATCAGGTAGAAAAAATTACAAAATCCATCAGAAAATTAACGGAAATCAATCTTGAGGCTTGTCAGCAGATCAAACAAGGTGTGACTGAGCTAAAAGATATGAAGAACATGAAAAACATCATGGACGCCGTTAAACGTATCAACAAATTGGAAAGCAAATCCGATTCAGTTTTTGACAAGGCTGTAGCCGATATTTTCGAAAACGAAACCGATGCCAAAAATATTATTAAATATAAAGAGGTGTTGTCTTCTTTGGAAACTGCAACAGACAAATGTAAAGTAGTGGCCAAAACGCTTGAGGCAGTTGCAGTTAAACACTCTTAAATTTAGTAATACATGGATTTTACGGTATTAATTATAATCATAATCATTGCCTTATTATTTGATTTGGTAAATGGTTTTCACGATGCGGCAAATTCAATTGCTACAGTTGTGTCCACAAAAGTTCTTACTCCCGGACAGGCAGTAATTTGGGCAGCATTTTT
The DNA here is from genome assembly GCF_053764385.1 of Flavobacterium pedocola. Lineage (NCBI taxonomy): Bacteria > Pseudomonadati > Bacteroidota > Flavobacteriia > Flavobacteriales > Flavobacteriaceae > Flavobacterium > Flavobacterium pedocola. The sequence goes on along the minus strand of NZ_JBSNCR010000001.1, from coordinate 654,953 downwards.
TAACGTAGTCGCTTTCTGGGTTTTTGATATGAGTGTTGGTAACACTGTAGCAAAAACCGTTGATAACGGAGCGATTGATTTATGGGTTATCCTGGCAGGACTTATAGCTGCAACGATCTGGAACTTACTTACCTGGTGGTTGGGAATCCCTTCATCTTCTTCACATACTTTAATTGGAGGTTTTGCTGGAGCTGCTATTGCCCATGCTGGTTTTGATGTAGTGAACAGCGCAGAGATCTGGAAAGTTGTCGGATTTATCTTTTTAGCGCCGATAATTGGAGGTGTGATAGCCTATATTTTTACTCTCATAACCATTATTAGGAATGGTTTCAAAAAGGTGGGAGTAATGATTCTGATTACCTTAGGTATCTTGTATTTGATGCAATATATGGTCGAATACATGGATGTTAAACCTATCATGATGTGGATTGTTGCAGTAATGATGGGAATCATGATTCTTACTTACATATGGTATTACGCGGTACACGGGAAATCCCAGACTGCCATGAAAGAATCCAATATGTATAAGAAGTTACAGTTACTTTCTTCTGCAGCCTTTTCATTAGGTCACGGTGGTGCTGATTCCCAAAAAGTAATGGGTATCATCTGTGCAGCGTGCATGGTTTTTGCAAACATCAACAGAGAAGAAGGAAAAGAAAGCAGTATTCCGGAATTCTTAACGGTTTCTGAAGTAATGCAAATTGAATTTACTTCCCCGGAAGGTAAAAAAGAAAAATTCAAACCGGAACATGCCAATGGAGACAAGATGTTTGTCTACATGAAAGGTAAAGATGTATATGATGCAGATTCCAAAGAAGCGATTTTCTTCGATAAAAAAATCAATCCTGCTTATAAAGATGCTGCTCAGTTCAACGATTATCTTGTTGACGGAAAGTTGAAAGAAGGAAATAAAATCAAGACTAAAGTTCACTCTGATTCAATGCCTTGGTGGATTGCTTTCTCCTGTTACTTAATGATTGGTTTGGGAACTTTGATGGGAGGATGGAAAATTGTTAAAACAATGGGTACCAAAATCACAAAAGTGACACCGCTTGAAGGTGTTTGTGCTGAAACTGCCGGAGCTTTGACCTTATTCACGGTTTCCAATATGGGTATTCCGGTTTCCACTACGCACACCATTACAGGTTCGATTATTGGAGTAGGAGCCACGAAACGTTTAAGTGCGGTTCGTTGGGGGGTAACGATCAGCTTGTTATGGGCATGGATCCTTACGATTCCTGTATCCGCTCTTATCGCGAGTCTTATCTATTACTTAATGAAGTTATTTGTTTAAGATATTTTTTTCATGACATAAAAAATCCCGATGTTTTGCATCGGGATTTTTTTTATTTTCTTCTTCTTAATTTTTTAATTCTTTCTTTTTTGTTGAGAGTACCTCATATCTCAATGCCAAATGAAAATTAGAAGCATTAGTAGTGTAAATACTGTGTGGAGCCATATTGTTATTAAAGTAATATCGAAACTCACAAGATGCTTTTTTATAGTTATAACCGAATCCAATTCCAGGGAAAAAGTTACTTGATTTAATTTCACGTGCCGCTACTTGACTTTTTGGACTAAAGTCCCTTACTGAAGCTATTACGTTTGCGAAAATTTTTGAGTTATCGTTCAGGAAAAAATAATGTCTGAATCCAAAAGGAATTTCAACATATCTAACGTCGGCGGTATATTTTGTTGTTACGATGCCATCATTGTATTCAGTCTCATCTTTAAAATTGTGAAAACTTGGTTCTAAAATTAAAGCCCATTTTTTGTTGTTAAAAGGGAAAATTAATTCAAACTCAACTCCCAAAGTAAAATTATTGTCCTTAAAATTGAAATTTTGATTAACTGATCCGGATTTTCTGTGGAAATCTATTTTTGAGCTATTAAAAATGGCTCCACCTTTTATGTTAAAAGTATAGTTGTTCTTTCTGTAAGATGCTTTTTTTTCTTTATCAGTTCCTTCATTGGTAGCCCCATTGTATTCTTTAAAATAGGGTTCTAAACTGTCTTCGCTATAAGTTAATTTCTCTACTCTTTTTTGAGTTGTCTTCTCATTTTTTACAGACATCCAAAGTTGTCTTTTGTAAGTTTCACTGTGAATGATGCTTCCCGGTAACATGAAAGGGTTGTTCTTTAATGTTTCTTTATCGGCATAATATGGAATATTAAGTAATTGCTTGATAGGACTGTTGTCTACAGAGAAAAAATATCTTGTTATACTAGAGTCTACATATTTGTAAAGCATAGCTTTGCCGGAAACAATCTCTCTTAAAAACAGACGTTCGTTTGAAAATTTTGGTTCTTTAGATAAAGTGACATTATCCGTATTCGATCTTTCAATATCAATATCAACTCTGATATATTTACAGACATCTTCAATGGAAAATTCCGTAACAAAATTAATCGTAAGTGTTTTGGCAATTTCAGCTTCTGTTGTTTTGAATTCAAAAGAAACAGGGTTGTAGGCCCAATCAAGATTTTTAATATAGCCTTCAATTTTATTGCCACCGTTATCTATATAATACCCTTTTTCAAAGTTGTTTTGGGCATAAGTTAAATTAGTAAGAATTAATAAAAGTAGTAGGTAAAGTTTATTCTTCATTGTGTTTAAAATATCAATAATAATAATAATTTTATTCGTCTTCTTTTTGTCCCATCATCATCAGATAGGCTTTCAGGAATTCGTCAAGGTTTCCGTTCATCACGCCGTCTACATCGCTGGTTTCGTAACTGGTTCGTACATCTTTGATTAATTTGTACGGATGCATTACATAGTTACGGATTTGGGATCCCCATTCGATTTTCATCTTACCGGCTTCGATATCGGCACGTTGCTCCAATTGTTTTTTCAGTTCGATTTCGTATAATTGGGAACGTAGCATTTGCATAGCTCTGGTTCTGTTATCTTGCTGGGAACGCGTTTCCGAACACTGAATCTGAATCCCGGTTGGTTTGTGAAACAACTGAACTTTGGTTTCCACCTTATTAACATTCTGTCCGCCGGCTCCACTGGAACGGGAAGTTGTAATTTCAATATCCGCCGGATTGATTTCAATTTCAATAGTATCATCAACTAACGGATACACATAAACGGAAGCAAACGAGGTATGGCGTTTCGCATTACTGTCAAAAGGAGAAATACGTACCAATCGATGTACGCCGTTTTCACCTTTCAGATAACCGAAAGCATAATCGCCTTCAAATTCAAGGGTTACGGTTTTAATTCCGGCTACATCGCCTTCCTGAAAGTTCAGTTCTTTGATTTTATAACCTTGCTTTTCACCCCACATTAAATACATTCGCATCAGCATGGAAGCCCAGTCGCAGCTTTCTGTTCCTCCGGCTCCGGCTGTAATCTGTAATACGGCACTCATGCTGTCTCCTTCATCGGATAGCATGTTTTTGAATTCCAGATTCTCGATATGTAAAATGGTGTTGTGATATTGCTGGTCGAGTTCGTCTTCAGTAGCTTCGCCTTCCCTGAAAAACTCATAAATAATCTGAAGTTCTTCGGCCATGTTGTTACCTTTTTCATAATCTTCCACCCACTTTTTCTTTGATCGCAGGTTTCGTACAATGATTTCGGCTTCTTTTGCATTGTTCCAAAAGTCAGGAGCGAATGTTTTTTCTTCCTCGTTAGTTATCTCGATAAGTTTCTTATCAACGTCAAAGATACCTCCTTAACGCACCAAGGCGCTCAATAATATCCTTAATCTGTTCGGTATTTACCATAAAAAGTATAATTTTATAGCCACAAAAATAGACATTCCTTTCAAGAATATGGAAATTAATTTAGTTAGCGATACGGTTACCAAACCAACCCCTGAAATGTTACAGTATATGTTTCGTGCCAAAGTAGGTGATGATGTTTACAGGCAAGATCCTACAGCTGTGGAGTTTGAGGAAACCGTAGCCGATTTATTCGGAATGGAAGCAGCCTTATTTTTTCCGTCGGGAACTATGGCTAACCAGGCCGCAATTAAACTTCATACGCAGCCGGGCGACCAGTTGATTTGTGACAAATGGGCACATGTTTATTTATATGAAGCAGGGGGAGCCTCTTTCAATAGTGGCGTTTCCTGTTCGTTAGTGGATGGAAACAGAGGAATGATTACTTCATTGCAAGTTGAGGAACATTTAACAGATCCTGAATTTTATCACAATCCGAAAACTTCTTTGGTTTGTATTGAAAATACTACCAATAAAGGTGGAGGTGCTTGTTACGATATCGAAGAATTAAAAAGAATAAAACAGGTTTGTACCGATAATAATCTGAAATACCATTTAGACGGCGCCCGTTTGTGGAACGCTTTGGTGGCCAAACGTCAGCATCCGAAACAATATGGGGAATTGTTCGACACGATTTCGGTTTGTTTTTCTAAAGGAATGGGAGCGCCGGTTGGTTCTTTGCTTTTAGGAGATAAAGAAACCATTCACAGAGCCTTAAGAATCCGTAAAGTATTAGGAGGCGGAATGCGTCAGATTGGTTATTTGGCTGCAGCCGGATTATACGCTTTGCAGCATAATGTCGGAAGATTGGAAGAAGATCACCGCAGGGCTAAGGAATTAGGAGCTCTCCTTCAACAGTTATATTGGGTGGATAAAGTGGAACCGATTGAAACCAATATTCTTATTTTCTCCGTAAAACCACAATTTGATGAAAATCAGTTAATGGAAAAATTGAAGCAGAAAAATATCTTTATCAGTTCTATGGGAAGAGGCAAATTACGTATTGTTACACATCTGGATTACAAGCAGGTGATGCACGATTACGTGATGGAAGCGTTACAGAAAATAGAACTCTAAAATTCCGCTGGAACTTCAAAAGTAACCATTTCCCTGGTGGCCGGATGCTTGAATTCAATCCATTCGGCGTGAAGGTGTAAACGATCGGCTTTGGTTCCATATAAATCATCGCCTACAATCGGGCAATTCAATCCTAAAGAATGAGAAGCATGAACGCGCAATTGATGCGTGCGTCCTGTTATTGGCCAGAAATGGATTTTAGTTTGGTTGTTGTTTTGGGAAATGACTTTCCATTGTGTTTTAGCCGGTTTTCCGTATTCATAGCAAACCAACTGACGCGGGCGGTCTTCTAAATCTACGCGTAAAGGCAAATCAATTTCACCTTCATTAAGTTGAACTAATCCATTAAGTAAAGCAGCATAACGTTTTTTTACAGTTCGCTTTATGAATTGACTTTGAAGGATTTTATGCGTGTCTTTATCTTTTGCAATTACCATCAATCCGGAAGTCGACATGTCAAGCCTGTGAACAATTAACGGGCCGGTTGCATTCGGATATTTTAGTTTCATACGCTCGTAAACGGAATCGGTAATGCTGATGCCCGGAACCGATAAAAACTCTGCGGGTTTGTTTACGATTACCAGAAAATCGTCTTCATAAACGGTTTCGAGTTCGACACCATCAGCGGGGTTTACAAGCATCGGATTGTCATCCACTTTTAAACCTTCCAGCATATGGCCTAAAATTGGTTCGCATTTTCCACGGCAGGCAGGGTAGAAGTGGCCGTGTTTTCGAATTTCCGATTTAGGCGATTGTCCCCACCAGAATTCGGCCATGCATACAGGCTCCAGTTGCTGTTGATAGGCGTAATGCAATAACTTTGGTGCGGCACATTCTCCGGCAGCTGCAGGCGGTTTTCCCTGAACCGTGTTTTTAAAAATGTCGAATAAACTTTTCGTCTGATTGTTTGCATTCAGAAAATTGTATTGTTCGAAAAGCTGTTGCTGTAACGCATTGGATTTGTTTTTACGGTCTTCTTTCAGAAAGGTGATTCTGTTGCTGAAAACAGCAACTTTTTCTTGAGTCGCTTCTAAACGGACTTCCCACTGGCGGGTGAAATCTTTTAAGAAATAAGCCTGTTTTAGGCTTTCTTTTCGGAGTTCTTCAAGTAAAATATCCATTGCTTCGGAATCAATTCCTTCTGAAATGGCTTTTTCCCGTTGGGCTTTTCTTTCCTTTTTGGAGGCTTTTATTCTTTTCTTGTAATCTTCCAATTCAACATTGAAAGTTTGTGTTTCTTCGGCAAATTGCTTTTCTAAGGCAATGTAATCAGTGCTTTTTTCAAGGGTTTCAATTTCAGCATTGATCTGATTGAGGATTTCTTCTTCTTTCTTGAAAAAACCGTCTTCCGTAAGCATGTCAAAAACCGGTGGAACAAATAATGAATGATGATTCTGCCCAGCCAGTTTTCCTGAAAAAGCCGCCAAATAGCCAAGCTCATTAGCTGAATTCCGGACCACTAACACTCCAAACATTTTCCCGATGACCAAACCTTCCTGATTTTCCTCTAAACCAAAGTTATGCTCCCATTCCTTTTGATTCTCGAGATGCTGTTGCAATTCTTTTGCTGCTAAAAGTGCCAACGGGTGAGGTTCATAATAAAAAGGGAAAGTAAACCTTTCGGGAAAGCTGAATTTATCAGTATTTTCCTTAAAAGAAATGAAATGTTTATGTATTTTATTATGACTCATTGTTAATCAATAGTTAAAAAACTTCGCGTTCGTCCCTGAATATATCGCTTATGTCCCAGATAAATAAAAAAGTTGTTATGAATTTGGGAAGTTATGGCTTTTATTGTTTGATTTGCGGCACAAAATAACTGAAGGACTACTACTAAAGTTAATTTTTTTTGTATAATGCAGTAAAGAATTGAGCAACACAAGAGTTTATTCTGAACTGAAGTTTATTTTTTAAAATTGGGGTATAAAGGCTGTTGAAAAACAGCCTTTGTTTTTTATTTAAACATATCCATACCCGGAATACTCGGCATTCCTTCTTTTGCTACGGCTCCTAATTCGGCTTCGTTTACATTGGTGGCTTTTTCGATGGCTTTGTTCATAACTAGCACCAAATAATCTTCCAACTGCTCTTTGTCTTCTAATAAACTATCATCAATAGTGATACTTTTTACTTTTCGGTTAGCCGTTAAAGTTACTTTTAAAAGCCCGTCATTACTTTGTTCGTCTATTAAAACCGTGTCTAATCTTTTTTTTGTTTCTTCAATTTTTTGCTGGGTTTCTTTAAGTTTGCCCATCATGCCCATAATATCTCCAAACATGTTAATAAAATTAATGGTTAATCCTTGGCAAAATTAGTAAATTGCCCAGAGATAATACTATCATAAATAATGAAAAAACAATTTCTTTTAAGTTGTGTTTGCCTTATTTTTGCAGGCTCAAATGCGCAAAATAATTCACCAAAAATGACAAATAAAATTACTCCTCCCGTTGCGGCGGTAAAAACCAAAAAACTGGAGAAACACGGGAATATAAGAACCGATAACTATTATTGGTTAAATGAAAGGGAAAACCCGGAAGTAATTGATTATCTTAATAAAGAGAACGAATATTATAATGCAATGACGGCTCATACCAAGCAGTTCCAGAAGGATTTGTTTGAGGAGATGAAGTCTAGAATTAAGGAAGATGACAGTTCGGTACCGTATCTTTATAACGGTTATTATTATATCACCCGCTACGAAAAAGGAAAAGATTATCCGATTTACGCCCGTAAAAAAGGAAGCTTGGAGGCAAAAGAGGAAATCATGTTTGACTGTAACGAAATGGCAAAAGGACATGCATATTTCCAGTTGGGCGGATTAAATGTCAGTGAAGACAACAAATGGTGTGCTTTTGGTGTGGATATGGTTTCAAGAAGAGAATACACTATTCAGATCAAAAACCTGGAAACCGGCGAAATCCTTCCGGTGAAACTTGAAAAAACAACCGGCGGATCCACTTGGGCGGCGGATAACAAAACGTTGTTTTACACCCGAAAAGATTTGGTAACCTTGCGTTCTGAAAAAATCTACAAGCATAAATTGGGTTCGGAAGCAAAGGATGATACATTGGTTTATAATGAAAAAGACGATACATTTTCAGTATACATTTATAAAGAAAAATCAAAAAAATATCTGGTAATTGGTTCGAATAGTACCATGACAACGGAATACCAGATCCTTGAAGCTAACAATCCGGACGGACAATTCCGTGTTTTCCAGAAGAGAACCAGAGGTTTAGAATACAATATTTCGCATTTCGGAGACAGTTTTTATGTGGTAACTAATAAAGACAAGGCGACCAATTTCAAAGTGATGAAAACGTCTGAAACAGCCACTTCAAAAGAGAATTGGACAGATTTAATCCCACACAGAAAAGAAACGCTGGTAGAAGGAATTGAAATTTTCAAGGATTATTTGGTAGTGGAGGAACGCAACGATGGTTTGAATAAAATTCGAATCATGCCTTGGAGCGGAAAAGGCGAATATTACCTGCCATTTGAAATTGAAACTTATACAGCTTATACGACTACCAATGTTGATTTCGATACGGAAATCTTACGCTATAACTATCAGTCGATGGCGACACCTTCTTCGGTAATCGATTTCAATATGAGAACCAAGGAGAAAACGATTTTGAAAGAACAGGAAGTCCTTGGCGGTAAATTTGACAAAAACAATTATACGGAAGAGCGCGTTTGGGCTACTGCAAAAGACGGAACCAAAGTGCCGATCTCGATTGTATACCGCAAAGGAATCAAGAAAGACGGTAAAAATCCCTTCCTTTTATATGCTTACGGTTCTTACGGTTCGTCCATGGATCCTTATTTTTCATCAATCCGTCTGAGCTTATTGGACAGAGGTTTCGTTTACGGAATTGCCCATATTCGTGGTGGAGAAGATTTAGGCCGTGAATGGTATGATAACGGGAAGTTACTGAAAAAGAAAAACACGTTTACGGATTTTATTGATTGTTCTAAATATGTAATCGATCAGAAATATACGTCCGCGAATCATTTATATGCTGAAGGAGGTTCTGCCGGAGGATTGTTAATGGGAGCAATTATCAATATGGCGCCTGAATTGTACAATGGAGTGATAGCACAGGTTCCGTTTGTGGATGTGGTTACGACCATGTTGGACGATTCCATTCCGCTGACCACAGGTGAGTATGACGAATGGGGAAATCCGAACGATAAAAAATATTATGACTATATGTTATCGTATTCCCCTTATGATAACGTAAAAAAACAAAAATACCCTAATTTGTTGGTTACGACAGGTTTGCATGATTCACAGGTACAATATTGGGAACCTGCCAAGTGGGTTGCTAAATTAAGAACCATGAAAGAAGGGAACAGCCAGTTGTTTTTGGATATTAACATGGACACCGGACATGGCGGGGCTTCCGGTCGATTTGAAGCTATTAAGGAAGTGACAAAAGAATATACTTTTTTATTAGATTTAGAAGGAATTAAAAAGTAGATAAAGTTTTTTTTATACATTTGCAAGGTTGTGAGTATACCTAAAAATGTTTATATTCACATATTGAGTAATTTATTTTTTATGAAAGAAGAAATAAAAGCCTATAATAACGTATTGGAATTAATAGGAAATACACCCCTAATAAAACTAAATACGATAACCGAAGGACTAAAAGGAAATTTCTATGCAAAAGTAGAGGCCTTTAATCCGGGACATTCCACAAAAGACAGAATTGCTCTTTATATTATAGAAGAAGCTGAAAAAAGAGGGATTCTTAAACCGGGAGATACTATCATTGAAACCACTTCCGGCAATACAGGTTTCAGCTTGGCAATGGTAAGCATTATTAAAGGCTACGATTGTGTACTTGCAGTTAGTTCAAAATCTTCGAAAGATAAAATCGATATGTTGCGTGCTATGGGAGCAAAAGTTTATGTTTGTCCTGCTCACGTATCTGCAGATGATCCGCGTTCGTATTATAACGTTGCAAAACGCTTGCACGAGGAAACTAAAGGTTCTGTTTACATCAATCAATATTTCAATGAATTGAATGTTGATGCACATTATAAAACCACTGGCCCTGAGATCTGGGAACAAACCAATGGTAGAATCACGCATTTTATCGCTTGTAGCGGAACCGGTGGAACTATTTCCGGAACGGCCCGTTATCTAAAAGAGCAAAATCCAGCAGTCAGAATTTTGGGAGTTGACGCTTTTGGTTCGGTATTGAAAAAATATCACGAAACAAGAGAGTTCGACAACGAAGAAATCTATCCTTACAGAATTGAAGGTTTAGGGAAGAATCTTATTCCTACGGCCACAGATTTCGATTCCATCGATAAATTTACCAAGGTAACAGACGAAGAAAGTGCTCATACAGCAAGAGAAATTGCTAAGAAAGAAGGTTTATTCGTTGGTTATACATCCGGAGCTGCTATGCAGGCTATCAAGCAGTTTGCAGAAGAAGGAGAGTTTAACGAAAACAGCAATGTTGTAGTTATCTTCCCGGATCACGGATCACGTTACATGAGTAAAGTATTCAGTGATGAGTGGATGAACGAGCAAGGATTCTTTGACAGTATCAATGCTGAAGAAGCTCAGAAAATTGAATTCATAAAGTAAATATTGAATTGCAGATATAAAAAACTCCATCTTGTTCTAAAACGAGACGGAGTTTTTTGTTTTTATCTATTTTGATTTTAAGAAGTCAAATCGTGATATTTCCAGCCCGTAGCTACGTAAGCCGGCGAATCATTATCGTAGATAATATATCTGTAATCAAACTCTTTAGTGTTGATGAAAATTTGACCACCGGATAACCATGCGCTTCCAAATGTACCGGAACCTGTATGTATTACATTTATGCTGCTTGGCATAGGGCCTAAGTAAGGAATTGGAATATTAACGGAGCTGAAAACGGTTGATCCTGTTCTTGGTTTAATTTCAATATATGCGGAGGCTTCCGAATATGGGATAGTTAAGCCTAAATTCCATGTTATAATTCCATTGTAATTATTCGGAGGAGTGAAATTGTTAACACAATTTACCGACATAGAGGGAGGTCTGTTGGTTAACGTTTCAGTAAGAGGTTTTTTCTCTTCGTTTTGTGCCTCATCATTTACTGAACATGAGGCTGCTAACATTGATAATGTAAATAGCAAGAATATTTTTTTCATTGTTTTTACTTTTCCCTTTGTTTTAAGCGATTATTTTCGCAGGACGATAACTTTAGGTACTTCTGTTTAGAAATTAGATGTACCGCCCTTGTATTTTTGAGAAATGCTCTATTCTTCGTATTTCTTTGTATGAATTCAATGTATCTACAAATGAGCCGTCCAATATCAATATTTCTGTAAATGAATACTTTCAAATATAAAAATATTTGAAAATTTATAAGAAAAAGGGTATGTTTTTAAAATAACAACGAATCATTAATTTGTTAGAAAATACTTACTAAAATAAAAAAGCCTCCGAATAATTTCCGGAGGCTTTTCTGTTATATGTAAGATGTAATTTATTCCTGCATGGTGTGGAAAACGTTCATTACATCGTCATCCTCTTCGATTTTCTCTAATAATTTCTCAACGTCGGCAACTTGCTCAGGCGTCAATTCTTTAGTTATCTGCGGAATTCTTTCAAAACCGGAAGATAAGATTTCCAAACCACGATTTTCCAATTCTTTCTGGATAGAACCGAAGCTTTCGAAAGGCGCATACATTACGATGCCGTCTTCATCAGCGAAAATCTCTTCTACACCGAAGTCGATCATTTCCAGTTCTAATTCCTCAACATCTTGTCCTTCGCTTGGAATACGGAAATTACAAGTATGGTCGAACATAAATTCTACAGAACCTTGTGTTCCTAAAGTTCCGTTACATTTGTTAAAATAACTTCTGATGTTGGCAACGGTTCTGTTGTTGTTATCGGTAGCGGTTTCAATCAGGATGGCAATTCCGTGCGGTGCATAGCCCTCGAACAATACTTCTTTGAAGTTCGCCGTATCTTTATCTGTCGCTTTTTTGATGGCACGCTCAACATTGTCTTTAGGCATGTTGGCTGCTTTTGCATTTTGCATAACAGCTCTCAAACGGGAGTTAGTTTCAGGACTTGGACCTCCTTCTTTAACTGCCATTACAATATCTTTACCAATTTTTGTAAACGTTTTAGCCATTGCAGACCAACGTTTCATTTTACGTGCTTTTCTAAATTCAAAGGCTCTTCCCATTTCTAAAAAACTTTATTTGAGAATGCAAAAATACTAAAACGAAAAAACATTTTTAATAATGATTCAATGTTTTTTATTTGTAAGATTTTAATGTAGTTTTGCGTAAATTTTAAAATTAATCATGAAAAGAATTTTTTGCTTAGGATTGCTGTTAAGCGGTCTTTTTGGTTTTTCACAACAAAGAGAAAAAGGAGCTATTGAGTTAACACCTTTAATCGGTTATAGCTCAGCTAATTATTATGGTGAAGATGATTTGTCAAACGACCCAATTTCTTCTGTGAATTTTGGAGCGGATGCGGATTATTTCTTTAATGACCGTTGGAGTTTGCGTTCAGGTTTGCTTTTTCAGACTATGGGAAGCGAAGTGTTTAACGGATATGAGGAAAAATTAACGTACCTGACAATCCCTGTTAATGCGAATTGGCATTTCGGAAGCACAAGAAAATGGAATTTAAATTTCGGTCCGAGTGCAGGGTTTCTTTTATCAGCAAAAGGAAACAGTGAAGATATTAAGGATATGGTTAACTCTTTTCAGTTAGGCTTAAATTACGGTATCGGATATAAAATTGAAGTTTCTGATAAATTCAGTATTTTAATTGATTACCAAGGAATGACTGGTTTAACAGAAATTGCTAAAGAGAGCGAATTCACTATTAAAAACGCTTATTCAAGCTTTAACGTAGGTGGCGTGATTAAGTTATAAGACACTATTCTTTATATAAAAAAGCCGATTAATTTTAATCGGCTTTTTTATTAGTTTGTCTGTTTAATCTACAGGAATATACTTTGAAATAAAGTTATCTGCAGTACTGTTCCAGTTGTTTATAGTTGTATTTTTTTCTTGAAAATTAAGTTGATTGGCTTTGTTGTAATTGTCGATTTCTTTATTCGCCTGCTTAACCATGGCGTTAAAATTGTTAATTTCCTCTTTGGTTCTGTCCTGTTCTTTTTTAGCCTCAAGTATTTTCTTGGCATTTTCGATTTTTTCGTTGAACATGAAGAAATCTACCACTTTCGGGGTATAAACCTGTGCCTGTTTTTTATAAAATTCCAATGCTTTTTTAGTACTGTTGATAAAGTCCGTATCTTTTTTGAAACTTGGAACTGATTTTAACTTTTCAAGTCCTTCATCAGCATAGAGTAAAAGGGTATTTGAATTTTGCTGGATTTCGGCAAGGTTTTTCATTTCAATAGCTTTGGTAAGTGTCAAATCTGTGAAATTAACTTTAAAGAAAATCAAGTATAATTTTGAGTGGTAATCAAAAACCAAATTAGAGATTTTCATTTTGTTGGCTAAAGCCGAATTGTTTTCAGTGATCGTGATATTGTATTTTAAGGCAAAGTTTTTCTGAGCCAGATTTACTTTTTCGTTTTCTTCGTCCATTTTCTTGTTGATCAAGTCACGGAAAGTAATGTAAGCCTCCATAAAATCGTAAGACTGCTCGGCAACTTCCTGCATGTTGATGATCTTATCGTATTCTTCATTGATGTTTTTTTCACTGATGCTCAGATAATCCAAAACCTGATTGCGGAATTCCAAATCACCGTTGTAACCATTGGTCACAGCAGTAATCTTTTTGGAAGCATCCTGTATACTTTTGATCAGTTGTTTTCTGGTATTGTCAATTCTTCTGGCGCTTTTTGAATGCGCAACTGCTGAAGTGTATTTCCACATGCTTTTAGAAATATTCTCCTGTTCTTTTCCGATGTAAGAAAGGTAAGCTACCGGAGTTTTAAATTGTTGGGCAAAAGCCTGTAAACCTGCAAACAGGATGATTGCAAAGAATAGCGGTTTTAATTTCATGGATTTAGTTTTTTTGTGTTCTTATATCGTTAATGATGTTAAGGGCTTCAAGGATATAAGGATTGCTTCTCAGTTGTTTTATTTTATCCGTATTACTGCTTTTTAAATACTCGTCAAATTGCTGGTATTCGATATCGGTACTGTTTCGCTGAATATTGAAGTCAACTTCTTTTTCACTATGGTTTTTGATTTCTTTCCAAAGCGTTTTCATTTTGGACATCTCAGCAAAAACGTTTTCAATATTTAACAAAATAGGAGGAAGATCGTTATCATACAACTGATCGATTTGGGTATTTAACTGTAATGTCTTGTTGTTGAATTCATTTTCAGAAACCCTTTTTCGGCTTTGTTCAATAATTGAAGGAAAAGAACTGTTTTCCATTTTTGGGTAACGGACAGTATTTGTCAAAACAGTATTCTGAAGTGCCGTTTTGTTATCGCTTTCGCGAGGCATTTGGTTTCTGAATAGCGTCGGAATCTGTACATCAGGCGTAATTCCGTTTTTCTGATTGCTCTTCCCGGTTACTCTGTAAAATGCTTCCTGGGTAAGTTTAATAAATTGATTGTCACTGTTTTCCAAAGGAAGAATCTGCTGCATGGAAGCTTTCCCAAACGAAGTGTCTCCAATTACGATCCCTCTGTTATAATCCTGAATTGCATTGGTTAGAAATTCACTGGCAGATGCAGAAAAACCGTTGATTAAAACCACCAGCGGCCCGGTATAAACCATTCCTCTGTTTAAATCTTTGATTATCTCAGTACCGGTTTTTTTGTTGTTCACCTGACCAACAGGGCCAATATCGATAAACATCCCGGCAATTCTGACCGCTTCTGTCATGGAGCCGCCGCCATTATTCTGAAGATCCAGAATCAACCCGGAAACCTGATCCCGCTGAAGTTTCAGAATTTCTTTTGTGAGATCAGTACTTACGTTGGAAGTGCCATTGTCAAAAGTGGCATAAAAACTTGGAATGGAAATGTACCCGGTTTTTGCACCATTTTTTTCAATAACATAACTGTAAAGATTGTTCTCGTAATTTTTTAAGTTCTTCTTGAATAAGGAAACATTGTAAACTTTTCCGCTCTGCTTTTTTAAGGTGAAATCAGCGGAAGTATATTTTTCAGACTGAAGAATTTCCTCAATTTTATCAATAGAAGTACAACTGATAAGGTATTCGTTATTCTGATTTGAAATCTTTATAATCTGGTCACCGGCGTCGATTTTTTCTGAATAATAGGCGGTACTTCCCGGAATGATTTGCTGTACAATGATTTCATTTTTCTCATTGAGCGATAAATCCATCCCGAACGAAAAGTTATTGTCTTCCAGATGGGAAAGAAAAGCGGATTTGGCAGCGTCTGAAAAATAAGCGGTATGCGGATCAAAATAAGAACAAAATACCGAAAGGAATACTTCTTCAAAATCACTTTTCGCTAATTTTTCATTTTGTATTTTACATTCGTAATTATCGAAAGCTTCTTTCTTTATCTTTTCGGAAATTTTGGTAAAATGCTGAAGAATGGAATCTTTATTCTCACTTAGCTCTGTAATATCCTGTAAGGTGTTGAATAACAGCCTTTTTTTATAATACAGTTTCAGCTCGTTTTCACTTTTCAGATGTGGCGCATTTTTCTTTATAAAATGGATTTTCTCCTTACTAGATAAAGGAAACGGCTCATTTTTGATGGCAATGATAACTTTCTTATAACGTTCGTACGCTGAAGAGTAGGATTTGTAGAAATCTTCAATGAAAGTGCAATTTTCTTTGGTAAGGTAATCGTCAATTTTTAACCGGTGGTTTTTCAGACTAACGATTTCAGATTCAAGGAATATTCGGTTGTTTTCGTCAAGTTTTTGTAGAAAAGAGTCGAAAACATACACCGATAAACTGTCGTCAACAGGTTTGGGTGTGTAATGATTCTGTTGAATAACTGCATTAATTTTAGTCCAGGTTGAACACAAATCATTTTTCTGTCCAAAAAGAGAAAAAGGAACTAATGCAGTTATCAGCAGAATGTATTTCAAAATAAGTTATTTTTTGTAAAACGGTAATTTCACTACCACGGCTTTCAGATCTTTATTTCTGATTCGGATATAAATTTCAGAATCCGGAGTAGCCAACGCAGTAGGAACGTATCCTAAACCGATTGCTTTTCCTAATGAAGGCGATTGCGTTCCGGAAGTTACAATTCCGATTACATTTCCGGCAGCATCAACGATTTCATAATCATGACGCGGTATTCCTCTTTCAATCAATTCAAAACCAACTAATTTGCGGGAAACACCAGCTTCTTTTTGGTTTTTAAGATTCGCTGAATTGGTGAATTCTTTGTCAAATTTGGTAATCCATCCTAAACCGGCTTCAAGTGGTGAAGTAGTATCGTTGATGTCGTTTCCGTACAAGCAGAAGCCCATTTCCAAACGTAATGTATCACGTGCTGCCAATCCGATTGGTTTGATACCGAATGTAGCTCCGGCTTCGAAAACTTTGTTCCAGATTACTTCCGCATCTTCATTTTTGAAGTAAATCTCAAAACCGCCTGAACCTGTATAGCCTGTTGCAGAAACGATTACGTCTTTCACACCGGCAAATTCCCCAATCTGGAAAGAATAATAAGGCATGTTCGCCAAATCGATAGCAGTTAAAGATTGCATAGCTTCAGCGGCTTTTGGCCCTTGGATAGCCAACAACGAATAATCATCCGAATTGTTGATCATTTCAACTCCCAAATCGTTGTGCGATGAAATCCAGTTCCAGTCTTTCTCAATATTGGAAGCATTTACCACCAACATGTAATGGTTGTCTGCAATTTTGTATACAATCAAATCATCCACGATTCCGCCGTCATTGTTCGGCAGGCAGGAATATTGAGCTTTTCCGTCTACTAATTTCGAAGCGTCGTTCGAAGTCACTTTCTGGATCAAAGCCAAAGCGTTTTCACCTTTTAAAAAGAATTCTCCCATGTGGGAAACGTCAAAAACACCTACGCCGCTGCGAACTGTTTCGTGCTCAATGTTAACTCCTTCATACTGCACAGGCATATTGTAACCTGCAAACGGAACCATTTTAGCTCCCAAACTTTCGTGAACGTGCGTTAATGCTGTATTTTTCATAGTGTGTTATAAAATTATTTTGAGGGCTAATTTATTGATTTTTTACCGAGTGACAAAGAGGTTTTAACAGTAAAATTACGATCGTAAGTA
The DNA here is from genome assembly GCF_053764385.1 of Flavobacterium pedocola. Lineage (NCBI taxonomy): Bacteria > Pseudomonadati > Bacteroidota > Flavobacteriia > Flavobacteriales > Flavobacteriaceae > Flavobacterium > Flavobacterium pedocola. The sequence continues at coordinate 637,924 of NZ_JBSNCR010000001.1, read as the reverse complement.
ATCTTTAAGTTGATCATAAGTACTGATTTTTGTATTGACTTTTTCTTTGCCGAATAAACTTTTTATCTGCTGAGGAACGGTTAATTTAATATCCAGATTAGTTTCTACAATTTCAGAAAATTTAATCGGATGAGCTGTCTCAAGAAAAATGCCTATTGATTCAGGCTTCTTTTTTAATTCCTTCTGAAGTCCCAAATAACCCACAGCTCCGTGAGGTTCAGCAATATAGTTATGCTTTTCAAATAGAAATTTCATTGCAGCTTTCGTTTCGTCATCGGTAAAGGAATAAGCAGAAAAATCGTTTTTGAAGGCGTTTAAATCATGATTGTACAATTCCCTGATTCTGATAAAATTACTAGGATTACTTACGTCCATTGCGTTTGATAAAGTGGCAATTGTTTCTTTTGGCTGATAGGTTCCTTCCGTAAGAAATCTTGGAACTGTGTCATTTGCGTTAGTTGCAGCTACAAATTGATCGATTGGGATCCCCAATTTTTTGGCTAAAATTCCGGCACAAAGATTTCCGAAATTACCACTCGGACAGGAAAGAAGAATCGGTTTGTGAAACTTTTTCAGTTCGCGATAGGCAAAAAAGAAGTAAAACAGTTGTGGAAGCCAGCGCGCAATATTAATGGAATTCGCAGACGTCAGGTTTTTATCTTTTAAATCTGAATCTGAAAAGGCTTTTTTAACCATTGCCTGACAATCGTCAAAAGTTCCGTTTACTTCTAAAGCTGAAATGTTTTTTCTGAGCGTAGTCAGTTGTAATTCCTGAAAATCACTCACTTTTCCGCTTGGATAGAGAATCACAACATCAACATTTTTTACATCAAGAAAGCCATTGGCTACTGCGCCACCCGTATCTCCGGAAGTAGCTACCAAAACCGTAGTTCTTTTATCACTGTTCAGATTGAAATATCCTAAACAGCGCGACATGAATCGGGCGCCGACATCCTTAAAAGCCATAGTCGGGCCGTGATAAAGTTCAAGAGCATAACAGTTTTCGTTTATCGGAACTAAAGGAAAATCAAAGTTTAAGGTTTCTTTGATGATTTGTTTTAAAGTAGTTTCAGGGATTTCATTGCCGATGAATTGCCTGATAGCTTCAAAGGCGATTTCCTCATAATTCAGTTGCTCGATGGTTTCAAAAAAAGAGTAGGGAAGCGGCGTGATGGTTTCCGGAAAATACAAACCATTATCCGGAGCCAGACTATTGATCACGGCTTCTTGAAAAGTTGCCTTATGTGCTTTGTTATTTAGACTGTAATAGATCATTTCTTAATTTTCTAATTGATTATTCGAATGCCTTCAGCGTCAATTTTTGAAACATGGGTTTCAAAAGGAATGTTGGTTTTTGAAAATATTTCTGTCATAGCAACTTTAACTTTATTAGCAGTTTCAATACCTTTACTTAAAGTAAAAATTGATGGTCCTGAACCTGAAATCCCGCATCCTAAAGCGTTGTTTTCCAGTACCGCTTTTTTAATCGGATCAAAGTTAGGAATAAAAGGGCTTCGAAGCGGTTCAATGATTTCATCGTGTAAGGAACGCTGAATCAGATCATAATCATTAGTATATAATCCTGCAATCAGTCCGCCAAGGTTTCCCCATTGTGTTATGGCACTTTTTAAGGAAATATCAGGTTTTAAGACGGCTCGCATTTCCGAAGTTTTCAGTTCAATTTGAGGATGAATCACAGTGACATACAATTCAGAAGGACTTTCAATCCGAATAACATCTAAAGGTTTGTATCCGCGAACCAAAGTAAAACCGCCCAAAAGTGCCGGAGCGACATTATCCGCATGTTCACTGCCACTGGCTAAGGCTTCTCCTTTCATGGCAAAGTGGACCAATTCTTTTCTGGAGAAAGGTCTTCCTAGTAATTCATTGATGCCAAAAACTGCCCCGGAGGCACTGGCAGCCGAACTTCCGATACCACTGCCGGCTTTTATTTTTTTATGGATTTCGATGTCAAAGCCAAATTCTGTATTTATTTCTTTTAATAATGCTAAAGCAGCAACGCCGGCGACATTTTTTTCGGTTTCAAAAGGCAAATCGGCTCCGGTTATTTTGGTAATCCGGATTCCTTTTTCATTGGTTTTATGAATAATCATTTCGTCGCCAATAGTACTCAGGCAGAGTCCTAATACGTCAAATCCGCAGCAAATGTTGGCTACTGTGGCCGGGCAAAATAGTTTTATACTGTCCATGTTTCTTAAATTAAATGTTCCCGATTCTGATTACATCGGCAAAAATCCCTGAAGCAGTTACAGCAGCTCCGGCTCCGGCTCCTTTTATCAGTAGCGGCTGTTCGCTATAGCGTTCAGTATAAAACAAAACGATGTTGTCTTTTCCTTCCAAATTGTAAAAAGGATGCTCTTTTTCAATGAGTTGCAGGCCTACTTTTGCCTGACCGTTTTCAAATTCGGCTACATACTTCAAGCGGCAATTTTTATCCACTGCTTCCTGATACAACTTTTTGAAATGTGCCTCATGAAGTTCAAGATTTTTATAAAAATCTGCAAGCGAATCCGTTTCCATGACTTCATTTGGTAAAAAGTAATCGTTTTGAATCTGATCGATTTCCATCTCATAACCGCTTTCGCGAATCAGGATCAATATTTTACGCATTACATCAATGCCACTTAAATCGATTTTTGGATCGGGTTCGGTGTAACCTTCAATTCCGGCTTGTTTTACCACTTCATGAAAGCTGCATTGCTCATTAAAATTATTAAAAATGAAATTCAGGCTTCCGGACAAAACCGCTTGGATTTTATGTACTTTATCACCGGAAGCAATCAGGTTCTTGAGTGTGTCAATAATCGGTAAACCAGCACCAACATTGGTTTCAAACAAAAACGGAGCATTGTACTTCTTGGAAAGATATTTCAGGTTTTTATAGTTTTCGTATTGAGAAGAGCACGCGATTTTATTGCAGGTCACCACTGAAATATTTTGCTTTAAAAATCGGTCGTAAACCGATGCAATGCTTTCATTGGCAGTATTATCAATAAAAATGCTGTTGCGTAAATTTAATTCTTCTGCTTTGGAAATGAAATGGTTAATACAGGTTGGTTCGCCATTTTCCAAAAGTTCTTTCCAGTTTTCCAGCTGAATTCCGTCTTCGTTGAAATGCATTTTGGAAGAATTGGAAAGCGCTATGACACGAACATTAATTTTCAGATTGTCTTTCAGGTATTTTCGCTGCTGATGGATTTGTTCAATAAACTTGCTTCCCACATTACCTACACCGCTGATGAAAAGATTTAACTGCTTGATATTGTCTTCAAAGAACTTCTCATGTAAAGTGTTCAGTGCTTTTTTAACGTCTTTATTATCGATTACAGCGGATATGTTGCGTTCTGAAGCACCCTGGGCAATTGCTCTGATGTTCACATTGTTTTTTCCTAAGGCGCTAAACATTTTACCGCTCAATCCCTGATGGTTTTTCATGTTTTCCCCAACAACGGCAATAATGCTCAAATTGCTTTCTACAATGGCAGGTTTGATTTTAAATTGTTTTATTTCATAACTAAATTCTTCATCAATGGCATGTTTTGCTTTTTTGGCTTCATTTTCAGCAATACCAATACAAATTGAATGTTCTGAAGAAGCCTGTGTGATGAAAATCACATTGATTTTTTCTTTGGCAATGGCTCCGAAAAGACGTTTGGAAGCACCATAAATACCGATTAGCCCGGTGCCTTCCAAAGTAATCAAAGCAATATTTTCTATGTGACTGATTCCTTTTACAGGATTGTGATTAATATGGTTTTCACTGGAAATGAAAGTTCCCTGTGCTTCCGGTTCAAAAGTGTTTTTGATGAAAATGGGAATGTTTCGGTTCAGAACAGGCTGAATGGTTGGGGCATACAATACTTTTGCTCCAAAATGAGACAATTCCATTGCTTCTTTATAGGAAATCTGCGGGATTGGTTTGGCTTGTTTTACAATTTTAGGATTGGCTGTAAACATGCCGTTAACGTCTGTCCAGATTTCGAGTTGCTCGGCATCTAAGGCTGCGGCTATGATTGCAGCAGTATAGTCAGATCCGCCTCTGCCTAAAGTTGTAGTGTTTCCATTGGAATCTTCGGCAATAAATCCAGGCATAATGGTGATTTCCGCCTGATTTTTATCAAAATAATATTGAATCGAATAGTCCGTAATTTCGAAGTTCACCGCTGCATTTCCAAAATTGGAATTAGTGCTGATGAGCTGTCGGCTATCGATATAAACGACGTTCTTGGAATCCTGTTTCAGTTTCTCATAAATGATTCGGGACGAAAGTAATTCTCCAAAGGAAAGTAGGACATCTTTTGTTTTGTCAGACAGTTCGCCAAGCAGATAACAGCCTTCCAGTAAAGCCGCAATATTTGAAAAACATTCCTGAACATAAACAGAAATCTCTTTTTGATTTTCATTATCGAGAAGCCCTTCAATGGTTTCAAAATGCCTTTGTTCGATTTGCTTCAGCAGCTCTTTATAGGCAATATTTTTATTTTGTGCTTTAGCGACAGCATCCACTAAAACATCTGTAACACCTCCTAAGGCTGAAACGATTACTGCTTTTTTTCCCGCGATTCCATTGATTACTGAAATGCTCTGTGCTATGTTTTGTGGGTTGGCAACCGAAGTACCACCAAACTTTAAAACTTTCATATAATGTTGTTTTAGTTCTATTCGCTTAAAAATTGGTGATTTCTGTGACGAATTGAATTGTGATAAATAAAATGAGAGTTGTAAAAACAACCAGTGCCGTGTAAAAAATACACGTACGCAAACGGATTATATGAAATGATTATACCCCAAACGGGGTAGTCGTAGTTGTTGTAGTGGACGTTGATGTAACGGCAGCAGTATTCGCAACCAAAGAATCGGTTGTCGCTAAAATGCTGTATTGATAATTGTTACTCAACATGATACAAATATAAATCTTTTTCGGGAAACAAATCTTTTCTCACAAAAATAATTTTCAGGTGCGGTGAATTTCGTAAATTTATATATAAGGTTTATGTTATGGAAAATGCTGTATTAATTGATAAAAGTGAAGTTTTAAAACGCTTCAGAACAATCCCTGAAAACAGTCATAAAGGTATTCAGGGTCATGCGCTAATTGTTGGCGGAAGCTATGGAAAAATTGGCTCGATTTGCCTTGCCGCCAAAGCTTGCCTGAAGTCCGGTGCTGGTTTGGTTACGGCTTATATTCCTAAATGCGGTTACGAAATCGTGCAATCCGTCGTTCCTGAAGTGATGGTTTTAACGGATGATTATAATGAACATATCACTTCTGTTAATCATAAACTTGATTTGCAGGCGATTGGAGTAGGAATGGGGTTAGGACTTCATTCTGAAACGCAACAGGCCATGTTTCATTTTCTGAAATTAAATTCTGCGCCGATGGTTATTGATGCCGATGGGCTGAACATCCTTTCCGAAAATAAAGAATGGTTCGAAATGCTGCCCAAACAAACCGTTTTGACACCGCATTTAAAAGAATTGCAAAGATTGATAGGCGAATGGTCAACCGAGGATGAAATGCTTGAAAAAGTGAAATCCTTCTCAAAACAATTCAGCGTGATTGTGGTGGTTAAAGGCGCTCCGTCTTTAGTAGTTCATGAAGATAGGGTTTATCAGAATACGACTGGAAATCAGGCATTGGCTACAGCGGGCTCCGGCGATGTTTTGACCGGAATCATAACCGGATTATTGGCTCAGCAATACACTTCTGTAGATGCTGCCGTTTTAGGAGTTTACCTGCACGGATTGACAGCAGATTTAGCCGTTCCGGAAACGGGGTATCATTCTTTCATTGCTTCCGATATCATCGGTTATTTAGGAAAAGCTTTTTTGACGTTGACTAAATAAAAAAGACTGTCTCATTTACGAAACAGTCTTTTGTATATCAGATAATTAAAGTCTAATTTACTTGATTCCTAATTCCTCAAATTTAGCAACAAGCTTAGGATCAGACGGGCGAGGAGCATCAGCTGTAACGATGTTTCCGTTCGGGTCCACCAAAATAAATCTCGGAATACCTTCAATGGCATAATCAGTTACGAATTTTGAAGTCCAGTCGCTGTCGGCAAACAATTGGATTCCTCCAAGTTTTTTCTCTTCCACGAATTTTCTCCATTTTTCATAGTCTTTTTTCGTATCGATAGATAAACTTACGAACTCGATGTTTTTACCGTGATACTGCTCTTCAACTTTTTGTAAGCTAGGGATTTCGCGACGACATGGCCCACACCAAGTTGCCCAAACATCGATGTAAACGTATTTCCCTTTCAAGCTTTCCAAAGAAGTTTTTCCGCCTTTGAAATTTTCATAATCAAATTTAGGAGAAACGTTTCCTGGTGTTAAAGTTTTGATTTTGTTGAATTTAGTAGTCAGGTTTTCTTTGAATTTAGCATCAGTCGAAATGTTCATGATTTCATTGTAAAGTAAAGAAGCCTCTGGGTTTCCGGCACTAACTTCGTATGAAACATTCTGTAAATGCGCATTTCTGATCGCCTGGCTTTTTACTTTTTTAATTTCAGGAATAGCCAATTTATAAGTATATTCTTCATTCTCACCTAACTGTTTGTATAGGTTATTATTGAATTTTGTAGCCACCAATTGTTTGTAGGAAGAAGAGAATAAGAAATCCGATTCGTTATCTAAATCTGTTTTTTCATCATATTTAGGGAAGGTAGCAGATGGCTCGAATCCTTCTTTTTTAGCATAATGCGCATGATAAGAAGGGTAGTTCAAAAGTTGAAGCTGTTCGAAATAACCGATGCTTTTTACTTCGTTTTTCTTAAATGCTTCATCTGTAATTTTTGAGTTGTTCAATAAAACAGTCATTGCAGTTTTAACTTCTTTCAGTTTAGTAAGAAATGCTGTTTCCTCTAAACCATAAAATTCCTGCTGGCTAACCATTAACTTGTTAACTGCATTTGATTTTTCTGTAAAATATTGGTTTTCAGCCGCTCCTTTTCCGGAAAACTTCAAAGTAGGCATGAAATTTTTGTTATCCGCAGTAATTGTAAGTTTAGTGTTTTTACCTAAATACAACGAGGAACGGTTTCCTTTGGTCAATAAGTTATAACTTCCGACATAGTCGATCTGGAAAGTTTCTGAGAACGAACCGTCGGCCTTCAATGTGATTTCTTTTTCGAAGGATTCCCCTTTGATCATTACTTTCCCGTCATCCGTATTTGTGATTTTTCCCGAAACCGTTACTGTTTCCTTTGGTGTGGAAAAAGAAGCCAATACCATGACCATTAATAAATAAAGTGTGTTTTTCATGTTTAATAGTTATTTAGTTGCCCAAATGTAAAAAAAAATGATGATAAAAATTCATAACGAAATACTAATAAATAATCTTGCATTTTAAAGGCTTTTTACGGAATTTTGAGCCTGCAAACTAACAACCAGAATGGAAACAGTACATTATATCAGCTCCGATGTTTTTTCATTAGAGCTTCTGCATGAAATTATTTCACAACATCATACGCTAGAATTATCGGAAGAAGCGCGCATCAATATTGAGAAATGCCGTCTATATCTTGATAAAAAAATGGAAACCCACAGCGAACCTATCTACGGAATCAACACTGGTTTCGGATCGCTTTGCAATGTGAAGATTTCTAATGAAAACCTTTCCCAGTTACAGGAGAACTTAATGAAATCGCACGCGTGTGGTACCGGAGATGAAGTGCCGCATGAGATTGTGAAAATCATGTTGCTGCTGAAAATCAAATCGTTGAGTTATGGGAATTCAGGTGTTCAGTTGGCTACGGTTGAGCGTTTGATCGATTTTTACAATAACGATATCCTTCCGGTAGTTTATACACAAGGTTCCTTAGGGGCTTCAGGAGATTTGGCTCCGTTGGCCCATTTGTGTTTACCGTTAATTGGAGAAGGAGAGGTTTATGCAGACGGATTCCGTCAGCCGGCTATGAAAGTGTTGGAGAAAAATGGCTGGAAACCGGTTACGTTACAATCCAAAGAAGGGTTGGCATTGTTGAACGGAACGCAGTTCATGAGTTCCTACGGTTGTTACATTTTACTGAAAGCTTGTAAATATTCTTATTTAGCCGATGTAATCGGAGCGATTTCCTTAGAAGGTTTCGATGGAAGAATCGATCCGTTCAATGAATTGATTCACATTGTACGTCCGCACAAAGGACAAATCAATACGGCAAGACGTTTCAACGAATTGTTGGAAGACAGTGAAATTATCGCGCGCCCGAAAGCACATGTTCAGGATCCTTATTCGTTCCGTTGTATTCCGCAAGTACATGGTGCTTCGAAAGATACAATTGATTATGTGAAGAAAGTATTTAAGACAGAAATCAATTCGGTAACGGATAATCCTAATATTTTCATTAATGAAGATTTAATTGTTTCCGGAGGAAATTTCCACGGACAACCTCTTGCTTTAGCTTTAGACTTTTTAGGAATCGCTTTAGCAGAATTAGGAAGCATTTCTGAAAGAAGAACGTATCAGTTAATTTCCGGATTAAGAGAATTGCCTGCTTTCTTAGTTAGCAACCCAGGTTTGAATTCCGGTTTCATGATTCCTCAGTATACGGCAGCAAGTATTGTTAGCCAGAACAAACAATTGGCTACACCGTCAAGTATAGACAGTATTGTTTCCTCAAATGGTCAGGAAGATCATGTGAGTATGGGAGCAAACGGCGCTACGAAATGTTTGAAAATCATGGAGAATTTGGAGCGTATTTTGGCTATTGAGCTGATGAACGCGTCTCAGGCTATCGAATTCAGAAGGCCTTTAAAATCAAGTGAATTCATCGAAACCTTCTTGAAATCTTACCGCGAAGAAGTTCCGTTGGTGGAAGAAGACAGAATTTTGCATTATGACATCGAAAAATCAATTGCTTTCTTAAACAGTTTACAACTGGATAATGAAGTTTTGGAATAATATAAAAGCCTCAGAAATGAGGCTTTTTTTGTGTCTTAATTTTAAAGAAACAGACGTTTGTCAGTCTTCATAAAATTTAACGCCATTGATGCCGACAGGGCATAGTTTTCCATTTTTTACAAAATAATACACGTTGAAATTATTGTATTCGTAATCGTTTGACCTCACATATATTAAAGCTTTGAAATCATCATATAAAGGCTCTATTGCTGTAGATGTTTCTTTATCGCGATCGTCTTCAATCTCGAATAGTCCTATTTTATTCTTAATTTTTAAAATGATGAAATTCTCATAGCGTTTGTGAATTTCAAATGAATCGTATGCAATGGGAGCTATGAGTTTCATTTTGATATAATTGTAGATGCCCCATTTTTTATTTTTTCTCACCATGACAATTTCTTTGTTGAATTTCTCATCATAATTGTCTTTTAGGGCTTTTATTTCATCAAATTCTATGGAAGAGTTATTGAAACCTACTGAAATTCCATAGCTGTTTTTTTCTTTGAGTATAGTGAAAAACTTTGCATCTGTGTAATAAGTCCAATTGGTTTGATATCGCATGCCTTTTGTAAAATTCTCTCCGGTTACAGAAACAAATCTGGAATTCGAATTGCGGCTTATCGGGTGATCAACAGCTGTATAAGCAAAGTCTTCATTTTCGTCATTTTTTGGAAGTTCAAAAAAGTCTTCCTCTTTATTCAATTTAGTTGTGATGATAGTATATTCCTTTGTAAATAAGACAATTGTGTTGTTTTTAAAGCCAAAATACCCGATGTTGTTAAATTCCTTTTTAGGTCTGTAGAAGTCTTTGTAATCGAAAGGTTTGATCGAGTCATATTCCGGCTGAATTGTCCATTTTTTAGTAAGCGTATTGTAAATACCATACTTGCCATTTGTTTTAAGTTTATACTGCGCTCTGTGAAAATTTCTAAAAGTTTCAATCTCTTTCTCCAGAACATTTTTATTTTCATCTATTAAATCCCAATTACTTTCAGCACTTGATTTTACAAAAAACTTCATGCCGAATCTATTGAAAGTTTCGTCATCACATTTTATAATTTGATGGTAATCGGTTGCTAAGATAAACCTACCATTGATGTCTGAATATCCGGATTTACCATTTTTATAAACTAAAAATTCATTATTCTGACTATGAACAGGAATTCTGAAAATTGAATCGTATTCGACGGCAAGTCGCTCAATCCCTTCAGTGTTGATAATACCGGTTTTCCCATTTTTATAGACAAACCATCTGAAATTTTCCATATTTGGGTTTACAGAATCGTATTTTGGTTCGATTATGATTTTCCCGTTTTTATCTGCAAAACCCCATAAATTTCCTTTACGGTAAGGCACATTATAGGTTTGGGAAAAGCAAGAAAACGCAGTTAGAGCAACTAATAAAGAAAGAAGTTTGTTCATTCGGTTGTTTAATAATTGGTATTTTGTAAAGATATGTTTCTTATTTCATTTGACACCAAAACGGAGATTCATCTCTTTTAGGATTGTCGGTAAGTCGTTTGAGTTCTTTGGTTGCGATGTTGATGATCCAAATATCATAATTTTTGGAATCGCCACGGGTAAAAGCGATCCAATTTCCGTCCGGAGACCAGCTGGGTGAATAATCTTCTGGGGCATCATCCGTTAGTTTTTCAAGCTGACTTCCGTCAGGGTTCATAAGATATAAGTCATAAAACTTGGTTGTTTTGTCATATCCGTAAAAGGCAATTTTCTTTCCGTCCGGTGCATAAACCGCTCCGGAATCGTAACCTTCTTTATTGGTTAAGCGGGTTTCTTTCTTTGATTTTAAATCGATGCTGAAAATCTCACCGTTACCGGCTGCATTCGGATCATTCAAATCTTTCAGTTCTCTGGTAAACAGTAGTTTTCTACTGTTGTTGGAGAAGGAGGGTGATTCTTCAAAATAGGCGTTACTGGTAATCTGGACAGTGTTTTTTCCGTCGTGATCCATTATGAAAATATCGCCGTTTTTATCGTTTCGGTCGGACACAAATGCAATTTTACCGTTATCGTTTGAAAATACGGGGATTCTGTCATTTGCCTTATTATTGCTTAGATTTACCGGATTGGATCCATCGCCATTCATAATGTAAATCTGATCATTTCCCTCACGATTCGAATAAAACAATATTTTTCGGCAATCATATGACCATCCAAATCCATAATCGGTCTTTGGACTGTTGGAACGATTGGTTTGGTTACTGCCGTCAGTATTCATCGTATACACTTCATAATTGCCGTCTCTTGTGGAAGCAAAACCGATTTTTCCCGAATGCAGATTTTGAGCATCACTTAAACCGATACTTAACAGCGCCAGAGAACAAAAAACAATTCGTTTCATTTTCGCTTATTTCATAAAATGAATACTGATGATGGCCAGGATAGCCGGGACAGACTGCACATAAAATATGGATTTCTGAACCGTAATGGCACCGTAAACACCTGCGACAAAGACACAGCTAAGGAAAAATAAGGCTATATGAAAACTCCAATGAGGATCACAGATTAACAGTGACCAAATTAAACCTGCTGCCAAAAATCCGTTATACAATCCTTGATTACCAGCCATTTGTTTTGTTTTCTCGAACATTTCTTCCGGCACTTTCCGGAATACTTTTTTTGCATAGGTTGTCCAGGCAAACATTTCAAGCCATACGATATAAAGATGGATGAAGGCAACAAAGCCGATAAGGATTTTTGAGAGTAAGGTCATAGTGATCAGATGTTTGAATATTATTTATAAGCAATTGCAGCACTGGCCGGTCCGACAAGTGGAATGATTTCTACGCGTTTAAATCCGGCTTCTTTAACCCAAGATTCGAAATCGGCACCGGTATAATCAAAAGCGACACCAAATTCAATTAACATGTTAAGAGACATCATTAAACCGAAAGTGTTTTTTCTCCTGTCATCATCAATTAGTGATTCAATTGCTATGAAAGCGCCTCCTTCCGGTAATGCGTTGTATGCTTTTTTAATCAGCATTTTTTTGTTTTCCAGATCCCAATCGTGCAAAATCAATCCCATTGTAATCACGTCTGCCTTTGGAAACTCATCTGTAAAAAAATTAATTACGCCGGATTTTACCTGATTACTCACTCCATGTGCTGTAATAGTTTCATCTGTAATTGGTGCAACTTGAGGTAAATCAAGTGAAAGACAATTCATATGTGGGTTATGCGTAGCGACCTGAATGGAAAGTATTCCTGCAGCACCTCCAATATCACAAAGGGTTTTGTAAGGTGAAAAATCAAATTTCTGGGCAAGAGCAACAAAGTTTCCGGTTGAAATTCCCGACATGGCCTGAATAAATTGTTTAAGGCGAGTGGGATCTGCATACAACTCATCAAACATGGATTTGCCATTGCGTTTCAATTCATTTTGAGGTTGTCCGGTGATAAGCGCAGTATCTAAATCCGCCCAGAATCTGAACAAACGGTCGTTGGCCATTTCAAGGATTCCGCCTACATAGGAAGGTTTGTTTTTGTCAAGAAAAAATTCGGTTTCTTCGGTGTTACTGTATTCAGCAGTTTCAAGAAGGCCTGATCTGTTGAGAAATCCCATCGAAACCAGTCCGTCCAGAAAATCATAAACGCCGCGATCGTGCAGGCCTAATGCACTTTGAATTTGTTTACCGCTGAGTTTCTTATTTCCGCCAAGCGTTGTAAAAACGCCAAGTTTGACGGCTGTGAGTAAGGCTTTTGATGCAAAAAAAGCCATTCCGGTTTGCATTATGTATGCAGGGGTAATTTGGGTTTGCGGTACTGTTGTTGTTTCCATACTCATGGTTTATTTAATGTTAGTAAAACTTCGATAAAGACTGAGGCGAAAACAAACCTAAATTTATGAAATATTTTTTTACAAAATCAAACTATTTTGCAGGGTTTGTTTTTTTGTATAATGCTGATTTTAAAAATGTTACTAAGTAATTTAGTTTTAAAATTTGAAGTTTATTTTTTAAACAGACCGTTAGGGTTTTGGTCGTTGTAAATTTTGATGATCAGCTTAATTCCTGCAATTGCCAGACAAAACATTCCAAGAATCAATATAAGCGAAGCATAAGGCCATTGCATTACTTTGAACAGTAAACCGACTAATGCTATAACACAGCCTAAAATAAAGAGGTAACGTATATTTTTCATGATTAATTTCTTTCTTCAAATGGTGTAATGATTCCTTTTTCCAGGTATTGTTTCATTTGTCGTAAAAGATTTGCCCAGCAATAGCTCGCAATTCTGAATTCCTGACTGATTTCTTCCCAATCGCTATGATAAAACTGAACATAAGTTGTGTTTGGGGAAACTTCCGTTAATTTGAATCCGAAACTTGTTGGTAACCATTCTTTCTTGGCATGTTTTACGGAAAATTCTATTTCTTCATTTTCGATGAATTTCGAAACTGTCGCAAACCAGTTATATTCTTCTGCAAAATATAAATTGTATTCTTCGTTTAGTGCCGGCTTACCTGAACAGCGTAAAGTCCACCAGTTATTTAGCCCTTCCGGCGTACTGACAGCTTCAAACACCCGCTCTTTTGGGGTGCTGATAGTAAAATCGTGATAAATCGTATTCATGATCAATTACTTTTCGTTTTCAAATATTTTCTCAATTCGTTTGTCCGGAATTAACCACATCATGGCAACCAAAGCATATATAATTCCTGAAATTGCTTCGTGGTAATACGTTGAAAATATTGCGATTAAGTACAAAACAGGCGAGGCTTTTCCTTTGAAATCATTTCCGATGGCTCTTGACAGCAGTGAATCTTTTCCGTGGCTTTTGATGATCAGGTTTTGAAGAATGAAGTACGCAATCCCGCACATCAACAGCACAAAACCATATAAAAGCATAGGAATGGGGGCAAAGTGATGTTCGCCAATCCAGGCCGTGGAAAACGGAATCAGCGAAAGCCAAAACAATAAATGCAGGTTAGCCCATAAAATACCGCCGGTCACATGTTTTACGGTGTGCATCATATGATGATGGTTGTTCCAGTAAATACCTACATAAATAAAACTCAATACATAACTGATAAACACCGGAAACAACTTGAACAAAGATTTTAAATCCGTTCCTTCAGGGGTTTGGATCTCTAAAACCATGATGGTAATGATGATGGCTAAAACACCGTCACTAAAGGCTTCTAGTCGGTTTTTGTTCATAGAATCAGCTTAATGATTTATGGGTTCTTTTTTTGTGATGGGTTTGTCGTAATTCATTTTCACCACTGATGATGCTAATGTTTCCGTCTATTTCCAGCATTGCTAATCGGACATCTTTATAATGTTCAACACCATGTTCGCGCATAGCTTCCTGCAATTCATCTGAAGTAATCCCTAATTTGGATAGTGTGTCAAATTCCGCCTTACCGTTGTGGATTAAAATCTGCGGTTTATCATGCATCAAATTACCGAAAGACTTATACTTAAACATCAGTTTTTTAAGTATGAAATTGATCAGAAACAATACAAAAGCCGCAGTCAACCCGCCCCAAAGACTAGTGTCGCTCCCCACCATTGCATTCTGTACGGAGTTGCTGATCAGTAATATCAGAATAACATCCGATGTATTGAGTTGGGAAAGTTCTTTCTTGCCAAAAATCCGCAAAGCGGTAACCATAAAGAAATAAACGGCTACACTTCTGAGGATTATGTCAAGATAAGGGTTCATTTTTATAAATTACGAATTACGAATTACGAATTACGAATTACGAATTACGAATTACGAATTTCAAATCTAAAATCTAAAATCACCAATTATTTCCATTTAAAATTTTTCTCAATCGCTTTGATCATTTCTCCGGCGATATCTTTTTGGGTTGCGCCTTCGATACCTTCTAAACCAGGCGAGGAATTTACTTCCAACAACAAAGGGCCTTTAGAGGAACGGATAATGTCTACTCCGGCCACTTTCAGGTTCATGGCTTTTGCAGCTTTAATGGCGATTCGTTTTTCTTCCGCTGTTACTTTTACCACGGACGCTGTTCCGCCTAAGTGGATGTTTGCACGGAATTCTCCCGGAAGTGCCTCACGTTGCATGGCGGCTACTACTTTTCCGTCTACTACAAACAAACGCAAATCTTTACCATTGGCTTCTTTGATGAATTCCTGCACTAAGATGTTGGCATTCAAACTCTTGAAAGCATTGATTACAGATTCGGCCGCTTTTTTGGTTTCGGCTAAAACAACTCCTTTTCCTTGTGTTCCTTCCAGTAATTTTACAATTAGGGGAGAACCGCCCACCATTTTGATTAAGTCGTTTGTGTCAAGCGGGGAATTGGCAAAACCGGTTGTCGGAATGTCAACTCCATTATTCAGAAGCAATTGCAACGAAAACAGTTTGTCTCTCGACTGGCTGATTGCTGCCGAATTGTTCAAAGCAAATACTTTAAGCGCTTCAAACTGACGTGTTATCGCACAGCCGTAATAGGTCATGCTCGGGCGAATACGCGGAATTACCGCATCAAAATCATTTAAAACACGACCGCCGCGGTAATGGATTTCTGGTGTATCGGCATCGAGTTTCATGTAACAGTATTTCAGGTTCAGGAAATGCATTTCATGACCACGCATTTCACCAGCTTCCATAATTCTTTTGTTACTGTATAATTCCGGGTTACTGGCTAAAAGACCAATACGTAAACCTTTTTTACCGGTATCTTCTGTATAATAGTATTCCTTAATCTTTTCATTGGTAGGCTGTCCTAACAAGTATTTTTGTTCAGGATCCACCAAAATTCTGCCGGACATCGCTTCACGGCCTAACAGCATGCGGAATCCCATCGAATCACGATTGGTTAACGTAAGTTCTACTTCCCAAGTGCTTCCGCCAATTTCCAGAGGTGTACGGATTACATAACGCTGTTCGCGGTAACCGCTTGAACTTTTTACAACGCGTTTGTCAATCAAAAGGGTTTCGCAATGGATAACCGCTTTTAAATTATTCTGAATAGGATTGATGTCGAATTTTACCCAATTTTCACCGTTTCTTTCAAAAGGTGTGATATTGGTGGCGTGCAGTGCCGATGTTTTTGCGCCGGAATCCACACGTGCTTTGATTACAGGAATTCCAAGAGAAGGGAAGGAGCACCATTCTTCGCTCCCTACGATTACTTTGTCCAGCATTTGAAATGTTTTAATAAACTAATGTACTATTTTTTTCCAAATGCAAAACAAATTTGTTTAAAAAAGAAAAAGCCTACTAATTAGTAGGCTCTTCTGCTTTTTTGATGGTGACTTTCAGTTCTTGTTTTTCGTCGTCCAAATCCATGAAAATTTCATCACCCATGTTTATTTTGGAAGTAATGATTTCTTCTGCCAATTCGTCCTCAACATATTTCTGAATCGCACGTTTTAATGGTCTTGCACCGAATTGTTTGTCGAAACCTTTTTCGGCGATATAGTCTTTTGCTTTTTCGGATAATTTCAGTTTGTATCCTAAATCCGCAACGCGTTCATACAATTTGTCCATTTCGATATCGATAATCAGGTCGATATGTTCTTTTTCCAAAGCATTGAATACAATTACGTCATCAATACGGTTTAAGAATTCCGGAGCAAATGCTTTTTTCAATGCATTTTCGATAATTCCTTTAGAAACGTCATCTGCCTGAGCTTCTTTTGAAGCGGTTCCGAAACCAACCCCGGTTCCGAAATCTTTCAACTGACGTGCTCCAACATTAGAAGTCATGATGATGATCGTATTTCTGAAATCGATTTTACGGCCTAAACTGTCGGTTAAGTGCCCGTCGTCCAAAACCTGTAACATCATGTTGAATACATCCGGATGCGCTTTTTCGATCTCATCCAACAATACAACACAGTAAGGTTTTCTGCGGACTTTTTCAGTTAACTGACCGCCTTCTTCGTAACCAACATATCCCGGAGGCGCTCCGACTAATCTTGAAATTGCAAATTTTTCCATGTATTCACTCATGTCGATACGAACCAGTGCGTCTTCAGAATCGAATAATTCTTTAGCAATAACTTTAGCTAATTGAGTTTTACCCACACCGGTCTGACCTAAGAAAATAAACGAACCGATTGGTTTGTTCGGATCTTTTAATCCGGCACGGTTTCTTTGGATGGATTTGGCAATTTTTAATACTGCTTCATCTTGTCCAATTACCTTACCTTTAATTAGTTCCGGCAAGTGAGCTAACTTGTTACTTTCAGTTTGAGCAATACGGTTTACAGGGATTCCGGTCATCATGGAAACTACGTCTGCAACGTTGTCTTCCGTAACGGTGATTCTGTTGTTTTTAGAATCTTCTTCCCATTGTTCCTGAGCAATCGCCAAATCTTTTTCGATGCGTTTTTCATCATCTCTTAATTTGGCAGCTTCTTCATATTTCTGTTTCTTAACTACGGAATTTTTAAGCTCACGAACTTCTTCCAATTGTTTTTCTAATTCCAGAATTTGTTTAGGAACATCTATATTGGTAATGTGTACGCGTGAACCTGCTTCGTCTAAAGCGTCGATAGCTTTGTCCGGTAAGAAACGCTCGGTCATATAACGGTTGGTCAATTTTACACAAGCTTCGATTGCTTCCTGAGTATAAATTACGTTATGATGATCTTCGTATTTATTTTTGATGTTGTTCAGAATTGTAATGGTTTCTTCTACGGAAGTAGGCTCCACGATTACTTTCTGGAAACGTCTTTCCAAAGCACCGTCTTTTTCTATGTACTGGCGGTATTCATCAAGGGTTGTAGCACCAATACATTGGATTTCTCCACGCGCTAAAGCTGGTTTAAACATGTTAGATGCGTCCAGTGAACCTGTTGCTCCTCCAGCTCCAACAATAGTGTGAATCTCGTCAATGAAAAGGATAATGTCATCATTTTTCTCCAACTCGTTCATCACGGCTTTCATGCGTTCTTCAAACTGACCGCGGTATTTGGTTCCGGCTACTAAACTCGCCAAATCCAGCGTTACCACACGTTTGTTGAATAAAATACGGGATACTTTCTTCTGAATGATTCTAAGCGCTAAACCTTCCGCAATGGCAGATTTACCAACACCCGGTTCACCAATCAGTAACGGGTTGTTTTTCTTTCTTCGGCTCAAAATCTGGGATACGCGCTCAATTTCTTTTTCACGTCCCACTACCGGATCGAGTTTTCCTTCTTCGGCTAATTCGGTCAAATCTCGTCCGAAGTTATCCAAAACAGGAGTTTTCGATTTTTTATTAGCCTTACCTGGCGCGTTAGGGTTGTTGAAGCCGCCGTCACGCAAACTGTCATCTTGTCCGGAATCGTCGTTAAACGATTCGTTTTTAGGTAGGTTATCGATGTAATCTTCTTCGTTTGATGTCATAGCTATAAATTGTTCTTTAACGAGTTCGTAGTCGATTTTTAATTTGTTTAGGAGTTTTGTGGTCGGGTCGTTCTCGTTGCGGAGAATACACAACAACAAATGAGCGGTACTTATCGAAGTACTCTGGAAAACCTTTGCTTCCAGGAAAGTCGTGCGCAATGCTCGCTCTGCCTGGCGGGTTAAATGCAGGTTTTTCTTTTCGGTACTTCTGTCTGCATTAGGATTTGGGGGACTAACGATTTCGATTTTTCGGCGTAAATATTCTAAATCCACCGATAAATTGTTCAATATATTGATAGCGGTTCCGTTGCCGTCTCTTAAAATCCCGAGCATTAAATGTTCTGTACCAATGAAGTCGTGCCCCAGTCGTAAAGCTTCTTCTTTACTGTAGGTGATCACGTCTTTTACCCTTGGTGAAAAATTATCGTCCATTGCAAAAATCTTTATACTGTAAATTTACTAATTCTATTGTGGTTGTGCAAAAACCGTACCTGACAGATTTAGTATTCCTTATTTGCTAATAGACGAAAAAAAATCGAGAAAAAAAAGACAAAATAGCAGGTTTTATTAACTTTTTAAAGGTTTTTCAATGTTAATAAATCCTTTAAAATTGTGGATAAATTACTGTTGTGCTACTTTAAAAATATGTATATTGGCACGTTTAGAAAATAATATAATTTTAATTGTAAATACTTATGTCTGAAGGAGAAAAGTTAATTCCTATTAACATTGAGGATGAAATGAAATCAGCCTACATCGATTATTCGATGTCGGTAATTGTATCCAGAGCGCTTCCTGATGTTAGAGATGGCTTGAAACCAGTACACCGAAGAGTATTATTCGGGATGTATGAATTAGGAGTATTATCAAACAGAGCACATAAAAAGTCAGCGAGAATTGTAGGGGAGGTTCTTGGTAAGTACCACCCGCACGGTGACAGTTCAGTATACGATGCCATGGTTCGTATGGCACAGGATTGGAGTTTGCGTTATTTAATGGTTGACGGCCAGGGGAACTTCGGTTCCGTAGATGGTGACAGTCCGGCAGCAATGCGTTATACCGAGGCAAGAATGAAAAAGTTCTCCGAGGAAATGCTTGCAGACATCGATAAAGAAACCGTAGACTTCCAGTTAAACTTCGACGACACCTTAGAAGAGCCGAAAGTAATGCCGACTAAAGTTCCGAACCTATTGGTAAACGGTGCGTCCGGTATTGCAGTAGGTATGGCGACCAATATGGCACCGCACAACTTAACAGAAGTAATCGACGGAACGTTAGCTTACATTGATAACAACGATATTGAAATTGATGAATTAATCACACACGTTAAAGCACCGGATTTCCCGACAGGAGGAATTATTTACGGTATGGACGGCGTGCGTGAAGCTTTTAAAACAGGACGTGGACGTGTAGTAATGCGTGCTAAGGTTGGTTTTGAAGAAGTTGACGGTCGTGAATCGATTATTGTTACTGAAATTCCATACCAGGTAAATAAAGCAAGTATGATTAAACATACTGCAGATTTGGTTAACGAGAAAAAAATCGAAGGTATTTCAACTATCCGTGACGAATCTGACAGAAACGGTATGCGTATCGTTTACGTGTTAAAACGTGAAGCGGTTCCGAACGTTGTATTGAATACCTTATATAAGTATACGCAGTTGCAGTCTTCTTTCAGTGTGAACAATATCGCATTGGTAAAAGGACGTCCGCAAATGTTGAACCTTAAAGACCTGATCCACTATTTCGTGGAGCACCGTCATGAGGTGGTTACACGTCGTGCAGAATACGATTTAAGAAAAGCAGAAGAAAGAGCACACATTTTAGAAGGTTTAATCATTGCTTCTGATAACATCGATGAAGTAATTGCTTTGATCAGAGCTTCCAAAGACGGAGACGAGGCAAGATCTAAATTAATCGAGCGTTTCAACTTATCAGAAATCCAGGCTCGTGCCATTGTTGAGATGCGTTTGCGTCAGTTAACAGGTCTTGAGCAGGATAAACTACGCGCCGAGTACGAAGAAATCATGAAATTGATTGCTTATTTGAAAGAATTATTGGCAAGCAAAGAAATGAGAATGCAGGTCATCAAAGATGAGTTAAACGAAATCAGAGATAAATACGGTGATGAGCGTCGTTCAAGAATTGAATATTCCGGTGGTGATGTAAGTATCGAAGACTTAATTGCTGATGAGCAGGTTGTAATTACAATTTCTCACGCAGGTTATATCAAACGTACACCACTTTCTGAATACAAAACACAGAACAGAGGTGGAGTAGGTCAGAAATCAGCCGGAACACGTGATCAGGATTTCTTAGAGCATATGTACAGTGCAACAAACCACCAGTACATGTTGTTTTTCACTCAAAAAGGAAAATGTTTCTGGATGCGTGTTTATGAAATTCCGGAAGGAAGCAAAACCAGCAAAGGACGTGCAATACAAAACCTTATCAACATCGAAAATGATGATAAAGTAAAAGCGTTCATCTGTACACAAGACTTGAAAGACCAGGAGTACATCAACAACCATTATGTAATCATGGTGACTAAACAAGGTCAGGTGAAGAAAACTTCATTGGAGCAATATTCAAGACCACGTGTGAACGGAGTTGCGGCGATTACCATTAAAGAAGATGATGAACTATTAGAAGCAAAACTAACTACAGGAAACAGCCAGGTATTGATTGCGGTTAAGTCCGGTAAGTTGGTACGTTTTGAGGAAGAGAAAACCCGTCCGATGGGTAGAACGGCTTCCGGAGTTCGCGGGGTGACTTTAGCAGATGACAAGGATGAAGTAATCGGAATGGTTTCTATCGACAGAGATCATGTAAACGATTCACAGATTTTAGTTGTAACTGAAAACGGTTATGGTAAGCGTACGAAATTAGTTGACGACGACGGTGAAGATGTGTACCGTATTACAAACCGTGGTGGTAAAGGAGTTAAGACCTTAAATATTACTGAGAAAACTGGCTCGCTTATTGCTATCAACAATGTAACGGATGAAGATGATTTGATGATCATCAACAAATCCGGTTTGACTATCAGAATGCGTGTATCTGATTTGCGTGTTATGGGACGTGCCACACAAGGGGTTCGTTTGATCAACATCAAAGGAAATGACGGTATCGCAGCTGTTTGTAAAGTAATGCGTGAAGAAGAAACTGAAGAGAACGGCGAAGAGTTTGAAAACGAAAACCCGGATGATTCAGTGGAAACTAACGATGTTCAGGAATAACCAAAAACAAAATAGAATGAGAATTAAATATGTTTTAGCAACATCCGCCATGATGCTCTCAATGGCGACTTTCGCTCAGAAAGACGAATTAAAAACGTTGAAGAAACTTTATGCAAAAGATCAGTTGACTGCTGATGAGTTGTCTTCATATAAAGCAACGGTTACTAAGTTGACGGCTATGACCGGTTTGGCAGAGGCAGATTTGGTTTATGCAAATTTCTATAAATCAATGACTCCGATTTTAGATATGAATGAGGCAATGGCAAAAAATCCTAACGATTTGCAGGCATTGGCCAGAAACCTTTCCCCGGCTACCGTTACAGAACTTGCCAATGGGTTAAATGCTACTTTGGAATTTGAAAAAAAATCAGGTAAAGAAATTTACACGGATGACATTAATGAAACCATTAATAGCTATAAACCAACAATCCTTCAGTTTGCTTATGCTTTGAATGACAAACAGAAGTTTGCAGAAGCTTCTAAAATTTTTAATGCGGTTTACCTGTTAGACAAGAAAGATCAGGTTAATCTTTACAATGCATCAGTATTAGCTATGCAGGCAAAAGATTATGATTTAGCCTTGAAACAATTGGAAGAATTAAAAAACATCAATTATTCAGGGGAAGGGACTTCGTATTTAGCTGTAAATAAAGCAACTAAACAAGAAGAGCAGTTCGCGGATGCTACACAAAGAGATTTGTTTGTAAAAGGAGGCAGCCATGAAAAGCCTAGAAATGAAAAAATCCCTTCCAAAAGAGGTGAGATTTATAAAAACTACGCTAACATTTTAGTAAATCAGGGAAAAGCTGATGAAGCTAAAAAAGCAATTGCCGAGGCCAGAAAAATGAATCCTGATGACACCAATCTTATTATTACGGAAGCTAATTTAGCGTATGAATCTAAAGATATAGAAGGCTATAAAAAATTAGTTAACGAAGCATTAGAGAAAAGACCTAATGATGTAGAATTACTGTTTAATTTAGGTGTTGTGTCTTCTAATTCAGGCAACAAAGAAGAGGCAAAAAAGTTTTATCTGAGAACAATTGCAGCGGATCCGAAGTATTTCAATGCTTATAACAATTTGGGACTTCTTATTATTGAAGACGATCAGAAAATCGTGAAGGAGATGAATTCTTTAGGAATGTCTTCAAAAGAAGCTAAACGTTATGACGAATTGAAAGCTAAGAGAAAAAAGATGCTTGAAGAAGCAGTTCCGTATTTTGAAAAAGCACTTGAGCTAGAGCCTAAAAATGAAGGATTAAAAACACTTCTATTGGGGACTTATCAGTTTTTAGAGCAGGATGCTAAATACAATGCTCTGAAAGCAAAAAAATAATTTAGTTTGATACCATAAAAAAAGCCACACAAAGTGTGGCTTTTTTATTAAATGATTTTCTTTATAACCCTTAATTTATGGGTGTGTCTTCCGGTATCAACATTACAGATTCCCAAATGATCTAATCTGTCGATTCGTACTTTCCCGTGTGCGTGGATAATGTAGTTGTTTTCCATGATCATTCCTACGTGGATAATTCGTCCTTCTTCATTGTCAAAGAATGCTAAATCTCCAGGCTCACTTTCTTCAATAAAACTCAAAGCTTCTCCTTGTGTAGCCTGCTGTGAAGCATCACGAAGGATGGAATAACCGTTAAGTTTGTATACCATTTGTGTGAATCCGGAACAGTCAATTCCAAAAGGTGTCTTACCGCCCCACAAATAGGGTGCGTTTAAGTACATAAAAGCCGTTTTAAGCAGTTCTGATTTTGGTTTGGTACCGCAAACCTTTACACCTTCAAATGAATATTGTACAGTGTTTATTTCCGGATTATCGATAAAGGAAAGCGAACTCCCGATCGAAATCGGCATCAGGTAATTGTTTGGGGTAGTAATGTATTCCACCAAATCGGCATTCATAATCTGAGGTGATGAGGAAAGCAGATTGTAATTCGATTCGGAAATGATTTGAAATTGTTTGTTGTCAATCCAACCTTCATAACTATCAAAAGCCAACTGAATTCTGGACCATTTTTCAGTCTGTTCCAAAATTTTGAAGTGTTCACCGAATAAAACCTGTGAAACTAATTCACTTCGGTCACTCGGTTCAAAACGTAACGGTACGATTGCCAGATTACAGATTGCAAACATTTAAGGATATTATGAGTTATAAATTATGAGCTATAAGTGGAATTCTGAAACCCCAAACTCATAACTCATAATTCTTGATGTATAACTGATTAAGCTCTTTCAATAACGATAGCAGAAGCGCCACCACCACCATTACAGATAGCAGCTGCACCAACTTTTGCGTTGTTTTGCTCCAATACGTTAATTAAAGTAACCACGATTCTTGCTCCTGAACATCCAAGAGGGTGCCCTAAAGAAACCGCACCACCGTTTACGTTAACTTTATTGTTATCTAAACCTAAAATTTTAGCGTTTGCTAATCCTACTACAGAGAATGCTTCGTTAAATTCGAAGAAATCCACATCGGAAATTGATAAACCTGCTTTATCTAATGCTTTAGGTAAGGCTTTTGCCGGAGCTGTAGTAAACCATTTTGGTTCCTGAGCTGCATCAGCATATGATTTGATGTAAGCTAAAGGTTTTAATCCTAAAGCGTTTGCTTTTTCTTCACTCATTAATACCACAGCAGCAGCACCGTCATTGATTGTAGAGGCATTTGCAGCCGTTACGGTACCTTCTTTGGTAAATACAGCGTTTAATGCAGGAATCTTGTCTAATTTAACGTTTGTGTATTCTTCGTCTTTAGCAAAAACGATTGGATCACCTTTTCTTTGAGGAATAGAAACCGGAACTACTTCATTGTTGAATTTTCCAGCATCCCAAGCTTTTGCAGAACGCTCATACGATTGAATTGCGAAAGCATCTTGCTCCTCACGGGTAATTTTATATTCAGCAGCACATAAGTCCGCAGCAACGCCCATAGCATTGTTATCGTAAGCATCGGTTAAACCATCTTTCTGCATACCATCCAATAAAGATGCCGGACCAAATTTAGCTCCGTTTCTCATGTGAACGTAGTGAGGGATTAAACTCATGTTTTCCATACCACCTGCAACAACAACTTCTGCATCACCGGCCATAATAGCCTGAGCACCCTGCATAATTGCTTTCATTCCTGAAGCGCAAACTTTATTTACAGTAGTACAAGCAACAGTGTTTGGTAAACCTGCATAAATTGCAGCCTGACGGGCAGGAGCCTGACCAACACCAGCCTGAACTACGTTCCCCATTAAAACTTCATCAACTAAATTCGGGTCTAAATTGATTTTATTTAAAGCACCTTTAATTGCTGTAGCACCTAACTGTGAAGCTGTTACGGTTGACAAACTTCCCATAAAACTTCCTATTGGGGTTCTTACAGCCGAAACAATAACTACTTTTTTATTCATGACATTTATGTTGTTAGTTTGTTGAAGTTGCGAATTTAACCAAAATTGTGAAGATATTTTAATTATTAAAGATATTATTAAGACCGTTTTTTGAAATTATTAAGAAATGGCCTGTTTTGAGAAAAAAATGAATTTTTTATGTTTTTCTATTATCTTGACAATGAAACAGTTTTAAAATATATTCGGTTTAAAATGAAAAAAATGTAAAAAATAGTTGCAGAAAACATATCGTTAGTATACATTTGCAACCGCAAAAAAGGATAAGTTCTTTGCAATTAGGAGAGGTGCCGGAGTGGTAACGGAGCAGATTGCTAATCTGTCATCGGGTAACCGATGCCAGGGTTCGAATCCCTGTCTCTCCGCTTTTTTTGCCTCGGGGTGTAGCGTAGCCCGGTCATCGCGCCTGGTTTGGGACCAGGAGGTCGCAGGTTCGAATCCTGCCACCCCGACTTCAGGAGGTCGTCTCGTTTTAGAACGAGACCACCCCGACAAATAAAGCATCGGATTTTCATTGAAAGCTTACTTTCTTAAGAAAATTTAGAATAACCCGCTAACAGGATAGTTAATCCTGCCGACAAATAAAGTTTAAGGTCCCGTAGCTCAGCTGGATAGAGCAACTGCCTTCTAAGCAGTAGGTCTCAGGTTCGAATCCTGACGGGATCACAAAAAAGCCTAGTAATTTGCTAGGCTTTTTTGTTTTGTGTAATTTTCTTCAATTTAGATTTATCGGTTAAAATGATATGTTTTTAATGTGAAATTGCAGTTTTTTTGCGAATTATCAAGACTGTTTTTATACTTAAAGCATTGATACTAAAACAATCAGAGTTATTTGTTTAAATCGCTATTGTAATACAACAATATCCACGAGTTCAAGGATTTCAACCAGAACTTTTTTTTCAAATTTTTCCTCTTTTACTAATCCGACACCGGGAGCATAATATTTTAACTCATAAACTGTTGGCTCAAAACGACTGTAATCTTTTGTTACCAGACAGCCTTGATAGCTTCCATGCCCTGTGATAACATTCCCATCAATTGAAATAACTTCCGCCTGGTCTTCTGCAAATCCTTTATAAAATTCCTGATAATAAGATAACCCGACAGTAGGGTTTCCAGGAAGCCAATATCCGGGTAACGCCCCATCAATACCATATTCGAATGAACCGTCATTGTCTAGGAAATTACCTTCTTCGTCATAATTTTTTACGAATTCCCCCAAGTACCATAAATTCTGGTCACGATCCTGAGCCAGCCAATCTTCGGTGTCTTCAATTATAATGTTGTTTGAACTGACTATATCCCTTTGAATAATGCAGGTAATCCCCATAATCACTCTTTTGGCGGTTTGTCTTTCAATCCTTACCTCTTCTTCTGAATTTCCATCAATTTCACGACCTAAGTAGACATAAATCCTTCCTGTAGGAGGACCATAATAAATATTTGTGATTACTGTGGAATTTGCAAATTTTGCTTCTTCAATATTGGGTAATTTATGTCTTCTTTCAGTATCAAAATTTTGTACATCCGAATTTACAAAGGAATCGTGATCACAACTTATCAGCGCTAATGAACTGATTAATGCTGTGAAAAACATTCTTTTCATTTTGTTGAATTTAATTTTAACGGTAGTAAACAGAAATAAATAGATTCAAATCAGAAAATCTATACTATAAGCCTATTAAAAGAAACTTTGTTTAAAATTTCTTTTATTGTGATTCCCGAAAATACGTAAGATTTACTGTTTCAATCTCAAGTATTCAGCCAACTCAAAAGCATAAATTGGCCATTTACGGCAGGAGGATTCAGGGGATTGAAATTTTTAAAGCAATCCTGTAGTTATTTGCTCAGATTGCTCTAACAAAGTTAGTGAATAATAAAACGCCAACTCCAAATCGAGATTGGTTTCTGCGGATATATAATTATGGTTAGTTTAAGCGATGTACTTAAAACTATTCCACACACTTTAAATTTTTGATGAAATAATTCTCAGGGGAATATTCGCCTTTGAACGTCTTGGACTTCAATTCTTTAGTCATGACATAATCAACGGTTTCAGTTGAAAATTTGATGCGCACAAAACTTATCGGAGTATTTTTAAGTTCTTCGAAGTTATCTTTGCTAAACATAAAAAAACCTTTAAGAATCCTGATGTTGTTCTTTTCCTTTTGATCGTAAACCAATTGACTGTCACTGCTTTCAGAACATAACAGCGTGCATATTTTGCCGTTGGTTAACTGAATGAATATTTTAGAATTTTTGTCAAAAGATCTCGCCGAAACAAATTCTTTACTTTTTTGCAACAACGAAGGCTGCAGGTAAATTACACCGTCAGAGTTTAATAATGAAAAGGTTAGGTATTCTGAAGTATTGACAAAATCTTTTTCGTAGATCAGGTAATCGGTGGTTTTTTTCAGAAAAGTGGAATCTGTTTTTTCTTCAAGCTCATATTCACATTTTACCTGCGCATTTGCAGTTAAACCCATAAACAGTAAAAAGGCAACAATAATCTTATTCATTCTTAAATTTTTTCGCAAAGTAAAACTATTTTCTCGTTATTTAAATTAGTGGTGAAAAAACAATAGTCA
Organism: Flavobacterium pedocola; assembly: GCF_053764385.1. Taxonomy (NCBI): domain Bacteria; kingdom Pseudomonadati; phylum Bacteroidota; class Flavobacteriia; order Flavobacteriales; family Flavobacteriaceae; genus Flavobacterium; species Flavobacterium pedocola. Next base: position 610,420 of record NZ_JBSNCR010000001.1, on the reverse strand, counting down.
TTTCCACCGTCTTTGATTTTCCATTTCTTACGGATTTCTTCCACAGACATCGGAAAGTTTCTTGTGGTAATATTCACTTTATTTCCTTCAAAATGAGTCTTCATTTCCGATTTGTCAAACGGGATCGTTTTTTTAACAGCAAATTTTCTGCCAGGAAATTCTATTTCCCGTTCAGAAGTGTACAAATGGGAGTGCTGATGTAATTTTTCCAATCCATAAAACGCGGCAATTGCTTCAAAAGCACCGGTTTTCATCATGGCAGCATTTGGTTCGTATAAAAATTCTTTTGGTTCGGAATAGGGCACATTTTCAACAGATTCTCCATACACGGCGGAAAATACACTTGTTTTGTCTTTACTTAAGGATACGGCATTTAAAGTAACAGTTCCGTTATATCCTTTTTCAATTTCCCAAAGCAGTTCTTTAACTTCATTATCGATGGCGATGATATGTATTGCTTTTACAGCTTCCAATTCACTTAAACCTGAAGTAATATCGAGAATAGGAGAGGTCTTGATCAATAACGAATCAGTATATTCAAAATAAGTCGATTGCAATGCCGGAACATTTGGAAGGCAGTCTTTAAGCATAAAAACTTTTCCTTTCACATCGCTTCTTCTTGAAGGATCAATATAAATCCAACTCCATTTCAGGTTAAGCTTTTTTAAAATTTCCAGACTGTCGCCCTGATAACATTCAATATTCCTCTGGTTTAAAATATGATAGTTATGATCTACAATCGCAGAAAGTTCTTCGTTGATTTCACAATGCGCTACTTTGTTGAATTTCTGCGCAAAATAATAATCATCGATTCCAAATCCGCCAGTTAAATCAATTAGTGTCACGCCGTCAATGATGGAAGCTTTGTACTTAGCCGAAATCTCAGAAGAAGTCTGTTCAATTGAAATTTTAGACGGATACAACACACATTTATGACTGTACCAAGTTGGAAGCTTGTCTTTTGCCTTTGCTTTGGAAGCAATCTGGTTCAGAATATCATTCCAACGGATATCCGGAAAAGGGTTTTTCATCAGCGCAATTTTGGTAAAATTGGCCGTCATGGAATTGTTGATGAAGTCCTGAACTTCAGGTCTTAATATAGGAGAATCCAAATCAAATGTCTTTTGTTAAAATTTTCACGACTTTATTGTCCGGGAAGAATTCTTTGGTAATTACTTTTAAAACGGTGTAAGTTGGAATAGCGATAATCATTCCCGTTATTCCAAAAAGAAAGCCACACATTAATGTTATCAGGAATATTTCCAACGGATGGGATTTAATACTGTTGGAAAAAATAACCGGCTGGCTGATGTTATTGTCGATTAACTGAACCACCGTAAAACCGATAAATACATATAAAGCGGTGGGCAAAATTTCTGTTCTGAAATCGGTCCCTAATAATCCCATCATGGTTAACAATACAGCAAGTATGGTTCCGATCAGCGGGCCAACATAAGGGATGATGTTCAATATAGCGCAAATAAAAGCAATGGTAAAAGCGCTTTTTACACCAAAAATGAGCAGCACGATGAAATAAAGAACAAATACAATAAAAAGCTGTAATAAGATACCACTGAAATAGCGCGCCAATAAGAAATTGATTTTATCAACAGAAGCTAAGATTTTCTCTTCATGTGTATCTGGTAGAATTTTTCTGAAGATGTACTGAAACCGTACTTTATCTTTCATCAGAAAAAAGGAAATGAACGAAACAGAAGCCAATCCCATTCCGAAATTACTGATCACACCAAAAACCGAATTGAGAATAGTGGGCAAAAAATTAAAATTCAGTTTCGAGGACACATCCGCTTTTTCCATTAAAGCCAAAGCATCAATATTGTGATTAGTAAGATAGGTGTTAACCTGAAGCAGAACGTTATTGAAATTCCTTTGAATAGAGTGAGTGTCCAGCAAGGAAAGGTTATCGCTTTGTGAAACGATTAACGGGACAAACATCATTACAAAACCACCAATAAGACTTATAAAGAATAATAAAGTGGTGATTACGGCCAATGTATTTTTAAACTTGAGTTTTTGTTTTAAAAAATTAACAATCGGATTACCCATTAAAGTAATTATGATTGAAATCAGAAGATAAACGATCACAATACTTATTTTAGATAGAACAAAGAGCAGGAGAACTAATGCCGCGAGCGTAATAACTGCCCTGATAATTCCACCTGAAATTTCTTTTGAAGTCATCAGAATGTGTTTAAGTTTCAGACTTAAAAATATAAAAAAACCCGTTACTAAGAACGGGTTTTCTATATTATTTTGGTTTTTGATTATGGCTGAGCGAAAGAGTTTCTTGCACCACCAGAAGCGAAAACCGCTAACATTCTTGATTTCTGACCGTTAGAGAACATGTACATTCCTCTGTCATCAGTGTAATCCATGTAGTTCATGTACATTTCAAGTGGGGTACCAGTACAAGTACTTCTGTGACCTACAGCTGGAACACCGTAGTTAGCAGTATTGTGTAATGGAGTATCAGAAACCTGATCGTTTCCACAAGTTGCGTCTCCCCAGATGTGACGTAAGTTCATCCAGTGACCTATTTCGTGAGTAGCTGTTCTACCTAAGTTGAACGGATAAGTTGCAGTACCTGTTGTTCCTAAATATTTAGAATCGATAACAACACCGTCAGTTGAAGAAGAACCTCCAGGGAATTGCGCATATCCTAAGATTCCACCACCAATTGTACAAACCCAAAGGTTTAATTTAGTAGTTGGAGAAGTAGGGTTCATACCGCCTTGAGTTGATTTCTTCATAGCATCTGCTGTTCCCCAAGATGTTTTAGTAGTAGATTTTCTGTAAACAGCATCTAAAACGAAAGAGATTCCAACGTTTGCTCTTACTGAAGAGTAAGGGTTGTTTGCTGTGTTATAATCTGAATTTTGAGCATTGAAGTCTTTGTTTAAAACGTCAATCTGAGATTGGATTTGTGCCTGAGAAATGTTCTCGGCAGATGTTCTGTATAAAACGTTTACTACAACCGGGATTTGTACTTTCCCGTTTACTAAACGTCCTTCTGCGATAGCTCTTTCTGTAAATGATTCGATTTCATTCATTTTGATAGCCAACTCTGGGTTTTCTCTCATTTGACGATCTAAAACCTCGTTAGAAGCACATCCTCTGTGTGCAGCTGTTGCTGAGTTGTTAGCCTCTGAAACAGACTCTTCATTGTTACACGAAATTAGTGACATCACTAATGCGGCAGATAAAAGAATTTTTTTCATAAATTTTAATTGTTTTGTTAAATAGTTTATTGGTTAATTAGTTTGATGCAATTATATAACAAAAAAATAAATTACAAAATAGTTGAGAATAAAAAAGTTTTCAATTGCAATTTTTGACAAATGTTCAATAAAATTAAAAATTTGATATACATATGTCAATAAACAAATATCTTAGAAGAGGTGTATTGAGGATAATTCATAACTTTTTCTGTAAGATTTGTTCATCATAATTTAACAAAACAAAAAAAATCGCCTATTAGGCGATTTCTTCATCAATATCTGATATTTATTTATGGTTGAGCAAAAGAATTTCTTGCACCGCCTACAGCAAAAACTGCTGCCATTCTTGATTTTTGTCCTTCAGAGAACATATACATGGCTCTGTCGTCTGTGTAATCCATATAGTTCATTGTCATTTCGATTGGTGTTCCTGTACAAGTACTGTAGTGTGGATATGCAGGTGCACCGTAGTTAGCAGTATTGTGTAAAGGAGTATCCGCTACCTGATCGTTACCACACGTTGCATCTCCCCAGATGTGACGTAAGTTCATCCAGTGACCTACTTCGTGAGTAGCAGTTCTACCTAAGTTGTATGGATAGGTTGCTGTTCCTGTATCTCCAAAGTATCTAGAATCAATTACAACTCCGTCAGTTGAAGATGAACCTCCAGGGAATTGTGCATATCCTAAGATACCACCACCAATTGTACAAACCCATAAATTAAGTTTTGTAGTAGGTGAAGTAGGGGCTAAACCGCCTCTTGAAGTTTTTTTCATAGCATCTGCTGTTCCCCATGAAGTTTTATTTGTAGATTTTCGGATTACCTGATCCAATACAAATGAAATTCCAACATTGGCTTTAACCCCTGAAAATGCAGCAGGCACCTGATTGAAATCGGAATTTTGTGCATTGAAATCTTTATTTAAAACATCAATTTGCGATTGAATTTGTGCCAACGAAATGTTTTCGGCAGTAGTTTTGTACAATACGTTTACTACAACCGGAATTTCAATCTTGCCGTTTACAAGTCTTCCTTCACGGATAGCTCTTTCAGTAAACGATTCGATTTCATTCATTTTGATAGCCAACTCTGGGTTTTCTCTCATTTGACGGTCTAAAACCTCATTAGAAGCACATCCTCTGTGTGCATCTGTTGTGCGGTTAGCCTCTGAAGCAGAGTCTTCTTTGTTACACGAAATTAGTGACATCACTAATGCAGCTGATAAAAGAATTTTTTTCATAAAAATAATAATTTTCTTGTTAATAGTTTTTTAGTACTACAATTATATAACAAAAAAACAAACTGCCAAATAGTTAAGGATAAAAAAATAAAATCATTATTTTTTTACGAAAAACTTAAGTGTTTTAAATTATTATTGAATTAATGTCAAAAAACCAACTTTATAAAATTACTTGATTATTAAATTCTCATAACAATTCTGTAAGATTTTAGAAACATTATGTTAAAAATAAAAAAAAATCGCCTTTTGAGCGATTTTTCTTCTATAAAAGATATTTTTTATGGTTGAGCAAATGAATTTCTTGGACCGCCTGAAGCAAAAACTGCAAGCATTCTTGATTTCTGTCCTTCAGAGAACATATACATAGCTCTGTCGTCTGTATAATCCATATAGTTCATTGTCATTTCAATTGGTGTACCTGTACAAGTGCTGTAGTGTGGATATGCCGGTGCACCGTAATTTGCTGTATTATGTAAAGGAGTATCTGCAACCTGATCGTTTCCGCAAGTAGCATCACCCCAGATGTGACGTAAGTTCATCCAGTGACCCACTTCATGAGTGGCAGTTCTTCCTAAATTAAACGGATAAGCAGCTGTTCCGGTTGTTCCGAAGGCATTGTCATCAATCACAACTCCGTCTGTAGAAGATGGGCCTCCAGGGAATTGTGCATACCCTAAGATTCCTCCTCCCATATTACAGCACCATAAGTTTAATACTGTTGTCGGAGTAGTAGGAGCGATTCCTTTTGCAGCTTTTTTCATGGCATCGTTGGTGCTCCATGAAGTTGTGTTTGTTGATCTTCTTACTACGTTTTGCAATACGAAAGAAACCCCAACATTTGCTTTCACTCCTGAAAATTGTGCAGGAACCTGATTAAAATCAGAGTTTGTAGCATTAAAATCTTTGTTTAGCACATCTATTTGGGATTGTATTTGTGCCAAGGAAATGTTTTGCGCTGCAGTTCTGTATAAAACGTTAACTACAACTGGAATTTCGATTTTACCATTAACTAAGCGTCCTTCACGAATAGCTCTTTCGGTAAACGATTCGATTTCATTCATTGTAATAGCTAACTGAGGATTATTTTTTAATTGTTCTTGGAGAACTTCATTTGAGGCGCAACCTCTGTGCAAATCAGTGTTGTTTTCTGGTTGATTTGTGGAATCTTCATTGTTACATGAAGCAAATAACGCTATTGTAATAGCGGAGATGATAAGTTTTTTCATAATAAAGTTGTGTTTAAAGCGGTTGAAAAATGATAATGTCATAACAAATAGTTGACAATTTTAAGTATAAAACAGCTTTTTATGAAAAATATTGTATAATCGGTAGATATATCCGATTAAAGGCAGAAAATTAACATTTGAGATAAGTTGTTGTTTGCTGTAAATCAGTTAGTTAGTAAAAACGTAATTCAGAATATTCGCACCCATCTTTAAGGCTTTGGTTCTAACCTCTATAGGATCGTTATGTACTTCCTGGTTCTCCCATCCGTCACCTAAATCAGTTTCATAGGTGTAAAGAAGAACTAAACGGCCTTCAGAGAAAATTCCGTAAGCCTTTGGTGGTTTATTGTCATGCTCGTGAATCTTGGGGATTCCGCCCGGAAAAGAATAGGGCTTCTGAAAAATAGCATGATTGGAAGGGATTTCCATCAGTTCGGCATTCGGATAAATACGTTTTATTTCTTTACGGATATACTGATCCATTCCGTAGTTGTCGTCAATATGCAGAAAACCACCGGAATTAAGATAGTTTCTAAGGTTTACAATATCGTTGTCACTGAAAACCACATTTCCGTGCCCGGTCATATGCACAAAAGGGTAGGAGAACAAATCCGGGCTTCCTACTTCAACCGTTGGGATTTTTGTATTGATTTTTGTATTGATATTCTGATTGCAGAATTTCACCAGATTTGGTAAAGAAGTCGGGTTAGCATACCAATCCCCGCCACCGGAATATTTTAAAAGAGCAATTTCTTGGGAAAATCCCAAATTCCAAACCAATAAAATTCCAAGCAGAAATACTTTTTTCATATCATTCGTTACTGTAAACAATACTGTGACACGCTACAACAGCGGCTGTTTCTGTTCGCAAACGTGTATTTCCCAAAGATACAGGAATATAATTATTCTCTAACGCCGTTTTAATTTCTTTTTCTGAAAAATCGCCTTCCGGTCCAATCAATAACGTATATTTTTCATTTGGTCGTATGGCTTCTTTCAGGAGTTTTTTATCGGTTTCCTCGCAATGTGCTATGAATAAATTCCCTTCGTGCTTCTGATTGATGAATTCTTTAAAAGAAATCGGCTCGTTCAGTTTTGGCAGGAAATATTGCAGCGATTGTTTCATCGCAGATTGAATGATTTTATCAAAACGCTCGGTTTTAATCACTTTCCTTTCGGAATGGTCGCATATAATAGGTGTGATTTCGTGTATGCCTATTTCTGTGGCTTTTTCCAGAAACCACTCAAAACGATCGTTCATTTTAGTAGGAGCTACAGCAAGATGAAGATAAAATTCAGTTGCTTTTTCAGTTTTGGTTTCAACGATTTTAACGGTGCATTTTTTCTCGGAAGCCAAAATGATTTCTGTTTTAAATAAAAAACCTAAACCATTGGTTACGTGTAAAATATCACTTTCTTTTTTACGCAATACTTTAACGATGTGTTTGCTTTCTTCTTTATCAAAAGAAAACTCCGTCGAAGTAGAATTTATATCCGGATTATAGAATAACTGCATACAGATTTTAATTGTTGGTTAGCCATTTTGCCCATTCTTTTCCAACGGTTTCCCAATTATAAATTTCATGGTTGGGCTCCATTTTTTCATTCACCGGAAAATAGTTGTGTTCCAATCCGACGAAAGGAATAAAAGTAATGTTTTTTATTTTTTTACGAATGGATTCTGTGTAAAACATGTCATTATAAGGAGCATTCCAGTCTTTCGTTCCGTAACTGATAAGCGTTGGTTTTTTCAGTTTTTCAATTGTTTCGGCTACAGGCAAAGAAAAATCGTAGGTTGTTTTAAAACTATCGCCTTCTTCAATGGTGTGGTCATTTTTATTTTCAACGGCATCTTTCCAATAGTCAAAGATAGTATTGTCTGAATCGTAAAAGCGGCTTTGGGCAATAATACTCAGAATTCTCCCGTAAGGATTGCCTCCTGAATAGATCAAATGTGTGATTGAATTGTTTTTAATGGCCATTTTTGCAGCAATGGTGCTACCTTCTGAATGTCCCGCAACCACAAGTTTTTCTTTCGATACCCAAGATTCCTGGAGTAACTTTTTAATAATCCAGTTGTTTCGTTTTACATAAAAATCAGGATGATTGTTGTCTGAATATTTTTTTGGAGTTTTTCCAAGTGAATCTTTATAAGTGTAATCACGTTCTAATTTCTTCACGTCCGAAATCACCGGAATTCCGGGTTTGCCTACAATAACTAAATGATACTCCGATAAAAAATCATCTGTATTGAATGGAAAAGTGCCGAATAATCCTTTCTCGTCGTATTTGAGAACCGGTTGCGGCAAACTTCCCTGACACCAGAAAAACAAAGGTTTTGCTTTGTTTTCATCTCCTTTTTTGCTTTGGATCAGGACATCAGCAGCCTCTCCTTTGTATTCCAATTTTAAATGTTGGAAACCGAAATCCTCAGGCGTATTCTGAGCATAAAATGAATAACAGAGCAATAAGGTAACAATTGAAAACAGTTTTTTCATCCCTTAAAATTCAATTCGTGCTTTAGAAACTACCGAAGCATTTTCAAACTGTTTTTCCAAAAACTTATGATAGCCCACAATCCCGATCATGGCTGCATTATCAGTCGTATATTCAAATTTAGGGATAAATGTTTTCCAGCCATATTTGGTTTCAGCTTCTTTTAAAGTTGTTCGGATACCGGAATTAGCCGATACACCACCACCAATCGCAATCTGATTGATACCCGTTTCCGCAACAGCGATTTTCAGTTTATCCATTAAAATTTCGATAATTGTATGTTGGATGGACGCGCAAATATCATTCATGTTTTCCTGAATAAAATTCGGGTTTTCAGCCATTTTTTTCTGAACGAAATACAAAATCTGTGTTTTCAAACCACTGAAGCTGAAATCCAGGTGATCTACTTTCGGTTTTGTAAACGGAAATGCTTTCGGATTCCCTAATTGAGCGTATTTATCAATCAACGGGCCGCCAGGGTAGGGAAGACCTAGTATTTTTGCACTCTTATCGAAAGCTTCACCAATGGCATCATCGGTAGTTTCCCCAATAATTTCCATTTCAAAGAAACTTTTTACTTTAATAATCTGGGTATGTCCGCCGGAAATCGTCATGGCTAAAAAAGGAAATTCGGGTTTATCAAAACCTTCTTCTTCAATAAAATGTGCCAAAACATGTGCATGCATATGATGAACGGCAATCAGTGGAATATTCAGGGACATCGCCATCGATTTTGCAAAAGAACTTCCCACCAATAAAGATCCCATAAGTCCCGGACCTTGTGTAAAAGCAATGCCCGAAAGCTCTGATTTATCGATGTTTGCCTTTTTTAAAGCGACATCAATAACCGGAACAATATTCTGTTGATGGGCACGGGAAGCTAATTCGGGAACCACACCACCATATTCCTCATGAATTGCCTGTCGGGCAACAATATTTGATAAAACTTTATTATCTTTAAGTACTGCTGCAGCGGTATCATCACAAGAGCTTTCGATAGCAAGTATATAAATTGGCGGTTTTGTCATAAAAAAGGCACGGAATTTGAGTAAATATTCAAAACGACTGTATTATCTTTGAATTGTTAATTTTTTCAGCAACAAAATTTTTACTTTTGCTTGTTAACACTGACAATTTCACAGTCACTCCGACAAAATTAATATAAATACTACGGGTATCAAAAAATTTAGAAAAATACTGCTCCGAACCTTACTGGCGATTATTCTCCTGCTATTACTTTTAGGGGTGGCACTTTCTTTACCTGTAGTTCAGACTAAAATAGCCGAATATGCTACGGAAAGCATCAATAAAGACTACGGAACCAACATTAAAATAGATAAAGTAGCCATTTCCGTTTTCGGTGGGGTTAAACTGAAAGGCATTTATGTAGCCGATCACCATAAAGACACGCTTTTCTTTGTAAAACGATTGCAAACAAACATTCTCAGTTTTAAGGAAATCAAAGATTCACATTTATTTTTTGGAGAAGCCCGAATGGACGGTTTTAATTTTAAGCTGAAAAAATACAAAGGCGAAACCAAAACGAATCTTGACTTGTTTGTTGCTGCTTTTGATACAGGTAAACCGGGTTCAGGGAAATTCCGTCTTAAAGCAGACGATTTATATGTAACTAACAGCCGTTTCAGATTAATTGACGAAAACCTTAAAATACACAAAGTGCTTGATTTCACGAATCTGAATGGAGAACTGGAGGACTTTTATATTAAAGGGCCGAATGTGACAACGCTGATCAACAAATTATCGTTAAAGGACCACAGGGGTTTGGTTGTTGAAAACCTGTCGTCTGATTTCACCTATACCAAAAAGAACATCATTCTTAAGAAAATGGAGCTGAATACAGCTGAATCTACCATGTTCGGTGATGTGACACTTAAATATAATCCAAAAGATTTTACGGATTTCAATAATAAAGTTGTTTTCGATGTAGATATGGAAAAGGCTTCGGTTTCTTCCAATGAACTGAATTTCTTTTACAACGAATTCGGTAAAGAGCAGCGATTCTTTCTGAAAACCCACGCAAAAGGAACGCTGAACAACTTCGTTTTGCACAATCTGAAATTAGTAGATAAGAACCAGTCTGAAATTATCGGTAAAGTAAACTTCAAAAACCTTTTCAATAAAAAAGGGGAATTTTACATGAACGGAAATTTTGACAGAGTTACTTCCAATTATGATAATCTGAGTGCTATTCTGCCTAGAATTTTAGGTAAAAAATTACCACAGACACTAAAGAAATTAGGCAAGGTAGATTTAATAGGTGATGTTGAGCTTACCAAAACCTATATCAATGCCGATGTTTATATGATGACCTCACTTGGGGAATTGGATTCGAAACTTTCCATGACCAACATCAACAACATCAATAACGCTTCTTATAAAGGAACCATTTCCCTTCAGAATTTCGATATCGGTCATCTTACGGATCAGAAAAGTATTGACCGCACAACATTGGATTTAGAAGTAGACGGAAAAGGGTTTAATAAAAAATTCCTGGACACTTCCGTAAAAGGCCAGATCCACGATTTCACATACAACGGCTATACGTATCAGAACATTACGGTTGACGGTAAACTGAAAATGCCTTATTTTAAAGGATATTTCAACAGTAACGATCCGAACCTGAAGATGGATTTCAACGGTTTGGTGGATTTAAGTTCGACGGTTAAAAACTATGATTTTCAGGCGAATATTGATTATGCGGATTTACATTTGCTGAACTTCATGAAAAAGGATTCCATTGCTATTTTCAAAGGAAACCTGAGTTTCAAAGCAAAAGGAAATACAATCGATGATATCGACGGTAGACTAGATGTGTCCAATGCGGCTTACCAAAACTCGAAAGACAATTATTTCTTTGATGATTTCCAGGTGGAATCTACGTTTGATGCCCAACGTGTGAGAACAATAACCATCAATTCTCCGGATATCATTCAGGGTAAAGTTGTAGGTAAGTTCCAGGTAAGACAAGTAGAGGATATCGTTGAGAATGCCTTAGGAAGTTTATACGCCAACTATTCGCCAAATAAACTTAAACCAGGGCAATTCCTAGATTTTGATTTTGTTATTTACAACAAGATCATCGAAATCTTTAATCCGAACATCACGGTTGCCGAAAATACCGTTTTACGCGGGAAAATCAATGCCGATGAAGGAAACTTCAAAATGAATTTCACTTCCCCGAATGTAAAGGCTTATAACAATACTTTTGATAATATCAATGTTCAGATTGACAACAAGAATCCTTTGTACAATGCTTTCATCGAGTTAGACAGCATCAAAAACAAGAATTATAAAATTTCTGATTTCAGCCTGATCAACGTAACGATGAACGATACGCTTTTTGTACGTTCGGAGTTCAAAGGAGGTGAGAAGAATCAGGATTTCTATAACCTGAATCTGTACCACACTATTGATGAAGAAAACCGATCTGTAGTTGGATTGAAAAAATCGGAAGTGAATTTTAAAAATTACCTGTGGTTTTTAAATGAAAACGATTCCAAGGACAACAAAGTGGTTTTCAACAAAAAACTGACGGATTTCAACATAGAAAAAATAGGATTGTCGCATAACGGCCAGAAAATGGAACTTTCCGGAATTTTAAAAGGGAAAAAATACAAAGACATCCATCTTACTTTTGACAATGTGGATTTGGCCAAAGTCACGCCATCGCTCACGAACATGTCTTTTGCCGGTAATTTAAACGGAAAAGTTGATTTCAAACAGGATAACGATATTTTCCAGCCAACCTCCGAAGTAACTATCGATTCCCTGAAAATCAACGATTATAAACTGGGTAACATGGATTTAAAGGTTACCGGTGATAATTCCTTCAGGAAATTCAACGTGTATTCAACCATTGAAAACGAAAATGCGGAAAGCTTCAATTTAAAAGGAAATATCGAAGTGGTTGATAAACAAAGTTTATTGTCACTGGAAACGAATTTTTCAAAATTTAATATCGGCGCATTTGGACCGCTCTTGGGAACCATTTTCAAAGATGTGAGAGGATTTGCCACCGGACAGGCTTCGATCGTGGGAACTATGTCCGATCCTGAAATTGACGGAAGGTTATATCTGAATGATGCCGGTATGACGGTGCCCTATTTAGGAGTAGATTTTGTAATGGAACCGAATGCCATTGTAGATGTAACCGAGCATCAGTTCCTTTTCAGAAACATCAAAATCACGGATACGAAGTATAAAACCTCCGGACATTTAAACGGAAGTGTTAGACATAATAAGCTAAAAGACTGGTACCTGGATTTAGATGTTAAATCTGAAAATATGTTGGCGCTGGACACTAAAGACAGTGATGATGCTTTGTATTATGGAATCGCTTTTATTAAAGGGGAAGCTAATATTTCAGGACCAACCAACGCATTGGTTGTGAAAATGGATGCCAGTTCGAACAAAGGAACTTCCATTAAAATTCCGCTTAATGATGCTCAGGGTATCGGTAATAATTCGTTTATCCATTTTGTTACTGCTGAAGAAAAACTGAACAAAGAGAAAAAGGGCATTAAGCAATTTAAAAACTACAGAGGAATCGAACTGGATTTTGACTTCAGCATTACACCGGATGCGGAAATTGAAATCATCCTGGACCGAAATACCGGCCACGCCATGAAAGGAAGAGGAAACGGAACCATCAATATGGAAATAAACACCTTGGGTAAATTCAATATGGTTGGGGATTTCCAGGTGTATTCAGGAGAATATAACTTTAAAAACTACGGTTTAATTGATAAAAAATTCAAGGTAAAAGAATATGGGACCATTCGTTGGGACGGTGATCCGCTAAATGCTGCATTAAACTTAGAAGCGGTTTATAAAACGGAGTCTAATCCTGCTGTTATTTTAGACAATCCGTCGTTCAATAAAAAAGTGCCTACGGAAGTGGTAATTTCCATTAACGGAAATCTAAGCAATCCGGAACCGGATTTCAGGATTGAATTCCCTACGGTAAGCTCTGTATTGAAATCCGAAATTGAATATAAATTAAGTGATAAGGATGTCCGTCAGACACAGGCCATTGCCTTGCTTTCCGGAGGTGGTTTCCTAACACCTGAAAACGCATCGAATACCGTTTATGGTACTTTATTTGAGCGTGCAGGAAGTTTGTTTACTGATATATTTTCAGGTGATGATGATAAATTCAAAGTTAATCTGAATTATGTTCAGGCCGAAAGAAATCCTTTGTTGGAAAATAGCGGGGGACGTGTTGGCGTTACCTTATCCACTCAGATCAATGAAAAAATCACCATCAATGGTAAATTGGGTGTGCCGGTTGGCGGAACTACAGAATCCGTTATTGTCGGTGATGTGGAACTTCAACTTCGTTTAAACCAGGACGGAACTTTGAAAGCCCGTGTTTTCAACCGTGAAAACGACATCAACTACATTGGGGAAGGCATTGGTTATACACAAGGTGTAGGTTTGACCTATCAGGTAGATTTCGATACTTTTAAAGAATTGATCCGCAAAATTTTAAACAAAGAAGCCGAAAAAGAAAATAATAATCCGACAGATCAGCTACCGGATTCGGATTTGTCACCGGAATTTATTAAATTTATCGATAAAAAAAACAGGAAAGGTGAGGCACCTAAGAAAGAAACGCAAGCAATTCCTGAGGTCGATTAACTGCGACAGCCACAACACACACAAACAACAACACTTCTTTAGCGATTATTTTATTTGATTAAGAAAGAATTAAATATCTTTATCTTATAAGATTTTTCGTGTCGTATTCTTAAATTTATAATATAAATTAAAATTTATGTTGCATAACATTAAGAGAATTGGTGTGCTCACATCAGGAGGAGATGCACCGGGAATGAACGCCGCCATCAGGGCCGTGGTAAGAACCTGTGCCTATCACAATATTGAATGCATGGGGATTTACAGAGGTTTTGAAGGAATGATCGAAGGCGATATAGTGGAAATGGGGCCAAGAACTGTAAAAAACATTGTCAACAAAGGCGGAACAATTTTAAAATCAGCACGTTCCATGGAATTCAAAACTCCAGAAGGACGAAAAAAAGCCTTTGAGAGCCTAAAAAAATCACAGGTTGATGCTTTGGTTATTATAGGTGGCGACGGAAGTTTTACCGGCGGCATGATTTTCAACAAAGAATACGGATTTCCGGTAATGGGAATTCCGGGTACTATTGACAACGATATTTTCGGCACCACTTATACTTTGGGCTACGACACCGCTTTGAACACTGTAGTGGAAGCCATCGATAAAATCCGTGATACGGCCAATTCCCACAATCGATTGTTTTTTGTAGAAGTGATGGGACGTGATGCAGGCCATATCGCCCTGAATGCAGGAATCGGTGCTGGAGCGGAGGAAATCCTCATCCCTGAAGAAGATCTTGGTTTGGACAGACTTCTGGAATCCTTGCGTAGAAGTAAATTATCGGGTAAATCCTCAAGTATAGTAGTAGTTTCAGAAGGAGATAAAATCGGTAAAAATGTATTTGAACTGCGCGATTACGTAGAAGAAAACATGCCGGAATATGATGTTCGCGTATCCGTTCTCGGACATATGCAGCGCGGCGGATCACCTTCCTGCTTCGACAGGGTTTTGGCTTCTAGATTGGGTGTTAGGGCCGTTGAATCGATCTTAGAAGGTAAATCCAATTATATGGTAGGACTTATTGCAGATAAAATCGTTTTGACTCCATTAGAAAATGCGGTTAAAGGCAAATCGAAAATTGATGAGGAATTGTTGAGAGTATCAGACATCATGTCGACATAGAAACAAGAGTCAAGAAGAAAGAATATAGAGAATAGGAATTTAGAATGTTGAATTAAAGCAGTTGGAAAAAGCCTAAGGCATATTGCTTACTGCATAAAGCAAAGTAGAAAAATGACGAAAGTAAAATTAGGAATCAACGGATTCGGAAGAATCGGAAGAATTGTATTCAGGGAAAGTATCAAAAGAAATAATGTAGAAGTAGTGGCCATCAACGATTTGCTTGAAGTGGATCACTTGGCGTATCTGCTGAAATATGATTCGGTTCACGGACGTTTTGACGGAAAAGTAGAAGTGAAAGACGGTCAGTTATATGTTAACGATAAAATGATCCGCGTGACGGCGGAGAAAGATCCGTCGGTCTTAAAATGGGATGCTGTAGGCGTTGATGTGGTTGCGGAATGTACCGGTTTTTTCACCACAGTAGAAACGGCTTACGGACACATCAAAGGAGGAGCAAAGAAAGTTGTTATTTCAGCACCTTCCAACGATGCGCCAACATTTGTAATGGGCGTAAACCATGATAAAGTGAAGCCTTCCGATGTGATTGTTTCTAATGCGTCCTGCACCACAAACTGTTTAGCGCCTTTGGCAAAAGTATTACACGATAATTTCGAAATTGTTGAAGGTTTAATGACAACCATTCACGCAACAACAGCAACACAATTAACCGTAGACGGGCCATCCAGAAGAGATTTCCGTGGCGGACGTGCAGCTTTGTTAAACATCATTCCCGCATCTACCGGCGCTGCTAAAGCGGTTACAAAAGTAATTCCGTCTTTGGAAGGGAAATTGACAGGAATGTCCATGCGTGTTCCCGTTGCTGATGTTTCCGTAGTGGATTTAACGGTAAAACTGAAAAAATCAACTTCATACGATGAAATCATGGAAGTATTGAAAAACGCTTCTGAAACTACAATGAAAGGTATTATGTCGTTTACGGATGATGATGTGGTTTCACAGGATTTTGTATCTGATTCGCATACCTGTACCATCGATGCTAAAGCCGGAATCGGTCTGAATTCGACTTTTTATAAAATAGTGGCCTGGTATGATAACGAATACGGTTATTCCTCCAAACTGATTGATTTATCGGTGCATATTGCCAATTTATAAAAAAAGAGTATTTTTACTGAATCCCGATATCCGTCGGGATTTTTTTATAAACAACACACAAATGAAATTAATAGTTGACAGTGGCTCCACCAAAGCCGATTGGATTGCAATGGATGACAACGGAAACATCCAGTTTACCACCAGCACTTTAGGATTAAACCCGGAAGTGCTTACCAAAGAAGAAGTAATCAATCGTATCAATGATCGTTTTGACATTGTTCAGAATAAAGATATCGTAAAAGAGCTTTATTTCTATGGCGCCGGCTGCGGAACGGATCGCATGAAAAACCATCTTTCCGACATACTGCATGAATTGTTTCTGAATGCTCAAATCGAAGTAAAAGAAGATACTTACGCGGCTGTTTTCGCTACCACACCAAGAGGAGAGAAGGCAATTGTTTCCATTTTAGGAACGGGTTCAAATTGCAGTTACTTTGACGGACATGAGTTACATCAAAAAGTTCAGTCCTTAGGCTATCTGGCCATGGATGATTGCAGCGGAAACCAGTTTGGCCGTCATTTGATCCGTGCCTATTATTTCAATACGATGCCAAAAGAACTGGCCGAAGTTTTTGAAAAAGAATACGATTTGGATGCCGATGCCATTAAACACAACTTATACAAAGTTCCAAACCCGAATGCTTATCTGGCGACATTCGCTAAATTTCTGATACAACATAAAGAGCATGAATTCATTCAGAAAATCGTTTTGAACGATATGCAGAATTTCGTGGATCTTTATATCAAACAGTTTGAGAACTGCAAAGAAGTTCCGGTTCATTTTATCGGTTCTATCGCTTATTATTTAAAAGAGGAACTTGATATGGTGTTAACCAAAAACGGTATGAAATTAGGAAACGTATTCAGAAAACCGATTGACGGCTTAATTCATTATCACTCAGTATCTGTTTAAAATGGAAATAGCTATTATTGCACACGACGGTATGAAAGCCGATCTGGTTCAGTTCCTGAATCAGCATAAAGATTTTCTGCTTTCGGAAAACATTACTTTAATTGCCACCGGGACAACGGGAGGAAAGGCAGAAAATGCCGGTTTTAAAGTGATGAAGATGCTTTCCGGCCCCTTAGGAGGTGATGCTCAGATTGCTGCCAGGGTAGCGGAAGGGAAGTGCAATATGGTTTTGTTCTTCAAAGATCCTTTAGCAAAACACCCTCATGAACCTGATATTAACATGCTCATAAGGGTGTGTGATGTTCATAATGTTCCGCTGGCCACCAATCAGGCTACTGCAGAACTTTTATTGAAAGCGATTGCTATTTAACAGCAATCATCGATATTTCAACATTTACGTTTTTAGGCAAACAAGCCACCTGAACCGTTTCGCGTGCCGGAGCGGTTTTTTCGTCAAAGTAGCTTCCGTAAACACCGTTTATTTTAGCAAAGTCATTCATGTCGCTGATGAAAATCGTGGTCTTGAATACGTTTTCAAAAGTCATATCCGCAGCTTCCAAAACAGCTTTCATATTCTCCATTACCTGTTTGGTTTCCACTTCGATATTCTCCAGAACCAATTCTCCGTTTTCAGGGTTAATGGCAATTTGTCCGGAAGTGTATAACGTGTTGCCAACTAATACAGCCTGATTATATGGGCCGATAGGAGCAGGTGCTTTCTCTGTAAAAATAATTTTTTTCATATCGCTAATAGGTTATAGTCTATTTTCTTGGTTCTTTCCTCTAAATCTATCTCAAACGTCTGTCCGGTAAACTTCTCTTATCCCACTTGATATCACTAAGTGCCGAAGATTTGATTCCGATGAAGAAGCCCCAAGAGGTGTAAGTACCGATCGGCACCCAGTTAAAATCCATTCGCCAGCTTAACAAATCACGTTCAAAACGAAGTTGGGTAAACGTTACTCCTTTGTTCACAAAATCATATCCGGAAGCAAACCCCATTTTCCATCTTGGTGTCATCTCGATATTTCCGGACATCATTATGGAGTTACTTACTATTTTGCTTTCACGGTTATTGTTTGAAAAGGTAAGGGAGTAGGCCAAACGCAAATCCCAAGGGATTTTCAGGCTGTAGAATTCTGTTTTTTCTTCTTCGCCATCTTCATCCTTTTTATCAAAAAGACTTTGTCTTTGGTCGCTTAAATCCACACCACGTCCAAAAAGGTCATCGTTACGGCCGCCATTCATGGCTGTCTGATCTTGAGCGTTAGTCTTTTTTCCTTCCAGCTCACTGCTAGCAATGGAGTAATTCACCGTAATATTGGCAGTGGTCATTCTGAAAAGGCTTCCACCGTTGTCGATATTCCATTTATCGATTCTTCTTCCGCTGTTATCAATTGCGTAGGGATCCAATGTTGCCCCGAAATTAACATTCATCTTCTCCTTGAACAGATTTGTTCCCCCTGTAACCCTCACAGGTGACCATGGTAAGGAATCTGCGGCAACGTTATAACTGGTAGAAAAATTAAGGTTATTAAGAAGTGTTATTTTTCTCGGTTCGGTTTTGGTTTCGTCTTTATCACGGACTTTAGCTTCAAAAGTATTGCTTATTGACATCCCAACGTTGTTCGAGTAATTTTTTCCCGGAGCTCCGAAAATACCGTTATCGAATCGGGTATATTCAGCATAAGTTGTACCGGTTGCATCTAATGCATACGTTTCGTAATACTGATCAAAACTAGGGGTATAGCCGTAAGAAACTCCCGGACGCATGACGTGACGAATAGCCTGGATCTTTTTATCATCGCCAAAATTGAAAGTACCATAAATGGTTGTTCCTAAATTAGCATTAAAATTGTAAGTCCTGAAGGTATCAAAACCGTTTACTTCTTTCGTCTGAACGGAATTAGTACCGGTATCAAACCCTTTTCTGATAGTTTTAAAATACCAGGTTTCATTATAAGTAACACCTGTGGAAACACTCAAATATTTGAAAACCTTAAAATTCGTACTGATCGGAATGCTGTGCTGGAAACCGTTTTTGGCATCTCTGAACATTTCCGATTTGAAGAAAAGTGAATCTGTCGTACGGATTCTGTTTTCTCCTCTTAGATTATATTGAAAATTTAGATTATCAATAATACCTTTTTTTACACCGCTTTTAGGAGCAAATGGAAAAATACGGTCAACACTTGCCTGAAGGGTAGGCAAAGTCATATCGATTTGTTCTGAATTGGTATTTTGAGAATGTGTAGCTGTCAATGACATATTAACCTGCGGAACCGTCTGAAAGGTTTTGGCATATGAAATCGAGGAGCTTAAATTGTTGTTTATTGAAGAACCGATGTTCGTCTGATTTATCGATTGTCTGAAATACTGGCTGCTACCAAGGTTAACGGATGCCGAAAATCTTGAATTCGGATTTGCTTTCGGATCCTGCGTGTGTGACCACTGAATGTTGTATTGTCTAGATTTTGAATAATCCGGAAACCCTTTTTCACTGAAAATCTGATTTTCAAAGCGAAGGTTCACACGTCCGTTAAAACGATAGCGTTTGGCATAACTGCTTTCAAATCGCAGGGCATGGCTTCCGTTGGTGTAATAATCCCCTAAAATGGTTAAATCGTAATAATCGCTCAACGCAAAATAATATCCTCCGTTCTGAAGGAAATACCCACGCTGTCTGGTGTCCCCAAAGGTCGGTATGATAAAACCCGAAACCGATTTTTCGCTCATCGGGAAGTAAGCAAACGGCAATCCAAGCGGGGTAGGTACATCTTCAATAACCAAATTGGTCAGGCCTACAACTACTTTTTTACCGGGAACGAATTTGATTTTTCGCGCTAAAAAATAATACTCCGGATGGTCAATATTTGTTGAAGTTGTAAAACGCGCATTTTTCATGAAATAGACAGAGTCATTTTCACGTTTACTTATTTCGGCTTTAATCTTGAAATCTTGTTGCTCGGTTCTCGAATTCCATACAAGTGCTTTCTTGGTTTTGGTATTAAAGCGAATGGAATCCGGTTCGATTATGTTAGCCCCTTGCTTAAAAACAGGGTTTTGAGATAAATTTCCCAAACTGTCCCGTATCCTTCCGGCGTAAACTTCATTCTTTTCATAGTCGAAAACAATGATTCCGGATTTCAGTTCGAAGTCTTTATAATATAATTCTGCCTGATTGTATAAGGTTAAGCGTTTTTTCTTCTGATCGATTTTTTCGTAATCAACGGCCTTCCTCTTTACAATTCCTTCTAAAATAGGTTTCTTTTTTTTGACTGAATCTGTCTTCACCGAATCCTGGATCTTTGCCACATCCACAATGCCGATATTTACGCTATCTTTCTCTTTTTCAGCAGATATCGATACGTTTTTTTTTGGATTTTCCTGGGAGTACGATTTCAAATTCCCGAGTGTCAGGAAAATTGATAATAAAACGATATGAAATAAGTTTGTACGCAACGCTTTTAATACTATTTTTGTAAAAATCTGGCTTAATTTTTGACGGTTCAAACTTACATATATTTTTTGTCAAAAATAAGCATTTAGTAAAATTATAACCTTTGTAAATTTTTAACTCTTATATGCCAGATAAAGTTAAATTATATTTATACATATTCATATTGTTATCGTCTAATTTTCTGCTGTCGCAGTCTAAATCAAACTTTAAAGTTGTTTTGGATGCAGGTCATGGCGGAAAAGATTTCGGAGCTATCAAAAATGGCCTGAAGGAAAAAGATGTGGCGCTGGATGTTGTGTTGCGTATTGGTGAGATCCTGGACAAAAACAACGATATCGATATCCTTTATTCAAGAAAAACGGATGAGTTTGTGGAATTGCGTGAAAGAGCCGATAAAGCAAATAAAGCCAAAGCAAACCTGTTTGTTTCGGTACATTGTAATTCATCAACTTCTTCCAAACCATATGGATCGCTGACATTGGTTATGGGTATATCGCGAACTTCCACCAACTTAGAGATAGCAAAAACAGAAAATGCGGTAATTTTTCAGGAGGCCAATTACAAGAAAAATTATAAAGGATTTAATCCAAATAACCCTGAAACGTTAATCGGATTAAAGATTTTGCAGGAAGAGCAATTAAAATCTAGCATAGATTTTGCAAGTTCAATTCAGAATAAGTTTGGTAATAAGCTGAACAGAAAGAATAAAGGAGTTAGCCAGCAACCACTATGGGTTTTGGATGCTACCTGTATGCCGGGAGTATTAATTGAGCTAGGCTTTCTGTCAAACAAAAATGAGGCGCGGTATTTAGGATCAGAAAAAGGGAAACAGGAATTGGCAAAGGCAATAGCGGAATCTATAGTACAATTCAAGAATGAATATTTCTCGGCTTCAGATTACAGTACTATCCTGCAAGAGAATGCAAAAGAAGTTGTAAATTTAAATGACAAAAACAAGGCGGTAGGCAAATCGGTCTATAAAGTGCAGATCGGTACAGGCAAAAAGAAACTGGATACTATTCCGTCTAATTTTAAAGGATTAAAAAACATTACCAGGACCTATGAAAATGGGTTTTATAAATATTTTTACGGAAGTGTAAAAAACAATTCAGAATGTGAGAAACTATTGGCAGTCGCCAGAAATAAAGGCTATAAATCGGCTTTTATCGTGACTTCTTCCGATAATTAAACAATATAAAAAGGGGTATGAAAATGAATAATTTTTTTAAAGTAACTTTATTGACACTGTTGCTCAGCGCAGGAGCATCGTTCAGTCAGAACAACGCAAAATTCCGTGTGGTTCTCGATGCCGGTCACGGAGGGAACGATTTTGGGGCAACCTATCACGGTCATGTGGAAAAAAATAATGCTTTAAACGTTGTGCTTAAAGTAGGACAGCTTCTGGAAAAAGATCCTGGAACCGTGGTTATTTATACAAGAAAATCAGATGTTTTCATTCCTTTGGACGAACGTGCGGATATCGCCAATAAATCCAAAGCGGATATTTTCGTTTCCATTCACTGTAATGCCAACAAGAATACCGCAGCCAGCGGTTCTGAAACCTATGTAATGGGGGTTACGCGAAACGCTGCCAATCTTGAAGTGGCACGAAAAGAGAATGAGGTAGTTACTTTAGAGAAAGACTATAAAGTGAAATACGACGGTTACGATCCTAATTCACCGGAATCTGTTATCGGTATGACCGTTATTCAGGAACAATACCTTGATCAAAGTATTGAGTTGGCCGCCGGAATTCAGGAACAGTTTGATTCAAATGTAGGCAGAAAAAACAGAGGGGTTAAACAGGCAGGATTCCTGGTTTTAAGAAAAATCTATATGCCACGTATCCTTATAGAAATGGGGTTTGTTTCCAACAGGGAAGAAGGAGCATTTTTAAGTTCCGAAGAAGGCCAGATGAAAATCGCCGAAGGAATCGCGAATGCTATTTTAGATTATAAAAGAGAATATTTTGTTCCGGGAACTGAAGAATACGTTGCGCCGGAGCCGAAAAAAGTAGTTGATACCCCAAAAGTTAATACGCCAAAGGCAAACAATTCCCCTAATGCTGTAAACTCAAAAGGGATTGTATTTAAGGTACAGATTTCCGCGAGTGCTAAAAAAATGGAGTTAAAACCTTTCAACTTTAACGGACTTGACAATATTTCTGTGGAAGAGGGAAGTGTCAATAAATATTTCTATGGAAACACCAACGACTACAACGAATCCAAGAAGGATTTGGAAGCTGCCAAAGCAAAAGGCTATACGTCTGCTTTTATCGTAGCATACAAGAATGGTAAAAAAATGTCTGTAAAGGATGCTTTACGATAATATAAAACCATTCTAAACTATTTTGTTTTAATTTTGTTTTAAAAATATATTGATTTTGAAAATTACTAGAGAAGTAAAAACAGCCGTTTTAGTTATTAGTTCCATTTTATTGTTTTTTTGGGGATACAGTTTTCTGAAAGGAAAAAACCTATTTGACAATTCAAGAAAGTTTTACGTTGTTTATGACAATGTGGAAGGACTGGCTCCATCGGCACCCGTTACTATTAACGGATTAACGGTAGGGAAGGTAAATCAGATCACCATTCAGGAAAATACAGGAAAACTTTTGGTGGAAATCCAAATGAACAATGATTTCCCGGTTTCAAAATCGAGTACGGCAAGTATTTACGAGCCTGGGTTTATTGGTGGAAAACAAATCAGTATCAATCCTAACTTTAATGATAAGACTTTTGCCCAAACCGGGGATTTTCTTCAATCAGAAGTTAAATTGGGATTAACGGCTTCGTTAGAAAAAAACCTTGCACCGATTCAGGAAAAGCTTGATAAAGTGCTGCAAAATGCAGATGCTTTGATTTCCAATTTAAACGATGTTCTGGACGCCAATACCAAATCGAACTTAAAAAAGACAGTAGCCGAGTTAAACAAAACGATGACAAGTTTCAGTTCTGTTTCTGCTAATCTGGACAAAGTAATGATTGAAAACAAGGAGAAAATCGGAAGCGTTGTAACCAATCTTGATAAAACAACCGGAAACTTTGCCAAAATTTCAGATGATCTGGAAAAAGCACAATTAGGCAAAACCGTTGAGAATTTAGAAAAAACGTTAGCAAACGTAAACAAATTAATGGCCGACATGGAATCCGGAAAAGGAACCATGGGCAAATTAATGAAAGACGAGGCGATGTACAATAATCTTTCAAAAGCATCAAAAGAAATGGAGTTGCTTTTAGAGGATTTAAGACTTCACCCAACGCGTTATATTAATGTATCCCTTTTTGGAAAAAAAGAGAAACCATATACTGCGCCAAAAACAGATTCGCAAGCACAACCAAAAAAATAGAACTATTTAAACCAGCCATATGAGTATTCTACCAAATATTTTATTTGCAGTAATCCTTATTTTAGGAGGAGGGTATTTCGCTCAAAACGTAAAGAAACTAATCCGAAACATTAAGCTTGGTCAAAAAGTTGATCGTTCCGATAATCCTTCTGAGCGTTGGAAAAACATGACCATGATTGCTTTAGGACAATCTAAAATGGTTAGAAGACCTATTGCAGGGATACTTCATATATTCGTTTATATCGGCTTCGTTATCATCAACATAGAAGTTTTAGAAATTGTAATTGACGGACTTTTCGGAACCCACCGCGTGTTTTCTTTCTTAGGAGGTTTTTACGATTTCCTGATCGGTTCTTTTGAAATCCTTGCCTTGTTGGTTATCGTAGCGGTGGTTACCTTCTGGATCAGAAGAAACATTGTAAAACTAAAGCGTTTCATCCACGGCGATTTGAAAGGATGGCCAAGAAACGATGCCAACTACATTCTTTATTTCGAGACTGTATTGATGTTATTGTTCCTCTTCATGAATGCTGCCGATTTCCATTTACAGCAAGTTCCGGGTGGTTTCGGACATTACAATCAGGCGGGAGCGTTTCCTATTTCACAATATATTGCACCGTTTTTCGACGGAATGGACAATCATGTGGTTGAAATGATGGAAAGAGCTATATGGTGGTTACACATCTGTGGTATTTTAGTGTTCCTGAACTATTTATATTATTCAAAACATTTACACATCTTATTGGCGTTCCCGAATACGTATTTCGCGAACTTAAAACCTCAGGGGCAATTCGACAACTTAGAATCTGTTACCAATGAAGTTAAACTGATGATGGATCCAAACGCCGATCCTTTCGCAGCCCCGGCGCCTGATGCAGATGCTACTCCGGCTAAATTCGGAGCAAGCGATGTTCAGGATTTAAACTGGGTTCAGTTAATGAATGCTTATACTTGTACCGAGTGTGGTCGTTGTACTTCTTCATGTCCGGCCAATCAAACCGGTAAAATGTTATCGCCACGTAAAATCATGATGGATACCCGTGACCGTTTGGAAGAAGTGGGTAAAAACATTGACCAAAACAAAGGTGTATTTGTACCGGACGGAAAATCGCTTTTAAACGATTATATCACTCCGGAAGAATTATGGGCATGTACCTCATGTAACGCATGTGTGGAAGAATGTCCGGTAAACATCAGTCCGCTTTCCATCATTATGGATATGAGACGTTATTTAGTTATGGAGCAAAGTGCCGCGCCAACTGAATTAAACAATATGATGACTAACATCGAGAACAATGGAGCCCCTTGGCAGTACAACCAAATGGACCGTTTGAACTGGAAAGACGAAGCATAATTATAATAAGTAAACTAAAAACTTTGCAACTTTGTTTCTCTGCAATTTTGCAACTAATATAAAAAGATATGTCAGCAAATTTAACAGTACCTACAATGGCCGAAATGATGGCCCAGGGTAAACAACCGGAAGTTTTATTTTGGGTGGGTTGTTCAGGTAGTTTTGATGATAGAGCTAAAAAAATCACGAAAGCATTTGTAAAACTTTTAAATCAGGCCAATGTTCCGTTCGCGGTTTTGGGAACTGAAGAAAGTTGTACAGGAGATCCGGCCAAACGTGCAGGAAACGAATTTTTATTTCAGATGCAGGCGATGACAAACATCGAAGTAATGAATGCTTACGAAGTAAAAAAGATTGTAACGGCTTGTCCGCACTGTTTCAATACCATAAAAAATGAATATCCGGAATTAGGCGGAAAATACGAAGTGGTTCACCATACCGAATTTTTAAAATCGCTATTGGACGATGGAAGGCTTTCTATCGAAGGAGGGCAATTCAAAGGAAAACGAATCACTTTCCATGATCCATGTTATTTAGGAAGAGCTAATAATGTTTATGAAGCACCACGTGAACTGATCCAGAAATTAGACGCAGAATTGGTAGAGATGAAACGCTCTAAAAGAAACGGTCTTTGTTGTGGAGCAGGAGGAGCACAAATGTTTAAAGAGCCTGAAAAAGGAAACAAAGACGTAAACGTGGAAAGAACAGAAGACGCTTTGGAAACCCAACCGGAGATCATTGCTGCAGGATGTCCTTTCTGTAATACCATGTTAACGGATGGTATTAAATTCAAAGAAAAAGAAGGTGCCATAAAAGTATTGGATGTAGCTGAATTAATTGCTAACGCACAGGATTTATAATGAAAAACTTTTTTAAGTTATTCTTTTTATGCTTCATAACTGTTTCTTACGCACAGGAAATGGATCGTGAGCAATATTTAAAAATGCTGGCAAAAGAAGCCTGCGAATGCATCAAGAGCAAACAGGCAGCTAATCTTAATACCAAAGCTGATGTTCAGGCCGAACTCGGAATGTGTATCCTTAAAAAATACACCGAGAATTTAGAACTTAGTGAAAAAATGGTGGGCAAAGTCATTGGAAACAATGAAATGGCTGCCAAATTAGGTGAAGAAGTTGGTATGAAAATGGTAACCGAATGTCCGGACACTTTCAAAACTTTCATCAGCAGTTACATAGAAAACAGCGAGAATGCTGAAGGAGATAAAACCGAAGAAGTATTCACGCCGTCTCTTCTGGGTAAAGTAATCAGCATCAAAAAAGATCAGTTTCTTACGCTTTCCATTGAAGATTCATCCAAAAGGATTCACAATTTTATCTTTTTATTGCCTTTTGAAGGTGCAGATTTGCTCATAAATGACAAACTGAAAAAGAACGACAGCGTAGAGCTTAAATATTTCGAAGAAGAGTTTTACGATCCTAAACTGAAAGATTACAAGTATTATAAAGTACTTCAGGAAATCAAAAAGAAATAAATGAAAAGCCGGGTTTACAGCCTGGCTTTTTTTATTGAATATTTTCATCGATTTTAAGTGTTTTTTTATCGATTCTGATGTTTTTAAACAAATTTTATAGCATTTCAACGGATTATTTTAACAGAAGTGTACCGATGAAGTAACTTAGTTCTAGAATTAAAAAACAAGGGGTCAAATGGAAAAAAATTACGCACTAAGAGCAGTATGTGTGGCTATATTACTGTTCTTCCAACATAGCTATGCGCAAGTTGGAGTAGGAACAACCAATCCGCTGTCTACATTACATGTAAACGGAACAATGCGGGTTACAAATACTAACAACACTACCACTACAACTAAGTTGACAGGTACGTGTACACAAGGAATAGTATCCGATGTTACTATCGGACCAAATTTGAGTTTAGTTAATAATGTTTTAAGTGCTGGAGATGGAGACAATTCTGTCTATAAAGTTGCAGCAGTAAAAATGACAACACCAACTTCAAATTTTGTTTTTGATAATTTGAATTTAGATTTAAGCGGAGCCAATGACGGAGTTGTGGTTTTCAGGTTATACGGTTCTACTCAAAATTTTTCAATAAGAGGAATACAAGGTGGTGTGGACGGAAGACATATAGTTTTATACAATTCCTCACCGGTTAACATGAAAATGGACCATATGATGTCGTCAGTTCCGGCAAATAGAATTGATACTATTGGAGCATCGACATCAACTTCCGGAATTGGAACAGTGGATTTAGTTTACGACGGAGCCAATTCAAAGTGGATTGTTTTGGCAATCAGGGATTAGGAGTTAGTTATTTTTAGGTTAGTTATATTATTAAGGGGTTAATAATTGTGGCGATAAACCATCATGTTATTATACGTGATGGTTTATTTTTTTATGCTAAAATAGTTTTAAGAGTACTACAATCTAATTCTAAAGGCTTATTTTTGTGGTTTACTTTAAAATTATGTACGTAGATTTCAATACACTTCCGGAAGATTCAAAAATTTGGGTATATCAGTCCGACAGAAAATTCACAGACGATGAAATAACCGAAATAGAAGCGGCACTCGCTGTTTTCATTGAAGATTGGTCCGCTCACGGTACCGGTCTTGAAGCTTCCTTTCTTACGAAATACAATCGATTTGTAATTATCGCCATCAACCAGAATGTACAAAATGCAACAGGTTGTTCCATTGATGCTTCCGTGAACTTTATCCAAAGTCTTGAGAAAAAATACAATGTGGACATGCTTGACCGTATGAACGTAACCTTCCGTTTGGGCGATTACATTGCCTACAAGCCTTTAATCGATTTCAAAAAAATGGCTAAGGAAAAAGCAGTTTCCGAAAACACCATCGTTTTCAACAATTTGGTAAATACCGTTGGAGAATGGCAGGATTTTTGGGAAGTTCCCGCTAAAGAGAGTTGGCACAGCCGATTTTTCTAAAAACAACATTTTTTAATCCTTACCGTTTCTATAAGTAATGCGCAAAATCCTTTACATATTCCTATTACTGTCTCAATTAATCTGGTCCCAAACCGAGAAAAAAATTTCTTTGGATAAATACGAAGAAGTGTTTGAAAAAGCTTGGGTGGACAGTATTTACAATCAAATGACCTTTGAGGAGAAAGTAGGGCAATTGTTTATGGTGGCTGCCTATTCGAATAAAGATTCCGTTCATGTAAAATCCATTGAAAAACTGATTGACGATTATAAAATCGGAGGTTTGATTTTCTTTCAGGGCGGGCCGGTTCGTCAGGCTAAATTAACCAATAAATATCAGGCTAAATCGAAAGTGCCTCTATTTGTTGGAATTGACGCAGAATGGGGACTGAGTATGCGACTGGATTCAACCTATCGTTATCCTTGGAACATGACACTTGGTGCTGTTCAGGACTTGAAACTTATCGAAAAGATGGGAAAACAGATGGGAAAACAAGCTAAGCGATTAGGTTTGCAATTTAATTTCGCTCCGGTTTTGGACATCAATACCAATCCGTTAAATCCTATTATCGGAAACCGTTCCTTTGGGGAAAACAAAGAAAAGGTTACTGAAAGAGCTTTGGCTTTAATGAAAGGAATCCAAAGTGAAGGCATTTTCGCTACCGGTAAGCACTTTCCTGGACATGGTGATACGTCAACCGATTCCCATCATACGTTGCCAACGGTAAATTTCACCAAAGGACGTCTTGATGAAGTGGAATTATATCCGTACAGAAAGCTATTTAAAGAAGGCTTAGCCAGTGTAATGGTAGCGCATTTGAATGTCCCGAGTATAGAGCCGAGAGAAGGCTATCCAACATCGATTTCCGAAAATGTTGTAACGAATATCCTGAAAAAAGAACTGAATTTCAAAGGCTTGATTTTTACAGATGCCTTAAATATGAAAGGTGCGAGTAATTTCAAACAACCGGGAGACATCGATTTAGAAGCTTTTTTGGCAGGGAATGATGTTCTTTTGTTTGCAGAAAATGTTCCTGTTGCTTTGGAAAAATTCTGTCAGGCGTATAATGATACTTTATTTACGGATGAGCGTTTGGAACATTCTGTGAAAAAAATCCTGAAATACAAATATAAAGCCGGTTTAAACCGATACAGACCAATTGATTTAAACAACTTATACGAAGATTTGAATGCTCCTGAATGTGAGGATTTGAATTATCAGTTGTATGAAAGTGCTGTAACGGTTCTTAAAAAAGAAGAAGATAATTTTCCAATCACTAATGTGGCAAAAGAAACCATTGCCTATGTAAAATTAGGGGATGACGTAAATGACTCTTTCTTAAACGGAATCAAAACCTATGCTCAGATAACCGAAATTGAAAACGACAGTATCCACCTGATGCTGAAAGACCTGAAGAAGTTTTCAAAAGTAATTGTTGGTTTCCATAAAGCCGATGGTGCCTGGAAAAAGCATGATTTTAAACCTGCAGAATTAGAAGTTTTAGATTCGATTTCGAAATACCACAATGTAACTTTGGCTGTTTTTGCAAAGCCTTATACGTTGTTGCCTATTAAAGATTTCAATACTATTGAGAACGTCGTTGTGGCTTATCAGAACAATAATATTGCTCAAACCGTTGCTGCAGAAATCATTTTTGGAGCCGCCGGAGCTAAAGGAAAAACGCCGGTTTCCATAAACAGTTTCTTTAAAGTTGACGACGGAATCAAAACCAATAAAATCAATGTGTTGGCTTATGCTACCCCGCAAAGCGTTGGGATGAATGCAAAAACCCTGTCACAGATTGATGCTTTGGCCAATAAAGCCATCGAAGGGAAAATGACTCCCGGAATGCAGATTCTTGTGGCCCGAAAAGGAAAAATCGTTTATCAGAAATCGTTTGGGTATCACGATTATAAAAAAGACACGAAGGTTAACAATCAGGATGTTTATGATTTGGCCTCGCTTACCAAGATTTTGTCAACTTTACCTAACATGATGCAGTTGTACGACAAAGGGAAAGTGAAATTCGAAAGCAAATTAGGACAGATGGTGCCGCTTTTCCAAAACACGGATAAAAAAGACCTTACACTAAAAGAACTATTAGCACATCAGGCTGGTTTACAGGCCTGGATCCCGTTTTACCAGGCAACTTTGGACAGCACGAAGCATCCTTCTAAAAAGTATTACCGTAAAACGTATTCTGCTGAATTCCCGCTTCAGGTTTCCGAAAATCTGTTTTTGAGAAAAGATTATCGTGACACGATCATGAAAGCAATTGCCGACAGTAAATTATTGCCTAAGAAACAATACAAATACAGCGATTTTACTTTTATCATTTTAAAAGATTATCTTGAAAAAACGCACAATCAGTCTCTGGATGTAATCAGTTATGAAAACTTCTACAAACCGATGGGAATGCACTCGATGATGTACAATCCGCTGCATAAAATGGACATGTCTTATATTCCGCCAACGGAAAAAGATGCTTATTTCCGTTATACAACTGTTCAGGGTTATGTGCACGATATGGGTGCTGCCATGCAGGATGGAGTAGGCGGTCATGCCGGATTGTTTGCCAATGCTGTCGATGTCGCCAAAATGATGCAACTGTTTCTTCAGAAAGGAAATTACGGAGGAAAACAATATTTCACCGATAAGACTTTCGATGCGTTCAACAACTGCGCCTATTGCAATGTCGGAAACAGACGCGGTATGGGCTTCGATAAACCACAATTAAGCGGTGAAGGACCTACTTGCGGCTGTACCTCGATGACCAGTTTCGGACACACAGGATTTACCGGAACCATTGCCTGGGCCGATCCTGAAAAAGAACTGGTTTATGTGTTCTTATCCAACAGAACTTTCCCGGATAGCGCTGAGAATAAGCTTTCTAAGAATAATATTCGCGAAGACATCCAAAAAGTGATTTATCAGGCCATCATGAATTAATTTAATTCTTATTTTAGAATAAAAATTACACTATGCAGTCTACCGCAAAATCACCCGAAGAATATATAGAATCCTTACCGGATGACAGAAAACCGGCTATGGAGAAATTACGAAATACCATTATTAAAAATCTTCCTAAAGGATTTCAAGAAGGTATGGGTTATGGAATGTTAGGTTGGGTTGTGCCTCATTCTTTGTATCCAAAGGGTTATCATTGCGATCCTAAAACACCGCTTCCGTTTCTTGGGATTGCGTCCCAAAAGAACTTTATTGCAGTGTATCATATGGGGATTTATTCCGATCCTGATTTATTAAATTGGTTCACTTCCGAATATCCGAAACATGTGAAAACAAAATTGGATATGGGCAAGAGTTGCATCCGATTTAAAAAACCGGACCAGATCCCGTTTGAATTAATTGGTGAATTAGTGCAGAAAATGACTCCTGCCGATTGGATCTTAACCTATGAAACTGCACTGAGCAAAGGATTCAGACAAAGTTAATATTATCTAAAAGTAAGGCAAACCCTTACTTTTTTGATGTAAATTAGTGTCCACTTAAAACAAAAAAATGAAAATCGCCATCGTTTGTTACCCTACCTTTGGAGGTAGTGGAGTAGTGGCCACAGAATTAGGCCTTGAGCTAGCACGCCGCGGACACGAAATCCATTTTATTACTTACAGTCAGCCGGTGCGTCTCGCGCTTTTAAATCCTAATATCCATTACCACGAAGTTAATGTTCCGGAATATCCGTTATTCCACTATCAGCCTTATGAACTGGCACTTTCCAGTAAATTGGTCGATATGGTGAAATTACATAAAATTGAAATCCTGCACGTGCATTATGCGATTCCTCATGCTTATGCCGGCTATATGGCAAAACAAATGCTGAAAAGCGAAGGTATTAGGATTCCGATGATTACCACCTTACACGGAACCGACATCACTTTGGTTGGAAACCATCCTTTTTATAAGCCTGCTGTTTCGTTCAGTATTAATAAATCGGATTATGTTACTTCGGTTTCCCAGAGTTTAAAGGATGATACGTATAAACTTTTCGATATTAAAAAAGAGATAGAAGTGATCCCGAATTTTATTGAAATCGACAAGGAAAGCATCGATGTGAATTCGGCTTGTCATCGATCTTTGATGGCAACCCAGGATCAGAAAATCATCACACATATCAGTAACTTCAGAAAGGTAAAACGCATTCCGGACGTCATCAAGATTTTTTATGAAATCCAGAAACAGATTCCTTCCAAACTGATGATGGTGGGAGAGGGGCCTGAGAAAGAAATAGCCGAGAAAATGTGTGCCGATTTAAAGATTAACGACAAAGTGATCTTTTTTGGAAACAGTCATGAGATCAGTCAGATTCTTTGTTATTCAGATTTATTTCTTTTACCGTCTGAAACCGAGAGTTTCGGTTTGGCCGCTTTAGAAGCCATGGCTTCGGGAGTTCCTGTGATTTCAAGTAATTCAGGAGGATTGCCGGAAGTAAACAAGCAAGGTTTTTCCGGATACCTGAGTAATGTAGGCGATGTGGAAGATATGGCTAGAAACGCTATTTCCATTCTGTCAAATGATGAAAACCTGCTCAGATTTAAAAAGAATGCTCTTGAAGAAGCAAAAGAGTTCGATTTGCAGAAAATCATGCCTTTGTATGAAAACCTATATTTAAAAGCCCTTAAACAGTATGAAAATAAAAACCTTGTTCTTTAGTATTTGTGTCTCGGTTTTGGCATCCTGCAATTCTTCTAAAGAAATGACGCAAAAGAATTCCAACGATACAACTTTCAAAGTAATTTACAGCAGTGAATACGGCGGTGATGAAAAAGAAGGATTTGAAGTAATCGATTCCGAAGCAAAACTGAAATCATTTTATTCCAGAATTCAATTGGACAGTGAAGTAAGTTCTTCGTTTGAAAAAATTGATTTTGAAACGTCAAACATATTGGTACTTCATTTAGGCCAAAAAACGACCGGTGGCTACAACGTTAGTGTGGAAAGCATCGAATCGGTTGAAGATAAATTACAGGTTAAAAGAAAAATAATTGCTCCAAAGCAAGGGGAATTTGTAACCACAGCACTCACAAATCCTTATTGTATAGTCTCGTTACCCAAGAAATCTGAATATCTGATAAAATAAAAAAGTCCCGAATTACTCGGGACTTTTTGTTTTATTAGAAACGGTAACGGATACCTAAAGCGATGTCCGGTCCGAAGTTATCATAATCGTCAAAATCATTTCTGTTATCAGCAAAATATAACTCTGGTCTGAAGTCTAATGATAATTGAATTGGAACGTCAAAGTTGTACTCAATACCAATATCACCCGCAGCCAATAAGAAGATTCCACCATCCGGATCCGGATCTCCAGGTCCATTATAGCTCCAGCTTCCTATACCACCACCAACACCAGCGTACCAGTTGAATCCACCTTCAATATTCCATACCCATTGGTATAGACCAACTAATTTAACTGCATCAACATGTTTACTGTCTCTCCAGCCCAAATCTAACTCCAAACGGTTGTTTTTAGAAAGACCTCTCTGGTA
The DNA here is from genome assembly GCF_053764385.1 of Flavobacterium pedocola. Classification (NCBI taxonomy): domain Bacteria; kingdom Pseudomonadati; phylum Bacteroidota; class Flavobacteriia; order Flavobacteriales; family Flavobacteriaceae; genus Flavobacterium; species Flavobacterium pedocola. Next base: position 576,812 of record NZ_JBSNCR010000001.1, on the reverse strand, counting down.
TGAAATTTCACCTCCAAAACCGTCGTTATCTCCTAAACGTAATCCTAGTGCGTTCTTTGAAATGTCCTGAGCCTGTGCGCTTAATGCTAAGCCTAGTAGCATAAAAGCTGATAAAATTATTTTCTTCATACTTTTTTAATTTTAACAAATATAAACTTAGCTTTTAAAGTAAACAACCAAATTTCAAAAAATTAACAATTTAATTTATTGCCTTAAGAGCCTTTTTTTTATTAACTAATTGTGTGTGTCCAAAAATTCTTGTTGGGTTTGTGTACCTGTTGCCGGAACTCCAAGAGTTGTTGCGATTGTAGGGTTCATTTGATACTGAGTAACCGTATTTACATATCCAACTCCTACATTATTGACAACATATTGTGTTGAAATCATTACATCTTGATCAGCCAAAACGGATTGTGTGATTGGAATTCCTGCAACCGTAACCACTGTGGTAATTGATGCTCGTAAAACAATTTTTGAAGTTTTAACATCGTTGTAAACATCACCGTTTGGAGACGTGAATGTTGGTAAACTCTCACCACCAAATGATTTTAGGGTGTAGTTTATTGTTATAGGATATCCGCCAAATTCCTGATTAATGGTTCCTGATTTACTGGAAAGCTGCTCATTGTTTGTTGCTGATTTTTTGAAAATAATAAAATCAGAAAGCACTAAATCCAAATCTACAGGAAGGTCTTGTCCTGCGGCTAAAGATAAATCACCTGATAATAACAATTTCCCGTCCGATTCACGAACACCATTGTTGCGTAAAGAAGAAGAATAGAATCCGGTTGCTACGTTATCTCGAACTTGAAATCGCTTGTAGGTTATACCATTGATTAGGGAATCGCCTTTAATGTATAGCGAATCTCTCGATTCCGTAGTACCATCATTCACATCGTAAGTCCAGTATTTACCGGTTTCCAAAGGAATTGCAAAGTTTGATGAGTTGTCATCCCCGCTACCGGAATCATCCGAAGAACACGAAAACAACAGACCAGAAGAGGCTAATAACAATAGTAATTTAGTTTTCATAGTTGTATAATAGGTTAGTAAATTTAAGCGAATATACAAAAATGAATTAATATTTAATTTTTTGTTAAAAAGCTGGATATAATTAATTGTTTGGATAAATCTTCTTCAATTTCTGAAAATTCCTCTTTATCATTTTCAGAACCTGTTTTCTCGTGCGTATAAAGCTTCCATTGCTTGTTATTGTATTCCAAAGCCGTAAGATTTTCAATCCAGTCACCGGAGTTTAAATAGACAGTTGATCCTTTTTTGTTACTTCTCTTTTCAATTTTAGGCTCATGGATATGTCCGCAGATAACAAAGTCAAATTCATTATCTATGGCCAGATCTACCGCAGCGGATTCAAAATCTGAAATAAATTTCACGGCTTTCTTTACGCTGGCCTTAATTTTTTTAGACAAGGAATAAGGTTCTTTTCCGATTTTGACCAGGCACCAGTTTACAAATCGATTTAAGAGGATCAGATAATCATAGCCAATTCCGCCAAGTTTAGCGATCCATTTGGCCTGATGCACGGAGTTATCGAAAATGTCACCGTGAAAAATCCATGCTTTCTTGCCGTCCATTTCCAAAATGAGTTTATTGACGATTGCAAAATTCCCCATTTCAGTATCGGCAAATCTCCGCAGCATTTCATCATGATTACCAGTTACATAATACACTTTAGTTCCTTTTGCAGTAAAATCAAGGATTTTTTTGATAACCTTCAAATGTGGCTTCGGAAAATAAGATTTTTTAAATTGCCAGATATCGATAATGTCTCCATTTAAAATCAGGATTTCCGGCTTTACAGAATTTAAATACTCCAAAAGTTCAACAGCATGACAGCCGTAGGTACCTAAATGAACATCTGAAATGACAACAGTGTTTACTTTTCTTTTTTTCAAGCGTTGTTTTATTTCAAAGAAAATACACTGCTATAACTTAATCATTAAATTAATGTTGTCAAATCTTTATAAATAATACCGAAATATTAGTTATATGATAAAAAAGTAACCTGTAAATGTCTTATTTTTGGTAAAAATATTAGTTATGGCAGGAAATTCTTTTGGTAACAGATTTAAGTTGATGACATTTGGCGAATCCCACGGCGAGGCTATCGGTGGGGTAATTGACGGTTGTCCTCCGGGAATAAGCCTGGATTTTGACGCCATTCAAAATGATCTTGACCGAAGAAAACCAGGTCAGTCTGCCATAGTAACCCAGCGTAAAGAGTCTGACACCGTTCAGTTTCTGTCCGGTATTTTTGAAGGAAAGACAACCGGGACACCTATCGGATTCATTATTCCCAATGAAAATCAGAAATCAGATGATTACTCCCATATAAAAGACACCTACCGTCCCAGTCATGCCGATTATGTTTATGAAAAAAAATACGGTATCCGTGATTACAGGGGCGGAGGAAGGAGCTCGGCCAGGGAAACAGCAGCAAGAGTTGTTGCCGGAGCCATAGCAAAACAAGCACTTCCTGATATTAAAATCAATGCATTTGTGTCTTCTGTTGGTGATATTTTTATCGATAAACCTTACCAGGAATTAGATTTCTCACTGATTGAGAGCAATCCTGTAAGATGTCCTGACCCGCAAATTGCAGCAAAAATGGAGAATTACATCAGGCAAATAAGAAAAGAAGGTGATACGGTAGGCGGTACAGTAACCTGTGTGATCCAGAATGTTCCAATTGGTTTAGGTGAACCCGTTTTTGACAAATTACATGCGGAACTTGGCAAAGCAATGTTATCCATAAATGCCGTAAAAGGATTTGAATACGGAAGCGGTTTTTGCGGGGCAAAGATGAAAGGAAGCGAGCATAACGACCTGTTTAACACGGATGGTACCACAAAAACAAATCTTTCCGGCGGAATCCAGGGCGGTATTTCAAACGGTATGGATATTTATTTCCGTGTAGCTTTTAAGCCAGTGGCAACGCTTATACAATTACAGGAAGTGCTTGATAATCAAGGTAATTTGATTGAACAACAAGGAAAAGGAAGACATGATCCATGTGTAGTTCCAAGGGCGGTGCCTATAGTTGAAGCGATGGCGGCAATTGTGATATTAGATTATTTTTTGCAAAAAATGTAGTTTTTTTTCAGCATTGAGTTTTTTTTATTTAATTTGTCTTACCAATTTTAAATATAAACGTATGAAAAAACTATTACTCGCACTTTCATTATCATTATCTTCTTTAGGCTTTTCCCAGATAACAGTTTTTCAGGACAGCTTTGATACTTATGGTGATTTTTTAATTACAGGATATGGTCAGTGGCAAACAATTGATGTAGACCTGTTAAATACTTATACAGGTGGATTACCGGATGGTGTTGATCCGACATGGGCTCATGCCGGTGAACCAATGGCTTTTCAGATATTTAATCCAGTTGCAGCTGGAGTATCTAATTCTACTGGGGCTTGTACTGCAACAACTGAAAACAGAAATTTTGATCCTAGAACCGGTGCCAAATATGCCGGATGTTGGGCTGGTGTTCCTTCAACAACAGGTGGAGCTACCGCAAATAACGACTGGTTAGTAAGTCCTCCAATCAATTTAGCTGGAGCAACAGGTTGTGCTTTAAGTGTTTGGGTTAAATCTTTAGGAGATTGTTATGGTTTGGAAAAATACAAAATCGGTATTTATGTAGGGTCAGGAACTCCTACTGCTACGGATTTTACAATAATTTCCGGTGTTCCAAATTTAACTGCTACTACAGCATGGACAGAAAGAACACAATCTTTATCGGCTTATGATGGTCAGACAATCCGAATCGGAATCAACTGTAAAACAGCAGATGCTTATATGTTCATGGTTGACGATTTCAAAGTAACTGCAACTACTTTATCTACTTCTGATTTTGTTGCTGAAAGATTATCAGTTTATCCGAATCCTGCAAACGACGTTGTGAACATCACTAACAACGGAGCATTACAAATCAATAAAGTTACAGTAACCGACATCAACGGAAGAACAGTTAAAACTATTAATTTAGATGGTGTTTCTGAATCTCAAATCAATGTGTCGGAATTAAATGCAGGTGTTTACTTTGTAAATATCGATACAAACGAAGGTTCAGCTACCAAGAAAGTAGTAAAGAAATAATCTAAATCGTTTAAAAAAAATGAAAAATCCCGATAAACGTCGGGATTTTTATTTTAGAGTGAATAATTGTTAATTTAATGGCATTCATGCACTTTATTTACAGAAATTACCTAATTTTGTTTAAACTTTAAAAAAAGTCCTATGATGAAAAAATTACTTTTAGCTTCTTTAGTATTAGGGTCTATTCAAATTTCACAGGCTCAATTATTAACTTCTGACAATTTCAATGCATTGACAGTAGGGAACATCGGTACTGATTTGACAGGCACAACAGCTGGTCAGGGCGGTTTTTATACTTATGTTGCTGCAGCTGGTTCAAATGCTGATTTCCAAATTGTTAATGATGGTGTAGCACATGCCAACGTGCTTCAGATAACAGGATCCGCCACTGCCGCCAATTCCAGATTTCTTTGGAAAAACGGTTTGGATGTTGCCTGGGCTGCAAGAACTGCCGGAAATAACATTTTAGAAGTTGAATATGACTTCTATACCGGAGGAACAACAACGAGTAAAAACTCTCAAAGAATCGTAGTATATAACACTGACGGAAGTAAAGCATTAGTTGGTCTAAGTGTTGCTATGGATACTAAAATTATTTCCGGTGTCGGATATTACAATAATGGAGGAACCCTAGGAAATTATTTATTTAATTTAGGTGCTTCTCCGGTTGTATTACCTTCAAATACTTGGGTACGTGTGGGAATGAGTTTTAACATGACTACAGGTGCACTTATCTGGAAAGGTCCTGGATTTGATGCAGGAGTAACTGTTACAGGTGCTGGTGCCGCTACTGATCCTGCTGAAATGGATTATGTCGCAGCTGCAGGAACAGCTAACGCAGTAGCTTCTACAGGACGATTTGACAATATCACTGTAAAAGCAACTAATACTGACACACTATTAGGATCTGAGGATTTCAACGGAGTAAGCGGTTCAAAAGTAGCTGTTTATCCAAACCCTGCTTCTGATTTCGTAACTATTGCAACTACAAGCAATGTACAAATCAACAATGTTCAGGTTTTGGATATCAACGGAAGAACTGTTAAAACGCAAAACTTCAACGGAGTTGCTGAAGGTAACATCAATATTTCAGATTTGAACGCCGGTGTTTATTTCATGACTATCGACACTAACGAAGGTGCGACTACTAAAAAAATCATCAAAAGCTAATTACGGTTTTGATATAAAATAAAAGTCCCGATAATTCGGGACTTTTTTTATTCTAAAAATTTAGCTTTCATTTCAGGAGTAGGCATCATGCAGCTTTCCTTTTTGCCAAACCATTTGTATCGGCTCTTGGCCACAAAGTCGTAAACTAAATTGTTTAATCGGGTAGGTAATACCGAGAATAAATTCAAAAGCGAATAAACACCACCAATGTTCTTAGCTATTTCAATGGCTGCTTCAGATTTGACATGATAGGCAATTCCGGGTTCATACAAAACAATACTGTCAATCTTTTGGGGATCAACACCAATATATTTAAGAATTTCTTTTCCCATTTCAGACTGCAAAGGGACAAATCTGAAAATATCGTTTTTATCCTTTTTAATCAGCAATTGAACGGTTGAATCACATAAATTGCAAACCCCGTCAAAGAGTACGATTTTCTTATTTTTGGGTAATTTTTCCATATTATTTCATTCGTTCTACTAATTCCAGACTGTCTAAATCGACCTTGGAGGTAAAAATCCCGTAATTTACTGTTGCTTTGTTTTTTTCAATACTATCGATACTTCCAACGGCTTTTCCATCGATCATTCGCACTCTGTCACCAACTTTTAAAGGGATTTTAGGCTTATTGGCCTCTTCTTTCTGGGCTTTTATTTTTTTCTCTTTCTTCTCTTTACGGATTTCGTCTACCTTTTCTTTTACTTCTTCAATAACCTGCTTTTGAATTACTTCCTTAGCTTTTTTCTCCTTGGCTGTAATTTTTTTACGTTTTGAATTTTCAATTTCCACCATTTTCAGGAATTCACTGATCAATTCTTTCTTGTTCTTATTGTTGAAGTATTTCTCGGAAATATCATCCAGTTTCTGTCCCATATAAACGAGACGTTGGTTAGAATCGTATAATTCCTGATAACTTTCCAATTTTTGCTGGATTTTCGTATTGATGTTTTCCATTTTTTTGCTCTCCTCACGGGCACGGCTTTCCTCTTCTTTCAGGTTTTGCGATGTTTTTTCCAGCTTGGAACGCTCTTTCTGAAGATTGGCAATGGTTTTATCAAAACGTACTTTTTCGCCTTCTATTTTCTTTTTAGCACGATTAATCAATCCGAAAGGTATACCGTTTTTCTGCGCTACTTCGAAAGTAAAGGAACTACCGGCTTGACCCAAATGCAATTTATACATTGGTTCCAGTGATTTTTCATCAAAAAGCATGTTGGCGTTAATAGCAAACGGAAGCTCATTAGCCAAAATTTTTAAATTGGTATAATGCGTTGTAATGATACCGAATGCTTCCCGTTCGTAGAATTCCTCGAGAAAAACTTCTGCTAAAGCGCCACCCAATTCAGGATCTGAACCCGTTCCGAATTCATCGATTAAGAACAAAGTCTTTGCATTACACTTCTTGAGAAAATAGTTCATGTTCTTCAATCGATAACTATACGTACTCAGGTGATTTTCAATAGATTGATTATCTCCGATATCCGTAAGAATCCGATCAAACAAGAAGGTTTCACTGCGCTCGTGTACCGGAATCAGCATCCCGCATTGCAACATCAATTGCAGCAAACCTATGGTTTTAAGCGTAATACTTTTTCCACCGGCATTTGGCCCGGAAATAACAATAATCCTACTGTCATTCACCAGTTCAATGGTTTGCGGAAACGTGGGCTTGTTTTTAGCTTTATTGTTTAAAAACAAAATAGGATGGAAGGCTTCCCTGAAATACAAACGTTTTTCATTGTTGATAGCAGGAAGGATTCCGTTTATTCTGTTGGCATAACGGGCTTTTCCTGCAACAACATCCATATCACTTAAGAAATCCTGATATTGATGCAAAAGCTCCGTATACGGCCGAATCGCGTTAGTAAGCTGCTTTAAAATCCGCGTGATTTCTTCCCGCTCTTCATATTCCAGATTACTCAATTCCCTTGAATACCGCAACGTGGCTTCCGGTTCTATATAAGCAATGCTCCCGGTTTTAGAACTACCTAAAATGGTTCCTTTAACCTTTTTTCGGTACATCGCCATAACGGCTAAAACTCTTCTGTTATCCACAATGGTTTCGCGAATATCGTCCAAATAACCAAGGCTGTTGTAACTGGACAACGCCATCCCGAAACTCTGGTTGATCTTTCCGCGAACAAGATTCATGTTTTTACGGATTTCGGCCAAAGCCGGAGAAGCGGTATCTTTTATCTCTCCATATTTATCAAGGACTTCATCAATCTTCTGGATAATAAATTTTGTCAGTTCTATGGAAGAGGCTTTTTCGCTTAATTTCGGGTAATAATCATCAAACTTCTTTAAAAAAAGCAGCAAGGTATTCGTAGTTTCAGAAATCGTAGCAATCTTTTTGAAACTGCTGACTTCCAGAAAACTATCCTCAATAGCCAAAAACTTTAATTCGTTGGTTATTTCATCAAAATAATGATTAGGGATAGCGTTATTGTTGCTATATGACGAAACATACTCTGAGGTTTGCAGCAAAGCATCCATCAGAATATCTTTTGTTTTAAATGGCTTTATATCGACAGCTTTCTGTTTTCCTAATTCTGTGGTACACAAATCGGAAACCGTTTCAAGCACGGTAGTAAATTCTAAATCCTGTAATGTTTTATTGTTAATTGAAATCATCTTACTGGTTACAAAGCATCAAAGTTACAAAGGTTGGAAGGCTTGATGCAATAGAATTTCATATTTTTGGGAAAATTTTATCCAATGCAAGTTGATATTCACCCATCCTGGGGTACTGTTCTGGCTTCCGAGTTTGAAAAGCCTTATTTTAAAAGCCTTATTTCGTTTGTACAAAACGAATATGCCACACAGAAATGTTATCCTGAAGAGAAGCAGATTTTTTCGGCATTTGACCATTGTCCTTTTGATAAAGTGAAAGTCGTAATCATTGGCCAGGATCCGTATCATGGAGCAGGGCAGGCCAACGGGTTGTGCTTTTCGGTGAATGACGGAATACCTTTACCGCCTTCGCTGGTTAATATTTTTAAAGAAATTGAGAAGGATTTAGGTATCCAATTTCCCGAATCCGGAAACTTAGAGCGTTGGGCAGATCAGGGAATTTTGCTTCTGAACGCTACGCTGACCGTTCGTGAAAGTGAAGCAGGCAGTCATCAAAAGAAAGGATGGGAAACTTTTACGGATGCGATTATCCAAAAAATATCGCAAGAAAAAGAGCAGGTCGTTTTTTTGCTTTGGGGCGGATTTGCCAAAAAGAAAGGTGCTAAAATTGACAGAAAGAAACATTACGTCTTAGAAACCGGGCACCCTTCGCCATTGAGTGCTAACAGAGGATTATGGTTTGACAATAAGCATTTCAGCAAAACCAATAGTTTCCTGAATCAAAAAGGAGAGAAAGCAATAAACTGGTAATAAAAAATCCACCTTTTGGTGGATTTTTTTATTCTTTAATTAACCGTAAATTGATAATATCCAAAAGCATCAAGAGCGTTGGCGTTGGTAGAAATCAATACCAAAGTTTTATCTGAAGGGTTTCTCGAGATCAGTTCCGTAGTTGCAGCTCCGGTATAACTTTCTCCAAAACTCAGACGGTACTGACCAGTCGTTGTTAAAGGTACTGCCACATCACATTTATAGGTCATGGTTCCAGACTGATAAACTGCTTCAGCTACGCTGTATTCATCATTGGCTCCTAACACATTGTTCCAGTTGTTATTAGCATCTTTTTTCTCTAAACGATAAGCAAACCGGAAAGATTCCGCTCCACTGGTTCTGTAGATATCCAAAAGATTAGCTTGATTTGCTTCCGGTAAATATCTTGAAAAATCAGTGTGAAATTCCAGATTATCACCGGTTGTATAACTGGGCGGAGTATCGATTGTAATCAAATCGGCCACATCCAGATAAACGGCATTGTAAAAATCATCATCGCTTTTACACGAAGTAAGTGACACAATACCTAAAACAGTTAGTAAAAATAAGCGAATTGTTTTCATGTATATTTTTTTAGAATCTGTAACCAAAATTAGCACCAACACGTTGAACATAAGTAGGACTTACATCTGTATTCAATAAGTTCTTACCGACACCTACGAACAATTCAACGGCGTATTTATCACTAAAATAAAGTTTGTAGCCTACAGCGCCACCAATGGCCAAATCGGTATAATTATCCTCTACAACAAGAACATAATTGTTTCCTAAACCATCAGGCATATGCTTCAACTCTTTGTATTTCCCGCCATTAACAGACATAAACGCTTCTACGAAATAAAAGGTTTTATGACTTTTAGACAACGAGTAACGAACGAAAGGGTTTATTTCATATTCCGGAAGCGTATTGTTGAAGTTTTCATCAAAATCTTCTTTATCTCTTTTTCCGACTCTCAGGCTGGTACTCAAACCAACGGAGAAGTCATTTTTAAGGAATCGTTCGTAACTAACATGAAGTTTTCCTTTTGCAATCAGAGAGACAACATCTAATCTGATTTCATTTTTTTTCGGTAAAAGCGGATTTTCAACAACTGTCGAATCCTGTTGCGCATTGGCAAACTGAAAAAACAGTAAACCCAGTAATGCAAGTTTTTTCATATGTTTAGATTTGTTTTTCATAGGTAACATATGGTATCGCCTTTTTAAGTATTGTTGTTTGAAACAAACTTGTTGTCAGTGGCGATTTCATAAATCGTTTTTAATTATATGATGGTAAATATAGCAAAAGGTTGCTTAATTAAAAGTAAGAGCTCCCAGAATTTCTTCGCTCATGAAAGGGCCGCCCGGGTATCTTGCTGTGTAATCGAGGTTTAGCCAAATCTGGCCTCTTTCATCAATATGATAGTGCACATCTTTGCCTTTCGATTCATCTTTGAATAAAACTTCTTTGATCAGATAATTGATGTTTTCAAAATCTGCTTTTCTACCGATTAACATTTCCGGATAGAGGTGTCCTCCGGTATGAATAATTCTCGGTGTTCCGCCGATGGCGCGTATCAGGGCGGAAGTAAAGATGGCGTGATCATCACAATCACCCGAAAAATGTTGCAGGGATTCACTGGCATAAGCGATGTATTCGCGGCCTTTCGGATCATTTACATAATTCCACCGGTTGCGGATTTCCTTAAAAACAGCAAAACATTGTATTACCTGACGGTATTCCCGGTGTCCTTTAACATCTTTAAAATGAAGTGTTGTAGCCTTTAATGCAAAATTCCTAACGCGGGGATTATCGTAATCAACAGCGTCAATGATTTTTGATTTATTAGGAAAGGGTAACAACTTGGAAATGATAACATCCTGAGGATTAGTATTTTCGTTCATCGTATAGATCATGGCCTGATAATCTTCAAATACAGAACCAAAACCATAACCACCTAAAAGAGTTCCCCAAATCAAGGCAATCAGATAAAGAAAAATACAAACTACAATAATGGTTTTCAACAATCTCAGAGTTAACTGTATAACCACCAGAATTATGATAAACAAAATGATCCGGTCAATATGGAGAAACCATTCCGGATCAATAAAATTCTGATGGGCAATGATAAAAACAGGAACTGCAATAAGAATGTTCAACAGAAAAATAACAACAGTGTCCCAGGGCTTTGGCAGGGAAAACCTTTTTTTAAGCAACTGGAGTTTTGTTGGCGTTGACGGAAGCATTCTCTTGAAGCTGTTTATTGTACCACAGTTTCGTAGTTGGTTTTTTCTGTAATCAAATTTAACTCAAATAATTGGTTCTGTATTTTATCAAACGTGGTTTTATCTAATTTCTTTTGTGACCAACGTGTAAGTTTCAGCCATTGTTGGATATCTTCCAGTTTTTGATGGTAGCGAGTAGCCAAAGTTCTGTCAATACTCGGGATTTCTTTAAACTCAATTGTAGTATTGTTGATAATTTCCAAAACCTGATTTACCACGTGTTTGTTGTTTTTCAGAAACTCATTTCTCACAGCGATTACGAAACAAGGCCAAGGAGTAGGGCAGTCGTCAATTCTTCTGAAAGTCCCGTTGTCCACCAAGGGCTTGGTCATAAAACGCTCCCACATGAAATAATCGGCTTTACCGGAAGAAAGCGCTTCCACGGCACCATCGATCGTATTTACAATTTCAAAGGCAATGGTTTCTGTATTCCAGTTTTGGCTTTTGGCATTCACGATAGCCATCAAATGCGAACCGGAGCCCATTCTGCTGATAGCCACTTTTTTATTTTCCAGATCGGATAAAGATTGAAAACCGGATTTAGCATCAACATGAATCCCCCAAATCAAAGGCGACTGAACATAAACCTGAACGATAGACGCATCATTTCCGGCCGAAATATCTTTTACGATTCCTTCGGATAGAATAACTGCCATATCCGTTTCCCCGTCGCGTAACATTTGACACATTTTACCGGTACCTTCCGGAACATCGGTCCATTGTAAATCGATATCTACTTCATCAAATTCACCGTTTTCGATACACAAATGCCAAGGCAGATTAAAATGCTCTGGAACTCCAGCTATACGTACTGTTTTCATTGTTTTAATTGTTTTTTGAAAGTGCTTCAATACAAGTTTCACGCAATTCCCAAAGCTCTTCTAAAGTAAGTTTTATATTAGATTCAGTCAGCCAATTTTTCAGATATTCTTTATGATAATCCACTTTAAAATCCCCAACCTGTTCCGGTTGAATAATTATTTCATTCAGTATATCTTGCCTGATCTTATCAAAATCAGAAACATTAGTCGTTAAATCAACATGTTTTCCATCAATTTTTAAATAACAATGTGCTTCCGGAATATACAGAATGTTGTTGTCAGAAAGCAATGTTCCGATAGGCGTGTTGCTTTCGTTCATTTTATACATTCCCAAAATTAGCGCTACGTTAGGAATTTTATTTTCAATGGCCACAGAGGCTGCTAAAGCGTGTTTAGAACTGCAAGTCCCTTTTTTTTCAGTGATTACCAATGAAAAATCATTTCTATTTCGATTTCTGCCGTATGGAATGACCTTGATAAAACCTAAAAATTCTTCCCATGATTCGATTCCTTTTGCAGCGAGCAAATTAGTGAGAAAACCATTTGAATTTAGATTAATCATTCCTGTAATCTTTTTTATTTATTTCAAACCAGAAACATTCATCCTCTTCATGAAAAAAAGTTCCGGTGTTCGTCATGCCTAATTTTTCAAGAATCCTTTTAGAACCTTCGTTTCCAACCATGGTGTGGGCATACACGGTTTTCAGGTGCATTTCGTTAAAAGCGTAGTCCAGACAAGCTTTTGCTGCTTCATAACCATAGCCTTTCTGCCAGAAATTCTTGATAAAACGATAGCCTAAATCATAGAAATTCTGATGACCGTTAATTTCCTCCTTATACAGTTTCAGGCCGGCCCAACCAATAAATTCATGATTTTCCTTCAGCAATACTGCCCAACGGCCAATTCCGTTTTCCTGATACTGTAGGCGGACAAAATCGATAACGTTCTGTGCTTCTTCAATGGTTTTAATCGGATTCTTGCCTAAAAATTCATGGACATCCATATCGGAATCCAAATGAAAAATACCGTCTTTATCAGAAGGGATCATTTCACGAATCAATAAACGTTCGGTTTCTATTATGATTTTCATATATGTATATTTTATTTTTTTAAGGTCATATATGGTATGCTTCGCCAGTTAGCTACCGCTCGGGTCGCCTTTTGTTTATTGGTGTTTGCGAGCAAACTTCTCTTTAGTGGCGATTTCATAATGTATTGTTTTCAAGTTCTAACCAATAACAAGGTATGTCCTTCCATAAAAATTCGGAAGTGATCTGCATGCCTAATTTTTCAAGTATTCTTTTTGACGCAAGGTTTTCTTTATTTACCGAAGCATATATTTTAGGGATTTTCATTTCCGTAAAACCGTAATTAATCCATGCAAATGCGGCTTCACTGGCATACCCTTTTCCCCAGAATTCTTCCCGAAAACGATATCCTATTTCATAAACATTTACTTTGTATTCTCCGGGTTCTGTGAGGAATTTAATCCCGGACCAGCCAATAAATTCATTGGTTTCCTTTAATACCACTGCAAATCGTCCAATACCGTTCGTTTGGTATTGATTGTTGAGATTATTGATGTAACCGATGCTTTCTTCGATAGTTTTAACGGGATTGTTTCCTAAATACGTGTTTACATTAGGATTACTGTCCAATAAAAACATTCCTTCCACATCAGAAGTAACAATCGGTCTTAAAATAAGGCGTTCGGTTTCTATTCTAATATTCATTAAACAGCTTTCAGATTTGAAATAATAATCCTGAATCCATCCGGATCAACAATCATTTTACCATTAGCATTCCAATACGGATTCTTGGAAAGAACCATTTCAATATTATTACTTATTATTCTATTTATCAGTTCGTTGTATTCTGAAACTGTAGTCGGATAAAACACTGTGATATCATCTTCATCAGGCAAATGATTCGCTTTTTCATCCGATTTTGTAAATTCCAGATGCCAGTCCGAATTTTGTCTGCCGATGAAAATCCCATCGTAGTGATCATGATTTTCAAAACTGCCCAGCAATTCAAAGCCTAAGATATCAATATAAAATGATTTAATCTTTTCTAAATCGTCTGTATGCCTTGCAATTCTGAGGTTCATTTATTCAACCAGCTTATTTAAAACATACACAATCAATTCATCCACAGCTTTGTACGGATCTGCACTGAAGGTTCCGTTGGCACGATTGGCAATAATTGCATTCATCGATAACGTTTCGTGGCCTAACAATTTTCCTAAACCATAAATAGCCGCGGTTTCCATTTCCAGATTGGTCATTCGGATGCCGTTGTAGTTGAAGTTGTCCATTTTCTGGTTCAGGTTTTCGTCCTGAATGTTCAAACGAACCACGCGTCCCTGTGGGCCGTAAAATCCGCCTGCCGTTCCGGTGAAACCTTTGTGAGTGGCTTCACTTTCAATCAGTTTGGCTAATTTTTCACTTACTTTTACTACGTAAGGGCGTCCTTTTCGCAAATCCCAATTGGTATGGTTGATAAAGGCTTCTTCAATGTTTTTATCGGTCACTTCATCAATTAAATAGGAGCGAAGCATGTTGTCCAGACCAATTGCATATTCAGACATTACAATGCTGTCTACCGGAATATCCGCCTGTAAAGAACCTGAAGTTCCGATACGAATGATATTTAAAGACGTCAGATTTGCTTTTGGCTGGCGGGTTTCCAGATCCACATTTACCAAAGCGTCTAATTCGTTTAAAACGATATCAATATTATCAGGGCCGATTCCTGTAGACATAACCGTTAAACGTTTGCCTTTGTAGATTCCGGTTTGTGTTTTAAATTCACGTTTTTGAGTGGTAAACTCAACGGAATCAAAATGTTGTGTAATTTTCTCCACACGATGCTGGTCGCCAACGAAAATAATATCATGAGCGATATGTTCCGGTTTCAGGTTTAGGTGATAAATACTTCCGTCCGGATTTAATATTAATTCTGATGATTTTATTGCTGCCATAATTTTTTTCTGAGTTACTTGGTTACTAGTTGTGTGTTTATAGTAGCTCAACTGCGACTGCGACTGCGACTGCGACTGCGACTGCGACTGCGACTAAAACTATTACTTATCCGCCAACACGCTTCACTTTAAACCCTTTTTCTTTAAGCATTTCCATGATTTTCTCACGATAATCGCCCTGAATGATGATGGCATCGTCTTTAAAACTGCCGCCAACACTCAATTTGGTCTTGATTTCTTTGGCCAGGATCTTGAAATCTTCCATTTCGCCTTCGTAGCCTTCGATTATCGTATTGACTTTCCCTTTACGTTTTTCGAATTTGCAGATTAAAGGTTCTTTCTGAATGAACAATTCATGATTCTCGTCCTGAACTTCTTCCGGTTCATTCGATTCTTGGTGTTCTGGGAATAGGTTTTTTAATTGATCGCGTAAGTCCATAAATATGAAATTTTCAAGGAGAATTTCCTATAAATTCAAAGGTATTTAAAAATTAAATTCCAAACCCCAATTTGACTTGGAATTTGGAATTTGTAAGATGTATTTTTAAGAAAAATTATTTTTTAATCAATCCTAAATCTACTAAACGTTCGTATAAGAAATCACCGGCTGTGATGTCGTCATACAATTTAGGATGTTCTGCATCGATACAGTTCTCCAGACAGTTTAATGACATATCTCCAACAGGGTGCATAAAGAACGGAATGGAAAAACGGGAAGTTCCCCATAATTCTCTAGGCGGATTTACTACCTGGTGAATAGTTGATTTTAATTTATTATTGGTGTGACGGGATAACATATCCCCAACATTGATAACTAATTCGTCCGGTTCAGCGATGGCATCAATCCATTGGCCGTCGTGATTTTGTACCTGCAATCCTTTCCCTTGCGCTCCCATCAATAAGGTAATAAGGTTGATATCCCCGTGAGCAGCAGCACGAACAGCACCGTCTTTTGGTTCATCAGTAATAGGTGGGTAATGGATTGGTCTTAAAATACTGTTTCCGTCTTTGATGTATTGATCAAAGTAGAATTCGTCTAACCCGATATAGATTGCTAAAGCTCTTAAAACATAAATACCTGTTTTCTCCAACATCTGGTAGGCTTCTTTTCCAACCGTATTGAATTTTGGTAATTCTGCAACTGTAACGTTTTCAGGATATTCCGAAGCGTATTTTGAACCTTCACTTACATACTGACCAAAGTGCCAGAATTCTTTTAAGTCTCCGGCTGAACGACCTTTAGCATGTTCTTTTCCGAAAGAAACATAGCCCCTTTGTCCGCCGATTCCAGGGATTTCGTATTTCTCTTTTACTTCGATTGGAAGGTTAAAGAAATTACGAACTTCACTGTAAAGTTCATCTACTAATTTGTCATCTAAGAAATGACCTTTTAATGCTACGAATCCAATTTCTTCGTAGGCTTTTCCGATTTCATTTACAAATTTTTGTTTACGTGCCGGATCATCCGACAGGAAATCACGTAAGTCAACACTAGGAATGTTTTGCATTGTACTTAGTTTTTGTTAATAACTTTTTCGGTTTGAAACCATTATAAAAACAAATGTAGAGAATAATTTCCGGAATAAAATAATTAAGTTGTTAACAATTCGAAAGTTTGGAAAAGGGAAGTTTGAAAGAATCAGATTTTAACGAAATATTTATCCACAACAATTTAGGCTAAAAGTGTTATTTTTTATACTTTTGGGAGCGTTAAAAAAGTACAATACAATGAACTTCGACAGAAAACAACTAACTAACGAGCAATTACTAGATTTATATAAAAAAATCCTGAAGCCGAGACTGATTGAGGAAAAAATGTTAATCCTTATCCGTCAAGGGAAAGTATCCAAATGGTTCTCAGGAATCGGTCAGGAAGCCATTTCCGTGGGAATTACTTCGGTTCTGGACAAAGACGAGTATATTTTACCGATGCACCGTAACTTAGGTGTATTCACTACAAGAGAAATTCCTTTGCACCGTTTGTTCTCACAATGGCAGGGAAAAGCTAACGGTTTTACCAAAGGACGTGACCGTTCGTTCCACTTCGGAACCCAGGAATATAATATTATAGGTATGATTTCGCACCTTGGCCCGCAAATGGGTGTGGCAGACGGAATCGCCTTAGCCAATAAATTAAAGAAAAACGGAAAAGTTACCGCTGTATTTACAGGAGAAGGAGCAACTTCCGAAGGAGATTTCCACGAGGCTTTAAACGTAGCTTCTGTATGGGAACTTCCGGTTTTATTCGTAATTGAAAACAACGGTTACGGATTATCCACGCCAACCAACGAACAATACCGTTGTGAGCAACTGGCAGACAGAGGTGTTGGTTACGGAATGGAAAGCCATGTGGTAGACGGAAACAACATTCTGGAAGTATTCAACTTAATTTCTGAATTAAAAGCTTCCATGATTGATAATCCGCGTCCGGTATTATTGGAATTCATGACCTTCCGTATGCGCGGGCACGAAGAGGCGAGTGGTACCAAATATGTTCCTCAGGAATTGATGGACATGTGGGCTATCAAAGATCCTGTTGAAAATTACAGAAACTACCTGAAAGCGACCGCTGTCTTAACAGAGGAGCAGGACGAAGCTTTCCGTGCGGAAATTAAAAAAGAAATCGATACGGATTGGGCAAAAGTTCAGGAAGAACCTGCAATTGTTGCCGATTTAGATGAAGAATTGAACGATGTATACGCTCCGTATTCCTTCGAAAGCATTGAGCCTAAAGGTGAAACCGAAAATATCCGTGTGATTGATGCAATTTCCCAGGGATTAAGCCAGTCTATGGAACGTCATCCAAATTTAGTGGTGATGGGACAAGACATCGCTGAATACGGCGGGGCATTCAAAATCACGGAAGGATTTGTGGACAAATTCGGGAAAGAAAGAGTTCGTAATACACCTATCTGCGAAAGCGTTATCGTTTCAGCAGCAAATGGTTTGTCTATCAACGGGCATAAAGCAGTAGTGGAAATGCAGTTCGCTGATTTCGTATCTACCGGATTCAACCCGATTGTAAACTTATTAGCAAAACAACACTATCGTTGGCAGGAGAAATCCGATGTGGTAGTGCGTATGCCTTGCGGAGGCGGTACACAGGCAGGACCATTCCACTCACAAACCAATGAAGCATGGTTTACCAAAACTCCAGGTTTAAAAGTAGTTTATCCGGCATTCCCTTATGACGCAAAAGGATTATTAAATACAGCCATTAACGATCCAAACCCGGTAATGTTCTTCGAGCACAAGCAATTATACCGCAGTGTTTATCAGGATGTACCTAAAGAGTATTACACTTTACCGTTTGGAAAAGCAGCTTTATTGAAAGAAGGTAACGATGTAACTATCATTTCTTTTGGTGCTGGTGTACACTGGGCTTTAGAAACTTTAGCTAAACACACTGAAATCTCTGCAGATTTGTTAGACTTACGTTCTTTACAACCGTTGGATTGGGACGCAATCTATGCATCGGTTAAGAAAACAAACCGCGTAATCATTCTTCAGGAAGATACTTTATTCGGAGGAATTGCGAGTGATATCTCGGCGATGATTATGGAGAATTGTTTTGAACACCTTGATGCTCCTGTGAAACGTGTGGGAAGTTTGGAATCGGCTATTCCTTTTATGAAATCGTTGGAAGATCAGTATTTACCGAAAGAGCGATTTGAAACAGAATTGTTGGAATTATTGAAATACTAAAAAATAGTTTTTATAGAAAAAGCCGTCTCGTTTTAGTTAACGAGACGGCTTTTTTATTTGTTATTTTTCATCAAAATAAGTTACAGTCCTCAATCAACAATAGCGATAATCCGCAACAGAGCGCGACGACCTCAGTTCGCAATCAAGAGCCACAATCTACCATTAAAGGGTTACTTTTTTTCTGTTGGAATATATGCGTATTTTTTTAACCGAAACAATTCACCGGCAACTTTTTGCGACCATATTTTTTGCGCAGTATCATTAGAATAAACAGCTTTATCATAGTCGTTCTGATATTTCTTGCATAACGCTCCTAAACGGGAATGTACTTCCTCGTATTTAGAAATATCAGTGCATTTTTTCGTGTATAAAATTTCAAATTCTTTTCTGATTTTTCGGGCGAAAATTTCAGTGATATCGAAATGTAATTGTTCATGTTCCAGCGTGAATACACTGTTGGTTGTAGTCCATGATTGGCTTTTTATAAAGTAGGATGAAATGTTAAATTTGGGTATCTCATTTTCATAATACGAAGCTGTGACTTCAATAATAGAAGCCGTCAATGCTTCAGTATTTGGCATGCTTGTATCAACATTTCCTTTAAAATCCTCCCAAACTAATTTTCGATTGCTATCCCAAAGTATTTGATCATCATTATTGTCGTTTGTTTTATTAAAACTAATAAGTGATAAAATAACAACTAAGAGCATTGATAACTTTACTGTTTTCATAGTTTGAAAAGAATTAAAATACAAATTTAGCCCGCAATTATCATGCCGTAGTTTGTGACCCTTAATTTATAACTTACAGATTTTCAGCGAGTTTAAACAAGGGCCTCTTCCATGCTTTTGTTTCTTTTAATTCATAAGGTTCAAGATTTTTGGAAAGGAAGAAACGTCTTTGGCAATTGTTATTCAACAATAGCGATAATCCGCAAGGGAGCGCCACTTCCTCCTTTGATTTTCATGGGTAATGCTATGATTTCAAATCCTTTACTTGGCAATTGATCAAGGTTAGCGAGGTTCTCAAAAGCAGGAATGTTTTTAGAAAGCAACGTCACATGACTTTCAAAATACGTTGATTGTCCATAATCAATACTTGGCGTATCGATGCCGATGGCATTAATATTACGTTTTTCAACCAACCATTTTGCCGCTTCAGGGGAAAGACCCGGGAAATGCAATTCTTTTACGGCTTTATCCCCACGATTACCAGTTCCCAGATATTTGACCTTGTCTGGATAATATTTTGAAAAACCGGTTTGCAATAGGACAATACTGCCATTCGGAATACCTGTTTTCTCTTTTTTCTCCCAATCAAGAAAATCCTGAACACTAATCAAATAATCCGGATTAGAAAGCGCCTTTGCTGAAATATCAATTTTAATAGCTTTCCCAATTAATTTTTCAAGCGGGATTTCATCTACGGTTTGCCCTGTTTTTGAGAAGTGGATTGGTGCATCTACGTGGGTTCCGCCGTGTTCCGCTGCACTGAAATTATTAGCGGAATAATAATACCCTTTCGGTGTATCGCCATTGAAGACGGTATCTAATTTAAATTCCTCCGCAGTAACCCAATAAATCGTTTCATCTGAAAAATCATACGATAAATCAATTAGTTTTCCGGCATGTGTATCAGTTGATGTATTGGGTTCTTGAGAGGATTTTGATTTGTCATCACAGGAAACTAATAGCAAAAAAAGAGTGAAATAAAATAGTGTTGTTTTCATCTGTTAAAAATTAATAACCAATTTATTTAGCATTCCTTTTATTTTTTTAAATTGAGATATTCTTCTACTTTTTTCAGAAGAAAGTACAGCTTTATTAATTCTTCCGCATTATTAGTTTAGAGTTGGCTGATGCACAATACGAAGATATGGTTTGAGTGTTTTCCATCCTTCAGGGTATTTTTCTTTTGCTTCATCGTCAGTCACTGAGGTAACGATAATTACATCCTCGCCAGTTTTCCAATTCACTGGTGTGGCAACTTTATGAGTAGCGGTGAGTTGCATAGAATCAAGCACACGCAGTATTTCATCAAAGTTACGGCCTGTTGTCATTGGATAGGTTAGGTGCAGTTTAATTTTTTTATCAGGACCGACAACAAATACGGTTCTGACCGTTTGATTATTGAGAGCAGTTCTGCCTTCTGAAGTATCAGGTTCTTCAGCAGGTAGCATATCATATAATTTTGCAATGGCCAGGTTTGGATCGCCTATCAGTGGATAATTTACTGCAAACCCTGTTGTTTCCTCAATGTCTTTTTCCCATTTAAGGTGGCTTTCCACAGGATCTACACTCAACCCGATAACCTTGCAATTACGAAGTTTAAACTCAGATTCGAGTTTTGCCATGTGCCCCAGTTCGGTAGTACAAACTGGCGTAAAATCTTTTGGGTGCGAAAAAAGAATCGCCCAACCATCACCAATCCAATCATGAAAATGAATGATACCTTGTGTGGTTTCCGCCTGAAAATCAGGTGCAGTGTCTCCTAATCTGATACTCATAATTTATTGATTTAAAGTTGTTTATAGTAAAAAAAAATATACTACAAATTTACTAATAAAAGAAGATAAGTATTTGTTTAATTATTTAAAAACAGACACGTAATAACTTTATAATCAATAAGTTAAGTTAAATCGTCTACGCCTTTGTATAGTGCAATTTTTTTCTGATTGTTTAATTTAAAAAATGGTATTAACAGTTCAATGTAGCATCGAATAGGGAAGAAGGCTCAAATTACCAGCCTCCTGAAGCACCGCCCCTACCAAAAGATCCGCCACTGCCGGAAGAACTGGATGAACTGCTTCCTGAGCTGAAAGAACCGCTGCTGAAACTACTACCGGAACTACTTCCAATGCTACTGCTACTGGAGGAATAGTTGCGGTTGTTATTGTAAAATCGGGGTCTCATATAAAAATTGTTGCTAACTCCGGAACCGCCCATATTGGTATAACCGTAATTAGCATGCTGCCCGAACACTGTTTTACCCTGAGCCAGTCTTATAATAGCAACAACTATAAAAATAAACAACGCAAAGCAAAGAAACCCAATAGCAAAAACCGTAGCAAAAGCCGACTGTTCCTCTTCAGGTGATTTTTCTTCAGCCACAACAGGAACATTACTTATCCCTTGATAACTGCCCGGTTCCCGCTGTAAATCAGTAACAAAGTTCTCAACAGCAACGGTTTGGCTTTCATTTGTAAATTCAGTTTTCAGTTTATCGAAAATAGCATTGAGTCCCTGGCTGATTCCCATGAAGAAATCCCCTTCCTTAAATTGCGGGGTTATTACCTGATCGATGATTCGTTTTGTTTCGGCATTAGTCATTACAGCCTCGATTCCGTAGCCGTTTTGAATGGTCATGTTTCGGTCGTCTTTGGCAATAAGCATTACGATACCGTTGTCTTTTCCGCGTTTGCCGATGCCCCATTTCTGTCCGAGCGCTTTTGCATACGACTCGATTTTTACACCTTCTGTGGAATAAACGACCATGACCATAATTTCAGTTGATGTAGTGAGGCAATAGTTCTTCAGTTTTTGATTTAAAATTGCCTTTTCATCAAAAGTTAACGTAATGGTACTGTCAATTATAAATGGAATCTGTTTTGGTCTTTCAGGAATATTTATCTGTGCTGTAACACTTAAAAAACTATTGAAAATAAGGGCTAATAAAAGTAATTTCTTCATTAGTAGGATGAAATTTCGTTTGACAATTCGTTTGCGTTTTCCTGCTCAAAAGGGAAGAAGAGCTGTAATTGATTGGCAGCCTGTTCAATTCCTGTAACAAGCCCTTTTTTAAACAAACCCTGTTTGAAGAGCTCCAGAACGTTATTCTTGGTGGCTTCCCAGAAATCAGGGGCAACTTTATCATTAATGCCTTTGTCGCCGATAATAATGAGCGATTTCGATTTCACACAGATAAAGAACAAAACTCCGTTTTTTAAATCAGTGTCACCCATTCCCAATTCATGGAAAACCTTGTGTGCGCTTTCAAAGGAAGGTTTTTTGTTTCCGTATTCGATATGGACACGGATTTCACCGGAAGTCTTTTTTTCGGCCGCTGCGATGGCTTGAACAATTTCATGTTCTTCTGAATTGCTTAATAGCTTTTTTGTCATGTTTAAATTTGGTTCTGTCAGGTAATTAGAATGATAATTTTCAATTATTCTTCATAAAATATATTGAATATTTCATGACGGTATTTATAAACACTGTCGATAAATACCTTATCGGTTTTAGCCAGGTATTTGTAATCCTCAAAATAGAGTGGTGTTTTGGCCACTTCGGTTTCAATCATATTTTTTAAATAGCCGCTGGTGTATTTTTCACGATTATGAAGCGCCTCAATGGTATTAATCATCGCTTCTTTCTGTTTATCAGAATAATTTTTCTCTCTTTCATACAGTTCACATTCCGTAAAAAGATGAATGCCGATGGCTTGTTGTTTAAGGTTTTCGTTGAACGATAAAGCATTCTTATCGCTATTCTTACCAAACAATTTGTGATAAGTACCGTTAAAGAAAGAGTATTTGTAGCTTAATGTTTCGTTTCTGAATTCAAAATCCTTCTGAAAGCCGAAATCAGAAGCCCAAAGCGAGATAAATATATAATAACCGATAAGAGCCCCGTAAAGAAAGACATTCTTTAAAATAGAAATCGGAGCTAAAATCTGGGCAATATTAACAAACACCAAAATAAAAACCGCAACAGCAAGAGAATAAACCGAATCTCCTCTATATGCAAAGGACGGTGTTATCATCAGGCAGAACAGTAGTATTGCTAATACTCTAAAGCATTTTCCAAGTATGACTCTCACTAAAACAGTATTTTTATTAATCCAGCAGTTTGTCTTTTATTTTCGAAGAATCTTTTCCATCGGCCTTCCTTTTGCCAACTCGTCAATCAGTTTGTCCAGATAGCGGATTTCCCGCATGAGTTTATCTTCAATATCTTCAATACGATACCCACAGATTACACCGGTAATTTTAGAAACATTAGGATTGATTTGAGGTGCCTGTGCAAAAAAGGTTTCAAAATCCGTTTGGTTGTCCAAATGATGCTGAAAGGTTTTTTCGTCATAGCCGGTGAGCCAGAAAATAATTTCGTGTACTTCTGCTTTAGTACGGCCTTTCTTTTCCGCCTTAGTAATATAATGTGGATAAACACTCGCGAATTTCATTTTGTACACTCTGGAATTGTCCATGGTAACGCTGTTTGGTTAAATGTTTTTACACTTTCAATATTCCTCTGAAACCTCTTACGGCATAATATGACTCCGCGCCGTTATGATACACAAATGTCGTGCCGTAGCGAAAATCGCAAAACAAAGCACCTCCTAATTTTCGGATAGCGGCTGGTGTTTTTATCCAACTTGATGATTTCATATCAAAATCACCCAGTTGCTGTAATTCACGGTATTGTTCTTCAGATAAGATTTCAATATTCATGGCTTTTGCCATATCGATAGCGCTGTTTTTGGGCTTATGTTCTTTTCTGGAATCCAGTGCTTCACGATCGTAACAGATACTTCTGCGTCCTTTAGGGGTTTCAGCGGAACAGTCACAAAAAATATATTCCTTTGTTTTTGCATCAAAACCGATAACATCCGGTTCACCGCCAGTGTTTTCCATTTCGTTCAACGACCATAATTTATCAGGATTGGTTTCCAGTTTTGCCTGTACTTCATTCCAATGCAGTTCTTTATGACGGGCTTTGTTTTTCTCAAAACGGGTTTGCAGCACTTTAAGCAATTCATGCTGTTGTTCCTGGGCCATACTCATTTTATCCGACTGTTTCATAATGATTTTCGTTAGTTGATTGTAATCCCAAAGCTACAAAAAAGAAAAGGACAATTTTGTTTTAAAGACAAATCCCTCCGAAAATTATTTCACAATAGTTGTTTCCGGTTCAACATTTTCTTCATACTGCTTTATGGCATCATACAGGATGTTTTTCATTCGTTTGCGCAAAAATTCAGGTCGCATTACGTTAAGCCCGTTGCCAAAGCCCAATAAAATCCTTTCAAATTCATAATTGATGATTAGGAAGACATGAACAATGATGCTTCCGTCCTCATTGGTTTTAATAAGCCGCTGCGAATGATGGAGCGGTTTTGTAAGTACGTAAGGCGCATTGGCTCTGTCAATCCAAAGTTCTATGCGTTGTGGCCGCAACCCTTCGTTTACCGTTACTCCGATCACATTTTTATAGAAAGTTTCAGGATTGAAATTATTTTCCAGATACGTTGCATTGAAATCATAATCAATAGAAATAATCCGGTCTAAAGCCAAATTGGTTATCGGCTGGCTTTGCTTTTTTCGGCCAATTAAAAACCAACGGTTATTGAATTCCTTAAGGATGAAAGGATGAAAAATAAATTTCTGTTCTTCTTTGGATTTGAATGACTTATATGTAATCACTAAAACTACTTTTTTAACTATTGCCTGATAGATTTCATCCAGAAAATGCAAGCCTTTCAGGTTATCGTTTTTATCCAGATGAATCACCGGCTGCGTATGGGATTTCTCTGCATAGATTTTATCTTCCAGTCGCTGAAGAATATCCGAAACATCGTTGAAAAGCGAAAAATCTTTAAACTGTTTCAGCATCGAAACGGTTTCGGTAAGCACGTTGATATCGGTTTCAGTTAACGGAATATCGGTAATGGAAAATTCATTGTCTTCATATTTATAATACTTCTTATCATGCACCACAATTGGCGCATTGTAACCAAGCTTCTCGCTGCGCATCATCTGTATGTCCAACTGAACGGTACGTTTGCTTACAGGCGATTCTTTTCCTTCATATTCATACAAAGCATCGGAACAAGCCTCTATCAAATCCTCCAAAGTCCAGGTACGATAATGGTTTTGGAGACATTTGTCTATGGTTTTATAGCGGATTAGTGCGTTTTTGTTTTGAGCCATTTTTTTCAGTGTTTAGTCTCAGTTTTCAGTCTCAGTTTTCAGTCTCAGTTAACAGTGGGTTTACAACAGATCAATTTCCTTTTGGATATTAATTCTGGCTTGTTGTTCGTATAGGCTTCTGAATTCTTCGGTTTGGTAGATGAAATCATGCTCCAAAAAATGTTCTAAAGCCTTTTTTCTGCCGGGATTGTACAGAAAGTAAGGGTAGATGCTGTATTCTTTACGAATCTGTTTGTAATAAACGGTGTAATCTTCCCATTCTTTTGAAAGGATTTTCAAATCAAAATCGATTAACCATTTTTCATCATTGTTATCAGTACACAAATGGTCTTTGGTCACCATAATCAGCTTGTAAATCCTGTCTTTGTTAACCGACGAATGCTCCGAAAGCAGGGAAACCGCTAACTCGGCACTTTTTAATTCATTGTCTTTGCGGGAACTGTTGTAAACATAATCATGATAGAAAATGGCGTACAACACTTCATGCGGAAACTGAAGTTCATTTTTATACTTTTCAAACCAGAAAATCATTTCTTCCAGATGTGTCAGGTTGTGATAATGTCTTGATTTATGGGAATACGCTTTTTGTAACGCAATCCATCGCATTATCGTTTCATCTTCCGAAAAGCCAATCTTTACAAGTAATTCCGTGAATAGTTGCTGTAAATCCATCCTGATAATTTTATCAAAAATAACTTTCTTTTTTTACTGCGCAAAATAATTGCGTATACCGCTACGCATCTTTGCCATGTCGAAAGGAACAAATGTTTAATTTAAAAGTAACCGAGATGAAATTTAATTATTTTAAAAGAGAAAAAAATGTAGTGACCAACTACGAAGGTGCCAAAGCCTACAGCATGTCGCCGGAAATGGAATTGTATTCAGCTGTGGTAACTTCGGGATTAAATGATGTTACTTACGAAAAAGGCAGCGATCGTTTAAAAAGAATCCAAAAACTGATTCAGAAATGCGATCCTGAGTTTACCGCTAAATTGGCCGTATATGTTCGCAACGAAATGTACATGCGTTCGGTTCCGATGGTATTGACGGTGGAATTGGCTAAAATCAATTCAGGCAACGATTTAGTGAACAAAACGGTACAGAAAGTAATTCAGCGTGCCGATGAGATAACCGAGTTATTAGCTTACTATCAGATGGCGAACAACCGTAATGAGACAAAGAAACTAAACCGCTTGTCAAAACAATTACAAAAAGGTTTAGCTGTTTCCTTCAACCGATTTGATGAATACCAGTTTGCAAAATACAACCGTCAGGGTGAAGTGAAATTGCGGGATGCTTTGTTCTTGGTACACCCAAAAGCAAAAGATGAAGCCCAGCAATTGATTTTCAACAAAATAGCAGATAACAACCTCGCCATTCCTTATACCTGGGAAACGGAGTTGTCGCAAGTTGGTCAGCATTCGTTCAAAAATGAAACGGAAAAGAAACAAGCCTTCCGACAAAAATGGGAAGAATTGATCGACAGTAACCAAGTGGGTTATATGGCCATGATGCGTAACCTTCGCAATATAATCGAAGCGGAAGTATCTTATGTTCATATGGAAAAAGTGTGTCAATATTTGAGCAATGCCAATGCGGTAGCGAATTCAAAGCAATTGCCATTCCGCTTCCTTGCGGCTTATCGTGAGATTAAAATAATGAAATCACCATACACCTCCATGGTATTAGACGCTTTGGAAGATGCCGTGATGCACA
Organism: Flavobacterium pedocola; assembly: GCF_053764385.1. Taxonomy (NCBI): domain Bacteria; kingdom Pseudomonadati; phylum Bacteroidota; class Flavobacteriia; order Flavobacteriales; family Flavobacteriaceae; genus Flavobacterium; species Flavobacterium pedocola. Next base: position 549,689 of record NZ_JBSNCR010000001.1, on the reverse strand, counting down.
GTGCGCAAAACATCAAAGGTTTCAATGAAAACACTTCAGTAGTGGTGGCCTGCGATGTTTCCGGTTCGATGCAAAAACCAATATCTAAAAACAGTAAAGTGCTTTTGTACGATATCGGTTTACTATTGGGTATGTTGATGCAATCCCGCTGTAAAAATGTAATAAGTGGTATGTTTGGTGATACCTGGAAAGTGATCAACATGTCGAAACGAAATGTTTTGGCTAATGTTCAGGAGTTTTACCGACGTGAAGGCGAGGTTGGTTATTCCACTAACGGTTATTTGGTATTGGAAGATTTGATCAAGCGAAAAGTAATCGTTGATAAAGTCATGATGTTCACCGATATTCAGATGTGGAACAGCAACTTTACTGCACATTCCTTTGAAAATACTTGGAAGCGTTACAAAACCATCGCACCTAATGCTAAACTGTATTTATTCGATTTGGCAGGTCATGGTACCACACCGTTGGATATCAAGCAGCAAGACGTACACCTTATTGCAGGCTGGTCAGATAAAGTGTTTGACATTTTACATGCTTTGGAAGATAAAACCACAGCATTGCAATATATCAAAAGCATTGATTTGTAAAAAAATGCCGCAGTTGCAAGGGCTGCGGTACTTTTTAAAGAACAGCGCAAAATAATTGCGCAGTACATATAAACCTTTGCTTCAGAAAGTTCACTGAAACAGTACTGGAAAGTGTCGTAGATAAGTGTTACTTCGTTAGGGACGTCAGGGTCGTGGGTTCGAATCCCACCTCTTCCACAAGAGAAAAAAGAAATGGAAGAGTAGCTCAGCTGGTAGAGCATGTATATATCATTTATCGTTTTTTGCCTAGCCCGTGCTGTTTCAGTGAAAGTTCTATAAAAAGATTGAAAATAAAAAGAATGCCGTAGTAGCGTGTTACTTCGTCACCATTAGGGGAGGAATAGCGAAGTTGTAAAACCAGCAAGGCTATCCGGTTCGATTCCGGCTTTGACATGCCCCGTTTCATGCTACGCTTTTTGCTTCTTTTATAACATAAGATGCCGGTTATAAGTGTTACTTCGGTTGGTTGATTTTACATAGGTTCGAATCCTATAGAACATTTATAGATTTTTGCTCTTATGCCTAAAAGAGTGTCGTACTGTATAGTTACTTCGTATACCAGATGATTATTAGACTATACAGGCTTGTTGCCTCTTTTTTAAAAACAAAAAAACACTACGCAGAATCACTACGTAGAAGATTTTCAACTTTGTATCATCAAACAAAAAAACTGATTATGTCCTTAGCTGCCATAGTAACAAAAGCCTATACCGTGTTTAATTATCCCAGACCTTCAACCGTAACAAATGTTTGCACGGATTGTTGTGTAACCGCAGAAGATGCCCGAAAACTGCTAACACTGCCGTTAAAGGAAATCCCGGTTGAACTGATCAACGAATACAATGATCATGCTCAGGCTCTTGATTATAACATGAACGAGTTCAAGTACTTTCTTCCCAGATACCTGGAATTGATCAGTCGTTTTGAGTTCCCGTCGGCTATTGATACCTCTTTAAGCCTTAAGAATTTAAATTTCGAAAACGATTCTTATTGGTCAAAAGAAATAGAGAAAGAGGTATTACTGGATTTTGCCAAAGCATTTGTAACGGAATGTTTTAGCAGTGAATCATTTCCTGAAGATGAAACGCTGACCTCAATTCTGAATATGTTTTATACGGCGCAAATCCCGATTCAACCATTACTGGACATCTGGAAAGCAAACCTAAACGAAAAAGGAATGCTCATCATCAGCGAATTGACCTTAAACGATATTAATTCGAGAGGAACAAAAATAACCTGTGGTTTTGTATCCGAGGAACTTTCAGCCATTTTATTAAACTGGATACGAGAAAACAAAAATGATTTTATGAGGTTCATTGAAGAGTATATCATGAATGCTAAAAAAGAAGAAGGGCTGCAAAAACTCAGCTATTGCTACGATTTTCTAAAGCATTTTTAACTGCGCAAAATAAATGCGTACTGGGTTTTCAACTTTGTTCAGGAAATAATTCAAAATCTTTAATTTATGATATACACAATAGAAAAAGCAGATTTAATTACAGTTCAATTGGTTAAATTCAAAAGCATGCCTTCCTATAAACTATCAGGTCATTTTGCAAATTTTGAATTCTGGGAAGCTGAAGTAAAAAGTGCGTTAAAAGCAATTGAAGAACATTATAAAAGATTTAAAATCATGTCAAACGCACAACTAAATTTCATTGAAAATCACGGAGAGCCAATACATGATTTCTGTCCGATATGCAAAGGAATTTGTGAATTTTCAACCGGTAAGCCAGATGTGCCTAAACGAATAGTAAACAGTGAATTGACAGAAGTAAAAACAAAACTATTAAACACTTATTATCTTTTAGTAGTAAGAGGTTTTAATTCAAAAATTATTGATAAAAATCAGCTTGAAAAATTTTGCGAAGACGTTAACATTAGTATCGATGAAAACGATTTGAAAAATTAATTTATTTCAAACAAAACATGACCTTGTAGCTTAAAAGGAAAAGCCTGCAGCAAAATTGTTCTTACTGTAGTGTTTGCGGATATTCCGGTTAGACCTGCGCGGACTAATGGGTAGAATTTACAGAGGCACCGAAATCGTTAGGGAAAGTAGGGAAGCGTATTTAGAGCCGCAATGCCCGAGAGGGAATATGAGTTCGAATCTCATCAGGGTTACCAAAAAAGATTTAATTTAGAATTATGAACACACCAATCAACGGAAACGATTTATTAGCCATTGGTTACGAATCAAGTGCAGCATTAGGAATTGCCTTAAGAATCAACAAAAAAAGGCTTGGTTTTACAAGGGAGCAAATGATGGAGCATTACAAAAACATCTTGGAAGCTCCTGAAAACTACCTTGATGATAAGAATTTCAGCAAGTTAGCTTCGGCTTTGATTGAAAAAGCGAACGAGAAACCGGAAGATTTTATCAGTTTAAACCAAACACCAAACGATTTCAAACTTTTCGGAGGGGAACATATTGAAGAAGGCGCTAAAAAACAAATGGAAATTGCCATGAAATTACCCGTTACAGTGGCCGGCGCTTTAATGCCCGATGCCCATCAGGGTTACGGATTACCTATTGGCGGGGTTTTGGCAACAAACAATGCCATCATTCCTTACGGTGTCGGTGTTGATATCGGTTGCAGAATGGCCTTATCGGTTTACGATATTCCGGAACTTTTTTACTATGAAAATGAAGACAAGTTCAAACGTGAGCTGATGGCACATTCCAAATTCGGAGCCGGTCATGGTTTTCATGGACAATACAAATCCGATCATGAAGTGTTGGGAAGAACAGAATTTGACAATCATTCCTTCATTAAGAATTTAAAAGACAAAGCCTGGTCACAGTTAGGATCATCCGGTGGCGGAAATCACTTTGTGGAATTCGGTATCATGGAGTTCATGGAAGACGATGCTGCGCTGAACATTCCAAAAGGAAAATACGTAGCTTTATTAACACATTCCGGTTCAAGAGGTTTAGGCGCAACTATTGCCGGTCATTACACCAAAATGGCAAAACAGGTTTGTAAATTACCATACGAAGCCCAAAACTTGGCTTATTTAGATTTAAATTCCGAATTAGGTCAGGAATACTGGATTGCCATGAATTTAGCCGGAGATTATGCGTCTGCGTGTCACGAAATCATTCACGATAAAATGGAGAAAGCCTTAGGAGCAACCGTTTTAGCCAAAGTGGAAAACCATCATAATTTCGCCTGGAAAGAAGTCTGGAACGGTGAAGAAGTTATCGTCCACAGAAAAGGGGCAACCCCGGCGGGTAAAGGCGTTATGGGAATCATTCCCGGAAGTATGACCGCACCCGGATTTCTGGTTAGAGGAAAAGGCGAGGAAGAAGCCATCAACTCGGCATCACACGGTGCAGGACGTCAAATGAGTAGAACGCAGGCTATTAAAAAAATTACTCCCAACGAGATGCAGGCTATTTTAAAAGATCATGGCGTAACGTTAATTGGTGCCGGTTTAGACGAAGCCCCAATGGCGTACAAAGACATCAATTTAGTCATGGAATCGCAGAAAGAACTGGTTGATGTGGTGGCGAAGTTTACGCCGAAGATGGTTAGGATGGCGGATGATGGGAGTAGGGAGGATTAGATTTTTCTCTTTTCTTTTGTCTTGACACAAAAGAAACAAAAAGTCAAGACTGTAATGCTCCACCTAAAAAATAAAAGCAAATACTAAATTATCTGAACTCCCTTCGGTCAAACAGCAGATAATTCTTAACGGATTTGCTTTTATTTTTCTTAACGGTTACGCGTTCTGAGGTCGGGGAGGTGCGTTGATTTATGTTCTGTTTTGTTGTTCGTTTGCCTGTTACACAAGATGGCTGAAGCTCTCGAAGCCACACTTGTTTCTGTCATTGCGAGCGGAACGGAGTGAAGCGCGGCAATCTCTTCTTTTTATGCCACCAATATTTTTTTGAAAAATCAACAAATATGATGATTGTGTAGGTAAATTTTTATTTATAGGTTTGTCGGATTACAAGATATTAGATAATTTGAAATTACTTTTGCATATATATTTACAAGTTAGCAGCAATACATCGAAAAACTTAAAAAAAAAATAATCTTTAAATATGGAACATCAAAAATTAGGAGGTACAAGGCAAAGCTCTCCATTAGAAGACGAAATGACTTATCCGCTAACTGCGGATGAATTTTTATTATTAAGAGAGAGTTTAACATTAGATAAATTTACAAATTCAGAATCATTTCTATTATCAACTTTAATTACAACTTTAATCTCAGGTTTCGTTATCTATTTTACTGGGTCATTATACAAGGAGGTAATTACTAATAATATAAAACAAGATGTAATTAATATTTCTCAAGTTATTACTTTAATTATTTATTCTGCAATTTCAGTAGGCTGTCTAATTGGTTATATATTTTCTTATTTAATGAAAAAAAAATCAAAATCTTCACTTAGTCGTCTTGATGAAAAAATTAAAAAACATCTATCAATATGAAAAAGAAATATGCAATTATATATGATCCGATCAACGTTAGTTCTGAATTAGAAAACTTCACGGAGGTTATTAGTAACAACTACGTCTCAAAAAAAGCAAAGACAAACATGATTCTTATAATTGGAGAAAATACAAGCCCAAAAGAAATATATGAAAAATTAAATCTAAAATTTAAATATAAACCAAGCTTTATTATAATAGAATTTGACAGTTTCTACGGAATGTTTAAAATAGAGGCACAAGATTGGATAACTGAACATTTTCCTGATATGATTTGGGCAGACAAAGAAAATAAATAGTACTGCTGCTAACCACGGTTTTATAAAATGGCTAGCGCCGGTTCATAATAGAACGAGCGAGAATCAATCAAACTTTTCGCTATATTTGAAAATCAGCAACAAAATTTCCGCCACTCTATAAGGCCGGCGGGACGTTATGTGAAAGCTTATGAAAACATTAACTTTTAAGGAATGAATAAACTAATCATAGTTGGCAATGGTTTCGATTTAGCACATAATTTTCCAACTTCATATAAACATTTTATAGATGACTTTTGGAGAAATTTTGAAAGAGATAGAGAAAAAGATCATGTGAAAAATGTTTTAGAGTTAAATCCAGGTTATAGTGGTTATTATGGATATGGCGGAAAAAGTGTAAATGGTTACTCTGATTTTGTTGAATGCTTAAATCATTATTGTAAAGAGCATGGTCTGCTTATAGATACTGAAACGTTAAAGGTCAGACATCGTAATAATACACCAGTATTTTCTTTTAAGAATGAATTTTTTAGAATAATTTCACAGCAATCAATAAATAATTGGGTTGATATAGAAAACAAATATTATGAAATTCTGAAAAGCTTAGTCAATAACAAATTTCATCATTATCAAAAGGATATTATTCACTTAAATAATGAATTTGAGGAAATTAAGCTTTTACTCCAAGAATATTTAAAAAATGAAATAATTGACAAATTTGATTTTAAAACTGAGCCAACTGATAATAATAAAATTATAGAGCTTTTCCGCGTAAAACATAAAAATTTAAATTCAAATTCTACAGATAGTATCTTCCTAGAATTTCCCCCCGAAGATCACAGAGATTTAATCTCTTTTGATAAAAAATTAATCTTAGTAACAAACCCAAGACCACACAGTTTATTTCTTGACTTTAATTATACTCCAACTGCTACAAACTATGTTGAGCAAATCAATTCAAGATCTGAATCTGAATATGGCAAAGCATCAATTATTAAAATTCATGGAGAAATAAATTCTATAAATAATCCGATAAACTTTGGTTTTGGAGATGAAATGGATGATGACTATAAAATAATTGAACAGACTGGAGATAATCATTACCTTAAAAACATAAAGTCATTTCAATATATGCATAATTCAAATTATAGAACTCTTTTGAATTGGATTGAGACAGAAAAATTTCAAGTTTTAATATTTGGTCATTCTTGTGGCATATCGGACAGAACATTATTAAATACTATATTTGAAAATCATAATTGTAGATCAATAAAAATCTTCTATCATAAAAATAACGTTAAAGATAATTACACTGAATTAACACATAATATTTCTCGTCATTTTAATCAAAAGAAAATGATGCGTTCAAAATTAGTTGATAAAACAATTTGTACTGAGTTACCACAAACAATAAGATTTAAAAAAAATTGAATTAAACCATCGCATAACACAGTTTTATAAAAAGACAAAGCCGGTGGTTAATAGGATGATTGGGCTTTAAAGTCTTTGTTCACATTTTTCTTTTTTCTTTAAACTTTTCGGCATATTTGCAAACATCTGTAATAAAATCCCACCACTGAATACTGTGACTGTGACTGAACACTGCGACTGAGACTGCCCACTGCACTAAACCACCTCCACAATCCCCAACACATTAAACTTATCATCCTTCAAAGCATATTGCACACCGTTAACTTCCTGATAAAACGAAAGCATCAGCACAAAAAACAGTTGTCCGGTTCCGGATGGCATACTGGTCGGAGTAAGTACAATAGCAATAGGAGTGAGGTTTAACGGGACATTTTTTGCGGTGCTATATGCTACTTCCGATACGAGGGTTTCAAAATCCAAGGCACAAACCGCACTCTGAAAACTCACATGGGTTGCTCCGGCTGGATAGTTTATTTGTTCGGCAGGGCGTAAGGCTGTTATTGAAAGTGTCCCCGTTTCAACATTTAAATTGTAGTCAGCGTGCAAGACATTGCTCAGCAAAGCATTCGCGTTAAAATTGAAACCCTTCAAAGCTGATTTTCCTTCCGCTGTAGCCATTCCTCGCGCTACGGTGCGCTGTCCACGGGGCGATACTGTATCCATGTTCTTAATCCGCAACAGCACACTCAACAATCTGCTTTGCAATTGGGTATCTTTAGCCTTAATGACCATTGGTGCCAAAGCAGTGCGCAATACCTTTCCACAGGTGCCACAGTGGCCAAATTCACTGTTATTTTCCCTTGTACGCTCAAAATTGGGTTCTTTATGGATGCGCTCTTTTGAAATACCGCCTTTCTTACGAACATAATACACCCCGTCTTTTTTATAAAACGTCAAACCCTCTAGTGAACCTTCAATTTTAATGAAACCTGTTGCTTTAGCCATAATTGTTTTGATTACTGATATAGGTTTTTTCTTTCAAAATTTATGCCGAAAACAGCCATATAACAGAAATAGCATAAAAATCACTATAGTTTGAACAACATTTCAGTGCTGTTTTCCTTGTTCCAACTACGAAGATCCTTTACGCATACTCCATGGTAAAGCCATGGTAAAGCCATGGTAAAGCCATGGTAAAGCCATGGATACTTCATGGTAGAGCCATGCTTACTCCATGGTTACCTCATGCAAAACACTTTACAAATAAAAACCCAACTATTGCAAAATCTAAAACACCTGCTTTGTTAAAATGAAGTTATACTGCACCAATTGAAATCACTTTTTCCATAAATTTAACGTACTAGATAAATCAAACCCGGATATGGAAACCGCTAAAACTTTTCTTTTTATTGCAATTTTTGCAGGCTTTACAATTAGTAATGCAAATGCACAGGATAATGTTCAGGCGGAAACCTTTTACAAAATGGCAGATGATTTTAAAAGTAAATCCATTCCGGACAGTGCCTTGGTTTATTACGAAAAAGCAGCTACAGCCTTCAACAAGAGCGGAAATACCAACAAAACTATCAACGTTTACAATCAGATTGGAACGATTTTAAACCGAAAGGACAAATACGGTGAAGCAAAAACCTATCTGGAAAAAGCATTGGCAACCGGACGTTCTGCAAAAGACACCGACAGTCTAGCCATCGCTACTACCTATATTACCTTAGGCGTTAGTTATAGTGCTGAAGAGCAGTTTGAAAAGTCTTTGTTGTACCACAATAAAGCCTTAGTTATCCGTTTAGCAAAACTTGGAGAATACAATGCGGATGTTGCCACAAGTTATGGAAACATCGGTAATGTTTACTTCCGCCAGAAAGACTACGATAATGCTGTCAAAGCGCATCTTAAGGCTAAAAAAATCAGGGAGAAAGTTTTTGGCAGCAAAAGCAATGAAGTAGTTCAATCCTATACCAACTTAGGAAATGCCTATAAAGAGCAAAAGCAATATAAAAAAGCCCTAAACTATTACGAAAAAGCATTGACAATTAAACTTGAACTACTGGGTCAGGGCCATAAAGATCTGATACGATATTACAAAAGCATAAGCGAGGTATATAATTTGTCAGGCGATAAACCAAAAGCCGATGAATATCAATCAAAAGCAGAAGCCATTGAAAAGCAATCTAAACAGAAACCGTAATTGTAAACCGCTGTAATCAGCAGTAAATTATTTCAAAAACTCAAAAATTAAAAAATTATACTACATTTGTTCCCGTAATGAAAACACAAAACTTACATAACGCAAGCCTATCAATAGTGGCAGATTTTCGCTCAGGGAATGTATTTCCGGCGAAGCAACGGGCGTTTGTATCTTTTAAAGTGTTGGATAAATTGATGTAAATTAGTTTAGAATTCTATAAAAAGTAAAAGCGTCCTCATAAAAAAGGGCGCTTTTTTTATGGTAAAAACTGAAAAAGAATGCAATGAAAATAAATTTTTTAAAAAAATATAAAAAAATAATCAGCCATGTTTAATGAGTAAAACAAATAGTGATTTATAAGTGTCGATAAGTAACCAAATGAGAGACAGGCATTTGCTACAAACAGGAATCTGCAACAGTTCGCGGACAGGGATTCTATTATTTAAATAACACTGTTTAACTATTTGAAAATCAATATTTTAAATTAAAAAATATTTGGAAGTTAATTTTATTTGACTTTATCTTTGCAGCAGAAATCCGACAACGATTTAACGTTCGGACTTCAAAAGAACAAAACATGAAAACAATAACATTACATAACAGCAATACCATGAACCTAGCTTCATTACATATAGATTTTAGCCGCGACCCGAAAGGGAATATAAGAAAGGTGCACCGACACACATAGGATATCCGTATCCGTATGTATCAGTATAAGCACCTTCCACAAGGTGCTTTTTTTATGCCCAAAAAGTACTGGTTCCGTAGCTCAACCTGATAGAGCGTCTGCCTACGAAGCAGAAGGTTACAGGTTCAACCCCTGTCGGGATCACACAAGTTCTGTAGAAAGGAACCGGCTCATTGTGGTAATGGTCAACCTTCCCGACTGTCTCTCGGGAGCTACGAGTTCGAAATGCTTCAGCATTCGTGAACTCCTAATAGCTAAATGGAAAACCGTGAACAATCTCGTATGAGCCGCCAAATGGTGTTTTTAGTTTAACTGGTAAAACCCCGGATTGTGGATCCGGAGAACAGGGTTCGAGCCCCGAAAACACCCTACTACTGGGAAGATAACGATTGGTTGTTTACCTGCTTTGGATGCAGGAGGTTGCAGGTTCGAGCCCTGCTTCCCAGACAAATGGAACCGTGGTTTACAAGGTGTGCACGCCTGTCTGAAATGAATTTATTCATTCAGCGAATCCTAAAAAAATAAGCAAAATGAGCTAATATCAAAAGGTATTCGTTCGATTCGAATCGGTTCCACTTAAAAATGAAGTTTAATTTAAAAATGAATGTTATGAGACCAGACATTTTAAAAAGGTTTTTAACCAACACAGATGAGACCGGAAGATTCTTAATGAAATCCCGCAAAACAGGCATCATCTATTTCGTGGAGCCGATTTACAATGGTAAAACTCCCGAGTGGGGCGACGTAGACCCGGCCACTAAAAAAATCACGGGTAGCTATGGCTCAAAATATACAGGAGCCGTCACCAAAAAAGAATCGCTGATTACGGAAGATAACGGATTCAAAAACATCGGTTATTTCAAAGGCAGTCCTTTTGGTGAAATTGATCGCCGCGACAGAGAACATCAGGAAAGAATAGGGATTTAAAGCCGAAACAGTATGAAATACAACAGAATAGCATTAGTTGGAATTGAAGATTCGGAATACGAACATATCAGAGCAAATTTCAATGGTCATATCCTTTGGCATCAGGCATTACCTAAAATTTTGGTTAAAGAAGGTGTTCTTTTCATGGAAAAAGAAAATGGAATCGGAATGCTGCCGGTAGATAAAGTAGTGTACTACGGAATCTTTGATAATGATCTGGATTTTATTTCAGGGCTTACCTTGTGGGGTGGGGCTTGTTACCCGAATCCGAGAGCAATGCTGGATTGTCGTTTGAAAATCCCTTGTCTGATAAAAGCGTTGGAGCTTACAAAATTCGGACATCCGAGAGGTTTTGTTTCCGCCAATACCGAAATCACCATGAATACCGATACGGTTGCAAAATGGGGAAACTGGCATTGCGGTGAGAACAAAGAAAGAATCAGCGGTGATTGGACCAGTGAATTTGCCAGCACCCTGGAACCCTTCTTTGAAGGAGAATCCGTTCGCATTATGAATATCGGGGTACATTACTGGCAAATCAAACTGGAAGGCGACAACTGGTTAAAATCAATACACCCAGACAGCGCTTGTTTTATGGAGATTGATGATGATTTATTGCAGGACACCATTCATATTAAAAAGGAGCTGAAAATGGATATGATAGGGAACGACTACATCATTTTAAACAATGGCGAAAAGCGATTACTTGAAGTAAACCACATCCCGAATATCACCAGGTTTGATGTCGTAAGAGAAGCTTATTTGAGTACGGTTACGGAATGGATAAACAACTGCGCAAAATAATTACGCAGTACCATTTGAATCTTTGTTCAGGAAATAAAACAAGTTCTTTCAATATTGAAATTATAATATCAAACAAGTCCTGTTGCGTGTTTCTGTATAGCACCATTGCAGCATGTGGTACCGGAGGTATTCCGTTTTGCTGTGCAACTTGATTTGGAGGTTTCGAAGGTTTTCCAAAAAATCTTCCAACGCTATGGGGCGTGGGTTCGAATCCCACTCTCGATTTTATCGGGATAGTTCAGTTGGTTAGAACAATAGACAATTGCAGGTTCGAATCCTGTCACGACATTTTGGTTGTGTTGACAATGGTAGTCACTTAACAGGCTCAAAATCTGTTTGAAGGAGTTCCGCATTCACTCTTAAAAAAGAATGCCTGTCAAAGAAAACCTTTGGTCTTTATCAGTCACGATTGTTATTCAATCAATTGACACTCAGGATATGACCTGAAAGCAGCTTCGTTTGCTTAACCGTTCTTTTGCTTTGGTGCTTGATGAATTATAAAATAATTAGTGTTCAGATACAGCACAAAACCATTAGGATGCTTTTTCAAACCGGCCCATTTCCGTCCTTATCGGAGGATAAAGTCACGAAGGTTTTCTTATTTAAAAAGATCAACAATTTAAACGATATAACATGATTAAAAGAATTACAATCAAAGCATACCAAGCAGGATTGGTATTTGAAAACAGAAAATTGATTACCGTTTTAAAAGAAGGTAACCATTGGATTTTTGGCAATAAACAAGTTGAAGTTTACGAAATGAAGCAGTCATTCGTGGCGCCCATTGAATTGAATATCTTATTGGAAAACAAGGATTTGGCTTCAATGTTGGAAGTTGTCGAAATTGCCGACAATGAAATGGCGTTGTATTTTGTGAACGGCATTTTCAAAGAAGTGTTGACAACCGGGAGATTTGCTTTCTGGAAAGGATATATTAAAAATGAATTCATTAAAGTAGACTTGTCCAAAACGGAAATTACCGAAGACATCTCTTTAACCTTATTGGAAAACGTAAAAATCAGACCTTTCACAAGAAGATTTCAGGTAATGAGCTTCGAAAAAGGCTTGTTGTATGTAAATGGTGTTTTTGTATCCGAATTGACCGCCGGAACTTACTACTTCTGGAACAATGCCACACCGGTTGAAGTAAAAACCACGGATATCCGTCAGCAGCAAATGGAAATTTCCGGTCAGGAGTTATTGACAAAAGACAAAGCGACTTTGCGGATCAACTTCTTTGTAAAATATCAGATTACGGATATTGTTAAGGCAGTTGTGACAACCAAAGACTGTGAAAAGCAATTGTATGTTGTGATGCAATTAGCTTTAAGAGCTTTCGTTGGCGGTTATACTTTGGATGAATTGTTAAGCAAGAAAGACAGCATTGCTGAAATCATTATCGAAGAAACCAAAACGAAAATTGAAGCATTGGGTGTTTCAGTTTCTGATGCTGGTATCCGTGATGTTATTTTACCGGGTGATATGAAGGAAATCATGAATCAGGTGTTGGTAGCCGAGAAAAAAGCACAGGCCAACAGCATTATGAGACGTGAAGAAACCGCAGCCACCAGAAGCTTGTTAAATACCGCCAAATTGATGGAAGAAAACGAAATGTTGTGGAAATTAAAAGAAATGGAATACGTTGAGAAGATTGCAGAACGCATCGGCGAAATCACTATTTCCGGCAGTGGAAACGCCATTTCACAATTAAAAGAAATTTTTGTAAAATAGGAGGATAATCCTCAGTAATAAAAATATAAGATGAAAACTACAGATAAAATTATCATTATAGACCTGGAAGCCACGTGTTGGCAGGGCACAGTCCCCAAGGGCCAGGAAAACGAAATTATAGAAATCGGCTTAGCAGTTTTAGATGTCGCTACGGGAGAGGTTTCCAAAAACCAGGGGATTCTTATCCGGCCGCAACGATCGGAAGTCAGTCCTTTCTGTACAGAACTCACTACGATTACTTCAGAATTGTTAGAGCAGGAAGGTATCTTATTTGAAGAAGCCATTGAAAAATTAGTTGATGAATACAGTCCTGATCAATATACCTGGGCCAGTTACGGTCAATACGATCTGAACATGTTAAAGCGACAATGTAAATCATTCGGCATCCCTTATCCGATGGGTGATGAGCACATCAACGTAAAGACAACCTTTGCGGATGTTTATGGCCTGCAAAAGCCCACCGGTATGAATGGCGCTTTACATGTATTAGAGCTTCCGCTTGAAGGAACACATCACAGAGGTGTAGACGATGCCCGAAACATTGCCAAAATCCTTCATTGGGTATTAAGTCGCTAATATTTCATAACCGATTTTACGTAATCCAAAACCTACAGGTAAAACTACCTGAATCACTACTCTTATTTTCGAAAGACTCTGATTATCAGGGTCTTTCTTTTTATAAATTAATTTGTAATCAACTAAAAATCAGGTATTTATACTCATAAATACGCTCGTTGAACTTGATAATTTTACACTGTTCAAATTAACAGCGGTAACCGAAAAGCTTAAATAGAGTAGGTAATTAAACAACCAATTAGTTATGAAAAATCAAAATGGAACTGAGAATCCAGTTCAACAATCGGTAAGCAAAGAAATTGTAGCACATGATTTTCAAAGTGCGTTGCATGGTAAATTAGATGACTCTTTAATCGAGGCAGGTAAAAACAAAATTATGTCAACCAACACTGCCTATCCGGCAAATGGTAGTTCTGTAAGCATGATATTCTATCTGCAATTTCAGGTAATTATCAAAAACGGCGGTAAGACTTTTAATGGAAAAGCAGGTGGCATATCAACACCAGGCGGCGGAGCTTTATATGGAGACGTATATACTGATGATCTGAACCGTTTGTATTCAGACACTGTAAGTTTTCAATTTACCAGCACACCGGTGTACCTGAGCATCATCTTTTTTGATTCTAACGGAAATGTGCTTGGAACATTCCAGTGTGGTTCTGTTTCTACTGTAACAGGTGTAGGAGGCGGAAGCGGAAGCTGGTCATAAAGATCAACTGCTAATTGAAACTAAACAGCAATAATTTAAAACGCTCCGATAATCGGGGCGTTTTCTTTTTAAAACCAGCAGAGAAACCCAACATTGTTCAAAAACATCAAAATTGTTCGTCCCAAAAAAACAAGGATTAATCAAATAGCTAAAAAAATGTAAGTAAGCAAATACAGGATTCGTCACTATTTCATATGGCCTTCGTCACAAAGTACCTTTTTTATTGGTGGTTTAAATTCTTCAGAACATAGTTTTGCTCCATAATTTTTAATCAAACTAACAATGAAAAAATTTTCAAAATTACTGATTGCAGTTACTATGGTTTTCTTTGCATCTTGTGAAAAAGACGATGCTGTAACCAAAACCGAAAAAACCACCACAACACAAGACAGAACCGGAAGCCGCTACATGACTTACGGTGATGTGGTAACTATGGCTTACATCCCGACATTAAAATTTTTAACTGCAGAATCCAACGGAGATGCCACTATCAACAAAGCATGGAATACCTCAGTACCCAGTTTAAACAACGTGTGGTTGCCTTGGGCTAAATTCAGAATCGTAAATCCAAACGACCCGAGTTCAACTGCAGAAGTGAAAACTGGAGATGAAGTAGCCTTCAAGTGTTTACAGAACAATTTATATATGGTGGCAGAATCTTGGGATGATGATGTTAATGTGAACAGAACAGCAATCGGTCCTTGGGAAAAATGGAAAGTTTACGCGCCGAGTAATACAACTGCTGGAAATTCAATCTTCTATTCTTCGACAAATTACATGGCATTCGTATCGATTAAATCCGTTTGGGATAAATACCTGAGAGCTGATGCTTCAGGATATGCAAAAGCAGGTGGAAGCTTCGATCCGACAATTAATGTAATGAGCAATCAGAATACTTTCCAATTGTCAAAACAATAGTCGAAAAATAGCAGAACACTTTTTTTTCGCAACCAAGAACCATGGGTACAATTATTCATGGTTTTTTCGTTATTTAGAGTAAAATTTAACCGATGCGCTACTTTCTGATACTCTGTTCATTTTTACTGATTTCCTGTTCGGAACCAATAAGCACCAAAACCGTTGTAGGCATCCAAAGTTATAACGGTTTTTCAAAGGACAAAGCAAAACTGGTAGCCAAAACCATTGCCGATTTTTACGAAGTAAAGACCATATTGCTGACCGATAAATTCATCAGCAAAAAAGCCTTTATAAACGTAAAATCACCACGATACAGGGCTGACAGCATCATCTTGTTCCAACACAGGAACATCCCGGATTCTCTTGATTTCATTATTGGACTTACCACCAAAGACATTTCAACAACAAAATACAAGAATGGCAGACAAATGAAACTGCCTGCATACAAATATCAGGATTGGGGCGTAATGGGCTTGGGTTATTGTCCCGGAAACAGCTGCGTGGTTTCCACTTTCAGAATTAAACACAAAGACCCGGAAAAGGTTACGATGCGGTTACGGAAGGTTGCTGTACATGAATTCGGCCATAACTTAGGATTACCACATTGTCCGGATAAGAAATGTGTCATGACCGACGCCGTAGAAAGCGTGGCAACTATTGACAATGCTAAACTCGCCTTGTGCAGCTCCTGTAAAAGAAAAGCAACAAAGGACTGAAATACAAAAAGCCACGCAATAAACGTGGCTTTTTTTATAGGATAATCAACAACTATTGATTCAAGCTGAAGGTTACATTGATTTTAGTGTTCAGCAACTTCGAAATAGGGCAGTTAGCTTCAGCATCTCTTACCAATTCTTCAAATTTGGCAGTATCAATTCCCGGAACCGAAGCCGTAAGGTTAAGGTTTGACGCTACAATACTTCCGTCTTCGAATACGATTTCACAATCCGTTTTTAATTCATCAGGGGTGAAACCTGCAGCCTGCAAATTGAAAGCGAGCTTCATTGTAAAACAGCCCGAATGTGCCGCACCGACCAATTCTTCGGGATTCGTTCCAATACCTTCTTCAAAGCGGGAACTGAATGAATATTGTGTTTTATTCAAAACAGTGCTCTGAGTAGTCAAATGTCCTTTACCTTCTTTACCAGTGCCATTCCAAACGGCGGTTGCTCTTCTTTTCATAAGTTGCTTTTTTTAGTAATTTTTAAGCTACTAATTTACAAAAATACTACGACCTGAAAGCGGATAGCAACGAATAAATAAATTAGCTATAGTTGAATTTCATACTATATTTTAACTTTAAATTATAGTCGTTATAAAACTTTAAATCAGTTAAATAGCTGTATATTTTGTAACTTTGTTAGTTCTAAGGGTATTGATTTTTTTTCTGATCGTTTAATTTTAAAAATTGACATTATGAGAAAAATTATCTTTCTAATGACGTGCCTTTTTTCTTCCATTATTTCAGCCCAGGATGGTTCTTTGGATATGAGTTTTGATGCAGGATTAAGTGCAACAGATGTGGTAGACAGAGTATTACTGCAACCGGACGGTAAAATTCTCGTATCAGGGAATATGCAAATCAATTCAGTAGCTAAAAAGGTTATCCGATTAAACCCGAACGGTTCACTGGATGCCGGCTTCAATGTGCCAAATGTAACTGACAGTCATCCTTATCTTGCCGCTTTACAACCTGACGGAAAAATATTGCTTGTGGGGAATTCTACACAAGTAGGGAACAAATATGGCCTTATTTTCAGATTAAATGCTGATGGTTCTTTAGACGGGACTTTTAAAACACTAACCGGAGCTAACGATCCCATCAATGTTTTACTGTTACAACCCGACGGCAAAATCATCATCGGAGGCGGAATGACCATATACAACGGTACCGCTATTAATCATATCGCACGGTTAAACACTGACGGAACCATAGACAATTCATTCAGTTTTGGACTTACCGTTGACAATGTGTATTATATGCGATTCCTGCCCACCGGAAAAACCCTTGTTCAATTCGGACACCTCACCGGAGGATTGTTTATGACTTACGAAATCACCCGCTTGAATTCAGACTGGACTCAGGACAACACCTTTGCCACAGTTAACAACTGCTTTTTCAGTTATACACTTTGGCCGCAATCGACAGGGAAAATCATCATTTTTGAAACTTGTGTCGACTGGGATTTCAGTCCTCCGCCACACGAAATGCTTATCCGCCTGAACAGCGACGGAACCGTTGATAATACTTTCTATCGCGGTGGAGTAGGCGGCGGTTTGATTTATCAGTTTGCTTTACAGGGAAATGATCAGATCATTATCACCGGTGATTTTACAACCTATGACAGTTTTACGGAAAACCACATTGCCCGTTTAAACGTGAACGGAACTCTTGATGCTGATTTCAGCGGCGGAACAGGTCCTAATGATTTGGTTACCAATATCGAACAACAAGCCGACGGTAAAATTGTCATTGCCGGGGATTTCACTTCCTATAATGGCGTGGTACGGAATCATATCGCACGATTATTAAACGTTACCCTTGCCGCAAGTGAATTTGACAACAAAGCGTTTACTTTCTATCCAAATCCCGTAAAAGATATGCTGTATCTGAATTTTCCGGATGAAATGATGGTAAACGGATATGAAATCTATGATTTACTGGCACAAAAAGTAATAATCAGTTCGTTGATGGATCGTAAACAGATAAACGTCAGCAACCTGAGCCATGGAGTTTACATGCTGAAAGTCAAAACTGAAAACGGAACTTTTAACCGCAAGTTTATTAAAGAATAGAGCATAGAGTGCAGAGAATGGAAAGCCTCAGTTTTGAGGCTTTTTAAATGATTATTGTTTTTGAATCCGCTTGTAATGGTAAACGGTGTTATAGGAACTCCCGTTAGAAAAAATCAGCATAAAGCCGCCATAAGAATCATAATACGTATTCATCAGCAATCCGCCGTCTTTTGCAATTCCAATTCTGGTTTTTCTACTTGTGCAGCCACCGCAAAGCAAAGGAACTCCCCAACATTTTTTATACTCATTATCCAGATAAAAAAAGCCGTCTTCCTTAAGTATTCCCATAAAATAAAAGATATTAATTTTTTCATTATTCCTTTTGAATACAAATCTCACTTTCTCAAGACTAACTACTTTTGTTTCAATGGAATACTCCGAAAGCGTATCAAGCTGTACCCATTTGATATCCACATTGTCAGAAAAGTCATTGATTAAAATCTTTGATTTCAATGTATCGGCGACACCTTTCTTATCGTACTCTATGTCTGGAAAAAAGTGATAATTCCCTTCGATGCTTTTAAAATTTATTTCTGATAGTTGGGCTGCGTTGTTTTTCACCATCTTCTTTGAAAAGTCCGCACATCCGGTGAGAAGCAGGGAAGCGGCAAGCAACATATATATTGATTTCATAATTTCGTTAGTTGAATTAGGTTATTATTTCTTAGCTAAAAACTGCTTTTACTGAGATCCCAGCTTTTTCAAATATTTAAAATGTGACAGAATTGCTTCTGGAATACTTTTTTCATGATAGGGCAAGTTGTATTTTTTTGTTTTTTCTTTGATCAAAGGTGTTATTTGTGTGTATAATGTATGTTGCATGTTTGGAAACAAATGGTGCGCAGTATGGGAATTAAACCCTCCGAAAATAAAATTCGCCAGTTTGTTTTCCGGGTGATAATCCAAGGACACCGCCAACTGGTGTTCATAGTAATCATAAGGCAACTCTCCGTTTTCATCTACTTTTGGGAATTCTGTTTCCAAACACAAATGCGAGATTATCAAAGTCATTACAAAGAAGATGGAAATGACTAGATGCATAATCAAAAATGCCAGTACTATTTGTTTGAATGTGGCCTGGGTAAATAAGACCGGAAGAACAATAAATAGTGTCAGATACATTAATTTCAAGAAGATAAATTCCAGAATAAAAACAAAAGAGTAGGTTTGATTTTTAATGTTTGCCAAATCCTTTTTATTCAGATAGATAAAGTCTTTTATAAAAATCCAATGCAGTGTGTAGGCAAAGTATAGCAGAACAGCATATAAGTGCTGATACTTTTGATGCTTCCTCAATTTATGATTTGGCGAAAGCCGCATAAAAAGATTATCATCAATGTCGGCATCACAACCGTCAACATTGGGAAATATGTGATGGGAAGCAATGTGTCGTTTACGCCATAAATGTGAATTAACACCTTGAAGATTAAAAACCAAATAAAACACAACCTTGTTTACCCGTTTGTTTTTGGAAAAGGTATTATGAACGCAATCGTGCGCACAATTAAAGGCGAGTAAAATTCCTGTCAGGCCAAACAAAATATAGCATAGTATGAGGTAATATAAATTTGAATTTACAAATGGTTGATAGACCGAATAATATAATGCGGTATAAACCAGAACATAACAAGTAAATTTTATCCACATCTTTTTTTCGGCTTTATTACGGATATCACTGTTCAATAATTCATTTACCTCGTTTTTTAATTCAGCATAGAAAGGGGAGGCGTTTTTTTTAAATTTTATTTTATCAGATGTTTTAGTTTCGGTTCCTGTTTTTTCTTTAGGATTATATACTTTTTTCATAGCCTTTGTTGTTTAATTACAGTTCAAAACCGTTGTGATAAATACAACATCATTGATCTTATAATTTCGTTGGTTAAATGAGGTTGTTATTTCTTTGTCTGCCAGTTAAAAAAGGGCAATTTCCGTTTGCCATTGGTGTTCCATAAGCCAATTTGAATACCTCTCAGGTTTTTGGAATGATTAAACAACCCTATTTGAATTCCCCTGTGGTTTCTGCAGACATTGGAAGGAGCAATCTGGATGCCGTTACCATGGTCGCTTATGTTGGCAATTCCGGCAATGGATAGTCCGTTGAATTTTTTGGTACTGATAAGGGAAGCATTTAAGGAAAGCCCGTTCATCTGATTCATGGCCGTTAACACACTAATATTCAAGCCATTCATTTTAGCACCGCCCATAAAACCGCCACTGCTGATGTTCAGACCGTTTATTTGGATGTAGGTAGGATAATCATCATCCATGTAAGCTGTATTGCTAATCGAATTATCATTGATCCCCACGACCAATCCTTCAAAAGGAATATTCAATCCCACAGAAATCAGTGCAAGGGATATAGGACTCGCTTCAATATTCAATCCGTTCACTTTCTGAAACTTAATTTTTTCGTTCTCATAATGCCCAACACCTAAGGCGAAACCGTTTACGCGATTCACTCTTCTGGAAATAGGTGATAAACTGAAAATTTTAATACTGTCATTACGGGTTACTTTTTCGGATTTCCATCTGAAATAGCTTCTGGTTTTATCATCAAGGATGCTTATGTTATTGTTTAGCATTTGCACTGTGTCCTGAGCAGGCGCCACTTGTAAGGAGTCCTGGGCCGGCATCATTTGTGACACCATCATCATAAAAAATAAGAATCGCTTTTTCATACATTTTCTTTTTTGAATTACAGTTCAAAGCTATTGCGATAAATACAACTTATATTGTGAAAAATAATTTTATTATTGCTTATATTTGTGAAAATCGCAAACATGAATTACCAGGAAATGTTGCTGAAAGAAGTCCGAAAGCACCTTTCAGAAGACCAGTCAATTATCGATACTTTAGCAGGCGTACTCAACATCAGCTATGATGCGGCGCATCGTCGTGTGTCGTTAAAAAGTAAATTTTCGATAGAAGAAACCGCCGTTTTGTGCACGCATTATTCCATTTCCATGGATAATTTATTTGCCGGGAAGAATAGGGTAGTGCTTAACAAAACATCAGCAATTAAAGGCATTGAAGATTTTGAAACCTATTTTAAACAATCCGCTGAATTCCTTTTTAAGCATAAAGATTCCGGATCGGTTTTGTATTATTCAGCGAAAGACATTCCGTTGTTTTATACTATTGGCGGTACATTATTGTCTAAATTTAAGATCTACATCTGGACGCAATTACTCAACGGAGAAGAGGATCAACTGTCTTTTGAACAGTTCAAATTAGATTCAGGCTTATTGGAACAAACCTCTAAACTGAAATCCGTATACGAAAGTTCCAAAGTAATCGAGTTGTGGAACGACACCACCATCAACAGTACCTTGCAACAGATTTTTTATTTTTTTGAAGCAGGATTGGTTTCTTTTGACACGGCCATGCTTTTGTTGGAAGATGTTACAAAAGTTATTCAGACAGTTGAAGCCAAAACCAGTAAAAATGATAGCCGCTACCAATTGTTTTACAATGAATTACTGATTTTGAACAACAATGTTTTACTGACGAATCAGAAAGAAAAATCGCTTTTCGTGCCTTATAATATGCTTGGTTATTTTATAACGGAAAATAGCGAAACCTGTACCGAAGTAGAGTCGTTTTTCAAAAACCAGTTGCTGAATTCCAAACTATTGCAAACAACCGGAAAACGTGACCGTAATTTGTTTTTCAATAAAATGTACCAGAAAATCGAATTTTACAGCAACCGGGTAAAGAGTTTTGTAAATGAATAAAAAAAGCCTCAAAACTGAGGCTTTATATTTTAAAATGTGGGTTGAAAATCAATCCTATAACATTGTCCCAGGGATCTTTCAGTGTCGCCACCACGATTCCGCCTCCGACTTCCTGAGGGTTTTCATGAGCTTCGGCGCCAAGCTCCAACAATCTGCTGAATTCGGTTTCGACTTCATCCACACCCCAATAACTCACCACATTGTCTGATTTGGGAAGTGGCTTTTCTTCAGGCTGTAATCCTAATTCATATCCACCAACATTGAAACCTACATAAAAAGGTTCGTCAAAATAGGGTTCCGTCTGAAACGCTTTTGCATACCATTCTTTAGCCTTAGCGATGTCGCTTACTTTGTAAATGGTAGTCCGTAATCCCTGAATCGGTTTCATATTTAATATTTTCCACTTAACAATTCTCCTCCGATCGGCGCTTTTGCTTCGATACCCAATTTCTTCATCATTTCGTAAGTCGTACAAACCGCTGCTGAAGTAACCGGAATCCCGACTTCTTTCTGAATCAGGTCAATAGCTTCCAAAGACGGCATCTGAACACAGGCTGAAGCTACTAAAACATCAACTCCCGTTAAATCCAAACGCTTGTAGATTTCCAATAAATTCATCGGATCCTGTGCTGCAACTTCTAAGTTATCCGGGATTTCCAAAGCGATGGAATCCACCACTTCAAAACCTTGATGTTCAATATAATCCACAACCAGATCCGTCAACGGACGCATATAAGGTGTAATTACCGCTACTTTCTTAGCTCCCAAAACTTTCAAACCGTTGATTAACGCACCGGCAGAAGTTACAATTGGAGTAGGGAAGTCATTCTTAATCGTTTCCTGGTGCAGGTTTACTTCCGAAACACAGTGATAACCGCGCCCCATGCTCATAATCGCTACTAAACACGCATATCCCATGACGTCTACGTGTGCGTCGGATAATTCGGTGGCACATTTTAAACTCATGACGTCCATGGCTTCCAATTCTTCTTTGGTTACCTTTTTCATGCGCATACGGCTGGAATGAAAAGTAAAACGCTCCGGTAAAATAGTTTCACGAGAACGGAAAACCGCCGGAATCTCTGTTTCCATGGTTACGTTGGAAGAAGGTACAATCTGCCCAATTCTGTATTTTTTCATTTTATTTTTATTGCAATTAGTATTAAATCTGTTGTGTTTGATCCGTCCTGTTCCGGGAATTTTTTCCGCTGCAAAGCTATGATTTTGAAACCATTTTGCCCCAGCGCTTCCGCTAAATAATCTTCCTGATGATAATGCATATAAATTTCATCACCGGTACTGCCTTTTTTAAAACCGGATTTACTGTAATCATCTTCCATGGTGCTCAGGTACAGAATTCCTCCGTCATTTAAACAATCATTAGCATCTTTTATGAGCTGAATCGTTTCTTCTTTAGACAGATAAGGTAATCCGAAACCACACATAATTCCGTCAAACTTCTTGCCCAATTTTAGAAAACCCCTGCAATCCAATAATTGAAAGCTGGCAGAAGGGTTGTTTTTCTGAGCCAATTCAATCATCTTTGGCGCTAAATCGGTTCCTAAAATTTTAAAATCAGCACGTTTTTTCAAAAGATATTTCGTGATGTTGCCCGGACCGCAAGCCAGTTCTAAAACTTCAGCATTTTCCTTTTCAATAGCCTCACAAAACAAGTCAAAAGTGTCGTTATACAAATCAAAATCCATGAAACGTTCTTCATAGAGATTTGCACATTTGTTGAACACCTCGGCTGCTTTATTCATTTTAAAAGATTTATCATTACGGTTCATAACTCTCGAAGCCGCGTGACATGAAGTACGAACTTATCCAATAACCGTTTATTTTTATAGCATTACGCAATAATTTTTCCATAAAATTATCCCCAAAAGCCCAATCACTTCTTCTTTCGTTAGTAACATATCCTCTTGAATTGGAATACGAAGTATAATCCGTAACATTTTTTAAGGAACTTTTATTATAGGAATACCCGGAATTTGTATTCCAACGCCTGTATTTGAATAGCTTTAAATCGCTTAAATACTTTTCCCTAATAGCTTTTACATTGGCATATTTTATAGCATCATGCTTAAAATCAGTGTTTTTCAACAAATCGAGCAGGTGCTCTGAAGGGGCTATTTTTAAAACAAAATCATTCAATGCATCATCTTTGGGATCGTCCAAAGCCTTTACTAAAGCAAACTTCAATTCATCAAAGGTTTTAAAACCATCGTGAGGCTGCATCGGGACTTCCCGGGTTAAAAACACACCCTTGCTGTTCACTACACGCATGTTTCCTTTGTAAAAGGTATAAGCCTGAAAGTCAGATTCTGTATTTGATAATTTTTTTAACGATTCAAAATTGGCAATTTCATCAAAAGGCCCTTCATTAATCACTTTATTTTTAGCATTGATTATTTGATAGTACTTGCCTTTTTTCGCTTTGAACAAACCTGAATAAGAGATGCGCTTTAAATCCTTATATTCAAATGGAATGACAATGTTATTTTTCAAATCTACAGCGCCAAATTTATTTCCGTCAGACACAACAACTATAGGGGAGTTATCGCTTTCGTTTTCATAATTATGTCGCAGAAAATCTAAATTTATGGTATCGTATTTAAATGGAATTACAATTTGGCCCATTTCGTCAATAAGCCCAACTTTATTCCCTTTCCTAATACTGATATAAGTGTTTTTTTTAATTTCAAAACGCTGTAAAACAGCATCATAAATTATTGGGACAACCAATTTTTTACTAAACTCTTCGAAGATTCCGATTTTTCCTTTAATGTCTTTAACAAACAGCAGGTTTTTTTTATTGGAATAACTAAAAGGATTCAATAAATTTTCTTGGTTCAAAATGTAGCCGTACTCGCTTAAACCCTCTGCAAAAATCAGGTTATTACCGGCATCTAAAAAATTAACGAATTCTTTATTCTTTTTCAGGATAATCAATTTACTGTCAGGTGTATCGCTATCGGTTATCCAATCATATTCGACGGGGATTACCATTTTTCCATCGTGATTATAAAGCCCGAATTTGCGATTGGTTTCAGAATTTCCTTTTACAACTCTTAACAACTTCCCTAAAACACTGATGTGCTCAAATTCAGCCGGAACCACAATTCTGTTATCCCGAGTTACCAATCCGAATTTTTCTCCTGATTTTACTTTCAGTAAATCTTCATAACCGGTTTCATAAAAAGTATCAATATCATCATAGATAGGAGGAACAATTACTTTGCCTTGTTTATCAAGGATTCCTTTTTTTCTGTCTTTAGCTACCTGATATCCGATACCGCTATATTGAGCAATAAAATCAGTATCATATTCAAAAGGCGCTATTTGCTCTCCCTGCAGATTAAAAATACCCGCTTTTTTATTCTTTGATGCCATAACTGCACCATAACCGTCAGTAAAAACACGGTCGAATTCTATTTCGGTTTTTTTCTTATTAGTACTGTTTGAAAAATAAATACCGTAAAAATCTCCTTTTTTCACACTATAATAGCCAAAGGAATCTGCATTGAATACAGCATCATTTTCAGCAGGGTAAATAATAGTCCCATTAGCATCAATTAATCCAAACTTGTTGCCTTTTTGTATGGTTAAATATGGAATATTTTGAGAGGACTGTAATAACAGATTAGGCGCTTTTACTTTTTGTTGCGGCTTATTGTTATAGTTATTATAATGCTGATTTCTTATCGGAATAAAAATGCTGTCATATTCAAATGGAATAATCGTTTGATCTTTTATCACACCGTATTTTCCATCTGTCTTTACAATTGCTACGTTTTGGTATACTGCAGCATACTCAATCTTTTTTGGTAGTAATTTATTTTGCTTGTTGAAAATAAGCTGCGTAGCATTCTTACTGTTTTTTATTACTGTAATATGATTATTTCCACCAATAATTCTGTCATATTTAATAGGCAGCAAAACCTCACCATTTACTGAGATTTTACCATATTTCTTCTTTTGTTTAACTACAAATCCTGGTCCTGTTTTATATACATCTGAACCAATACTGTCAAACTCAATTTTACCAATCAATTCTCCTTTTTTGTTGGCAATTCCGAAGAGATTGTTCTTTTTAACGATAAAACCATCTGAAGCCCATTGAATATCATCATAAATTGTTCCTTGTCGAACATCCCGAGGAAAAACAAAACCACTTTTACCATTTTCTTTATAAGTTCCCGCTGATATATATTCAGCGTTGGGAGCTTCCATTACCTCGACAGGGTAATCACCTTTTTCTTCAACTTCAATGACTTGAGCTGAAGCTGAAAATCCTAAAAGGAAAAGCGGCAAAAGATATGTTTTGTTCATTTTCAACAACTTAAAGATTATCTCGAAATTTCCTTAACAGTATTCACAATGGTTCCGATACCTTCCACAGTAGCTTCCACCACGTCACCGTCCCACATCCATTCCTGAGGATTTCTTCCGGCACCAACGCCAGCAGGTGTTCCTGTTGCGATTATATCACCGGATTCCAAGGTGAAAACCGTACTCAAATCTTCAATCAAATCGTTGATGTTGAACAACAGGAATTTTGTATTGGAATTCTGTTTTTCCACACCATTCAGTTTTAAGGACAAATTCAGGTTATGAGGATTTTCGATTTCATCCGCAGTAACCAAAACCGGGCCCATTGGTGCAAACGTATCCTGTCCTTTGGAAACGATCCATTGGCCTTCACGACGGCAATCGCGGGCTGAAATGTCATTGATTACAGTATAACCGAAAACATGGTTTAAGGCATCTTCTTTCGGGATATATTTTCCGCCTTTACCAATTACCACAGCTAATTCTACTTCCCAGTCCAATTGTTGTGTCAATCTTGGATTCAGCAAAATGTTTGTATTGGTAGCCGTTACTGATGTTGGCGGTTTTGAAAAGATGATTGGTTTTTGAGGCAATTTCCCCGTAGTATCCAATGTTCTTGCACTTTCCGCAACGTGTTCCGTATAATTCAAACCGATTCCGATGATGTTTTTTCTTGGTTTCGGAATAGGAGCAAGGAAGGTTATATTTGATAATGGATACGAACAATTGCTCAATTCATCTGAAGATAAACCGTTGATAATCCCTTGAATACGTGTTACTTCCACCAATCCCATATCGATTAAATCCAACATGGTTTTCGGTAAGTTTTCTTTTTTGATTTGTGCCAGATCTTCCAAATCGATCATGTGGCCGTTTTGTACAACACCTAATCGCGGTGCAGCGTGGTTTATTTGGTACGTTGCTAATTTCATTAATTCTCTATTTTAATAAGGACGGTTTTATTTTCTTTTGTTTTAATTTCCATTTCATAGGAAGGAGTTTCTTTTCTGAAGTTTTTCAACTTTAATATATCGCAAAGATCGAGTTCGCTTAGCGTGTAATTCCCCATGCGCACGATTTCATCTCCATAATGCAATTGATTGCGGTAAGAGGCGTTCCAAACAAAACCAACCGACAATCTGTTGTTCATAAAAGTGGCTGCATAAACAGGTACTTTTTCAGAAAGCGTAATGTTGGGATCAGCCTCAAAATAAAACTTTTTGTTTTTGAAATCTATGGTTATGTCTCCGTGTTTTAACAAATCAAAGCCTATTCTCGAATTGTTGTCTTCAGTAGTGGTGGTTATAACGTTTGAAAAAACAGTCTCATTTACTTTAAAATAATTTGTCTGAAGAAGAAACTGTTCTTTTTCTGTTGATGCCCCAAACAAGCCAACACTGCCACTTCCGGAAGAGCTGGACAATTCTTTAAAGAACTTTTCATTGGCCAATTTAGAATAAACACGTTTTGAAATTTCATAAAAGCCATCCATACCGGTGTCAATCATCAAAGATTCAGAACCTTTTTGATTGGATCCGTTTAAAAAATCCACTGAAATGAATGGGGCTTTCTGTTCTCCAACCAATGTTAATTTTGTTGATGGAGCTTTGATTTTCAACTTTTCAACACGATCGGTTACCCATATTTTACGGTCCTTCAGGCTGATTTTCAAAATTGAATTTTTAAAAAAATTGCTTCCGATCAAGCCATCAATCTTATAACATTTTAATAACGGATGATTATCCAAATCTGAAATCAAGGCAACATTATCTTGAAAATCCAGCGTTCCTAATTTCATTGACTTCAAAGCACCCATTTCTAACGTGCTTTTATTGTTATTGGCATCCGTAGTAACTATGCTTTTTTTGTCCTGAAGTTTAATTTCGTCTGCCACTCGTTTGGAAATCAAATTCGGAGCACCTGTATCTAACATAAAATAATACACTTTATTGTTGATAGTTACCGGTACCTTTATTTTCTCATTTACCAATTCGAAATCGATTACTTCATAGTAATTGGACTGCGCTATTTTACCACTGTTTATTTTTAACTTTTGCCCGTAACCAACTACGGTGAGCAAGCAAAGCACAACCAAATAATAAAATCCAATTTTCATTTTAAACAGTTTGATTCCCATTATTCTCCGAATACACGCGTTCCTGATACAGTCCTAATCCTTCAATAACAGGTAAATCATTGAACGAGAACAAACAAGCGTCTTCAGTCCCGGAAGCATTATGATGCTCATGCCAAGCCCATGACGGTACACAGAAAATATCTCTTTCTTTCCAGTCAAAACGTTTTCCGTTGATGATTGAATATCCGCTTCCTTTTGCACATTGATAGACAAAAGAACCGGTATGTTTATGTGCTTTTCCTTTAAAACCGGCTGGTAACAATTGCATCGAAGCCCCCATGGTCTGCATCACATGTCCGCCCGTTAACGGATTCGAATATTGCATGATTATACCATCGAAAGGTGATCCTTCGTTCACTTTTGCAGCTTCCAGCAAGGCCGGATAAACCTGTTTCCAGGAATATTTGAATAAAGGTGAATACGGTTTGTCCCATACTTTATCTGCAGGGATAATTCCGGCACCTCCATATGATAATGGCAAATAATTAACCGGAGCCTGTAAAGGTTGTTTCCCATCAAAAACAGCATAATCATTTGCTTCCAAAGCATTTACCAATGGGATATCTAAACCATCCTGCCAAACACAGGTTTTTCCGCCTTCTGCAACACCGTGTTCGTGCCATGCGGAATTTGGTGTAATCACAAAATCGTTTACTTCAAAAGTTACTTTGTTTCCGTCAACGACAGTATAACCGCCTTCGCCTTCCATAATGAAACGTAGGGCAGAGGCCTTATGACGGTGTGCTGAAGTACTTTCTCCGGGACGTGTCACCTGAATTCCCGTGTATAACCAACCAACAGCCGCTGAAACATCTTTACGCTTATCATTTACTAAATAAACTACGCGACGTCCCGCTTGTTCCGGGGTAACCAATTCTGAGGATTTCAGAACCAATTCACGCAAATCTTCGTATTTCCAAAGCATTGGCACTGAAGATGTTCGCGGTTCCCAAGGTTCAATATCATTGGCAACTGTCCATAAAGCGCCGGCGCCTAAACCTTCAAGTTCTTTGTAGTAAGCTTCCAGTTCGGGAGTATCTTTAACTCTTGCGCGACCGATTTGATCGTCTGAATATTTATCTTCCATTTTATTATTTTTTGGAGCGAATGGTTTGGGCTTTTTTGCCATCCTTTTTCCTGCTTTCCGCTTTTGCGTGGCGACCGCTGCAATCAGGGCTGGAGGAGAAAACTATTCGCTTATTTGTTATCTTTTTTATTTAAACGCAAAAGTCACAAAATTTAAAAATCCGTAAAACCCGCGCTTGGAAATATGTTTTAATCCGTGTTCAATTTTAGCGCTTATTGAATTCTTCGTGATTGTCAATAAACGTGATTTTTCTTGTTGGTGCTACATTCACACGCAAATCAAAAATATCGAAACGGTTGTAATGTCCTAAAATGTCGTGCATTTGTTTCGGTTGTATACATTTTGCCAAATCGATATCGGCATAAACAATACCTTCCTCATCGATTAAAGGTTCTCCAATTACAGCGCCATTTGGCCCGATAAAACCTGAAAATGCAGAATTTTTACGGGTTAACAATTCTTCAATGTTCGGAACATCATCTTTCAAAGCATCCATAATTTCTTTGGAAATTGTGGAGCAGGAAACAATCGTAAACAATTTTCCTTCAAACGAATGCGCAGCCGCACGGATCTTAATGGCTTCCGCCATATTGTAATCAGGAGGGGCAACCGGTAAGGAAATATAATTCGCAATGTGAATCAATTCACCCTGTGATAAAAGTGTGAAACGTGCTAACGTATTGGTGTTTTCACCGCAAGCCAAAGTTCCGATTGGACCAATTTCTGTATCGTAAACTTTCAATGAAGAACCGTCTCCGGAAGTCCAGGTTAATTTTTCCGCCCAAGTTGGAACTAACTTTCTATGTCTTCCAATCAGGGTTCCGGTATTGTCGATGATTAAATTCGTATTGTAGATTTCCCCATAACTGTTTCCGCGTTCGTTGATTCCCATGACAATGTGAATATCATTGTCTTTGGCAGCCTGATACAAACGTTTCATGTCTGCATCGTCTGTAGTAACTGAGTTTTTATAAAGTTCTTCATACCATTTACTACCCTGAACGGGTGTCATCACCCAATTCCAATACGGATAGCCCGCTACGAAAACTTCCGGAAAAGCAATTAATTTGGCTCCGTTTGAAGCAGCTTGTTCAACAAAGGAAATAGCTTTATCAATAGTTTTTTCAACGTTTAGAAAAACGGGTGAGGTTTGAACGGTGGCGGCTTTGAATTTTTTAAATTCCATGTGTAAATTATTGTGGTAAAAGGAAATAACTTATTTTTTCTCTCATTTCTTCACTAAAGGCTTCCGCAGAAATAGTTTTACGGTCTTCGGCGATTTTTACGTTAACCAAAGTCACTTCGCCTTCCAGAATAGTTTCCCCTTGTTGGTTCTTAAACATAAAAGCACAAAGTAGGGAAGAACTGCGTAACTCTTTAACCCACAACTCTTTTATGATTACTTCGCCTAAACGAGCCGCTTTTTTGAATTGCACTTTCAAGTCAACCGTTGGAATACCATTGGTTTCGTGCATCTTGGAAAAAGGTCTGTGCAATGCTTCTTCAAACCAGTCTTCCACTAATCCGTTAAGCATTTCCAGGAATCTTGGGTAAAATACAATTCCTGCAAAATCTATATGTTGAAAACGAATTTTCTCAGTTTTAATAAAATATTTCATATATGTGAAATTTATTTGTCAGCGGTCATATATGGTATCGCTTTTTAATTCTTTGGTGTTTATTTACAATAAACTGTTGTTTATTGCGATTTCATAAGTGTAAAATTAAGTATTATTTCAATTTAAATCGTTGGATTTTACCCGTTTCCGTTTTAGGCAAAACATCAATGAAATTGATTACTCTCGGATATTTATAAGGAGCAGCTACTTCCTTGAACCATTGCTGAATAGCCTTTGCGAATTCATCCGTTGCTTTATGTTTTTCTTTCAGAACAATATGTGCGCAAACGAGCATTCCTCTTTCTTCATCAGGCAAACCGACTACGGCACATTCCTGAATTGCATCATGGGTTAACAAAACGCTTTCCACTTCAATAGCAGCAATGTTATACCCCGAAGAAATGATCATATCATCACCACGGGCCACAAACCAAAAGAAACCGTCTTCGTCCTGACGGAAAATATCGCCTGTCAGGTTCCATCCGTTTTCCACGTATTCGCGTTGTTTTTCTTCTCTGTTTAGGTATTTACAACCTGTAATTCCTCTAACTGCCAATCTTCCCGGTTCGTTTCTCGGAACTTCATTTCCTTGCTTGTCAATGATTTTGGCTTCGTATCCAGTAATAGCAACACCTGTGGACCCGGGCTTCATGTTGGATTCGTTGGAGGAAATAAAAATATGCAACATTTCCGTAGCACCGATTCCGTCAATGATTTTTAAACCTGTTGCGTTGTACCAGTCTTCCCAAACTTTTAAAGGAAGGGTTTCTCCGGCTGACACACATTTGCGTAAACTTGAAATATCAAAATCATTTGCCTTCGTTGTTAAAACCCGCCAAGCTGTTGGAGCGGTAAAACAAATCGTGATCTTATATTCCTGAATCGCCTGCAATAACAAATCCGGGCTTGGTTTTTCAATTAAGAAAGTTGATGCGCCGAAATACATCGGAAACAACACCAAACCTCCTAAACCAAATGTAAAACCTAAAGGCGGACTTCCTGTAAATACATCATTTTGAGTAGGCTGTAAAGAATATTGCGGGAACGCCTCACAAATATTAAGCACATCTTTATGATAATGCGCTGTCATTTTCGGCAATCCCGTAGTTCCGGAAGTAAAACCGATTAAAGCAATACTATCTGATTTTGAATGGTAATTGGAGAATGTTTTTGGTTTGTTCTGCATTAAATTTTCCAATTCCGAAGCTTTGTAATAGCAGGTTCTTTTCAAAAAAGGAGATTTTACCAGTTCCATTTCTTCCGCTAAATCAGCGTCGCATAACACGTGTGAAATTTCTGCACAATCGATAATGGTTGTCAACTCTTTAGAGCGGAGCAAGGGCATGGTAGCTACCACAATTCCACCGGCTTTTAAAATGGCATACCAACAGGCTACCATCATAGGATTATTGGCAGAACGGATCAATACACGATTTCCGGACTTCAATCCTAAATCATCCACCAAAACATGTGCAATCTGATTAGCTTTTTCAAACAGATCGTTATACGTCCATTTTTCTTCAAATGTCTGAATACAAACTGCATCGCCGTGACCGTTCTGAATATGGTAATCCAATAAACGTTCAACACAATTAAGCATTTCAGGCCGATTGAATTGCGGCACATCCGAAAAAGTATAATCCGGCTGTAAATCCAGGCTTGGTAAACTATTGTGAGCGAAGTTATCTTCGTAATGTTTCATTGTCTAACTCTTTAAAAAATGCTTTATGCTGTTAAAATAAAGTTCTTTGGCATCCAGCCAGCCATAATGGCCACAATTCTTCATCAAAACAAGTTTAGAATTGGGAAAAGCCGCTGCATTCTCCTTTGCTGTTTCAATGCTGATAATATCATTTTCACCTTGCAAAACCAGAACAGGCTGTTTGAAATTACTGAATTTGTCGGTACAGTCAAAATTCCGTTGCATATCCTGAAAAACTATAGAATTGATCTCGAAATCAACCTGAGTCAGCCTTTGTGCTATAATAGAAGCATTTGCTTTGTTAAACACATAAGCATTAGCTAAATACTTCGCTCTCAATTTTTTGGTTATTTCTGTTGCATCACCATTGCTCATTTTCTGCTGATAATAATCTAAACTGTCTTTTTGCACTTTAGTAAGGTTATCAGCAATACGGCTTTGAGCATAACGGGTAAAATTCATGTTAACACCTCCTGAAGAAGAAAATATCAGTTTATCAATGTTATCCGGATGTTTTGTAGCATAATAAGCCGCAAGCATCCCGCCAAAAGAATGGCCCAAAATGGTCCATTTACTTATTTTAAGTGACTTTCGAAGCTTTTCGATGTCTTGTGTCATCAATTCCAAAGAAATATGTTCCGGATCAATTTTTTTAACCGATGATAAACCAGTGCCTCGCTGGTCATAAATAATGGTTTGATAGCCTAATTTAGATATTTCTTCTGCTACATAACTGAAGCCATCGCAATTCATTCCCGGACCACCGTTGATGATTAAGACGGGGTTACCTTTGCCAAAAGTTTTGTAGTGTAATTTCGAATCATGACTTACAACAATAGTTCCATTTACCTGTGAAAAACCAGTAAGCGTAATTATAAACAACAAAAAGGAAAGTATATATTTCATCTTAGTTTTTCTTATGACTTTCAGGTTTCAACGCTCTTTTCATGCCTTCAACCATTTTGCGGTCTGAAGTTTTTAGCGGATATAGATGTGTTGTTCCGGCCATGTATTGTTGTGGAATATCTGTTGGTCTGAAATTCTCGTAAGCCTGAGCATTTCGCACGAAATAAGGATCTAACAGCAATGGTCTTCCCAAAGAAACCAAATCGGCACGACCGTTTAATATAATCGTATTAATCTGATCGATATCTTGAATGTAACCTGCTGTAATCGTTGGAATATGAACGGTATTGCGAACCATATCCGAGAAAGGTGTTTGCCACATTCTTCCGGTTTGCGGTTTTTGATGAACAACTGTATTTCCTGTTGAAACGCTGATAATGTCTGCACCGGCTGTTTTGAACGCTTCTGAAATTGTAATCACATCAGCTTCCGTAATTCCGTTTTCGGCCCAATCGGATGCAGAGATTCGTACCGACATCGGTTTATGCTGCGGGAATACTTTTCGCATTTCGCTAAATACACGAATCGGGAATTTCATTCTGTTTTCAATACTTCCGCCGAATTCGTCTGTTCTGATATTGGTTAAAGGAGATAAGAATGAAGCCAATAAAAAACCGTGATGTGCCTGTAGTTCAATCATATCGAAACCTGCTTCATCTGCATTTTTAGCCGCCTGTACGAAAGCTGACGTTACCTGGTCCATATCTTCCAAAGTCATTTCCTTTGGCATCCCAAGTTTATCATTGAACGGAATTGGAGAGGCGGAAAGCAATTGCCAAGGATTCTCAATCGATTCAGAACCGCCTTCCCAAGGTTTTTTAGCAGCTCCTTTTCGTCCGGAATGCCCTAACTGGATTCCTATTTTGGTTTGTGTATTTTTATGAATAAAATTTGTGATTTTTTTCCAGCTAACTACTTGTTCCTGTGAATATAAACCAGCACAACTTTGTGTAATTCTTGCGGTTTCGGAAACTGCGGTCATTTCTGCGATAATCAATCCGACACCACCAATGGCGCGACTTGTATAATGTTGAAAATGCCAATCATTTACCTCACCGTTTTCCGCCGAATATTGTCCCATCGGAGACATAACAATTCGGTTCGGTAACGTCATTTCTCTTAATTTAAAAGGCGTGAAAGCTGCCGGTGTTTTAACATCGGTACCAATTTTTGCATTGAATTCTGTTAAAACTTTTTCAGGGTAAGAAGCATCTCGAATCGCTAAATTTTCAAAGGTAACTTTCTTGGAGCGTGTCATAACCCCAAAGGTAAACTGCTGAAAATCATGCTGTGCGTGACGATCCATATGCTCAAACCAATCCAGAGAAACATTTGCTGCATGCTGAATCATTTCCACACGGTTTCTTCTTGCATTCTCATATTGTTCAAAAGCTGCTGAAACATTATTCTGATTAGCAACTACCGAATCAGAAAGCGCAATCGCACATTCCATAGCCAGTTTAGTTCCGGAACCGATGGAGAAATGCGCCGTAGCTTTAGCATCACCTAACAAAACAATGTTGTCTTTCGACCATTTTTCATTGGTAACATGCGGAAACTGACGCCAATGCGATTTATTGGTGATTAGCGGATGCCCGTCTAATTCTTCTTTAAATATGTTTGCGATTTTAGCAATCGTATCTTCTTCATTTGTGACTTCAAATCCTGCTTTTTCCCAGGTTTCATTGGAACATTCGAAAATCCAGGTGCTCATTCCGGCTTCGTATTGATAGGTATGCGCCACGAAAGTTCCGAATTCAGTGGTTCTGAAGAAATAGGTGAAAGCATCCAGCGGCTTTGTAGAACCTAACCAAACGAAACGGTTTTTCTGAAGTTTTACATTGGTTCCGAAATCTGAAGCAAATTGTGTACGGATGGCGCTTCCGATTCCGTCTGCAGCTACAATGATATCGCTGTCTTTGAATTGTGATAAATCGGTGACATCAGTTTCAAAATGTAGATTTACACCTTCTTCGGTACATCTTTGCTGAAGAAGCTGTAATAAGGTTTTGCGCGAACAACCACAGAATCCGTTACCGGAAACACTAACTCTTTCACCATCACGCGCCACAACAATATCATCCCAATAAGCAAATTTACTGCGGATTAGTTCATAGGATTGTGTATCGCGGGTTAAGAATTCACCCAAAGTTTCATCAGAAAACACTACTCCGAAACCAAAACTGTCGTCGGCTTTATTTCGTTCGTAAACATCGATCTGACAATTTGGAATTGCTTTTTTGGTTAATATTGAAAAGTAGAGGCCTCCGGGACCACCACCAATTACGGTAATTTTCATTATAAAGGTCTTTTAACGGAGAAAATTTCTCCCAATTTTGAATAATTCGCGCCGGCTAAACGAGCAACAGGCTTATAGGTTTCCATATTGATTTTGAAATCGTCCAGCAATACACTTTCGTCCACATGAAACATTACTACACGGCCAATAATTACAGTCGCTCCACCATGTTTGTTATCTTCCAAAGTATAATGATGCACTAATTCACATTCCATGTTTATCGGGCTTTCCAAAACTCTTGGCGCTTTTACTTTTACGCATGGAGCAGGAGTGAGGCCGGCCAGTTCGAATTCGCTTACTTCGGGTCCGACAGGTTGTGAGGTTGTATTCATCTTTTCCACAATTTCTTCCACTACCATATTAACTACGAATTGTCCGGTTTCCAGAACATTGTTCAAAGTATCTTTGTTGGTATCATTCGGTCGGACGGTTGAAAACATTACATGTGGCGGATCTTCACCAACAGCATTGAAGAAGGAAAATGGGGCCAAATTCGGAACACCGTCTTTACTGATGCTGGAAATCCATCCTATAGGTCTGGGAATCACTGCTCCCGTTAATAATTTATAAGTAGCTTTCTGGTCAATTAGCTGAGGATCAAACTCCATAAGGATATTATAAGTTTTATTACAAATAAAGGAAAAATATCAAAAAGTTTATAGCAATATTACAGCGTTTTTTAACATATTTCGACAGAATCAAAAAGTGCAACAAATCAAAATAAATTAGTGACGAAAATCCCGTATTTTCTGAATAGTTTTCTTTAATTTGGTTTCCCTTAAAAAAAACAATTCAAGACATGAGTTATTATAAGATTAACAACCTTGAACAATACTTCAAACATTATAACAAATCTATCCGCGAACCACGTAAATTCTGGGGCAAAATAGCCGAAGAAAACTTTGTCTGGTACCAGGCATGGGACAAAGTAGTGGATTTCGATATGGGTGAAGCCAACGTAAAATGGTTTACCGGTGCGAAAGTGAATATCGTAAAAAACTGTATCGACAGGCATTTGGCGAAACGCGGCGACAAAACCGCTATCATTTTTGAGCCTAACAATCAGGAGGAAGCCGCACTTCATATTTCATACAATGAACTTTATGACCGAGTAGCAAGATTTGCCAATGTGCTTCGCGAACAAGGTATTAAAAAAGGAGACAGAATCTGCATATACCTTCCGATGATTCCGGAATTGGCGGTTTCGGTTTTGGCCTGCGCGAGAATAGGAGCGATACATTCAGTTGTATTTGCCGGTTTTTCGTCTTCAGCTGTTGCTTCCAGAATAAATGATAGTGAATGTAAAATGGTTATTACTTCCGATGGGGCCTATCGTGGAAACAAATCCATTGATCTGAAAGGGATTATCGACGATGCATTAGAAAAATGTCCTTCCGTTACTACGGTTTTGGTGGCTAAACGAACCAACACATCGGTAAACATGAAAGAAGGCCGCGACAAATGGTTACAGCCTTTATTAGATGATGCCATTCCGAATAACGTAGCCGAAATCATGGACTCGGAAGATCCGTTGTTCATCTTATACACTTCCGGATCAACAGGAAAACCTAAAGGAATGCTTCATACTACTGCGGGGTATATGGTGCAAACGGCTTATTCTTTTAAAAACATTTTCAACTACGAAGAAAACGATGTATTCTGGTGTACCGCCGATATCGGTTGGATTACAGGGCATTCCTATATTTTATACGGACCGCTTTTAAATGGTGCCACAACGGTAATTTTTGAAGGCATTCCGTCTTATCCGGATTTCGGACGTTTTTGGGAAGTGATTGACAAACATAAAGTTAGTCAGTTTTATACGGCACCGACAGCTATTCGTTCTTTGGCAAAAGAAAGCAATGAGTGGGTAGACAAACATGATTTATCTTCTTTAAAAGTAATTGGATCGGTAGGAGAGCCTATAAACGAAGAAGCTTGGCATTGGTACAACGATCACGTAGGGAAGAAAAAATGTCCGATCGTAGATACCTGGTGGCAAACCGAAACCGGAAGCATCATGATTTCGCCGGTTCCGTTCGTAACACCAACAAAACCAACGTATGCTACACTACCATTACCAGGAATTCAACCGGTTTTAATGGATGAGTTACGCAATGAGATTGAAGGCAATCAAGTCGTGGGAAGTTTATGCATCAAATTCCCTTGGCCTTCGATGGCAAGAACTATATGGGGTGATCATGAACGTTATAAAGAGACCTATTTTTCCGCTTTCCCTGGTAAATATTTCACTGGCGACGGTGCTTTACGTGACGAAGTTGGGTATTACCGAATCACGGGAAGGGTAGATGATGTTGTGATTGTGTCCGGCCATAACTTAGGAACCGCGCCAATTGAAGATGCCATCAACGAACATCCGGCGGTTGCCGAATCAGCGATTGTTGGTTTTCCGCATGATATTAAAGGAAATGCGCTTTATGGCTTCATCATCCTAAAAGAAACAGGAGAAAACCGTGACCGTGATAACCTGACCAAAGAAATCAACGAACACATTTCCAGCCATATCGGCCCGATTGCCAAATTAGACAAAATTCAGTTTGTAAGCGGTTTACCGAAAACACGTTCCGGAAAGATTATGCGCCGTATTTTGAGAAAGATTGCTGAGGGTGATTTTTCTAATTTCGGAGACATTACCACCTTACTGAATCCTGAAATTGTTGAGGAGATTAAAAACGAGAGGGTCTGAAATTAGCAGCCACGAATGCATTGATATTAATTAGTTAGCAGAAATTTTAAAAAAATGACTCAACAAATAAGAGATAAATTAATTTTCGAAAATCAAGAATTCTATCTTAATGTTGAACTAATTGAAGAATATTTTCGAGAATTTCCTGAAAAACGTCCAAAATTTGAAATACAATGTACAGCATTGTGGCGAGGATATGTTGCTAAATTTGAAGTCAAGAATAATGAATTAATAATTAATGAGCTTGATTGGTTAACCGACATAGATTTTAATATGAAATCATTACGTGACGAAATATTTCCTAATAATAAATTTGAATGGTATTCTGGTGTAATAAGAATTGATGAATTTAGAGGTGAATTTGACAAAGAGCCAGATGACGGAATTTTTGAGTACTTACAAATAGAAAATGGTAATTTTATTAAAAAAATAATATTTGATTACAAAGAATTGCAAAATTTTAAGAAAGAACAATATGAGTATTTTTTGTTATCAAATGAAGTGGAAATACTTTACGATTTTTGGAGAAAAAATAATGAAAATGGTGTAATCAATATAGAAAATGTAAATAAAATTATATTTGAAAACATAATGAGATTTACTCGAAAAGTATATGTATAATAAAAACTGTGTACAACAGCGGTTTTATAAAATGACTATTGCCGGTTCATAATTGAACGAACTGGAATCAATTAAACTTTTCGTTATATTTGAAAAATCAGTAATAAAAAGCAGGCTGGACGTTAGTAATCATTGTAGCATCTGTAATAATATAAATTAATAAATTATGTCTGAAGAAAAAAGCAATGAGTTAGGAAAATGGATTGGTCTTGGAGTTGCTTTTGGTGCAGCTTATGGAATTACTTCTAATGATCTTTCCTTTGGCGTTGGAATGGGAATATCTATTGGTAGTATCGCAGGTCTAATTTTCGGTTACATGAAAAAAAGATAAGAACAAACGCTAACAGCGGTAGTGCATATTAAAATATCTACATGAATAAAACATATTTAATCTTTACATTTCTGATTAGCCAAATAATCTTTAGTCAAAAAACAACTTTATTTGATAAATCTTCATCAGAATTACTTGATGATGAAATACTAAGTGTTTCCGTTGACAGATATGATAACAAATGGATTGGTACTTCAAAAAACGGATTAGTTATGTATAGTAACAAGGAGTTCATCCCATTTAAAAAAGATTTCTTTAACATGTTAAAGGGTGATTATATTACACCCATTTTTATAGATTCTAAAAATAGACTTTGGGTTTCTTATTCAAACCCAAATGATGGAGTTACAATGTTAGATGGATCTACTTGGAACAATTATTCTGAAAAAGAATTAGGTGACGTGTCAGTAATTTCTATAGCAGAAGATACCAATGGAATACTATATTTTGGAGGCACAAACGGAGTCATGACTTTTGATGGTAAGAAATGGTCAAAATTTAATCTGCCAAATGAAGAATATACCGAATATACAGTAAGGTCAATAACCATTAATTCAAATGGCGATATTGCAATAGGTCATAACGAAGGGTTATTAGTAAAACAAAATAATACCTGGAAAAATTATACTGAAGAAAATTCCGAATTAAAATTATCCACTGTCAGAGCGGTTAAGTTTATCAATAATAGTTTATTTGTTGGATATGGTGGTGGATATGGCAATGGTGGTTTTTCTATAGTAAACAATAATAAATGGCGCCACTTTAATAAAGGTAATTCAGATATATCAGACCATATGGTTAGGGATATAGAAATTGACCAAAAAGGAACAGTATGGATGGCAACCAATTTTGGTTTATTAAAATTTCAAGACAATAAAATAGTCCCGGTTTTTTTTAATGAAGGAAAATATACAAATGTTATTATGGATATTTTTATCGACAAAGAAGTTCTTTGGCTTGCCACAACTACAGGCTTAATAAAATACGTGCCGTAAACACCAAATTATTTCATTTTAAGTTTTCTTCGGAGTTTCAGAAATACCAGCGCGGAGGAATAAGCATCTCCTGAAGCGGTACTGCGGCTGTTTTTCTTAACTTTATAAATATCACACAATTGATCTAAAGTATTGTGCTGGTCTTCAGAAAGGTTTTTATGACGCTGATGCATTACATTGATATCGATGACTTCATTTTTGAGTTTGCCCAGATTCATTCTTTTTAACGCCTGATTGATCATTTCGATGTCAAGATTGGTGCTGTGTCCAACCAGAGTGGCATTTTTAATGAAACTTATAAATTGAACCATAGCTTCCGGTTCGGGAATTGATTCGATATTGGCTTTGAATAATTTCTCAACAGCTTCATTCTGATGCACTTCATGAGCATTCTCAATAAAAGTTTCAAAAAAATCACCGATAGCGATGGCATCATTTTGCACACCGATACAACCAATGGACAAAAGCTGATCTTCTTTCCAATCCTGTCCGGTCTTCTCACAATCAAAAACAATATAACGCACCGGAGCATTGGCATCCGCCTTATCAAAAGATTCGGAATACTTCTTCCAAAATTCGGGGTCTCCTTTACCTGTTAACCAGTCTAGCATCTTTTATGTGA
Source organism: Flavobacterium pedocola (assembly GCF_053764385.1). Classification (NCBI taxonomy): domain Bacteria; kingdom Pseudomonadati; phylum Bacteroidota; class Flavobacteriia; order Flavobacteriales; family Flavobacteriaceae; genus Flavobacterium; species Flavobacterium pedocola. Next base: position 508,577 of record NZ_JBSNCR010000001.1, on the reverse strand, counting down.
AATATGTTAATTGGAAACGGTTTTTAATCAAATCCTGAATATCGTTAATCGGCTGAAAACAATTCTTTAATTTGACTTTATCAACTTTAGTTAATTCTTCAAGGTTGATGTATTGGCCACCTGAGTCTGTTTTCAAACCTTCTTCCGTTCTGAACCAGTGCAACGTATGAAAGGCTTCCGCACATTCTAAATACAAATCGGCATTCTGAGGTTCCAGATCGGCTAGTTTTTTATAACGCTGATAGGTATTTGTAATGCCTTTAATCCCTTTGCTTATGGCAAAAACACGAGCGGCATCCACCAATGGGGTTATTGCTCTGCTCTTGATATCAAAGGTGTCTTTATGTTCTTCATCCTGTTCCAATAAAAACTGACGGAAGAATCCTAACGGCGCCGGCTTTTTAATGGCATCGGTCCCTAAAAAAGCGTAGAACAATTGATTGTTATCTGCTTTGGCAAATATGTCGTCTGTCAATGCTTTTTCGATAAAAGGATCACCGAAAACGAAATCGTAATCAAAGAAAATTGTGCTTAAATGAATGCCTTTTTCACCTGGAGTGTTAATCCAAGTGTTGTATTGTTTTATCCAGTCAGTCAATGATTTACACCATAATTCATTATTCGAATTTGAACCTTGAGGACTTCTTTCAAAACCAATCTTTTCAAAAGTTTCCAAAACACGTTCAGACAATCTTAAAAAGTAATTTTTCACTTCATCGTATTGTTCCGAAGGCACATCTTCAAAGATAATGGAGTTATTAATGTCCGTCATCAAAAGCTGTTCTCTTCGGCCTTGGCTTCCTAAAGTAAACCAGGCAAAACGAACGGGTGCAGCACCGATTTTCTCAACACCTAATTCTATAGCTCTTCGGGTAATAGCGTTGTTGATTTCGCTCGCAACGCTTGTAATGTGAGAAATCGGAATGTTTTTATCAATGGAATTCTGAATCAGATCGGTTAATTTATCACGTACAATTTTCAGTTCTTTTGAACGGTTGGCACGTTTGGCCTGCTTTAACAGAACACCCGGGTTATTGGCCTGAGCAGCTACCACATCATGTTCCGAAATAATCCCAGTAATGGTACTTTTTTCAGTTCCGTCACGGGTTACGCATAAATAACCGACGTTGTGTTTCAGCATCATCATTTGGGCTTCGGCGATCGAAATGTTCTCAGGTACCGTCACGACAGGCGTAGTCATGATTTTATCTACCGTTGTATCAATAGGGAACTGGCCTGTAGCAATTTTAGAAGTCAGTTCAAAATCGGTCACAATACCAATAGGCATCTGGTTTTCATGAATGATCACACTTCCGATCTGACGACTGGACATCGTTTGAGCAATATGGCGCACCACGTCGTGAGTACTTGCCGTTATTGGGTTTTTAGTATATTTAATCGGTTGGAAATACTGAATATCCGTAGCGCTTTGTTCGTTGAAAATAGCGTTTTCAGAAATCAGTTTTCCGCGATTGTCTTTATCGTAAGGGTTTCGGGTATTCGAAGCAAAACTTTCCAGTAAAAAGCTTAAAACATAAGTGTTTCCGGCTACATACGGACGAAAGGTTTCAATTGGAATGGCATACACAATCGAGTCTTCACGCGATTTTGCCGTCATCAGATAATTGTTTTTGGCAAAGAACGGTCTTAAACCTAAAATGTCACCTTCGTCACATTTGTCAATTAAGGTTTCTTCCGCATCTGAAATAACCGACAAACCAATCGCGCCTGAAGCCACTACATAAAAGGAATCGTGAGTAGGATCCCCAATTTTGAACAAAATCTGATTTTTCTCTAAATAAACGACCTTAATATGTTCAGCGATTGCTACCAATTCCACGTAATTTAAACTGGAAAAAGGTGGATAATGCTTTAAAAAGTCGGCAATTCGTTCTGCAATTGGGTTTTTCATAACGTTTTCAGTTATTTGATTGTTGATTTTAAGATAGTTAATTTCAAAATCATTATGCTCTAAAAGTACTAATTTCTTATAAATATAAAAAGGAGGGAAGGAGATAATGTTTAAGAATAAACCTGCGAAAGCGTTATTATGATTACCGCTGTTAGGGCTAACGCAATTCCTATGTAATTTATTTTACTCAATTTTTCCTCAAAAGCTGCCACACCAATAAAACTTCCCAAAGCAATAACTCCGAAGTTCATGGCTGCAAATACTGTAGATGGATTATCCGCAAACGCCTGATGTGCTTTAAGATAGAAGAAAATGTTACCGAAATTCAGAAAGCCTAGTAAAATTCCCCAGTTGATGTTTTTCAATTGAAATTTGGACCTTCCTTTAATTATGTAAAATAGACTAATCAATGTTGCCACGACAAAAGCTCCTGAAAAAACAACAAAAAGCGATGTGGTAAACGGAATTTCTTTTGTTGCTGAAATTTGTTTAAACAATACATCAATAACTCCAAAACCCAAAAAAACTAGCATCGGATAAAGCCAATTGGCGGTTTTGGTATCAGTAGAATCTTTTTTATAAAGCGTAAGTAAGATGGCAGTAAATCCTAAGGCTAATCCCAGAAACTTTAAAAGACTAATATTTTCCTGAAAAATAAAATACGATGCGAGTATCGGAATGAATAAAGACAATCGTTGTGCAATATCTGTTTTGGCAATTCCGATAAATTTTATGGACATGGCAAGAATCAGGAATATTACGGGCAATAAAATCCATAAAGGAAAATAAATTTTCCAGGGCGCCGAATTTTGCAGTATTTGAAAATCCGGCTTAAAAATAAAATAACAAAGCCCGAGCGCAACTATGTAATTGGTATTTACAATCTGTTCAACGGCCACAGGGAAGCGTTTGGCATATTTTAAAAGCACGGCCACCGCAACACTGCAAAGGATACTCAATAGGATGTATATCATTAAAACCGGGTTTTATTACAAAGTAAAAGGAATATTGCACATCAAACAAATAAAATTATATTTTACATAATGTATATTATAGTTCAAAATAAGATATCAATAAAACTGCTAAAAAACATCATCAAAATGTTATGATAACTTTTATTTAATTAATAAATTTGCGCACCAAAATTAAATAACTAATCAACTATACTATCGTGGAAAACCCTACTGCTCAAAAACTAGTCAATAAAATCCAGTTAGATTTGTTTAAAAACGGATTTGATGCTAATACTTTAGTGACGGATTTGAAAAAATTAAGAGAATACGCTCTGGAGGAACAAAATCCGGTTTTAGTAAAAGCTATACGTTTGGCTTATGAGCATATTGAAGAAAACGGTGCCTTTTTAATTGCCATTCCAGATGATGAGCCGATTGAAGGTTTCGAAGAAAACAACGACGATTCTTCAAGCAACGAAAATAATCTTGAGAGTTTGGATTATCTTTTAAATCTTTTCACGGATTTGAAAAACAAAAACAACATCTCTGATTTAAGAGAATACAACAATGCTTTTCAGGCGTTTTAATCAGAAAACATCGTTCTATTTTACATAATATTAAAACTACGCAAACGCGTAGTTTTTTTATAAGTTTTAGTTAAATACTGTCAATTCTAAGGTTTTCTGGCTTATTTTTGACTTGATTTTTGATTTTTATCAACAATCCCACTAACTTCACAACATCAACAACCTGTTTATGAGTCGTTTATTTAAAATTATCGCGCTTCTTGAAGGCGTTTCCCTATTGGTTTTATTTGGTAATATGCTTTTCATAAAACCTAATGATCTTGAATTATACAAAGCCCTACTCTTCCCTGTCGGCATGACCCACGGTTTATTGTTTATCGCGTATATCGTATTGGCTACCATGTTTAAAATGGAAGAAAACTGGCCGTGGAAAAAATACGGTATTGTTTGCGTGGCATCGGTTTTGCCTTTCGGAACATTTTATGTAGAGAAAAAAATATTGTAAATTAGGACATCTAAATGCTGTTACTATTAAGTAATAGTTGTAATAATTGTATTCATGAAAATCTTTAATTGGGCGTATAAAATATTTAAGGAATTGGGATTCAGCGAAATTTGGGCTGATTATTCCAATTTGGCCATTAATATTATCATCCTGATCATCACCGCTTATGTTATCGATTACATCTTTAAAAAGATATTGATTATCCTGATGGCTATTGTTGCCGCCCGGACAAAATCAACTTTTGATGATTTTCTGGTAGCCAACAAAACCGCTAAATATGTAGCACACCTTTTTACGCTTTTCTTCATTCACAAAACGGTTCCTATTATTATGAAGGATTTTGTGTATTGGGAAGGTATTTTTTCCAAAGGCGTGAAATTCTACATTATTATATTATCACTTTGGATCATCCGAAGTATTTTCAATTCCTTAAAGGATTATCTTAAAGACCAGCCGAAATACAAAGATAAACCGATTGACAGCTACATTCAGGTAATCATGATCTGTTTGTGGATTTACGGAATCAGTTATTTCATCCTGACCCTTTTCGACACCAATTTCAAAACGCTGTTTACCACTTTAGGAGCTGTTTCGGCGTTGATTTTATTGATTTTCCGTGATACCATTTTAGGTTTTGTGGCCAGTATTCAGGTAACCGTAAACGATATGGTTCGCATTGGTGACTGGATTACCATGGAAAAATACGGTGCCGACGGAGATGTAATCGAAATCAACCTGGCTACGGTAAAAGTGCAGAATTTTGACAATACAATTACCACAATCCCAACATATTTCCTGATTTCTGATTCGTTTAAGAACTGGCGCGGGATGTTGGATTCAGACGGAAGACGTTTAAAACGATCCATTTTACTGAAGTCCAGCAGTATCCGTTTTTTAACTGAGGATGAGATTGAAAACCTGAAGAAAATACAATTGATTGCTCCGTATCTGAACCATCGTCAGACGGATATCAATAAATTCAATCAGGCAAACGGCATTGATAAATCAGTTTTAATTAACGGACGAAACCTGACCAACTTCGGGATTTTCAGAAAATATATCGATCAATATATCGCCAGTCATCCCGGAATCAATAAGAATATGATGTTTATGTGTCGTCAGTTGCAGCCTACCCAAAACGGTATGCCTTTGGAGATTTACGCGTTCATAAACGACAAACGATTAGTGGAATACGAACACATCATGGCCGATATCTTCGATCATATTCTGGCTTCGGTTCACTATTTCGATATGGAAATCAACGAAACCGGTGCAATAAAAATCGAGTATTAATTATTCTTCGGTTTCAATTACCGTTTTGCCGTGAATTGCCGGCTGTCCGAAACTATCTAAATTAACCATTGTTATTGCATCAACCGTAATGATTACGGCCTTTGTCATCACATTACGAACTTCACAACGCATGGTAATAGAGGTTTTACCGAATTTTACAATATCCAGACCGATTTCGATAATATCACCTTGACGTGCTGAACTCATAAAGTTGATTTCCGACATGAATTTGGTTACTATACGATTGTTTTTCAAGATGATAATGGAATACAACGCCGCTTCATCATCAATCCAGGACAACAATTTCCCTCCGAATAATGTTCCGTTAGCGTTTAAATCTTCTGGGCGAACCCATTTTCTGGTCTGGTAGTTCATAACGTAAGTTTCTGTAAGGACAAAGTTACAATATCTGAATGATCAAAAGCGAGTTTTGGCAAATCTTTTATGGAAAACCAACCGGCCTCTTTCGCATCATCAGCCGCAATGGCTTCGGTCGTATCAGGGACAATTCCGAAATAAGCAATAGATACCATATGGCCTCTGGGATCACGGAACGGTTTTCCAAAAGCTCCAACCTGTTCTAAATCAGTAGTTTTTATTTGTGTCTCTTCTTCAAGTTCACGGATGGCAGCGGCTTTTAAATCTTCATTTTCATCCACAAAACCGCCCGGAAGCGCCCAACAATCCTTGAAAGGTTCGTTTTTACGTTTGATCAGAAGCAATTCATAATCGGTTGATTTTCTAAGGATGACAGTATCAACGGTCACAAAAATTTTGGAAGTTTTCATACTAAAAGTTTTCAACACTAAACTACTAATAACTTTTTAAATGTGTCGATTATCAGCATTTCAGATTTAGTAATTTTAATACAAAGGATAGAAACCATGGAAAATCGCGACACATTTCTTATTGATTTGAGAGGAGAACCTCTTGGAACGATTTCGGCTCAGTCTACCTCTGAAGAAGTTTTTCAGAACAGGACTTTACGACCTATACTGGTTTTACAGAACGAACTTTTTGTTGAAGTTTTCCTGAATTATGCCATCAAACAGAAGAATGTATTCTTCTCTTTATCGCCGGAAAAGAAAATGGCTTACATCGAAAATGTGATCCAGCGGGACATTAAATTCAGAAACTCATTAAAAGGGATTATCATCGGGCTTTTTACGGTAGACGAATACAAAGACTACATCAAAAATTCCTCAAACATCAACAAAAGAATGATGAACATGCTGATTGAACGCTTAAAAAATCAGGTACAAATCCTGACTCTTGAATAGTACCACAACCAAAAACAATAAATACCAAGAACGAAAAAGCTGTCAATTACGACAGCTTTTTTTATTTTTTAATGTAACTCATCAGTTCTTTTGTTCCTTCATAAAAATAAAGTTTGTTGTTATCCACTTTAAATTTATCGGTACGATTTAAAAACCGATTGTAATTTTCATAATTCGTGTTCACACAGGCCATTTTGGTTCCGGCCATATTACCGAAAAGAATTTTATCACCCTGAACGCTGTAAGTACCTGTTATTAAATTACATCCGTCATTTCCTGTAACTTTTGAACCCACCCAGAAACGAACTTCAGGTGTTCTGGTAAAAGTTGTACTATCTATGACTTTTCCGTCAAACTTCACCAAACGCCAGGCTGCTGCGGTAAGCCCGTTATTAGTTGTAGAAGTACCTGTGCTGCTGCCGGACATTGTCGAGCATGAAAAACCCAACCCTAAAACAAAGGCAAGTCCTAAAGCAATCATTAAATTTTTCATAAACTATTCTTATTTGATTAATAAATACTTTCTCCATTCAGGTTAGTTCCCAAAACTTCACTCATGTAATCGAAAAATGGTCGCATGGCTAAAAAGGTCGCAATGACTTCAGCTTTGAAATTTTTATCCAACACTTCTTTATCCGTGAATTTTCGCATTACCAGATATTGTTTTTTACGGATCAGATCGTTGGCAGGATGTTCTTTATCAAATCCTTTTGGAGCCGTTTTCAGTTCATCACCCTGCAAAGAACCAAAGGTTTTTACGAAATTTTTATCCGCAACAATCTTTCGGATTTCGGTATCGTCCATCTCGAACTCTTTACGGATTCGGTTTAAATCTTCCGCGTTTGGCTCCCAAAATCCTCCACCGATAAAACATCCGCCCGGCTCAATGTGCAGGTAATAACCGCCGCGCAACAACGGTTTTGTTCTTCCTAAAGCCACACCGAAATTAGTCTTATAAGGCGATTTATCTTTAGAAAAACGAACATCACGGTAAATCCTGAACATCTGGATTTTATCAATACTGTCTGTTTTGGACAAATCGGTAACAACTTCCTGGGCAAAAGACTTGAACTCTTTTTCAAGTTGTTGAAACTCTTTCTTATTATCGGTAAACCATTCGCGGTTGTTGTTATTTTTCAGCTTAATTAAAAAATCCAGCGTCGCTTTTGAGATCATATTTTTCTTTTAAAAGTACGAATATTTTTATTTCATCTCTAAAATTATTTCGCTCTCAATTTCAAAATTCGAATAACATCTTCAAGCTGAAATCCCTTGGCCTGCAACAAAATCATATAGTGAAACAATAAATCTCCTGCTTCATTTAAAAACAAATCGTCATTGGCATCCTTTGCTTCTATCACCACTTCAACGGCCTCCTCTCCTACTTTTTGGGCAATTTTATTGATGCCTTTTTCGAATAACGAAGCAACATAACTGTCCTCTGAAGGATTCTCTCTTCTGTCTTTTATCGTTTTCTCCAATTCAGATAAAAACCCAAATGTTTGCTGGTTTTCTTCTCCCCAGCAAGTATCCGTTCCTGTGTGACATGTCGGTCCTTGTGGTTTGACCTGAATCAGGAGTGTATCGTTATCACAGTCAGTTTTTAAACTAATAAGATTTAAATAATTTCCGCTTTCCTCCCCTTTTGTCCACAGCCTGTTTTTACTTCTGCTGAAGAACGTTACTCTCCTTGTTTCAATGGTTTGCTGATAGGCTTCTTCGTTCATGTATCCTAACATCAAAATATTTTTTGTCAAGGCATCCTGAATGATTGCCGGTATAAGTCCGTCGCTATTTTTTGTAAAATCTATATTCATAACTTATAATCGAATTGCTATTTTGTTGTTTTCAAGTTCTTTCTTTAGCTCCGGAATTGTAACTTCCTGAAAGTGAAAAATACTGGCGGCTAAAGCTGCATCCGCTTTTCCATGGGTAAAAACCTTGACAAAATCATCACAGTTTCCGGCACCACCTGAAGCAATAACCGGAATGTTCACCGTTTCGGAAAGCTGAGCTAAAGCTTCATCGGCAAAGCCTTTTTTAGTTCCGTCATGATCCATGGAAGTGAATAATATTTCACCTGCTCCTCGTATTTCTACTTCTTTGGCCCAGTCGAATAAATTCAGATCCGTTGCTATTTTACCACCTACTAAATACACTTTCCATGTACCGTCAATTTGCTTAGCATCGATTGCCACAACAATACATTGACTTCCAAAGGCTTCTGCCAATTCATTGATTAATTGCGGGTTTTTCACTGCCGATGAATTCACGGAAATTTTATCCGCCCCGTTTTGCAGCAGCAGTTTTACATCTTCTACAGACGAAATTCCTCCACCTACAGTAAAAGGGATGTTGATCGATCGGGCTACTTCTCTAACCAATGGGATCAATGTTTTTCTGCGTTCTTCTGTAGCTGAAATATCCAGGAATACCAATTCATCGGCTCTGGATGCTGCATATTTTTTGGCCAATTCTACCGGATCACCGGCATCTTTGAGGTCTGTGAAATTTACTCCTTTTACGGTTCGTCCGTCTTTAATATCCAAACACGGAATGATTCTTTTTGCCAGCATAATTAAAGTGTTTGAAGGATAAATTTTTCCAATTGTTGCAGTGAGATTCGGTTTTCATAAATCGCTTTACCTATAATTACGCCTTCACAGCCTAATTTGGCTAATTCAGGCAGTTCATCAATGGTTGAAATCCCCCCGGAAGCAATCAGTTTTACATCGGAAGCCGATTCCAATATCTCTTTATACAAATCAAAGCTTGGCCCCTGCAGCATCCCGTCTTTACTGATATCCGTGCAGATAACATGCTTAATACCTGACTTTTGATACTTCTGAATAAACGGAACAATATCTTCGGAACTTTGTTCCATCCACCCTGAAACGGCAATTTTTCTGTTTTGTGCATCGGCTCCCAAAATAATTTTATCCGCACCGAAATCACTGATCCATCGCTTGAAAACTTCGGTCTTTTTTACAGCTATACTTCCACCGGTAATCTGTTTGGCACCAGAATCGAAAGCGATTTTCAAATCTTCATCAGATTGAATGCCACCACCGAAATCAATGTTCAGATTTGTCTTCGAAGCTATCTGCTCTAAAACTTTATAATTCACAATTTTAGCAGCTTTTGCACCGTCTAAGTCTACCAGGTGCAAATACTGTATTCCACTGTTTTCAAAGGCTTTGGCTATTTCCAACGGGTTTTCATTGTATATTTTTTTGGTTGTATAATCGCCTTTGGTCAATCGTACGCACTTTCCGTCGATTATGTCTATTGCTGGTATAATTCTCATTGTAAATTGGTTATTTGGTTATTCGGTAATTTGGAATTCTCTATAGTTTCAGAAAATTCTTCAGAATCTGTTCGCCTACACTGCCACTTTTTTCCGGGTGAAACTGAACGCCGTAAAAGTTATCCTTCTGTAAAGCGACCTCATATTCAATACCATAGCACGTTTTTGCGATACTTTGAGCAGCTTTAGGAACAAAATAGCTGTGTACCAAATATTGATATGAATCCTCTGAAACACCTTTAAACAGATTAGATTTTAAATTGAAAATGGTATTCCAACCCACTTGAGGCACTTTTACGTTGTTTGAAAAACGTACAACTTCAGCATCAAATATCCCGAGACATTTTGTATTTCCCTCTTCTGAAAAATTGCACATCAGTTGCATCCCTAAACAGATTCCCAAAACCGGCTGTGTCAAAGTCGGCAGCAAACTATCTAAACCTTTAGCTTTCAATTGTTTCATTGCACTGGCTGCTTCTCCAACTCCCGGAAAAATTACTTTATCCGCTGCCAGGATTTCGTTAGGATCATTGCTCACAATTCCTTCATATCCAAGGCGTTCCAGACTAAACAAAACACTTTGAACATTCCCGGCCCCATAGTCTATAATAACTGTCTTCATTTATAAAATCCCTTTAGTTGTAGGCAAAATCATTTTTTCAGTATCTCGTTTTACGGCCATTTTTATGGCTTTGGCAAACGCTTTGAAAATCGCTTCAATCTTGTGGTGCTCGTTTGTACCTTCCGCTTTAATATTCAGGTTGGCTTTGGCACCATCCGTAAACGATTTAAAAAAGTGAAAAAACATTTCAGTAGGTATTTGTCCAATCATTTCGCGCTTAAAATCGGCATCCCAAACCAGCCAGTTTCGGCCTCCGAAATCAATTGCTGCTTGCGCCAGACAATCGTCCATCGGCAGACAAAAACCATATCGTTCCATTCCCAGTTTATCCCCTAATGCCTTGGCAAAAACTTCCCCCAATGCAATAGCCGTATCTTCGATGGTGTGGTGCTCATCTACCTGTAAATCACCTTTTACCTGTATGTCCAAATCGATTTGTCCGTGACGCGCAATCTGATCCAGCATGTGGTCGAAAAAAGCCAATCCGGTATCGATTTTACTTTTGCCGGTTCCATCTAAATTTACCGTTATCATGATATCCGTTTCATTGGTTTTTCTGGAAACAGCTGCGGAACGTTCTTCCAATTTCAAAAACTCATATATTGATTTCCAGCTAGTTGTCGTTAAAACCACATCAGTAGCCAATTCATCCGCAGAATATGAAATCTCATTACTTCCAAGGTTTTCCTCCGTATTAATGAAAATAGCTTTACAACCTAAGTTTTTGGCCAGAGCGACATCGGTAATTCTGTCTCCAATCACTATGGAATTGACTAAATCGTAAGCCGGATTGTTTTGGTAACCGGTTAACATTCCCGTGTTTGGTTTTCGGGTTGGCGCATTGTCTTCCGGAAAACTGCGGTCTATGAAAATGTAATCGAAAGTCACGCCTTCTCCTTCAAAAGTCTTTATAATGAGATTCTGAACGGGCCAAAAAGTTTCTTCCGGAAAAGAGGATGTCCCAAGCCCATCCTGATTGGTCACCATTACTATTTCATAATCAAGCTCTTTAGTAATTTTTGACAGATATTGTAACGCAAACGGATAGAAAACAAGCTTATCAAAACTGTCCAGTTGATAATTGTTTGGTTCCAAAACCAATGTTCCGTCGCGGTCTATAAATAGCACTTTCTTTTTCATTCTAAAGTTTTTAAAGCAGTAATAAGCTTGCGGTTTTCATTATTAGTTCCGATGGTGATACGCAGGCAATTTTCACACAAAGGTTCATTGGTTCGGTTTCGGATTACAATACCTTTTTCCAATAATTGACGGTAACGTAAATTAGCATCATCGACTTTTATCAGCAGGAAATTAGTATCGGAGGGATATATTTTTTGAATAAAATTTATTTGAAGCAATTCTTTAAGTAACACATGCTTTTCATTTACAATAGAATCAATTTTACTTTTAACTGATTCTGAAAAAAGCAAAATGCTCATTGCTTTTTCCTGTGACAATATATTCAGATTGTAGGGCGGTTTTATCTTATTCAAAACACTGATGATCGTTTCCGAAGCATACAAAATCCCAAGACGAATCCCCGCCATTCCGTATGCTTTTGACAACGTCTGAACAATGACAAGATTCGGAAATTCATTAATTCTTCTCAACCAGCTTTCTTTATCTGAAAAATCGATGTACGCCTCATCGAGTATCACCAATCCTTTGAATTTCAACAGTAATTGCAAAACGGTTTCTTCTTCAAAAGTATTCCCGGTCGGATTGTTTGGCGAACACAGAAAAATCATTTTCGTCGTAGCATCAACCGTTTCCAGAATCTGCGAAAGCGTCGGCTGAAAATTTTCGTCAAGCTGAATTTTACGATTTTCAACAGCGTTTAAATCAGCAAGAACACTATACATTCCGTAGGTTGGTACTAACGTAATGATGCTATCCTGATTCGGTTCACAAAACGCCCTGAAAAGCAAATCGAGCACTTCGTCACTACCATTTCCCAGCAACATTTGTTTTTCACTGATGTTTTTCAGCTTTGACAAAACACGTTTTACTGCTTTCTGTTGCGGATCAGGATAGCGATTAATGCCATTTTCAAAAGGGCTTTCGTTAGCGTCCAGAAAAAGCATGGATTCACCAGACCCTTTGAATTCGTCTCTTGCGGACGAATACGGCTGCATTGCCGCAATATTTTTACGTACTAACTGATTAATTTCCATTGTCTAACGATTTTAAACGAACGGTTACTGCATTTTTGTGTGCCTGTAATCCTTCTGCTTCTGCCATTATTTCTATTGTATTGCCAAGATTTTGGATTCCTTTTACAGAGATTTTCTGAAAAGTCATAGTCTTCATAAAACTATCTATCCCTACACCACTGTAATTTTTAGCAAACCCATTGGTCGGCAAGGTGTGATTTGTTCCGGAAGCGTAATCCCCGGCACTTTCAGGAGTATAATTTCCAATGAATACCGAACCCGTATTTTGAATTCCGTCAATGAAAAACGCTTCGTTTTCACTGCAAACAATGAAGTGTTCCGGCGCGTATTCGTTGATTAAACACAAAGCTGTTTCGTCATTTTTTACATAAATCAGTTTTGAATTCTCAATCGCTTTTTCAGCAATTTCCTTTCTCGGCAATTTCTTTAATTGCTCAACTACCTGATTTTCAACTTTAGCAATCATTTTTTTTGACGTTGAAACCAAAATAACCTGACTGTCGGTTCCGTGTTCCGCCTGACTCAATAAATCAGAAGCGATAAACTCCGGATTTCCGCTATCATCCGAAAACACAAGCAGTTCAGAAGGACCTGCCGGCATATCGATCGCTACACCAAATTGAGTTGCAAACTGCTTGGAAGCCGTAACATATTGATTACCGGGGCCAAATATTTTATACACTTTAGGCAATGTTTCGGTGCCGAATGTCATTCCTGCAATCGCCTGAATACCACCAACTTTATAAACTTGTTTAATGCCGCAAAGTTTAGCCGCGTAAAGAATCGCAGCATTGATGTTACCGGATTTATCAGCAGGTGAACACAAAATAATCTCGTTGCATCCTGCCAACTGAGCCGGAACTCCCAACATCAAAACCGTTGAAAATAAAGGCGCTGTTCCCCCTGGAATATACAAACCGACTTTTTGTATCGGCCTTTTTTCCTGCCAACAAAATACTCCTTCAATTGTTTCTGTTTCAATTTTAGCAGTTTTCTGAGCGGCGTGGAATTTTTCAATATTTGCTTTCGCCTGTTTAATGGCTTGTTTTAAATCGTTTGAAACGTTTTTTTCAGCCAAATCAAATTCTTCTTTCGAAACCTGAAGTGCATCCAATGACACACCATCGAAAAAGGAAGTATATTTTTTAATTGCCTTATCCCCTTTTAATTCAACTTCTTTAAAAATTCCCTTTATCGTTTCCTCAATATTCTTAACATTAACAACCGGTCGTTTCAACAATAATGACCAATCTTTCTCTATCGGGTTCTCTATTTTATTCATCTTTCTATACTCTATTTTCTTTATTCTATTCTCTTTTCTCTTCTACAAAACCATTTTCTCAATCGGACAAACCAGTATGTCTTCCGCCCCAACTTCTTTTAACCGGTCAATCACCTCCCAGAATTGCTCTTCATCAATTACTGACTGGATGCTGCTCCAACCCACCTGAGTAAGCGGAACAATCGTTGGACTCTTTAAAACCGGAAGAATTTGAGTGATGTCCTCAATTTTAGAATCAGGAACATTCATCAGGATATAGCGTGATTTTTGAGATTTTAAAACCGATTGAATTCTGAATTTCAGTTTGTTCAACAGCGCTTCTTTTTCAACACTGATTTTGGGAGAAACCGCTAATACTGCTTCACTTTTGAGTATCACCGATACTTCTTTCAGATTGTTGTTGAAAAGCGTGCTTCCGCTGGATACGATATCAACAATAGCATCTGCTAAACCTATATTTGGCGCGATTTCAACAGAACCGGAAATCTCGTGCAGTTCCACATTGATGTTTTGGGAATCGAAGTATTTCTGAACGGTATTCGGATAAGACGTAGCAATTCGCAATCCGCTTAAATCCGAAAGATTTTTAAATGGAAAAGCTTTGGGGACAGCAACCGAAACCCTGCATTTTGAAAAGCCTAACTTTTCAGCTACCGGAATGGTTTCACCTTTTTCTTCAAGAAGATTGCTGCCGACAATAGCAACATCCACTACTCCATCCTGCAGATACTGAGGAATATCCGAATTACGAAGAAACAAAACTTCCAAAGGAAAATTTGTCGCTTCCGCTTTTAACTGGTCGTTCCCATTGTTAATGGAAATCCCGCAGTCTTTTAGCATTTTCAGGCTTTCGTCACTTAAACGACCTGATTTTTGAATTGCAATTTTTAATGTACTCATTGTGTTGATTTGGATTATGCCTGAGTACACCGAATGGATGGAATAAAAAAACCCGTTTGATGTACTCAAACGGGTTTTAAAAATATATGACTTATACACATACCATTATCACTTCGCTTGAGCGGAGAAATAATGATGATGATGTAGTTGGTTTAAAAACATGATTTGTCTTTTGTTGCTGCAAATGTATGTTTAAAAAAATCAAACTTGCAACATTTTTTTAAAAAAATTAATTTGAATCGCCTGAATGACTTCCTTCAGAATGAGCTTCAGCCCCTTTATTTTCAAGCTCTTCATGATGCTCTTCAGATGTGGAAAAATTTTCACGGATTTCCGTATGACGTAGTTCTCCTCCTGAAGTTCCAACCGGCTGAGCCAGAATTGCTGCACCCAACGATAGGAACAAGGTTACAAAAGCAAATACCTTTGCTTTCGCGTGGTTTTTAATGGAAGTGACCAAAGCCAATAAGGCCACAGCTCCGGTTAAATACAAAAGAATTACGAATTTTTCGGCAATTTCTTCGTGTTCATGAATCATATCGTGGGAAATACCCAATTCTTCGGCAATTTCCTCAGCCCCTTCTCCGGTTTTCATGGTCAACAATCCGAAAACTGCTGAAATGGCAAGTAAAACGAAGGCCGTGTGCTGAATCGATTTATTTTTAAACAATAAGCCGGCAAGCAAAATTCCAAAACCGAAAATCGTTCCGACAATTGGGAAATGGTTGAAAACCATGTGTAAATGTGCTTCATTCATAAGCATTTATATTTATGTTAGAAAATTAGTTTAAAAGTTGTAAGTTCATTTTCTGAACTTTCTACTGCTATATCGATTTGTAATAAATCACAAAGTTTTTTCACGATAGACAATCCCAAACCTACCCCTTTTTTTACTTTCATATTAGCGGAATGTGAACGGAAAAACGGGCTAAAAACCTTGTCTATCTCATCTTTAGGAATTCCAATTCCGCTATTTGATATGCTGAATTCTATTTTTTCATCAAGGCTACATATCTTAATACGAACTATTCCGTTTTCATTGGAATATTTTAGTGCGTTTGAAATTAAATTTGAAACGATAATACCAAGTTTCTCCGGATCGGAAAGGATATGAAAATCATCTTCAAAATCAGTTTCCAAATGAATCTTATTCATTTTAATTTTCTCTGTAAAACGCGTTAAAACATCAAGAACAATTGCATTTAAAGAAACAGACATCCTTTTTTGGCTTTCTTTCTGATTTTCAAACCGGGCCAATAACAACAATTCATCAACTAAAGTATTCAACCGGTCCACTTCGGCAATACAAAAATTAATTTTTTCTTCATACTCCTCTTTTTCTCTAGGTTTACGAATCAAAACCTCAAGCGTTCCTTTAAGTACTGCTAAAGGTGTTCGCAACTCATGTGATGCATCTGAAGTAAATTGTTTTTCTCTTTCTACAGCGCTTTCAATTCGATCCAAAAGGCTATTAATGGTAACTGAAAGAGTGTAAATTTCATCTTTATTTTTAGGCAGCCCGATTCGATAATTGAGATTATCTTTTGTAATCAGTTTTGATGTTTCTATGATGTTATCTACCGGTTTTATGCTTCTACCCGCAATCAGACGCGCTATAAAAAACAGAAGCACCAGAACGATCGGATAAAGCAGGAAAAGAATCATTTTAAGGTCTTTCAAAAGGGAAATCGGGTGCTCTATCGACATGGCAATCAGTAAGTAGCCTACTTTTTCCTTCTTATTGAAAATGGGCGATTGCGATAATTTAATTTCCTGATTGTTGAGTTGGGTATCTATAAATATTTTCTGGTCAAGATTTTTATGGAACGTTAATTTGTCTTTTTTAAGATTTGGAGACTTTTCAATTGTATTACCTTCAAGGTCTTTAATTTCAACAAAAACCGGATTGACATTTACTTCGTTATGCTCCTTCTCCTCCCATTCTTCCTTGTTTATCCAGCTAATTATTGATTTGTCTGCGAATTTTATTTCAGCCTGATGAAGCTTGATTTCGTTCTCAATATCAGTCTTAACATCTTTAAAAACTGTATATTCAACAGTAATATATATGCCGAAGAAAACCACAAACACCAGCAGTGCAGTGGAAATGATATAATTTAAAGCGATTCTGTTTTTAAACGATAAATGCATTTTTAATTATCTGATTCGTCAGCCATATATCCAACACCACGAATGGTTTTGATGATGTCTTCTGTTTTTTTTAAGTTCATTTTTTTACGGATGGCATTGATAAACACATCAATAACCCCTGTGTCATACTCAAATCGAATTCCCCACACGTCTTCAATAATCATGTTTCGGGTGCAAACTCTTCCTTTGTGGTCCATGAGGTATTTAAGCAATTCAAATTCCCGCTGTGTTAGAAAAATTTCATCTTTACCAACAAAAACCTTGTGTTTTAAAGGATCAAGTTCAACAATTCCCAATTTTAAGGTTTCGTCTTTTGTTAAATTTCTAAAATGAATTTTGACCCTTTCCAAGAGTTCCTCAAAACTAAAAGGCTTTTTAATGTAATCGTTCGCGCCGGCTTGAAGGCCTTCAATCGTTTCCTGAACCGTATCTTTAGCTGTAAGGAATAATATCGGTGTTTTCTGGTCGTGTTCCCTTATTCTCCTGCAAACTTCCAGACCGGATATTTTCGGCATTAGCCAATCCAAAAGAACCAAATCCGGTTTTTTAGCATAAAAGGTTTTCAAACCTTCTTCTCCATTTTCAGCTAAAGTAACAGTGTAATTTTCTTCTTCCAGACCTTGTTTCAGAAAGTCCGAAATACCTTTTTCATCTTCGATAATAAGAATATGCATATAAATGGGAAATATAATACAAGATACTAATTAAAGGGAAACAGGCAACACTTCTTAAGCTAATATTAAGCGTTTAAAATTCAGTATCTTATAATTTTGTAATGTTAAATTCATCCCCAATGAAATCATTAAAAAACGCATATCCCTTTATAATTTTAGGTTCTTTCTATCTGCTTGCAAACATGATTCTGAGAATTGTTCTGTTGTTTCATCCTCTAACACAGGCAACTATGGGTTTTGGCAATGCGTTTAAGATTTTTGGAACCGGATTGGTTTCCGATGTTTTTGTTTTTGTGATAGCCAGCTCAATCTTATGGTTGTACTTACTCTTTATATCAAATGCCAAATTCAGCAAGCCTTGGGGTTACATTATCTTTTCGCTGCTTTTAGCTTTATTGGCTTACACTTACTTTTTCAATACTATTTTAAATGAATACGGCGGAGTTGTACCGACAATAGGCATAAGTTTCATTGGACTGAAAACCTTATTGTTCGGACTGCTATTGTTTTTTCCAAAATACAGAAAACAACTGCGATTGACTTTATATTCCGTAACTGTTTTCCTTTTTGTAGTAATCATTATTCAAAATGCAGTAAGTGAATTCTTTTTCTGGAATGAATTCGGTGTGCGCTACAATTTCATAGCCGTTGATTATCTGATTTACACCAATACAGTAATTGGCAACATCATGGAATCCTATCCTGTAGTTCCGTTGTTTATTACCATCGGAACTATTGCTTTGTTATCGACTTATTTCATTGTAAAAAAATCTAAAGGCTATCTTGAAAACCTACCTTCGTTATCCGATAAACTTAAACTGTCTGTAGTTTATCTTTCTTTATTTGTCCTGTCTTTTTTTGTTTTACCATTTTTGGCAAAATCTGAAAAATCCGCGAATATTTTCAACAACGAATTGCAATCCAACGGTGTATATAAATTTTATCTGGCGTTTCAAAACAGTGAACTCGATTATCTGAAGTTCTATTCAAGTGTGCCGGAAAAAGAAGCGTTTACAATCTTAAAGAACGAATTGCATACAAAATTTAAAAACTCAACTGTTCGCCATATTGCTTCCGAACAGCCTGAAATTCACAAAAATGTGGTACTCATAACGATCGAAAGTTTAAGCGCTGACTTTATGAATGCATACGGAAACAAAGAGAACATCACACCTTTCCTTGACAAATTAAGTTCGGAAAGTTTATTTTTCACTAACCTTTATGCCACGGGAAACAGAACCGTCAGAGGACTTGAAGCCGTAACTTTATGCATTCCTCCTACTGCCGGCGAAAGCATTATCAAGCGAATTGACAATAAAAATAAATTCTCAACGGCGTCTGTTTTTAATGAGAAAGGCTATCAAGTCAAATACCTTTATGGAGGCGATGCTTATTTTGACAATATGGAAGATTTCTTCAAAGGGAACGGCTATGATGTTGTAGACAAAAAAACATTCAAACCGAACGAGATTACTTTTTCGAATATTTGGGGAGTTTGTGATGAAGATATGGCCAGAAAAGCAGTTACAACCATGAATGAAGAAGCGAAATCAGGCAAACCTTTTTTCAATCATTGGATGACGGTCAGCAATCATCGCCCGTTTACATATCCTGACGGCAAAATCGACATCCCTGCAGACCAAAAATCCCGAAAAGGCGGCGTGAAATATACCGATTACGCTATTCATAAGTTTTTTGAAATGGCCAAGAAAGAGCCTTGGTTCAAAAATACGGTGTTTGTAATCGTGGCTGATCATTGCGCTTCAAGTTCGGGAAAAACAGAATTACCTATGGAAAAATACCGAATCCCGGCCATAGTTTACGCGCCAGATTTCATCAAACCACAGCTATACACCAAGTTAATGTCACAAATTGATGTAATGCCTACAGTTTTTGGTTTGTTGCATTTCGATTACGACAGTAAGTTTTATGGACAGGATGTTTTTAAGAAAGAATACAGTCCCCGCGCTTTCATTGCAACCTACCAGGATTTGGGATTGATCAAAAACAATGTATTGACCATTATTTCGCCGGTGAAAAAAGTAAAACAGTTTAATCTTGTGGCTTTGCCCTCGGATGCTAAAGGCATTTCTGTTAAATACGAAGAAAAACCGATTAACCAGTTACAAACCGATTTAGTTTCTGAAACGATTGCTTATTACGAAACCGCATCAAAGGTTTTGAAACATAAGAAATACCAACGATTAGTAGTTAACCGACTAAGCCATACTACTTCTGACGATTCACAAAACAATATTCATCCGCAACAGAAGAAATATTTGTCTAAATCGTAAGTAAGTATAATCTAAAAAGGGAGATTAAAGAAGCCCGTTGTATTTACGGATAAACCATTCCGCAGCTAAACAAACCGCTGTGAATACCAAAAGCCAAACCCAGTCAATCAGCGGGGTTTGTTTGATAACTGCTTTTTCGGTTGGTTTGTAATTCTCGTTTTTAGCAAGAAAATCAATCAGTTGCTCAATCCGGTTAGGAAAATAGGCTTTACCATTAGTATTCGAAGCCAATTGGTTTAAACGATCCAAATCCGGATTGATAAATTGCTTTTCGATTTCAAAATCAAGCACCTGAAAATTCCCGGCATACTGTGTTTTGGAATTGTTTTCTTTTACCGTAAAACTGTAATTTCCATGCTCTAAACCATCAAGACTTACTTTGAATTCATTATTCCCTTTCAGGAAGTCATATGATTTTACAGCCTTGGTTTGGTTGTTTTTAAGCTGAATTGTTAATCGCGCGTTTTCGTCAAACTCGTAGTTTTTATTGAAATACTGTGCCGAAATCTCAATGGTTTCACCGGAATTATAAAAACTTTCGTGATTCACCACCAATGATTTTTTAGCTGCATTGGAAGCCAGATACTGAATGATCTTGTCTGCAAAAACATCAAATTCTTCAAACGATTTTGTTTTCAGATGCGTTTCCATACGCCATTTCCAGATGTTTTCCCCAAAAAGGAAGGCATTTCGTTTCAGACCGTTTTCTGAAAAAGCAAGCAACGGATTTTCTGTAGCAATGTTTCTTACTTTTGATTTCAGAAGCACATTAGGATTTTCTTTCATCGTAACAGTGCCGAAAGGATGCTCCAATGGTGGAAACTGCTCAAAACCTATATCGTCCAGCGCAAACGAATTAAACTGCGAATTGAATTCCGCCGTATAATCTTCCTTTAAACCGGAAACTTTAAAATTAACCTGACTGACATATTGCTGCAACAGATTGAAATCGGTATTCATTCCGGTGATTACAAAACTATTCAGCTGAAGCTTTTTATTCTGCTCCAAAACAGTTCTGAACTGCGCATCAGGTTGGTATAAAATCAAAACATTATAATCTTGTAACGTTTTGATTTCGTTTGGTTTAATTATAGTTACTTTACGTTGTTGATTAGATTCAATTGCGCGTTTCAAAGCACCCAAATCCGGATGATTAACAGATGAAATTAAGGCGATTTCAGAACGCTGATCGATTACTTCAACAGCAAAATTCTTTACGTTATTATAGCTGTTTTTTTCTTTTTCAGAAGAAGAAATAACCGCTTTATACGTTTGCACTCCAACACTGTTTGCATTCAGTAAAACGGAAACAATTTGTGATTTATTTGATGATGAAAACGAAACATTCTGTTTGTGAATAGTACTGTTTCCCTGCTGAATACTAAACGTTGCAGTAACCGGTTTCTTTCCACTGTACTGCAGAAAAACCTCTACAGGAAATTTATTTTTCAGAAATGCATACTTATTCGCATTTAACTGATTGATTTTCAAATCCAGAAAAGCAGTCGTATCCCCTAAAACAATCGGATAGGCCGTTGTATTTTGCTGAAAACTGTAAACATAATCGTTCCCAACAGTCTGATTTCCATCAGTTAACATCACCAACGGATAATGCTGATTGCGGTAAAACTGCTTTAGGTTTTTGGCAACCTGATCAATATGGGTTTGTTTTCCTTTAAAATCCAATTCATTACCGGACTGAAAATCACCATCAAAACGGTAAAGTTGTACATCATATTTATCTTTCAGGGAATTGTTTTTTGACAGTTTCTCAGCAAGCTCTTTTGCAACAGCATCCTGACCCAACTCCTTAACAGATTGCGAGTTATCTACCACAATCGGTAATGGCGTTTTGGTAACTTCAAATGTTTTCTTCGAAATAACCGGGTTTATCAGTAATACAAATATGGATAACAGGGAAAGAAAACGTAAAAAAGCCAAAAGACGATTCACTTTAGCATCGCTTTTGGCTTTGTATAAATATTGGTAAAACGACAAACCTGCAGCAATCAATACCGATAACAGTAAAAGTAGAATGGTGCTTGTTGTCATTTTTGGTTATTTGGTTATTTGGTTATTTGGTTATTCGTTCCTGAAAACGCATAACTCATAATTCATAACACAGGATTAAGTTAGCATTCCTCCGTCTACGTTCATTACCTGACCGGTAACATAGGATGACAAGTCACAAGATAAGAAAACACAAGCGTTTGCTACATCTTCAGGAGTTCCGCCACGTTTTAAAGGAATACTCTCTCTCCATCCTTTAACAACATCCTCATTCAATTTAGCTGTCATTTCTGTTTCGATAAAACCAGGAGCGATTACATTACAACGGATGTTTCTTGAACCTAATTCCAATGCAACCGATTTAGAAAAACCAATAACTCCCGCCTTAGAAGCAGCATAGTTAGTTTGACCTGCATTTCCTTTAACTCCAACCACAGAACTCATGTTGATGATAGAACCTGCGCGGTTTTTCAACATGATTTTCTGAACTGCTTTAGTCATATTGAAAACCGATTTAAGGTTTACATCGATAACAGTATCGAAATCTTCTTCTGAGATTCTCATTAACAGGTTATCTTTGGTAATACCTGCATTATTGATCAAAATATCTACATTTCCGAACTCAGCAATTACATCGTCTACCAGTTTCTGAGCTTCATTAAAGTCTGCAGCATTTGACTGATATCCTTTTGCTTTAATTCCTAAAGCCGTTAATTCATTTTCCAATTCCTGAGCCGCAGAAGCCGAAGAACTGTAAGTAAAAGCAACGTTAGCACCATTTTTAGCAAATACTTCTGCTATTCCTCTTCCGATACCTCTACTCGCTCCGGTGATGATAGCGGTTTTTCCTTCTAATAGTTTCATTATTTTAATAATTGGTTTTTGTTTATTTTAGTGAAGTCAAAGATATTAATATTTTAAAGTAAAAAAAACCTAACTTAAATTAAACCTTAAGTAATTTAATAAGTCGAATAGTACATACTTATCCTTGATGGGCAACGAAAACATTATTTTCAAAAACATATACGATCAATTTAATATGATGGTGTACAATGTTGCCTTAAATTACGTGCAGAACACCGAAGATGCCGAGGAAATCACACAGGATGTCTTTGTGAAACTGCACGCCTCTCTGGAACAATTTGAGAATAAATCAACACTCAAAACATGGATTTACAGGATAACCGTTAACGAATGTCTGGATTTCATCAAGCACAAAAACAGCAAAAAGAGGTTTTTCATCTTCGGTAAAAAAACAACTGCACCTTCAGAAATCCAAAACCTGACCAATTTTGAACATCCCGGAATTTTACTGGAAAATAAAGAAAAGACCGAGATTCTTTTTTCCGTTATTAATGAACTGACCGAAAACCAGAAGACCGCTTTCCTGTTATCGAAACTGGATGGCCTTTCCAATCCTGAAATTGCAGCAATTATGGAGTTGAGTATTTCCTCAGTCGAATCACTTGTTTTCAGGGCTAAAAGCGCTTTACAGGAAAAACTTTCTGCTAAATTTGAAAATTACCGCAAGAAAAAATAAAATTAATCGTCTAATGTAATATGGAACGAGATCAATTCATAAACGAAATACTTAACAGTGCCGATCACATTAAAAAGGTCCGCCCAAGTGCCGGTTTGTATTCTAAGATCGAAAGCAGGATTTATAATTACAAAGTATCCGCAAGAACAATGTGGATGGCAGCTGCTTCCATAGCAATATTATTGACAATCAATATATTGCTAATTACCAAAGCCGAAAAGCAGCAAAACAATGCAACTGCTTCTTTTGAGCAAACGCTTAACGCGTCAAACGAATTATATTAATATCATGAGCAAAACGAAATTATTAACGTTATCCGTGATCATTTTAACCCTTTTGAATCTGGGTTTGCTGATTTTCTTATTTTCCCATGGCGGAAAAAAAAGACCGATGCCACGTGAAATCATCATCGAGAAATTACACTTTGATGACTCGCAAATCGTTGCTTATGACAAAATAATCAAGGAACATCAGCAAGCTATCCGAACGCTAGACAAATCCATAAGAGAGACTAAAAACGAGGCTTACAGCCATCTGAATGATGCTACTGTGGATGAAAACACAAAGAACCGCTTACTCAATAAAATTGCTGTTTATCAGGCGAAGATTGAAACCACACATTTTAACCATTTCATGGAAATCAAAGCGATTTGCAAACCGGATCAGCTGGAGGATTTTAAAAACCTGACAACGGAACTCTCAAAAATATTTGGCCATCCGCCAGGACCAAAAAAATAATGCTTACTAAATGGGTCTACATACTAATTTGCTTATTCCATTTTCCAATTGTCTTTGCACAGAAGGAAAATGACTCACTGCAGCTGAATTTACACCTTAAATTCGGCCGCAGTGATTTATTACTTAACAAACCGTATATTTCTAAAAATCAAGACACTCTTCAAATTACCACTTTAAAATTTTACCTGTCGGATATTAAAGTGTATTACAAAGACAAAACTACTTTTCAGCAACAAAACAGCTTTCATTTAATTGATATAGAGAAGCCGGGTTCGATGCGAATTCCTGTTTCG
Organism: Flavobacterium pedocola; assembly: GCF_053764385.1. Taxonomy (NCBI): domain Bacteria; kingdom Pseudomonadati; phylum Bacteroidota; class Flavobacteriia; order Flavobacteriales; family Flavobacteriaceae; genus Flavobacterium; species Flavobacterium pedocola. Next base: position 484,122 of record NZ_JBSNCR010000001.1, on the reverse strand, counting down.
AAATACAAAACAGCCAGTATTGAAAAAATAACGTTCAACATCGGAATTGACAGTTTAACCAGTTCTTCCGGGGCTCTGGGAAGTGATTTAGATCCTACAAACGGTATGTATTGGGCCTGGCAGAGCGGTTATATCAATTTCAAAATAGAAGGAATCAGTAAAAGCTGCTCAACCCGAAAAAAAGCCTTTCAGTTTCACATAGGCGGCTATCAGAGCCCTAATTACGCTATGCGTTCCGTAGCACTTCATCCGAAGAAAACCAATAACGAGGTAAACATAAGCTGTGATATTGCTGAATTCTTCGCCTCCGTAAAACTAAGTTCCGAAAACAGTATTATGATTCCGGGACCAAGCGCTATGAAACTTGCCGATTATTCCGCTAAAATGTTTTCTGTGGAATGAACAAAAAGGCTTCCATACGAATATTTACAGGGCTGACAATGTTGACTTTGTTGGCCTTTTCAAAAATCAACACTACCCCTATTTATCTCGATATCCCGAAAGGTTGGCCTAAACCAACGTACGATTTCAAAAAAAATCCTTTAACCGAAGAAGGTTTTCAGTTAGGAAGAAAATTATTCTACGAACCGATGCTCTCGCGTGACAATACGATTTCCTGTTCGAGCTGTCATTTGCAGGCTACGGGTTTTACGCATGTAGATCATGATTTAAGCCACGGTATCGAAGGCAAAATCGGAACACGCAATTCTTTAACCCTGATGAATTTAGCCTGGTCGAAAAATTTCATGTGGGACGGAAGCATCAATCATTTGGAAGTTCAGCCCCTTGGCCCTATAGAAAGCCCTGTCGAAATGGATGAAAAGCTTGCTAACATTGTTGTTAAGCTCCAAAACAATGAGCAATACGTTTCTTTATTCGAAAAAGCCTTCGGAACCAGAAAAATTACAGGACAATTGACTTTAAAAGCCCTTTCACAGTTTTTGGTAATGCTGAAAACATCCAATTCCAAATACGACAAAGTCATCCGAAAGGAAGAAAAATTCACAGAAAGTGAGCAAAAAGGCTACGATTTATTCAAAAACCATTGCGCTTCCTGTCATACCGAACCGCTTTTCACTAATAATAAATTCGAGAATAACGGATTAGCGATGGATGAATACCTGAAAGATGCCGGACGGATGAAAATCACCCAAAACCCAAAGGATTCTCTAAGATTCAAAGTTCCGACGCTCCGAAATATCCAATTTACCTTTCCGTACATGCACGATGGCAGGTTCAAAACGTTGACCGAAGTCGTAAAACATTACAATACCGGAATTGTAAAAAGCAAAACGTTGTCGAAGCAATTGATCAGAAACAAAAATCTTTCAGATAACGACCGCACTGATTTGGTAGCTTTCCTGAAAACATTATCCGATAAAGAATTCCTCTTCGATACCCGATTTTCCTATCCTTCAAAATAATTTTTACATTTTCGCGCAAGAATAAAATTGTTTTAGCGTCTAAGTTTTAGAACCAATAAACTAACTCATGACTAAATTTATTTTTGCCTTCGGATGTTTGTCTTTGAGCTTACTGTCTTTTGCACAAACAAATCCTGCAATAACCGGCTGGTTGCGAAACACCACAGGAATTACCGGCCGCCATTATGTTTCCGGGAACGCTACTCCTATTAACGACGCTGTTTTGGCCAATGTGCAAACGGTACAGTATTCTGCCAATTGGGTTTACGCCACCACCAACGGAATCCCGGCTTATATCACTGGCCCTTTTCTGGACGGAAATCCTTCATTGGCAACTTCACAAAACGCCGCTATTTTTAAGTTCCCGTTAAACCCAACCCAAAACACCGGAACTCCAACAGCTACTAACGGCGGAAATATTGGATTGTTTGTTAACGGCGTTGCCTTATTTGATTATCGCGATGGTGTTTCCTGGAAAAGTTCTACCAATACAATAGCAGGTGGACCTGTTGGTGGAACCGGAGACGGTGTTTGGAACCGTGATGCTATTGTTGCGGAAAGAAGCGGCTTCGATTGTAACAAAGCGCATCCGGCGATGGGCAATTATCATCATCACCAAAATCCGAGTGCTTACAATTTAGATTTAACAGTTCTTTCAACGATTTGTTCCACATATCCGGCTGATGGTCTGTATGTTATCTATGCATCACAACACTCTCCTTTACTTGGTTTTGCCTACGACGGATTTCCGATATATGGTGCCTACGGTTATGCTAATGCTGATGGAACGGGTGGAATTGTGCGCATGAAATCAAGTTTTCAATTAAGAAATATTACAACGAGAACTCATTTATACGATGGTACAAACGTAACAGATGGCCCTGCAGTAAGTGCGACCTATCCGTTAGGGTATTTCAGGGAAGATTACGAATTTGTTTCCCATCCTACCGATGCAAGTTATCTTGATATCCACAATGGCCGTTTCTGTGTGACTCCGGAATATCCGGCTGGTATTTACTGTTACTTTGCTACGGTTGATGCCAATCATAATTCAGCTTATCCTTATGTGGTCGGACCAACTTTCTATGGAAATAAAACGGCTGTAAAAGTTACTACGATTTCAGAATCCACAACAACATTAGCAACTGCAAATTTTACATCAAGCAATTTAGATGCAGTAATTTACCCGAACCCGGCTCAGGAATTCATAGCTATACAATCACAATTAACGGAAAATGATTTATCGGTTCAGTTAATTGATGAATTGGGCAGAGTCGTTAAAGAGAATAAAATCCTTCAGGGAAGTACCTTGAGCATTCTTGAAGTCGATAGTGTATACAACGGTGTTTATTTTGTACGTCTTTCTGATGGAAAAAACACTAAAAGCTATAAGGTTATTATTAAAAAGTAAACCTGTTTTCAGGAATCTGATTAAACCCAATATCAAAAACACAGTCCAATTAGAAACCAAACGCTAAGCTTATGAAAAAACTAACGCTCTTTGCGATGACACTACCATGGTTTTTGTTATCCTGCAACAATGAAAACGGTGACTACACATCGGTACCAACCTACCCTAATGTTGAAGCTGAATTTGATGGTGCAATTAATCTGAACAATCTTACTAATTACGCCAATCAGACCGTTCCCGGTTATATCACTAAAGACAATTCGACTTTTAACCCAATTACCGATGCCGGTGCAACACTGGGAAGAGTTTTATTTTATGATAAAAACCTTTCTTCGAACAACACGGTTTCCTGCGCGAGTTGCCATCAGCAGGCCAATGCTTTTAGCGACACCAATGTGGCGAGTATCGGAGTGAATGGTACAACGGGAAGACATGCGATGCGATTAATCAACACGCGTTTTTCCAATGAGGTGAAATTCTTTTGGGATGAAAGAGCCGCAAGTTTGGAAATCCAGTCTACCATGCCTATCAAAAACCATGGAGAAATGGGCTTTAGCGGAGCTGACGGCGATCAGGATTTTACAGCTTTGATTGCTAAATTAAGCGAGAAAGGCTACTACAAAGAACTATTCAAGTTTGTATACGGTTCTGAAGAAATTACGGAAACTAAAATCCAGACGGCATTAGCGCAATTCATAAGAAGTATTCAGTCCTTTGATTCCAAATACGATACAGGAAGAGCTAGTGCTGCAAATGACAATCAGCCATTTACAAATTTTACAGCACAGGAAAACCAAGGAAAAAATTTATTTTTGACACCTCCAGTATTTGATGCAACCGGCTCGCGTACCGGCGGCGGTTTTGGTTGTGCAGGATGTCATGCCGCTCCTGAATTTGATATCGATCCCAACACCGGAAACAACGGCATAATCGGAGTGTTAAACGGGACAGGAATTGATGTGACCAACACCAGAGCCCCTTCACTTAGAGATTTAGTTAAAACCGACGGAACTACAAACGGCCCAATGATGCATACCGGAGTAATCACCAGCTTACAGGCTGCCATCGGTCATTATGGAACCATAAATCTTGCACCGGGCAATAGCAATTTAGATCCGCGATTAAGACCCGGCGGAAACGGGCAGCGACTGAATCTTACGGCCAACGAAGTGAATTCCGTGATTGCTTTCCTGAGAACACTTTCCGGAACAGATGTTTACGTAAATCCGAAATGGTCGAATCCTTTTCCGAATTAAATACAATAAAAAAGCCCCGAGAATCTCGGGGCTCTTAAATTTATTTAAGCTACTAAATTACTTTACAGCAACTAAGTCTAAAACTTCTTTTACTTTTTTACCGATTTCAGCCGGTGAATCTACAACGTGAATACCGTTTTCTCTCATGATACGTTTTTTAGCTTCCGCTGTATCATCAGCACCACCAACGATTGCACCTGCGTGACCCATTGTACGACCTTTAGGAGCAGTTTCTCCTGCGATGAAACCTACAACCGGTTTTCTGTTTCCGTCAGCTTTAATCCATTTAGCAGCATCAGCTTCTAATTGACCACCGATCTCACCAATCATGATGATACATTCTGTCTCAGGATCGTTCATTAATAACTCAACCGCTTCTCTTGTTGTAGTTCCGATGATTGGATCTCCACCGATACCGATAGCAGTTGTAATACCAAACCCTTGACGAACTACCTGATCTGCAGCTTCGTAAGTTAACGTTCCTGATTTAGAAACGATACCGATTTTTCCTTTTTTGAAAACGAAACCTGGCATGATACCAACTTTAGCTTCTTCCGGAGTAATTACACCCGGACAGTTAGGACCTACCAAACGACAGTCTTTTCCTTTGATATAATCGTATGCTGTGATCATGTCTGCAACAGGAATTCCTTCTGTAATACAAATGATTACTTTGATTCCGGCATCAGCAGCTTCCATAATGGCATCAGCAGCAAATGCAGGCGGAACGAAAATGATTGAAGTATCGGCACCAGCCTGAACCACTGCATCTTTAACAGTGTTGAAAACCGGACGATCCAAGTGCGTTGATCCTCCTTTACCCGGAGTAACACCACCTACTACGTTTGTACCGTATTCGATCATTTGGGAAGCATGGAAAGTTCCTTCACTTCCTGTAAATCCCTGAACAATTATTTTAGAATTTTTATTTACTAAAACACTCATGATATCGTTTTTTATGTTGTTTTTAAAATTTGTAATGCAAAAATAGACTTTTGGAAGAAATATCTAAAGTATTTTGCAATAAAGTTTTGAAGTTTTTTCAAGGAAATTATCCCAATTGGGTCATTTGGTAACCACGGTATAATTTACCGTCATTTACCTCCCAAATTACAACTACATAAGCCATAATCTGCTCTTCTTTTGGAGTTTCAATTGGCGAAACAAAGTAAGCGTACCTTACGGTAACCGTATTCCCTTCTTCCAAAATATGTGAAAATTCAGCTCTTGTTGAACTGTAGGAACGATTCATCTCTTTAGCAAATTCTAACAAATCGCTTTTTCCCATCTTTAAAAAACCTTTGGAACTGTGCCAATGGAATTCTAAATCATCATGAACAAGTTTTTCAATAACCTCCTGATTTCGGTATGGGTCCAATTGATAAAACTCGGCAACGAGTTCTTTAGCCATCATTTTTGTTGAGTTTGTTAAGTATTTCAGGTATTTTTTTAACGTTGGCAAGTTGTTTCAGCTTTTCACGGGATTCTTCGATTGGTGTTCCGAAATAGGTTTTTCCGCCTTCAACGGATTTGGTAACCCCGGTTTGCCCAAGAATAATTGCTTTTTCCCCAATGGTAATACCGCTCGTAGTTCCTACCTGTCCCCAAAGCGTTACTTCATCTTCGATTACCACGCACCCGGCAATACCGGTTTGTGAAGCAATAAGGCATTTTTTACCGATAACGGTATCATGTCCGACATGCACCTGATTATCAATTTTGGTTCCGGCTCCGATCGTAGTATCACCCGTTACACCTTTATCAATAGTACAAAGGGCTCCGATCCCAACGTTATCTTCAATGATCACACGACCACCGGACAACAACTGATCAAAACCTTCCGGGCGTTTCTTGTAATAAAACGCATCGGCACCTAAAATACTTCCCGAATGAATGATTACATTATCTCCGATGATACAATTGTCATAAATGGATACATTGGAATGGATCAGACAGTCTTTTCCGATTGAAACGTTGTTACCAATAAAACAATTCGGTTGGATTACAGTTCCCTCTCCTATTTTAGCCGATGCTGCAATCGCTGAATTTGAAGACTGAAACGGTCTGAAATGTTTGGTCAGTGTATTGAAATCGCGAAAAGGATCGTCAGAAATCAATAAAGCTTTACCATCCGGACAATCTACTTTTTTGTTAATCAAAACAATAGTTGCCGCCGATTGCAAAGCCTTATCGTAATACTTGGGATGATCAACAAAAACAATATCTCCTCGTTCCACTACGTGAATTTCGTTCATTCCATGTACAGGAAAACGTTCGTCGCCTACAAATTCACATTGAATAATGTCTGCAATCTCTTTAAGAGTGTGTGTTTTTGGGAACTTCAAGCTATATTTTTTAAAATTATTCTTTTACACGCTCCATGTAAGAACCTGTAGCTGTGTCAATTTTGATTTTATCACCTTCGTTGATGAACAATGGCACGTTGATTTGAGCGCCTGTTTCAACTGTAGCAGGTTTTGTTGCGTTAGTTGCAGTATTTCCTTTTACTCCAGGCTCCGCATAAGTTACTTCTAAGACAACTGAAGCCGGCATATCTACTGATAAAGGCGCTTCGGTTTCCGCATTGATCTGAACCATTACGTTTGTTCCTTCTTTCAATAACTCAGGAGCATCCAAAATATCTTTGTTCAATGAAATCTGCTCGTATGTTTCGTTGTTCATGAAGTGGAAATCGCTTCCTTCCGCATACAAATACTGAAAAGTGTGCGTTTCAACACGAACTACTTCAATTTTATGCCCTGAAGAAAAAGTGTTATCAAGTACTTTTCCGTTGGTTAAACTTTTCAGTTTAGTTCTTACGAAAGCCGGTCCTTTACCCGGTTTTACGTGTAAAAACTCAATGATTTTATAAATATCGTGGTTAAATTTAATGCACAATCCGTTTCTGATATCTGCTGTAGTTGCCATTCTTGTTTGTTATTGATTTATTACTTGTTTTTTTAATTAAAATGCTCCTCCTGTATATCCTTTCATAATTCCTCTGGAAGAATTACGGATAAACATTATGATTTCGTCGCGCTCCGGAGTTGCCTCCATTTCAGCTTCTATAATGCTCAATGCCTGAGTCGTGTTATAGTTTTTCTGATACAAAATTCGGTAAATATCCTGAATTTCACGTATTTTTTCTGTTGAAAAACCTCTTCTTCTCAAACCTACTGAGTTGATTCCCACATAAGAAAGCGGCTCTTTTGCTGCTTTTGTAAAAGGAGGCACATCTTTACGAACCAATGAACCACCGGAAATCATGGCATGATCACCAATATGGATAAACTGATGAATTGCTGCCAATCCTCCGATTACCGCATAATCACCAACAATAACGTGTCCTGCCAAAGCAACACCATTCACGATAATTGCATTGTCACCAATGTGGCAATCGTGTGCAATGTGAGCTGTCGCCATGATCAGACAGTTTTTACCAATCTTGGTTTGTCCCGATGCAATAGTTCCTCTGTTAATGGTAACACACTCTCTTACAGTAGTGTTATCACCGATGATCGCAAGTGATTCTTCACCCCCGAATTTCAAATCCTGAGGAACGGCTGAAATAACAGCTCCCGGGAAAATATTACAGTTTTTACCGATTCTTGCACCTTCCATAATGGTAACATTAGAACCAATCCAGGTTCCTTCACCAATTTCAACATTGTTATGAATAGTTGTAAAAGGTTCGATCACTACATTTTTTGCAATTTTCGCCCCCGGATGCACGTATGCTAACGGTTGATTCATAAATCTCTTTTTAGTTCTTTTTTACAATTTGAGCCATTAATTCTGCTTCGGTAACCAATTTACCATTAGCATAAGCACTTGCCTGCATGTGGCAAATACCTCTTCGGATTGGGGATAACAAATCTAATTTAAAGATAAGCGTATCACCCGGCAAAACCTTATGTTTGAATTTCACATTGTCAATCTTCATAAAATACGTTAAGTAGTTTTCAGGATCCGGAACAGTACTTAAGATCAAGATGCCTCCTGTCTGAGCCATTGCTTCAACAATTAAAACCCCCGGCATTACAGGTGCTCCCGGGAAGTGTCCCACGAAAAATTGCTCGTTCATGGTAACATTCTTAAGACCAACCACATGAGTGTCTGACATTTCAAGGATTTTATCCACCAAGATGAAAGGATAACGGTGTGGCAACATCGACTGGATCTTGGTCACATCCATTAGTGGTTCTTTATGCAGGTCATAAACCGGAACATGGTTTTTCATTTCGTTCTTGATGATTTTAGACATTTTTTTCGCAAACATAGTGTTTACAAAATGCCCCGGTTTGTTAGCAATTACTTTTCCTTTTATTTTCATACCGATCAAAGCCAAATCACCCACCACATCCAATAATTTGTGACGCGCAGCTTCATTCGGATAATGTAACGTAAGATTGTCCAGGATTCCGTTTGGTTTTACACTAATACTTTCTTTATCGAAAGCCACTTTCAGGCGTTCCATGGTTTCAGGGGAAATCTCTTTATCAACGTATACGATAGCGTTGTTCAAATCGCCGCCTTTGATTAATCCGTGCTCTAACAAACCTTCAAGTTCATGTAAAAAGCTGAATGTACGACAATCTGCAATTTCCGTTTTGAATTCCGAAATGGATTTCATCGTTGCATTCTGGGTACCAAGCACTTTGGTTCCAAAATCAACCATAGCGGTAACCTGATAATCATCAGCAGGAATTATTGTAATTTCACTACCGGTAGCTTCGTCAGTAAAGGAAATAACTTCTTTTACCACATATACTTTTCTTTCAGCATCCTGCTCCTCGATTCCAACTTTCTCAATAGCTTCCACAAAATATTTTGAGGAACCGTCCATGATTGGTGGCTCGGAAGCATCTAACTCGATAATCACGTTATCTACATCGCAACCTACAAAAGCTGCCAAAACATGTTCAGAAGTTTGAATTTTAACCCCTAATTTCTCAAGATTAGTACCTCTTTGGGTATTTACCACATAATTAGCATCTGCTTCAATTACAGGCTGACCTTCCAAATCAACACGCACAAAGGTGTATCCGTTGTTTGCCGGTGCCGGTTTGAACGTCATTACTACGTCCTGTCCGGTATGCAGCCCTACTCCTTTTAATGTAATTTCACTTTTAATGGTTGTTTGTTTAACCATGACTTAGTTATTTTAATTTTAGTTTGTTTCGTTTATTGTTTTTTTCAACTGATGGATTTCATCCACAATCTTAGGAAGATTTTTAAAATGCACGTACGATTTGTTATAATCGCCGTAGTTTAAAGCCGGACTTCCCTGAATCACTTCTCCGTCTTTTATATTTCTTCCAACACCGGATTGTGCCTGGATACGAACATTATTACCTATCACAATATGGCCCGCAATTCCTACCTGCCCGCCTATCATGCAGTTTTTACCAATTTTTGTAGAACCTGCCACTCCGGTTTGCGCTGCAATTACAGTATTCTCACCAATTTCCACGTTATGTGCAATTTGAATCTGATTGTCCAGTTTTACACCTTTTCGGATAATCGTTGAACCCAAAGTAGCACGATCAATGGTTGAACATGCTCCAATTTCTACATTGTCTTCAATGATAACATTGCCAATTTGCGGCACTTTTGTATAGGTTCCGTCTTCCTGAGGCGCAAAACCGAAGCCGTCCGACCCGATAATCGTACCGGAATGAATGGTACAGTTTTTACCGATTTCAGATTCCGAATAAATTCGCGCACCGGCAAAAAGAACGGTTCCGTCTCCGATAACAACATTATCCCCGATAAAACTGTTCGGATAAATTTTTACGTTGTCGCCTATTTTGACATTCTTCCCAAGGTAACAAAAGCTTCCCAAATAAAGGTTTTCGCCGTAAGTTACACCTTCAGAAACAACCGAAGGCTGCTCGATACCGGATTTCATCAGTTTCACCTGATTGTAATACTCTAATAATTTTGAAAAAGACTTGTAAGCATCTTCAACTTTAATTAAAGTGGTTTCGATTTCCTGTTCCGGAACGAACGTATTGTTAACGATTGTTATGCTGGCTTTAGTGGTGTATATGTAATTCAGGTATTTCGGATTGGCTAAAAAAGTAAGTGAACCTTCTGTACCTTCTTCAATCTTGGCTAATTTATAGACTTCCACTGAAGGGTTCCCCACAACTTCCCCTTCAAGAATACCTGCTATTTGTTCTGCTGTAAATTTCATCTTATAAGATTTAATTTCCCATCGGTATAAGATGGAACTCACTACTATTTAAAGTGCTTACTACACCCATTTTTTAGTTTGGTTCATTTTAACCCGACAAAAATATAAAATTTAATTCATTTTTAACTTTCCGATAACACTTTTGGAAAGCAGATAAAATATTTGGTCACCGGTTTTGAAAGCGCTTTCAAATGAAGCTGATCGGATGCTTCCACCACATCTTCAATGGTACGATCTTTCTTTAAAATATGAATCGGTTCGCCGGTTTTGTTGTAAGCCTGATTTTTCAGTTTTCCCTTAAAAACAAAGTACTCAGCCTCTTTTTCGGTTAATTGATATTTTTCTATATAACGTGTTTTAAAATCATTTAATTGCTCTTTGCTGATTTTCTCTTCCGACATCTGGATTCGCATCAGATCACGATTGATAATCATCGAACTCAGGGTTGACAACACATAATCTTCATGAAACTGCCAGGATTTAATGGCACTTACTATATCGAAATCATCTAACAAAGCGAATTTTTTTAAGATTTCCGGAGCGAATTCATCCATGGTGATTCGGTTCTGCATAAAAAACTGCAAAGGCTCACTGCATGGCAAAACAACTCCCTTCTGAGTAAGCTCTTTTGCTCTTTTCAGGATTTTGGTTAGGATGAGTTCCGCTACAACACTGGTTTTATGAAGGTAAGCCTGCCAATACATCAAGCGTCTGGCCACAAGAAATTTTTCTACGGAATAGATACCTTTTTCTTCGATGACCAAAATATCATTTTCGACATTCATCATCTGGATAAGCCTTTCGGAATTGATGTTCCCTTCGGCTACACCGCTGTAAAAACTGTCGCGCTTCAGATAATCCATCCTGTCCATATCCAACTGACTGGAAATAAGCTGCAACATGAATTTTCGGTGGTAATCGCCTTTGAAAATCTGAATAGCTAAAGAAAGCTGTCCGTCAAACTCTTTGTTCAACTGATTCATAAAAAGCAAAGAAATCTCTTCATGATGCACGTCCTCCACAATGCTGTGTTCCATCGCATGCGAAAAAGGCCCGTGTCCTATGTCGTGTAAAAGAATAGCAATATATAAAGCCGTTTCTTCGTCGGATGAAATTGCAATGCCTTTAAAACGCAAAGTCTGAACCGCTTTCTGCATCAGGTGCATACAACCCAGCGCATGATGGAAGCGCGTGTGATGCGCTCCCGGGTAAACAAGATAAGACATTCCCATCTGGGAAATCCTCCTAAGTCTCTGAAAAAAAGGATGTTGTATTAAATCGTAAACTAAAGTATTCGGAATGGTTATAAAACCATAAATGGGATCGTTGAGGATTTTTAACTTATTAATTTGAGTCACGTAGGAATGTATTTACTACAAATATAAAGATTTAGTCCATACATGCTTACCGCACACTCAACAATTGTTGTTTATAAATCCCTTTAGCTATCACTTTTGATTGATTGTTGATATGAAATTCCTCAACATTCCGGTTGCTTTTATTGAACAACGATACATTGACGATACTGTCATCTACCCATCTGTATTCGGCAAATTCATAATCCTGATCCGTGCCGTAAACAAAGTTTTTATCACAGCTTACCTCGTTGTTTTTGTTGTTGTAAATCACTGCCATGTATGCACTTCCGTTGGCGTCGATCCTGTAAACTTCTACGGTTTTGTCTTTAACGTAACAGGTTTTCAGGTTCTGTTGCCAGTTTTTGGTTTTGCGCACATCTTTGATTTTTACAGTATGTGTATCGTTGTTTACAAAAGTGGAGCATATAAAAGAAGCGAAGAGTAGAATTGTAAGTTTCATAACATTCTGATTTAAAGTTATCTACTAATTTATTAAGGATTAACTGTAAAACCTTTTTTTGTCGATAACTATAAAAAATACGCGATGAATGACCGCTTTTCATTTTAATGACTGATTTTTACAATAATTTTAACCACAATCCGTTGATAAAACCATAAATTGCACATTAATTCAACAACACATCACTATGAGCCAGATAAAGATACTTTGGGTAGATGACGAAATCGATTTACTGAAACCACATATATTATTCCTTGAAAAAAAGGGATACAACGTAACCACCTGTAATAATGGCCAGGATGCTATCGAAGTCTTTGAGGACGACAATTTTGACATTGTTTTCCTTGACGAGAATATGCCCGGACTGAGCGGCCTGGAAACCCTTTCGGAAATTAAAGAAAAGAAATCCGCAACACCGGTAATCATGATTACTAAGAGTGAGGAGGAATATATCATGGAGGAAGCAATCGGTTCTAAAATTGCCGACTATCTTATCAAACCGGTAAATCCGAACCAAATCTTGTTGAGTCTGAAAAAGAACCTTGATCATTCCAGACTTGTATCTGAAAAAACCACTTTGGATTACCAGAAAGAATTCCGAAAAATAGCAATGGATATGGCCATGGTGAATTCGTATGAAGACTGGGTCGAGCTATACAAAAAACTATTGTTCTGGGAAATCGAACTGGAAAACATTGAAGACCAAAGCATGGTGGAAATCCTTGAAAGTCAAAAACTTGAAGCCAATTCCCAATTCGGGAAATTCATTGAGAAGAATTACGAGAAATGGTTTTCCAGCGAAGATAACAGACCGTATCTTTCCCATGAAATCTTCAGAAAACTGGTTGTGCCCGAAATCCGAAAAAAAGACAAACCTATCCTTTTTGTGGTAATCGACAACCTGCGTTACGATCAGTGGAAAGCTTTTGAAAGTGTAGTAAATAATCATTACAAACTGGAAAAAGAAACCAGCTACTTCTCCATCCTGCCCACTGCAACACAATATGCCCGAAATGCAATCTTTTCAGGTTTATTACCCGTGGATATGGAAAAAAATTATCCGCAATACTGGAAAAACGATATAGACGAAGGCGGTAAAAACATGTTCGAAGGTGAATTTCTTACCGAACAACTCAAACGCCTGCGCATCGACATCAAACAGGAATATTTCAAGATTACCAATTTCAAAGACGGAAAAAAACTTGTCGACAACTTTAAAGCTTTAAAAAGCAATGACTTAACCACTGTGGTTTACAATTTTGTAGACATGCTTTCCCATGCCAAAACCGAAATGGACGTGGTTAAAGAATTAGCATCCAACGACAAAGCTTATCGTTCATTAACGCTCAGCTGGTTTAGAAATTCACCGCTACTTGAGATTATTCAATTAGCACAACAACAAGGTTTCCGATTGATTTTAACTACAGATCACGGAACCATCAACTGTAAAAACCCGTCAAAAGTTATCGGGGACAAAAACACAAGTTTGAATTTACGCTATAAAACCGGCCGAAGCCTTACTTATGAAGACAAAGATGTTTACGTGGTAAAAGATCCTAAAAAAGTCGGACTGCCTTCCATCAACATGAGCAGTTCGTTCATTTTTGCGAAAAACGATTTGTTTCTGGCCTATGTAAACAACTACAACCATTACGTAAGTTACTACCGAAATACGTATCAGCACGGCGGTATTTCACTGGAAGAAATGATCATACCGTTCCTGGTATTTGAACCAAGATAATCAGCAATCAACAACTGATTTTTAGAATTGTAGGAATTAATCTTTGAATTTGGGTAGTTTTTGCTACATTTGAAAACGAAGATTAATTCCTCTTATTTTATATGATGACTAACCCCTTGGAAATTAGCTTTTCCCTGAATGAAATTCAGGATGTGGCCCGCAGAATATTGTCGCAACCGCTTAAAAAAGTAATTACATTTCATGCGGAAATGGGTGTCGGAAAAACCACCCTCATCAAAGCTTTGGTTAAAGAATTAGGCGTAGACGACATGACCTCCAGCCCTACTTTTTCATTGGTTAACGAATATCATTCCGATAACGGGGAAATCATCTACCATTTTGACCTGTACCGTTTAAATTCAGAAGAAGAAGCCTACGACATGGGCATTGACGAGTATTTTTATTCCGGGAACTGGTGCTTTATAGAATGGCCGGAAAAAACACCGCATCTTATTCCGCTGGATCATGCTTCCATTCACATCAAGCAACTTCCTACCGGAAACCGCATTTTGGTTCTCAAATAAAGGTCTTTTACAATTTTTTCGTAACTTGTACTAAACAATCACAACAACATCATGCCAATAACACCTTTTTCGTCGCAACAATTAATTCCGCAGGAAGAAAAACTGGAAGTGACCAAGCACAAAAGCCAGCTTTTTATTGGAATTCCAAAAGAAACGTGTTATCAGGAGCGAAGAATCTGTTTGACACCTGATGCTGTAATTTCCCTTACTTCTCACGGTCACCGTGTGTTATTGGAATCCGGAGCAGGTTTAAGTTCAAGTTATTCCGATAAAGAATACAGCGAAGCCGGTGCGGAAATCACCAGCGACACCAAAAAGGTTTTCAGTTGCCCTATGCTTTTAAAAGTTGAGCCGCCTACGCTGGAAGAAATCGAAATGATTAACCCTCAAACGATTATCATTTCTGCCTTACAGATTAAAACACAGAAGAAAAATTATTTTGAAGCATTAGCCACTAAAAGAATCACCTCGCTTGCTTTTGAGTTTATTAAAGATGAAGACGGTTCCTACCCTGCTGTTCGTTCCCTTTCAGAAATTGCCGGAACAGCCTCAGTATTAATTGCTGCTGAATTAATGATCAATCAGTCTATCGGAAAAGGACTTTTGTTTGGAAATATTACAGGAGTCCGTCCGACGGAAATCGTGATTTTAGGTTCGGGAACTGTAGCGGAATATGCTGCCAGAACTGCTTTAGGATTGGGTGCCAACGTTAAAGTTTTCGACAATTCAATTACCAAACTTCGTCGTTTACAAAACACTTTGAACCAACCGATTTTCACTTCAACGATTCAGGAAAAATCTCTGCTTAAATCTCTTATGCGTTGTGATGTGGCCATCGGAGCCATGCGAGGTAACAACCGAACTCCAGTCGTTGTAACGGAAACCATGGTGGAACATATGAAAAAAGGCGCTGTAATTGTAGACGTAAGTATCGACACGGGCGGATGTTTTGAAACAGCAGAAATTACAACCCACGAAAAACCGATTTTCATCAAGCACAATGTAATTCATTATTGTGTTCCGAATATTCCTTCCCGTTATTCCAAAACGGCTTCCATGACTATCAGTAACATCATCACACCTTTCCTTATTCAGATTGCAGACGATGGCGGAATCGAAAGCGCCATTCGCTTCAACAGAGGTTTGAAAAACGGTGTTTACATGTATCACGGGCTTTTGACCAACAAATCCATAGCAGATTGGTTTAACATTCCTTACAGAGATATTAATTTGATTGTATTCTAGCGTATCGTTTTCAGATTACCTATTTTTGCCGAAAATAAAATACAATGAAATTCATACACCGCTTATCTTATTTTCTTATCGGATTATTATTAGGAGGAATCTTTTTAATGTTTTTCTTTCAGAAGAAGAAAACCGAATTCTGCTACATGCCTAATTGCAGGGTTTTGAAAGATTTAAGAAGCAAACCTATTCAAATTTCAAAGGAAGCCGACGCTAAAATGAAGGAGAAAGTCCTTACAATGGAAGATATTAAAGCGTGTCTTAAAAATGGTGATGTCGATTTCTCAAAAAGCAACAAACCGGCACAAAACGGCAAATTGTATGTGATTGAAGGATTAACTACTAAAAACGAAGAGATTACTGTTGAAATGATCAATCAGTCTGAAAAAGTTATTTTAAACAGTATTCAAAAACAATAAAAAAATTCAAACTCCTTGTGTAATCAAATATTGAATGTATATTTGCAACACAATAGGGCGATTAGCTCAGCTGGTTCAGAGCACCTCGTTTACACCGAGGGGGTCGGGGGTTCGAACCCCTCATCGCCCACTAAAAGCACTCAATTTGAGTGCTTTTTTTATACGCCAATAATTTCTATTATATGCCCCACACCGTCTACATCCTCTATTGTTCTACTATAGATAAATTCTACGTCGGTTATTCTGCTAATCTTCAAGTGCGAATAATCTTCACCTCAATCAAAAAGTTCTCGAATTAGGCTGATTTTATACTATTTTCCTGAAAATTTCGTTAGTATTAAAAAAGATCATGAAACTCAACCTTGCCCTTTTTTCTGCAATCAACAGCTTTTTAGTCGCGCAGTTTCTTTTCTTTATCGACGAAGGCTATTACGATTTCCGATGGATGGAAGATGCCGGGAACTGGTTGGTATTTGCAGTCTATTTTGTGGTAATCTTCGGGATGCTCATTCTTATCAATGCAATGCTCGATAAATATAAAGTCAGCCGTACCTATCAGGTTGCTATCAACTTAATAATCTTCCCGATAATCCTGTTAATTGTAAACCACTATTTTTAAATAAAAAAAACTCCGATTATCGGAGTTTTCATTTATAGTTTTCTACGTTTCTTTTCGGTTTCCAACAACATCAGTTCTCTACCTGTTTGTCCTGCCACCGAAGTGTTTTCCTGAGCGCGACGAATCAGATACGGCATCACGTCGCGAACCGGTCCGAATGGTAAATATTTTGCAACGTTGTATCCGGATTCCGCCAAATTATAACTGATATTATCACTCATTCCGTATAATTGCCCGAACCAGATTCTGTTGTCATTTTTTGTCATTCCTTTTCCTGCCATCAAATCCATTAATCTGTACGAACTCAATTCGTTATGAGTTCCTGCAAAAATAGCCATAGTGTCAATGTGCTGCATCATATAATCGATACAGGCATTGTAATTATCATCTGTTGCTTGTTTTGAAACACAGATTGGGTTTTTATAACCTTTTTCTTCTGCGCGTTTAGCTTCTTTTTCCATGTAAGCACCACGCACAACTTTCATTCCGATATGGAAACCGTCCGCTTTTGCTTGTTCGTGTAATTTCTTCAGGTAATCCAAACGATCCCAACGGTACATTTGCAGTGTATTGAAAATCAACGCTTTTTCCTTGTTGTATTTTTTCATCATTTCGGCCACCAAATCATCGGCAGCATCCTGCATCCAGCTTTCTTCAGCATCGATTAAAATCATTACATCTTTATCGAAAGCCGTTTTACAGATGATTTCAAAACGATTCACCACCCTGTCCCACTCTGCTTTTTCACTATCGGTAAGCGGCTGATTTTCACCAATCTTCTCGTATAATCCGATACGTCCGACTCCTGTTGGCTTAAACACGGCAAACGGAATAGCTTCTTTGGCTTTGGCAAATTCAATCGTTTTAAGCGTCATTTCCAAAGCAGCGTCAAACTGCGCTTCTTCTTCTTTTCCTTCCACAGAATAATCCAAAACGGAAGAAACACGCTTAGTGTACATTTTATCAACTACTTTCAAGCAATCTTCTTCGCTCACACCACCACAAAAATGATCAAAAACAGTACTTCTGATAATACCTTCCACCGGCAAATGCAGGTTTAACGCAAAATTCGTTAAGGAAGTTCCCATTTTTACCAACGACGGATTACCGATCATTTTAAAAAGGAAATGCGCTCTGTTTAATTCTCTGTTATTCTTAAGTGCAAAAGCTACTTCTGTATTGTTGAAAATTTTTTCCATTGTATTGTTATAAATCGCTTGCAAATATAAGGAGCGTTTGAAAATAATTGATAAAAAATCCCTTATTTTGCGACTTCATTAACAATACTTCAAAATGCAAACCATAAAAGCCAACGGTTATTCAGTTTATTTCAACGAAAACAGCTATACTTATTTAAGTGAAGTACTTAAGCCTGAGGAATTTTCCAAAGTATTCATCTTAGTTGACAGCAAAACCAGCGAATATTGTTTGCCTGCTTTTTTAGCCAATCTGGCTACCGAAGCACCTATTGAAATTGTTGAATTTGAGGCTGGAGAAGAGTTTAAAAACATCGAAACCTGCTTCGAAATATGGTCAGCTTTAACAGAATTGGGCGGCGACCGAAAAAGCATTATCATCAATCTTGGCGGTGGTGTGGTTACGGATTTAGGCGGATTTGTGGCTTCAACCTTCAAACGCGGTATCGAATACATCAATGTTCCCACTACCCTTTTGGCTATGGTTGACGCTTCCATCGGTGGTAAAAACGGTGTGGATTTAGGAAACCTGAAAAACCAGATCGGAACTATTACAACGCCAAAATCAGTGTTAATTGACACTGCATTTTTAGCTACTTTACCGCAAAACCAAATGCGTTCCGGATTAGCCGAAATGCTGAAACACGGTTTAATTCAGGACAAAAATTATTGGGAGAAATTCAAAAACCTAAAAGATTTAAGCACTGAGGATTTAGACACTTTAATTCACCAATCTGTTGAAATAAAAAACAATGTCGTAACACAGGATCCGACGGAAAACGGAATCCGTAAAGCGCTTAATTTCGGGCACACTTTAGGCCATGCCATCGAAAGTTATTTTCTGGAAAACGAAACCAAAACCGCTTTACTTCACGGGGAAGCCATCGCTGTGGGAATGATATTGGAAGGTCATCTTTCTTTAGAAAAAGGACTAATTTCAAACGATGAATATCAGGAGATTAAATACATTATCCTCGATTTATTTGACCGCATAAGTTTCAGTCCTGACGACATCAATAAAATAATGGATTTGCTGATTCACGACAAGAAAAATGAGTTTGGGAAAGTACAATTTGCGTTACTTCAGGGAATCGGTAATATAAAAATTAACGAATCTGCAGCAAACGAACTGATAATCAAGGCTTTTGAAGATTATAGTTGCTAACATTTTTTTAGCAAAAATCTTTTTAAATACATTTTAATATTTTTTACATTTGCGCTGATGAAAAAAAATCAGCATACTCAATTCGAAAACACCACAAACACAAGGAAAAGAAAGATTCTGTGCAAATTGCAGCGCATTGTTTTTTCCGTTAAGAGCTGTCAGAATTATGATGTTTTTCATTTCACCAACCCTCTTCACGAAGAATTACAGATTATATACGCTAATTTAAGAGTTTGAAAATCAGTCGTTTTAGGAAATATTTTATTACATTTATAATCTTATACAACTGATATTCAGATGAACACCAAGTATTACGACTTAATCAATCAGACTTTTTATTTTCCACAAGAGGAATTCACATTAAATAAAGACAACCTTCAATTTCACGGTATCGACCTGATGAAATTGGTTGAACAATACGGTACACCATTAAAATTCACTTACCTTCCTAAAATTTCCCAAAACATCAACAAAGCCAAAATGTGGTTTAGAAATGCGATGGAAAGACACGGTTATGAAGCGAAATACTTTTACTGTTACTGTACCAAAAGTTCTCATTTTGAATTCATTTTAAATGAAGCTTTAAAAAACAACATCCACATTGAAACGTCTTCTGCTTTTGACATTGATATTGTTGAACGTTTAATGGAAGATGGTAAAATCAACAAAAACACCTTTGTGGTTTGTAACGGTTTCAAACGCGATCAGTATGTTACCAACATTGCCCGTTTAATTAACAACGGTCACAAAAACACCATTCCTGTTATCGACAATTTCGAAGAATTGGATTTATTACAGGAGCAAATCGATGGTAAATTCAAAATAGGAATCCGTATCGCTGCTGAAGAAGAGCCTAAATTCGAATTCTATACTTCCCGTCTTGGAATCGGTTATAAAGACATCGTTCCTTTCTACCGTAAACAAATCCAGGACAACAAAAAAGTGGAACTTAAAATGCTTCACTTCTTTATCAATGCCGGTATCCGTGATACTGCCTACTACTGGAATGAGTTATTGAAGTGTATGAAAGTGTACATCGCTTTGAAAAAAGAATGTCCTTCCTTAGACAGTTTGAATATCGGTGGTGGTTTCCCAATCAAAAATTCATTGGCTTTTGATTACGATTACCAATATATGGTTGATGAAATCCTGAACCAGATCAAAATTGCCTGCGACGAAGCAGAAGTTCCGGTTCCGCATATTTTCACTGAATTCGGATCTTTTACCGTTGGAGAATCAGGCGGTGCTTTGTATCAGGTTTTATATCAGAAGAAACAAAATGACCGTGAGAACTGGAACATGATCGATTCTTCGTTCATCACTACCCTTCCGGACACTTGGGCGATCAACAAACGCTTTGTAATGCTTGCTGTCAACCGCTGGAACGATACCTACGAACGTGTGCTTTTAGGCGGACTAACCTGTGACGGAGACGATTACTACAACTCCGAGCAGCACATGAATGCTGTTTACCTACCGAAATACAACAAGGAGAAGCCTTTATACATCGGATTTTTCAACACCGGAGCCTATCAGGAAACCATTGGAGGATTTGGCGGATTACACCACTGTATCTTACCACAACCGAAACACATCCTGATCGACAAAGACAAAAACGGGATTTTTGCCACCGAAGTTTTCTCGGAACAGCAAAAAGCCGAGGAAGTTTTAGAGATTTTAGGATACAACAAAAAGAAATAATTCAATAATTACATAAAGAAACACATAATGAGTAAAGGACCTATCAGTCAGTTTATTGAGAAACATTATCTTCACTTCAATGCAGCAGCACTTGTGGATGCAGCAAAAGGTTACGAAGAACATTTGTTAGATAACGGTAAAATGATGATTACCCTTGCCGGGGCCATGAGTACTGCCGAGCTTGGAAAATCGTTAGCCGAAATGATTCGTCAGGACAAAGTTCACATCATCTCTTGTACAGGTGCCAACCTTGAAGAAGATATCATGAACCTTGTCGCTCACAATTCTTATAAAAGAGTACCCAACTACCGCGATTTAAGCCCGCAGGAAGAATGGGATTTACTTGAAAACCACTACAACCGTGTAACCGACACTTGTATTCCTGAAGAAGAAGCATTTCGTCGTTTACAACAACATTTATTTGATATCTGGAACAATGCTGATTCTAAAGGGGAAAGATATTTTCCACATGAATTCATGTACCAAATGATCAATTCAGGAGTATTAAAACAATACTACGAAATCGACCCTAAAGATTCATGGATGGTGGCAGCAGCTGAGAAAAACTTACCAATTGTAGTTCCGGGATGGGAAGACAGTACTATGGGTAACATTTTCGCTTCTTACTGCATTAAAGGTGAATTCAAAGCTACGACCATGAAAAGTGGTGTGGAATACATGATGTGGTTAGCAGACTGGTACACTAAAAACTGTGAAGGCAAAGGAGTTGGATTCTTCCAGATCGGTGGAGGTATCGCCGGAGACTTCCCTATTTGCGTAGTTCCGATGTTATATCAGGATATGGAAATGCACGATGTTCCGTTCTGGAGCTATTTCTGCCAGATTTCCGATTCTACTACAAGTTACGGTTCCTATTCGGGAGCAGTGCCTAATGAAAAAATCACTTGGGGTAAATTAGATATCACAACTCCGAAGTTTATTGTGGAATCTGATGCAACAATCGTGGCTCCGCTTATTTTTGCTTACCTTTTAGACTGGTAATTTTTTTTAAAAAAAAATTGAATTTTATTTGAAAATAAGATTTAGGATATTACATTTGACCATACACAAAGATTAAAGCACAACGAATGAAAAGAGTAATTGTAGATTACGCTAAATTGACGAATGAGATCTTAACCCTTCTGGTTGAGAAGTTTCCTGACGGATATGATGATTCCGACGTTATCCGTTTTAAAAACGCTAAGAATGAAACAATTGAAGCTGTGGAAGTACGCACAGAAGACACCATTTACCTGGTAAAAGTAAGTACTAAATTAGCGGATAGAATTGAAAACTATGACGAGGACGATGAAGATATCGACGGAAGCGAAGATTCATTAGACGCATTGAAAGAGTTGGATATCGAAGATGATAACTCTGATGATGAAGAGGAAGAACCAAAAGACGAACCTACTGACGAAGATGATTCCGATGAGGATTAAATAAAAAAAGGAACTCAAACGAGTTCCTTTTTTTATTCCATATAGCGCTGTTTAAAAACACGCATGTGATGGTTCTGATGTCCTATAATTATAAACCCTACCGCTCTTACCGACATTTCTCTTTCGGAAGCAATTCCGCTTTTCAGAAAATCTTCCGGCGTAAAGCTCTTAAAAAGAGTAATCGTTGCATGACGCACTGCAGATAATTCCGTAAGTAAATCTTTCAGATGCCTTTTATTGGCTACCGGATTTACAGCTGCAGCAAATTCATTTTCATCATACCCGGGCAATTCCGTTTTGTCATTTCTGGAAAAGCGTAGCGCCCTATAACTGAAAACACGCTCTGCATCAATAATATGCTGAATTATTTCTTTAATGGTCCATTTTCCTTCCGCGTAGCGGTAATCGAATTTGTCCATCGGTATATCCTGAATAAAATGGATGGTATTATAAAGACTGATCTCGAGTTCATCCAAAAGATTGATGTTTTCTTCTAGAGCATCAATATAAGGCTGATAAAATGGTGCATATTCGGTAATTTGCAATTCTGTAGGTTTCATGATTTATTTTTTGATTAACGAAATAAATATAAATAAAAAACCCGAAGCTTTCACTTCGGGTCTCTTTAACTTGATTACATATCCTTGAAAATCGTGTGCATCAAACGTTTTTTGTCGTTGATACTCTCTTCCAAAGAAATCATGGTTTCTGTTCTGTAAACACCATCAATATCGTCAATCATAAAGATAACTTCCTTAGCGTGTTTGGTATCTTTAGCTCTGATCTTACAGAAAATATTGAATTTTCCTGTTGTAACGTGAGCTACAGTTACGAATGGAATTTCATTAATACGCTCCAAAACAAATTTAGTCTGTGAAGTATTATGAAGAAAAACACCAACATAAGCAATAAATGAATAGCCTAATTTTTCATAGTCTAATGTCAAAGACGAACCTTGGATAATCCCTGCATCTTCCATTTTTTTAACACGAACGTGAACGGTACCGGCAGAAATCAGTAATTTTTTAGCAATATCGGTAAAAGGAACTCTTGTGTTATCAATCAGCATATCTAAAATCTGATGATCTACTTCATCCAAACGAAACTTACTCATACTATTAATTTATCTGTTATTTGTTTTAAAAGTTTAAATTTAAGAATAAAAAATTACTTATTTGTCAACAAAATAATTAATTTTCTATTTTTTCATCAATCCATTAACAATTTTATTGTCATTACCTACGGTAAAATCAGCTTTTGAATCAATTTTCGGTATTTTACCTTCTTGATTTTCAAACAATTGTCCTTGAAAATTATAAGTATAATGTCCGAAGTTATCTTCTAAACCGTCTAACTGTCTAATTGTTGCTTTAAAAACAATTGCTTCATTTTCAAGTTCTTCGCTGTAATGGGCTGCAAAATTAATACTTTTTTCATAACCGTCAAGCATTATCTTGACATTTTTATAAATAAAATCAAAAAATATGGCCTTATTTTGAGGAATCCTAAAATAATCACTGGTTTTATTGATAAGAATTTCATTTTCCTGAATTACCCGTAAGCCCTCCATATAGGAAATAAAGATCATTTTTCTGGTTATCTCCCTGTCGTAGTCGTCTTTATAATGTCCAGCTTCAAACAAAATGGTTGGTGTCCCCAATGACTGAAACATATCCCCTATACAATTAATATTAAAGGAATCATCAAATCTCCCCACCTGTTCCGGAATATAGATCTGAAGTTCCTTATTCATTGCCGCAATCACATTAATAGCTTTCTGACGCGACTCATCAACAGAACGTTCTTCATTAAAAGAAGGTGCTAAAAAAGAGACTGTAGCAGGATTATTGGTTTGGCCTGCTGCAAAAATAGTGCGCTGATCATGTAGATTAAAGCAGAAATCCGGTTGGAATTCCTCATACAAGTCCCTAAGGATGCAGCTTTCAGGTTGCGACAAATCAACAGAATCCCTGTTTAGGTCCACTTCATTGGCATTAACTCTAGTATAAGCCTCAGCTCCATCAGGATTTAGAATCGGGATACATAATAAGGTGCAACTTTCCTTTAACCGAATGGCGAAATCATCATCGCTTTTCAGAAAATTAAACAAGTCAAACAATGCTTTTGTACAAGTGCTTTCGTTACCGTGCATTTGTGACCACATGTAAATTTTAGTTTTTCCGGAACCTATCTTAACCGAATAAATAGGTTTCCCTTTGACCGATTTACCGATTTCGGCAACTTTAAAATCTCTCTTCAATTCTTCCAAAAGAGGTTCGATATGTTTATTGGTAATGTATCTGCCAAATAAATTTGTTTGCTTGTACGCTTCGAAAAATGATTGGTAATTCATGTTATGTAGTTTCTATTTACAAAAGTAAACATCTTATTTTTTACAATTGTAACCATCTTGAATTATCACATAATTTACTAATGTAAACAAGTTTGTATTCAATTCATTATCCTTTGTACTCACCATTGTAAACAATAAGCCTTTAGTTAATTATGAAATTTTAATAGTTTATTAATCAATATATTAGATTGTATTATATAACCTTATTATTTAATAATTTTAAGCTGTTTACAATTGTTTTTTATGGTTTATTTGGCTGTAACCTTTCTTTTGTTTACATTTGTAATTGATAATTTAAAATCATTTAATTTACAATGTTAAACCTGGACGATTTCATTAAAAGACTGGAGAATATCTTTGAATATTATGGTCTGTCTGCCTCTTCTTTTGCAGATAAAATTGGAGTGCAGCGCTCCAGTATGTCTCACCTACTTTCAGGAAGAAACAAACCAAGTTTGGATTTTATCATGAAAATTGTTGAAGTTTTCCCCGAAGTAGATTTGTATTGGATTTTAAATGGAAGCGGAAATTTTCCCAAAGGAAATGCATCGGAAAATATTCCGGAAAAAGCACAACCCACTACTCTATTTTCAGAACCGATTGCTCCATCTGAAAAAACAGAAATAGCATCTGAAGTATTTGAAACAAAAAATGAAGCGCAAAAAAATCGCGTAAATGAAATTCCAGAAGAAATTTTTTCAAATACGCGAAATTTTGAAAATATAAAAAACGATTCCGAAATCGACCGGATTGTGGTCTTTTATAAAAACGGAACCTTCAAAAATTACATTCCGGAATAATCAGTCTTTCGGAACAAAACTGTTTTGAGGAACTTTGCCCGTTACTCCTTTGAAGTTTTGTTCGAGA
The DNA here is from genome assembly GCF_053764385.1 of Flavobacterium pedocola. Taxonomy (NCBI): domain Bacteria; kingdom Pseudomonadati; phylum Bacteroidota; class Flavobacteriia; order Flavobacteriales; family Flavobacteriaceae; genus Flavobacterium; species Flavobacterium pedocola. The sequence goes on along the minus strand of NZ_JBSNCR010000001.1, from coordinate 458,742 downwards.
TTTTTAAAATCCTCCTCTTTATTACCCGTTGGATAATACGGTTCCGAAATAACAACCGTTCTTTTACCGTAATCAAAAGCCACAGGGATAATCGGCACATTTGCTTTTAAAGCGATATAATAGAACCCGGTTTTCCATTCAGTTACTTTTTTACGTGTTCCTTCCGGAGCGATTGCCAGACGAAAAACTTCATTGGTCTGAAACACTTTTGCAATGGCATCTACCTTATTTTCATTCTTTTGTCTGTTTAAAGGCTCACCTCCCATCCATCGGAAATAAGCGCCGAACGGAAATCGGAACAATTCTTTCTTCGCTACAAAATTTATCGCAATTCCGAGAATTCCCCTGGTAAAAAGCCCAATATTGAAATCGTGCCAGCTTGTATGCGGAACCACAATGATCACGCATTTTTTGACCTCCGGCGAAATCGTACCGTTAATCTTCCAACCCATGATTTTGAAGAATATAAACTTGTAAAGAATTTGTTTCATTATGAAAAGTTTGGTTCAAAAATAACATTATATTTACGAATAGAAAATGTAACAATTGATGATTAAAAAGATTCTCAGTTATTTCATCCCTATTAACATCCATAAAAAGAATTCCGAAATCAACAAAAGCCTTGAAGTGACCTGGGCTAATGGTCAATTAGTGCTCGATTCCAAAAACACGAATTACTCCTATGGAAGTTTACAGCGAATACTGCGTAAAGGATTACATTACATAGGTTTTGAACGTATTCGTGGTTTTGAAAACGTCTTGGTTTTAGGTGTTGCCGGCGGAAGTGTCATCAAAACATTGGTGGATGAAATTAAATTTTCCGGAAAAATTACCGGCGTGGAATTAGACGCGAGAGTCATTGAAATTGCCAATCAATACTTCGGATTAGATCAGATTCCAAATCTGGAAATCGTGATTGACGATGCTTTTGAATATGTATTGAAAACCAAAGAAAAATACGATTTAATCATCATTGATATTTTTCAGGATACCAAAATGCCAAACTTTCTCTTTGAAGATTTCTTTATAAACAGAATTAACTTTTTACTTAAAGTAAACGGTTTTATCTTATTTAATACGATGACTTTAAATGAGAAACAAAAGCAGCGAAACGAAGCCTACCGAAGTCGGTTTTCAGAAGAATATTCCGTGAGAATGTACCCGAAAGTCGAGTTTCACAATGAACTGTTTACCATCAAAAAACTGAAGTGATTACAGCGGGAGACGAAACCCGAACACTTCCAACTCGCCTTGTGAAAAATCCAAATCTTGTGAACGTTTAAAACCGATGGCTTCATACATTTTCCAGGCTGGTTTCATAGCATTGGTGGTGTGGATTATCATTTGTGGCAATTGCTGATTTTTAGCTTTTTCAATACAGGCCAAAGTCAATAGTTTGCCAACTCCTTTTCCTCTCTGAGTGTCATCGACGGCTAAAAGTCTGAAACCGGCCGCGTTTTTTTCCTGTGGCGCAGTGCCTCCAGAGCCGTAATATTGCATATTGCCAAAATACACGACTGCTCCCACAATTATATTTTCAGAGGAAACGGCTACTAAAATTTCAGTGTCCGGCTTGTTTGTGAGTTGCCCTACATTGGCCAGCAGGTCAAAATATCTCGGATGTACATGTGGTTTAGGAAAACCGTCTAACGCGCTGTAGACCTTAACCATCAATGCTCCAATGGATTGAAATTCTTCCGGTTGGGCATTTCGAATGTTAAATTCTGATTGGCTCATACTTACAACAATTTACGTGCTTTTTCCAAATCTTCCAGCGTATCAATTCCGATGCTCCCGTGATCGGTTTCAACCATTCGGATTCGTTTACCGTATTCTAAATAACGAAGTTGTTCAAGTTTTTCGGAAGCTTCCAACGACAACATCGGCAAACGGTAAAAATCCATTAACGCTTCTTTTCTGAAGGCATAAATCCCGATATGCTTCATATAGCGAACACCCACATTTTCTTCTCTCGGATAAGGAATAACCGAACGCGAAAAATACAGTGCAAATCCCTGTTGATCCACTATAACCTTAACATTGTTAGGATTTTCAACCTCAGATTTCTCTTTGATTTCAAACATTAAGGAAGCCAAATCGACTTTCTTATCGGTATCATTTCTGAAAATTTCAATCACCTGCTCCAACGGCTTTTTGTTGATGAAAGGCTCATCACCCTGTACATTGATTACCACATCAACGTCCATGTTCTCAACCGCTTCCGCAATTCTGTCGCTGCCGGATTCATGCTCTTTGATACTCATGATGGCTTTTCCTCCGTTGGAAATGATTTCATCATAAATCAAATCGGAATCGGTTACCACAAAAACGTCTTCAAACAATTTTGTGTTGATGGCAGCTTCATAGGTTCTTAAGATTACGGTTTTTCCTCCTAAATCCTGCATCAGTTTAGCAGGAAAACGTGTCGAGGCATAACGTGCGGGTATTACGGCGATTATTTTCATTTTTTGATGATGAGTTGTAAAGTGGCTAAGGTACTTAGTTTTTGAAAATTAATTTTGTTGAAGGTTCTTTTTTTAGTTTAAACGCGTCTGCTAAACCAAAACTAATATATGTTTGATTAGGTTCAAACTGATAAACTTCGATTACATTATTATCATAATTCATGATATGCTTCAAACAATCTCCTTCCTGTAAAAAAATCTCATCTTCTAACATCTCGATAAAACCAACTTCTTTACCGTCAATTATGACAAAATACTCATCCGAAGCATCAATTTTATTGTAAAGCTCAAGAAAATCTCCATAACGATCTTCAATAGCCATCATCTTTAAACCATAGAAAATGACTCCAAAAATGAACAATACAACACCTATTAAAAAAACAAGGAATATTTTAAGCTTTTTACTCATATATAATTTTACTAATCACTAATCCCCAAAATATTCATCCTGAAAACCAATCAGATACAATTTATCTTTGGCTCGCGTTACCGCCGTATACAACCAACGGATATAATCCCTGTCAATTCCGTCCGGCAAATACGGCTGTTCAATAAAAACGGTATTCCATTGTCCTCCCTGAGATTTATGACAGGTTATCGCATACGAGAATTTTACCTGCAAAGCATTGAAGTATTCGTTGTTTTTTACTTTCTGAAAACGTCGGTATTGACTGGTTTCGTCTTCGTAATCTTTCATAACTTCTTGATACAGTTGGTTGTTCTGATCATAAGTTAACGACGGAGATTCACTCATAACCGTATCCAGAATCAGAATGGTTTCCAAAGGAATCTGGTTCGGATAATCGATCATTCTGATTTTCACTTTGGCGAATTTGAAACCGTACAATTCCACAATTTTAAAAATCTCAAGAATTTCAATGATATCGCCGTTTGCGATAAAACCGGCTTCGTCACTGTCTTTAAGCCAGAAATAATTATTCTTCACCACCATCATGAAATCACCGGGAGAAAGCTCACTTTCTTTATCCAGAATTCGCAATCGGATTTGCTGATTGTACTGATTGGCTCTTTTATTGGAACGCACGATAAACGCCGTATCTTCAATGGAATAGTTGGAATATGCTGCATGAATTGCATCCTGAATATCATAGCCGTCGGTCAATCGGACAATATCTTTAAAACCGCGCAGCTGAAACTGAAAGGTGTCTATAAAGTGGGATTTCAGAATCTCCCGTAATTCCGTTGCATTGAACAAAATTCCAGATTTTTCTTCCTGACGCATTACTTCATCCAACTCAATATGAGGCACTTCCATATTGTAATTCATGGAAAGCTTATCCATATCAAGCGCGGGGCTAACATCCATCCCAACCGGTGGCAACTGAGCAGTATCACCAACCAAAATCATTTTACAATTATGACCGGAATAGATGTACATAATCAAATCGTCGAGCAGTGAACCATTCTCGTACATGCTTGATTCTGAAGGTGAATCGGAAATCATCGAGGCTTCATCGATTATGAAAATCGTATTCTTGAATTTATTGACCTGCATGGTGAAACTTACACCCCCACTGCCTTTTTTCGGAAAATAAATTCGTTTATGAATAGTATGCGCCGGTTTTTCGGAATAATTGGCCATTACTTTTGCCGCACGTCCGGTTGGCGCCAGTAAAACATATTTTTTGTTGATGTCTTTCAGATGTTCAACTATCGTGGAAATCACGGTCGTTTTCCCGGTTCCGGCATATCCTTTTAAGAGGAAAATTTCGTCCTGATTCTCATTACTCACGAAATCAGCTACTTTCTGAAAAAAAATATCCTGCTTGAGCGTTGGCTGAAAAGGAAAATTATTCCGGAGTGTATTGTAGAATTTTGCTGGAATCATGGTAGTTTTTAGTTCATACCTGACAGGTTTTAAAAACCTGTCAGGTGTAGCGAATGGGTTTCAAAGATACTGATGAAATTTGAGCATATTCCGTTACACTAGGAAAAAAAATGTAAATTTGTCCGGCTTATCAATCGTAGCACTTTCATGTCAGACACTTCAATAGTATCCAAAAATTATAAAAAACTATCCCTTCAGGTTGCCTTGAACGGGCTTTCGTTTTGTGTATTCGATACTTTAAACCAAAGTGTAAAAGAGCTTCAGCAAGTAAAATTCAATCACACGCAGTCGCTGGAAGATCAGTTATGGCGCACCTTTGTGGATTATCCACTGCTTACCCGAACTTATGATGAAATCATGGTTTTGCATGATAACAACCTGAGTACATTTGTTCCGAAATCGTTGTTTGACGAAAGTTCAATGGCGAGTTATCTGCAGTACAACACGAAAGTTTTTGAATCCGATTTCTTCTCTTTTGACGAAATTGATACTTACGATATGAACAATGTTCACGTGCCTTATGTAAATGTGAACAACTTCCTTATCGACCAGTTTGGGAGTTTCGATTACAAAAACGTTAATTCGGTATTAGTGACCCGATTGCTTGATTTATCAAAGAATAAAATTGACAAACAGGTTTATGTTCATTTACAGGATTCGCATTTTGAAATCGTAGTAACCAATCAGTCAAAATTACTGTTATATAACTCTTTCGAATACAAAACACCAGAGGATTTCGCCTATTATCTGTTGTTTACTTTAGAACAATTGCAGTTAAATCCGGAAACCATCCAGGTTAGTTTTCTGGGTAAAATTAAGGAAGACGATGCCTGTTTCGAAATTGCTTACCGTTATATCCGCAACATTTCATTGCTTGATGTTTCGGATTTAGCCTTCCGTTTATCCATTAAAAAAGAAGACGCACTTCATTATTTCACGCTTTTACATTCATGAGAATAATTTCCGGTAAATATAAAGGAAGAAGGATTAGCCCACCCGGCAACCTTCCTGTACGCCCGACGACAGACATGTCCAAGGAAGCTTTGTTTAATATTCTGAACAACCATTTCAATTTCAGCGAATTACGTATTTTGGATTTGTTCGCCGGAACCGGAAACATCAGTTATGAATTTGCCTCACGCGGTGCCGAACCGATTATTTCCGTGGATGGTGATTTCGGTTGTGTTAGCTTCATCAAAAAAACCGCAAAGGAATTCGATTTCGACATTACCCCAATCAAAAGTGATGTTTTCAAGTTTTTAGAGAAGAACAAAGCCAGTTACGACATTATTTTTGCCGATCCGCCGTATGGCATGGGACAAAAGGATTTTGAAAAAATCATTCAGTTAATCTTTGAAAATGAATTACTTGAAGAAGACGGCATGATGATTATCGAACATTCCAAACACACCAAACTGGACCATATGGAAAACTTTTCCTTTGACAGAAACTATGGTGGATCCGTATTCACTTTCTTTGAATTCCAAGGCAATGAAGAGGAAATCGATGAAGAGGCGGAAGACGATGAGTTTGACAGCTAACTATCGGATTCTGTTGGTATTTTCATCTATATTTCTCTCTTGAAATTCTGAATTTTTAATTTTTCCGAAAAAGTATTTTACTGATACTGAAATCATATGAGCATCAGTGAAATATTTCCCTTTTGTGCTTATCGAATTGGCGGTATAACTATCATAATATTTTAGTTTTTTAAAGATGTCATTATAACTCAGCGTACAGTCAAAATGCTTAAAAAAAGTTTTTGACAAGGCTAAATCGGTTGTAAACACTGCTTTATTTTGAAAAACACCTTCTCGTTGTCTGGTTAATCCCCATCCGGTTACCGCCAGCTCAATATCTTTAGGTAATTTAAACGAGTGGTTGGAATAGTAATACAAATACGGCTTAGAATCCTGCAGAACAGCAGATTGATCTTCAATTTTATTCCATGAAACACTCAGAACATTTGTTGTCGTCCAGGATTTATAGCTGAACGGCAAAGAGAATTCTACATTAAAACCCGATGCTTTTTCAAAATTTGCAGGTTTAAAAGTTAAAAGGTTCTGGGTTTCATCATAAGTGGCACTATAGTAAACCGGGTTTGTTTTTTTATTGTAACTGATGCTCAATGACTTATCTCTATACTGAAAATTCACCATCGCTTCATCAGTAATTGTCGGATCGAGGTTAATATTATTAGAAAAAACCAAATAAGGATTGATGTAACTGGAAATCTGACTGGTTGTTGAAAAATTAGGCCTTGAAATGCTTTTGGCATAATTAAATGTGACTGTTTTAGTACTGTCAATTGGGATTTCAAACTTTGCTTTAGGAAAGAAATTAGTATACTCTTTGTCGATTGGCAATCCGTCTCCAGCGCCGTATCTTCCTTTAACAACAGTGTTTTCAACCCTCAATCCTACTGTATATGTTAGTTTTTTAATGCTCCCGGACAATTGAGAATATCCCGAGCTGTTCTTCTCCTTATAAGTATATTTTGAAACTGTTGTGCTTTGAGGGTTTATGTTTTCAGCAAAGAAATCCGTATCCGCATTTGCCTGTAAGTAAAGTGTACCGAGTTCCAGTTTCATTTGGTTTTTGAAGGTTTTTTCAAAATCTGCCCTACCGGAAATTACTTCGATGGTAAACTCCTGATTTCTGTTTTGAACTACTTCAAATCCAGAATCGTTATAATTATCAGCAATTATACTCTTCGTTTTTTGATTGAAATTTGAATACTGAAGCCCGGTAAACACTACGCCATCAATACTTTTGATTTTATGGTTGTAATTTACAAATGCGTTATGGAAGCGTCTGTTTTCGTCATTTTCATTCGCAGTTTTAATATTATCTTCTGAATCCAGATCTTTGTTATAGGTTGTTGTTGTAATGTCAAATTTGTCTTTATGCGTTCTTGCATTGAAATTAAAGGAGAAATAATCGTCTTCATTTATTTTATAAAAAACACCGCCACCATAAACAAACTGAGGTCTTTTGGTAACCGCTTTAGTCAGGTAATTAGAAATAATTTCTTTATCGGGAATCATAAAATCATTGCCGTTACTTTCCCACATTTTAAGTTGATTGTAATTAAAATTGGCTTTATACTCCGTTTTTTTATTCTTAATACTTGAATTCACCCCGAAATAATTATTAAAGTACTTTTTGAAAGATGCAGTTTCAACGATATCCACTTTGAAACCTTCTTTTTTGGTTAATTTCCGGGTTATCAGAATTACGGCTCTTCCGTCGGCTTCGTATTTTGATGAAGGGTTGTTGATAATCTCAACCGACTTGATATCAGCGACATTCAATGTGTTCAAATCATTAATTTCAACCTTTTGGTTATCAATATAAACCAATGGGCTTCCTTTACCAATCACGGAAAGACTTTCTCTGTTTGGGCTGATTTGTATTTTAGGCAGTTTCGAAAGCAAGTCCAATGTATTGGGAACCGCATTGAAAATGGAATTGGCCACATCCAGTTTAATATTCCCGTTTTTGGTGACAAAGGTTTTAGGATTGACAGTAACGACAATTTCTTCCAGTGATTTTTCTTTATTTTCTTTATTTTCTTCTTGGGAATAAGCAAACGCTGTAATAAGGAATGTGCTTAACGTGAGAACTAATTGGCTTTTCATACTTAACAAATTTGAGTGCAAATATGATTTTGATTGGTCAAACGGAAAGTTAATTGTAGGTTAATGCGCGGTTAAAAAGAGTAATTACCTATAAAAAAGTTATTTTTGAACGTTGTAAAGAAACTGATGAAACAAAAAATAAATCTTTTAATTGGTATTTCGGCTTTCGTTCTGATTGCACTTTCAGCTATGCAGTTTTATTTGATTAAAACCACATACGAATACAAAGTAGCGCAGTTCCGATCAGAAGTAAAGGAGAAAATTGCAGCCATCACAAACGACTACAGTTCTGTTGATTCTACCCTTTTCAATAAAAAAGATTTACTTTATAAAAATCTGGCTCAGGACTATTTCAAAAATCCCAAAAGCAGAATGTCTATCAAGAAAAAACTTCTTGAAAATGACTTTGAAAGCCATCTAACCTCAAAGCTGAAAAAAGAATTTGAAAGAGAATTTTCAGAGCATGAACTGGATTTTGCTATCGTGGTAAATAAGTTTGTAGTTTATGAAAATGCTCGAAAAATTGACACCGTTTTTTCGGAAAAATCACAGATCAAGAACAAAATCTGCGGTAACTTAACCACGTTGGAAAACGCATTCACGGCCAGAACTTATGTAGGAACCACTAGCGGAACCATTGAAAAACTGCCTTATAAATTACTTACCGAAGACACTTTGTATGTGTCCGTAAAAAATTGGGAATTCATAATTTTAAAACGAATGGCCCTGTTGTTCGTTTTTGCGGTTGTTTCCATGACAATCCTGATTTCGCTCTTTGTGATAACGATCAGGGCTTTAATCAGGCAAAAAAAGATCAGTGATATTAAAACCGATTTCATCAACAACATAACACACGAACTGAAAACGCCATTGACGACACTTTCCGTTTCTACGAAAATCCTTGAACGAAAGGAAATTAAGGAAAATGAAACCGTTTATAATGACGTTTTAAATACTATCAATCGACAAAACATCCGTTTGCAGCATCTAATCGATCAGGTTTTGACGAATTCATTGGGTCATGAGGAAATTCAGCTCCAGAAAGAAGAAATCAATCCGACTGTTTTTCTGAAAACCATTGTGGATGATTTTAAAATAGCTTATCCGGCTGCGTACGTTAAAACGTGTTTTGCAACCGAAGATTTAGCATTGAAACTGGACAAATTCCATCTGACGACCGCCATTAATAATGTTCTGGAAAATGCCGTAAAATATGGCTGTCAGAACATATCGGTTTCGACTTCCTTTGAAAATAACTGCTTCAAAATCAATATTCAAGATGATGGCATTGGAATTCCAAAAGCGCAACAACTGCTTTTATTTGATAAGTTCTATCGTGTGGAAAACGGTAATATTCACAACACAAAAGGCTTAGGTTTAGGGCTTTATTATGTAGATCAGATTATAAAAGCGCATAAAGGTTCGGTTAAAGTAATCAGTGATTTAGGCAATGGCGCTTTGTTTACGATCAGTATTCCTTCTTTATAACATATGAAAAAGATTCTCCTTGCCGAAGATGATGCAGATTTCGCTTCTGTTTTAAAGCAATTTCTGGAACTCTACAACTACGATGTTTGCTGGGCTAAAGATGGTGAAGAAGCGTATTCACTATTCGGAAAAGAACCTTTTACGATTTGCATTTTAGATGTGATGATGCCCAAAATGGATGGTTTTACCCTGGCCGAAAAAATGATTGAACACAATCCTGGAATTCCATTCATTTTCCTGACAGCCAAGAAATTAAAAGAAGATATCCTTAAAGGTTTAAAGCTTGGTGCCGATGATTATATCGTGAAACCTTTTGAAGTGGACGAATTGATTTTAAGGTTAAATAATATCCTCAAGCGTTCTGAAAGAAGCAGTGTTTCAGATTCAATTTCAGATGAAATCAAAATCGGAAAATATATTTTTGACTGTAAAAGACTTGAACTCAAATCCGAAAATACCATTCAGCGCGTAACGGAAAAGGAAGCCGCTTTAATTGTCTTCTTTCATAAAAACAGTAATCAGCTTTTAAAAAGAGAAGATATTCTAAAAACCATTTGGGGAACCGATGACTATTTCTCCGGAAGAAGCATGGATGTTTATATCAGCAAGTTACGAAAGTACTTTGCGGATGACACCACCATTTCCATTGAAAGCATCCGAAATGTTGGTTTGGAATTCAAATTAAAAAATGCAGACCTGTAAGCCGGATTCTGTATCTCGTCTTTTGGGACGAGACCCTTATCATTTATCTAGTCTCGTTGTTACCAACGAGATCAAGCTGCCTACCCCTCAGCAACGGACGAGCCGCCCTTAACTGCTGATATACATGGCATTTCACCGCATAGAGTTTACCTGGTTTCACTACAGCATTACCTGTACATACTTTCTGTTGCACTTGTCCTCCCCTGATTGCTCAGAGTGACGGGCGTTACCCGCTATGCTGCCCTTTGGTGTCCGGACTTTCCTCCCTCTCGTCCCTAAAGACGAGAGAGCGATAAGGCGGTCTGCGGTGCAAACTTACAACAAATAACTTGCAACTGCGAATATTTGTAACCACACTTTAACAATTGTTTTAAGGGAAATCATCTGACAAAATCGTAAATTTATAGTGATTCATTAATTAAATCCGGAGTCATGATTCATAAGTATAATTATGCCAGTGTTTCCAATGCTTTACAGGAGTTAAAAGCGTTGGGTTTTGTTTATGATTTTAATATTCATGATGATGAGTTTAAAGACAATCCGCATAATTTTGAAATCGTTCACATTTATCGCTATGAAGGCGACTCCAACCCATCGGATGAAGCTACCGTGTACGGAATTATCTCAAAAACAGGTAAAAAAGGGGTTTATGTTTCCGGATTTTCAGCAAATTCAGAAAGTGAATCGGCAAGGTTTCTCATTGGATTGGAAATTAAAGGGAGAAAAGGGTTATAATTTTCAAATTACGAATTACGAATTACGAATTACGAATTACGAATTACGAATAACCAAATACACGAATCCCCGAATACACAATCAAACGTTGTGAATAACTTTTCTTCAAATCTTCCAATTAACAAACAGCCAAACCAACAAAACTTCTATATTTGTATTCCAATAAATTTCTATGGAACAATTTATAGTATCCGCCCGTAAATACAGACCTCAGACGTTCAAGGACGTTGTGGGACAACAGGCTATTACCAATACTTTATTGAACGCCATAGAAAACAACCACTTAGCACAGGCCTTACTCTTCACAGGTCCTCGTGGCGTTGGAAAAACAACCTGTGCGCGAATTCTGGCCCGTAAAATCAATCAGGAAGGTTATGACGATCCTTATGAGGATTTCGCTTTTAACGTTTTTGAACTGGATGCCGCTTCCAATAACTCGGTGGACGATATCCGAAATCTGATCGATCAGGTTAGAATCCCGCCGCAAACCGGAAAATACAAAGTATACATCATTGACGAGGTGCATATGTTGTCTACATCGGCTTTCAATGCTTTTTTGAAAACCCTTGAAGAACCACCGCGTCACGCGATTTTCATTTTAGCAACTACTGAAAAACACAAAATCTTACCGACGATTTTATCCCGTTGTCAGATTTTTGATTTCAAACGAATTACGGTTAAAGACGCTAAAGAACATTTAGCCGAAGTAGCTAAAAGCCAGAACATTACTTTTGAAGACGATGCATTGCACATCATTGCCCAAAAAGCAGATGGTGCCATGCGTGATGCACTTTCCATTTTTGACCGTGTGGTTTCCTATTGCGGGAACAATTTAACGCGTCAGGCCGTAACGGAAAACCTGAATGTGCTTGATTTCGAATACTATATAAGAGTAACCGATCTAATTCTGGAGAACAAAATCCCTGAATTATTATTGGCTTACAACGATATTTTGGCAAAAGGATTTGACGGACATCATTTTGTTGCCGGATTAGCATCACATTTCCGTGATTTATTGGTTTGTAAAAACCCTTCCACCCTTATTTTACTGGAAGCCGGTGAACACGCGCAACGTTTGTACGGTGAACAGGCGCAAAAAGCTTCACAACACTTTCTTTTACAAGGAATTGACATTGCCAACGATTGCGATTTAAAGTACAAAGCCTCTCAAAATCAGCGTCTTTTAGTAGAACTTTGCTTAATGCAGCTTGCCTCCATCACCTTCGATGGAGAAAAAAAAAAGCTGACAAATTTATAATTCCACCAACCTATTACCGAAATTCCGGTTATTCGATAGTTGAAGTCACTTCACCTAAACCACAAGTTGCTGCTCCAACTGAAGCATCAATCAGCGAGCCCGTTATTGAGGAAAAGGTTGATGAACCCGTTGTTTCTGAAGTAAAACAGGAAGAAATAATTACAGAGGTTGCTCAAAACCAACCGAAAGAAACAAATCCGGTTGTTGAAAATACCCCACCTTCAGCGACACTGCCAAATTTACCGAAAGTATCAGCATTATCCCTGGCAAGTATCAAAGCCAAAAGAGAACTGGAAGCCTCACAAAAGGCATCGGTAAAGCATCATGACGAACTCCCGAAAGAGCCTTTTACGGAAACCGAAATGCTATTGCATTGGGTAAATTTCGCAGAGAAATTAAAACTTAAAGGACAGCACATCATGGCAACTTATATGTTGATGGACGATCCTGTTTTAGAAGGCAGTACTATAAAATTGCGTCTGCCTAATGAGGGTTCCAAAGTTGATTTTGACAACAACAAATTTGACCTTCAAGGCTATCTGCGAGGTCATCTTCACAACCACGATGTTACAATTCAAGTATCAGTAAACGAAACGGTTGAAACCAAATACGCATTTACACCGTTGGAAAAATATGAAAAACTGAAATCCATCAATCCGGCTTTGGAGCTTCTGAAGAAGACGTTTGATTTAGATGTTTAATTTCAGTCTTCAGCGTTATATTCCCTCCCCTTATTCAAAACGTTATTTTTCAGGATGATTTCTATAGTATCTGGCTTGGTAAACTCTGATTAAATTTTCCAATTTTTCATGAGTGGTATTCAGATCATCAATTTGAATCGTTACAGATTTATTTTCGTCGTAAGAATACTTAAGGTATGTTTTTGATGATCTTATGAACCTTTCTTTTGTGACTTCTATTGAATTGATTACAGCCCAACTCTTAAATCCGGTAAATCTTGTTTCAATACCATTGTTGCTGATAATTATCTGAGGCTTTCTGTCACATGTTTTTTTAAGCTCCGTAAATAAATTATAAAGCCCAATTAAAATTAATATTGAACCTAAAATAATAGATTCCGTTTCAAACAATGAAAATAAATAATAACCGACACCGATAATTATAATGGTTACCCCTATTTCAAATAAATTGGTGAATCTTGAAAAAAATATTTCTGTTTTGTTGGGTAAAGAATGGTCCTCTTCAAAAACAACTTCCTGCACAAATTATTTCTTTAACTTATTACTATTCTTTTGTTGACAGATGCTTCTATAACCTAAAAAGATACTAAATTTTCCCATTATACATCGCCTTAACAACACCATCGGAAAGACCTATTTTCGGTACATAGATATTTCTTGCGCCACTCCATTTCATGGCATTCAGGTAAATGCGCATAGCCGGGATGATTACGTCGGCACGGTCAGTATTTAAACCTAACTCAGCGATTCGTTGTTCGTAGGTAAGGGAATTCAGTTTTTGATACTCGGCATTCAGATAAATATACGACAATGGCTTATCCTGTGCTTTACCGGAAAGTTTGAATATCTTATTGATGTTTCCTCCGGAACCGATTAAAGTAATGTTCTCGTAAGGTTCGGTTTGCGCTTTTATCCATTTCTCGATTTCCTGCCAAACAACTTCGTTTACCATATTGTTCAGCAAACGAACCGTTCCGTTTTTAAAGGATTTGGAAGCCACCATTTTCCCTTCTGAGAACAAGGAGAATTCGGTGCTGCCACCACCAACATCTACATACAAATACGTTCCGTCGGTTTTAATGAAATGATGTAAATCTGAAGAAGCAATAATCGCCGCTTCTTTTTTACCGTCGATAATCTCTATTTTAACGTCGGCTTTTTTCTTGATGATTTCCGCAACTTCCTTTCCGTTATAAGCCTCACGCATAGCGGAAGTAGCACACGCCATGTAACGTTCTACTTTATATACTTTCATCAGCAGTTTGAAGGCTTTCATGGCATCAACCATCCTGTCGATGTTTTCATCGGTAATTTCCCCAACAGTAAAGGCATCCTGTCCCAAACGAATCGGCACACGGATCAGGGCACTTTTATTGAACTGAGTTTCTTTGCCGGCCTGTTCCACTATATTGGTAATAAGCAAACGCATGGCGTTGGAACCAATATCTATAGCCGCATATTTTTTGATTGTAATCATTAATGATTCGGTTATTCGTTCTTTCGGTTATTTACTTCGTCAGTTCGCTAACGCTCGTGTGGTTATTTGGAAAACTCCAATCTATATGTTTTCTGCAATCACCTCAAGTTTGTCCCTGTAGTAATTGTACATTTCATGTTGCGCACGGAACATTTTCTGATCCGGTTGTTTTCGGTACTTATTGTCCAGTTTTTCGGAATGTAGTCGTGCTTTTACATTGGCTTTCCACCCTATTTCAAAGGTTTCCAGCATTTCTTTTTTAATTTCCTGGTCGTAAATCGGGCAACTAACCTCAACACGCGCATCTAAGTTACGGGCCATGAAATCAGCAGAAGAAATGTATACGTCCGGATTACCGTCGTTCGCAAAAATATAAACCCTTGAATGCTCCAGATAATTGTCTACAATACTGATCGCTTCTATATTTTCGCTCATACCCGGAATTTCAGGAATCAGACAGCAAATACCTCTAATGATCAATTGAACTTTCACACCGGCACGGCTTGCATCGTACAACTTATCAATCATTTTATAATCCGATAAGCTGTTCATTTTCAGTTTGATGTAAGCTTCTTTTCCGGCATTGGCATTCGAGATTTCCCTATCAATCAACTTGTAAAATTTTGAACGCGTATAATGTGGTGACACCAAAAGATGTTTGTAACGGTACACACGATAATTCACATCGAAAAACTCAAAAACCTTCGAAACATCCCGCATAATCTGAACGTGGCTGGTAAACAGCGTAACATCGGTATATACTTTTGCTGTCGCTTCGTTGAAATTTCCGGTTGAAATCAAACCGTAACGTTTCACCTTACCTTCTTCCATTCGTTCAATCACACATATTTTACTGTGTACTTTTAAGCCTTTTACACCGAAAATAAGCTCAATGCCTTCGGTTTGCATCATTTCGGCATAAGAAATATTACTGGCTTCATCAAAACGCGCCTGCAATTCAATCTGAACGACAACTTTCTTCCCATTCTTGGCCGCATTGATTAAGGAACTGATAATCTGTGAGTTCTTCGCCAATCGGTACAAAGTAATTTTAATGGAAACCACTTTTGGATCCAAGGCAGCTTCCCGTAAGAACTTGATCAGATAGGCAAAAGTCTGGTAAGGTGCATTAACCAGGTAATCTTTGTGTTTTATTTTTTCGAGTATACTTCCTTCTAAATCCAGGCCTGGAACGGGAAGCGGTGTATTTTTTTTCGTAAGTAAATCGTAACGCCCTAAATTCGGGAAATCCATGTAATCACGACGATTGTGATAACGCCCACCGGGAATTATACTATCAGTAGCATCGATTCCCATTCGGGTTAAGAAAAACGCAAGTGTGTCTTTTTCAATAGATTGATCGTACACAAATCGTACGGGCTCTCCTATTCGTCGGTCTTTTACACTCGAGGAAATCTTCTCCATGAAACTTTTATTCAAATCGGAATCGATATCCAATTCGGCATCACGGGTAATTTTAATCATGTGAGCTGAAATGCTCTCGTAATCGAAAATATTGAAGATGTTGTGAAGGTTGTATCGGATTACATCATCCAACAAAATGATATACTGTTTATCAGAATTGGACGGTAAAACCACGAATCGGTTGATCGTCTTCGGGATTTCGATAACCGCATAACGAACGTCTTTCTTCTGAAGGATTTTCGAAAGAATAGTGTTCTGGGTTTGCGGTTTCATCACCAATTTAACGGCAAGATAACCGGAAGTGTCTTTCAGCAAAGGAAATTCGTCCAGATCATTAAGGATGATGGTAATCAATTCCGGCCCAACTCTTTGAATGAAGAAGTCTTTAATGAAATCCTGCTGTTCTTTATTGATTTGGTTTTCGTTGATGATGAAGATATTCTCTTTCTCAAGCATCTTCTCGATTACGCTAAGAATACGCAAACTTTCCGACTGTTGTTCGATAACGATTTCGGTAATGTCTTTTAATAACTGCTCTGCTGAGATTCCCCCTAAAAGTTTTTCACCGGAAATCCCCTGTGAATTTAAACGGCGAATGGCAGCATAACGAACCCTGAAGAATTCATCTAAATTGTTTGAAAAAATTCCCAAAAAACGCAATCGGTCTAATAAAGGGACGCTTTCGTCTGCAGCTTCCTGTAGTACTCTGGCATTAAAGGCTAACCAACTTTTTTCTCTGTCTATATACTTGTTTTCCTGCGTAACGATCATGATTTTAAATGACTGGGAAAAATCGTTTTGAGTATTTTCCCTCTTTGTATGTTCTTCCACTCTTCTTCTTCAAACTTTAAGGCTACAAACCCCGAAGTCGGCACATTATCTATGTAATGATCTCCAAATTTATTAACAAAATTTGTGATAGCCTCATTATGTCCGAAAAGAATTAGGTTGTCATACTTGTTTTCGCAGTTTTTTATGGTGTTTTCAAGACTTTTTTCATCGAAAGTATACAAATCGTCTTTATATATAATAGTCTCTAACGGAATGGCAAGGTTTTGGGCATAGATCATGGCAGTTTCTTTGGCTCTTTTAGCAGGACTGCTCCAAACGATAAAGGATTTCGGCAGAAATTGATCAGCAGCATGAGAGGTTATATGGGCATCACCGATCCCTCTTTTGGAAAGTGGCCGATCGATATCTTTTAAAGGAGCATCCCAACTTGATTTTGCATGACGAATAAGAATTAAATTTTTCATAACCAACAATTTAGATATATAAAGTAACTCAAAAAAAATCAGAAAAACCAGAGAATATTTGTCAAAAAATTGTTAATTCACGGATAAAAGAGCAACTTTCATCGAAAATAGAGGCAATTGTTAACCATGTAATTTTTTAATTGAATAATTTAGACTTAACAAATTATCGAAACACTATTCTGAAGTTCTTACCTATTCTGTTCCTTATATGAAAATACCACTCCTTCGTATTTGGAATTCTTTTTTTCTTTCAGACTAGTTACGCAATCTTGTTATTGATTAACAGGATTTTTCAATTCTATTTTTTCCAACAAATTTTTTGCTGTGTAAATTTCTTTGTCCTCACTCAAGGCACTTATGCTCACACTATTTCATTCGTGTTCATCGGTCAGGGAAATTATATCTGATTATTTATTGAATTATAAAAAATGAATTGAAAAAGTAATGTCCATGAAACCAAAAATTACCTTATTGTTATTATTTTTCGTTATTGGAATTAACAACGTTTTTTCTCAGTTTACTCCTCAAAAACCGGACTTAAGACTTTGTGGTAGTGCACCAAACTACTATGAAGACTATTTTAATTGTACTTCTAACAATTATACTCTGGATCAGGTTTTTTTGAGTTTAACCGATGTTAATGGTGTACCACTAGGTAACACAACCTGTACACCGGGTGTTTCACAACAGATGTATGTTATGTTGGATTACACCTCAAATTCCAATAGTAATATCACACAAACGAGAATCTTTGCAGATCTAACCATTGACGGAGTTGTTACTCCTATCAATGCTTATTTGGGAAATGTTATGCCCGGTGCAGGACAACGTTTGATTTACGGACCCTTTACCTGGACTTGTGGCCAGGAGATGTCGTTATGCAGAATTCTGGTAGTTTGGAAAACCAATGGTAATGCCAACGATCCGGAACTGTCATCTTATGACTGTAGCACTTTTAGTAGATCACAATGTGAATTCAGTAACTGTATGACTATAGTTGCTCCATTGGCAGTCGAGTATACTTATAGCGTTTGTACTTCCGGAAATACCTCAACTGTGACTTTCGACAATGAAACTACAGGTGGTATGGCTCCTTACTCCTATTCCTGGAATTTTGGAGATGGTTCTCCGGTTTCCACACAGGCTAATCCGGTGCACAACTTCCCGTATCCGGGTGGCCCGTACACAGTCGTTTTAACGGTTACAGATTCCAATTTACCGACTCATTTAGTTAGTACTTTTACTCAGGTAATTACACCTCCGGCACCAATTACTATTACTGGTAATGTAAGCGCTGCAAGTTGTAGTGGAAACAGTAATGGTTCGATTGATGTAAGTGTTAGTGGTGGAACGCCTCCGTATTCTTATTCCTGGAATACAGGTGCAACATCACAAGATCTTTCAGGACTTAGTCCCGGAACTTATACTATTACAGTAACCGATGCTTTCGGATGTATTAAAAGCCAAAGTTTCGTAATCGGTACAGGAGATGTATCCAATCCGGTTGTTACGGCACCGAATGACTTATCACTTGAAGGCTGCGGTACTTCTGCTATTGGAGGACAAGGCTATTTGGCTTTTTCCACTTCACCAGTTGTGATTACCCTGCAACAATTTACTGCTGCAGGCGGAAGTTATACCGATGCCTCTGCTATAGCTACAATCACTTATCAGGATGCTGCCTCAGGAACCTGTCCGACTGTAGTTACCCGTACTTTCAGATTAACAGATGTTTGTGGAAATTCAGGCTCCGATGTTCAAATTATCAGCATTGATGATACAACTCCTCCTGTAATTGCTGCACTTCCTGCATCGTCAACCATTAACTGCCCGGCAGTTCCGCAATTCGCTCAGGCTACGGCTTCAGATAATTGTGGTGCAGCTCCATTGACTTTTAATGATGTGACTACACCAGGACAATGTGCCGGCTCTTATACTGTAGTTAGAACATGGACAGCAACCGATGCCTGCGGAAATACTTCAACTGCATCTCAAACTATTAACGTTCAGGATGCTTCTGCTCCGGTAATCGCTGCACTTCCAGCACCGTCAACCATTAACTGTCCTGCCGTTCCGCAATTTGCTACGGCTACGGCTACAGACAATTGTGGTTCAGCATTCACGCTGACTTTTAATGATGTGACTACACCAGGACAATGTGCCGGCGCTTACTCCGTGACCAGAACATGGACTGCGACTGATGCCTGTGGAAATTCTTCTACAAGATCTCAGACTATTAACGTTCAGGATATTTCTGCTCCTGTAATCGCTGCGCTTCCTGCAACGTCTACCATTAACTGTCCGGCTACTCCGCAATTCGCTCAAGCTACGGCTTCAGACAATTGTGGTTCAGCATTCACGTTGACTTTTAATGATGTGACTACACCAGGACAATGTGCCGGTGCTTACTCAGTGACCAGAACATGGACTGCAACTGATGCCTGTGGAAATTCTTCTACAAGATCTCAGACTATTAACGTTCAGGATAATTCTGCTCCGGTAATCGCTGCACTTCCTCCTGCGTCAACCATTAACTGTCCTGCAGTTCCACAATTTGCTCAGGCTACCGCTTCAGACAATTGTGGTTCAGCATTCACGTTGAATTTTAACGATGTGAGAACCAACGGACAATGTGCCGGTTCTTATACTGTAGTTAGAACATGGACAGCGACTGATGCCTGCGGAAATTCTTCTACAGCATCACAAACTATCAACGTTCAGGATATTTCTGCTCCGGTAATCGCTGCACTTCCTGCACCGTCAACCATTAACTGTCCGGCTACTCCGCAATTCGCTCAGGCTACGGCTTCAGACAATTGTGGTTCAGTATTCACGTTGACTTTTAATGATGTGACTACACCAGGACAATGTGCCGGCTCTTACTCGGTGACCAGAACATGGACTGCAACTGATGCCTGTGGAAACGCTTCAACAGCTTCACAAACTATCAACGTTCAGGATATTTCTGCTCCGGTAATTGCTGCACTTCCAGCACCGTCAACCATTAACTGTCCTGCCGTTCCGCAATTCGCTCAGGCTACGGCTACAGACAATTGTGGTTCAGCATTCACGTTGACTTTTAACGACGTGAGAACCGACGGACAATGTGCCGGTTCTTACTCTGTGACCAGAACATGGACTGCAACTGATGCTTGTGGAAACACTTCTACAAGATCTCAGACTATTAATGTTCAGGACATTACAGCTCCGGTTCCACCTCAGGCTCCTGCAAATGTAACAGTATCCTGTAGTGGAGATATTCCTCCAATGATTTCTCTAACTGCAAATGATGCCTGTAATGGCCCTATTACAGTTCAAGGTTCAGATGCCATGACTGGCGGAAGCTGTTCCGGAAGTTTCACTGTAACAAGAACATGGACTTTTGTGGATGCTTGTGGTAACACTTCATCTGTAAGTCAGACAATTAATGTGAATGACGCTTCAAGTCCTGTTTTACCAACGCCTCCGGCAAATGTAACTGTATCTTGTAGTGACCAAGTGCCGCCAATGATTTCATTGACTGCAAGCGATACATGCTCCGGCCAAATCACTGTACAGGGAGTTGACAGCACAGTTCCTGGAAATTGCCCTAACTCATTTGTGATTACCAGAACCTGGACTTTCTCAGATCCTTGCGGAAACTCAGCTTCAGTATCACAGACTATTACAGTGAATGACAATATTCCTCCGGTAGCTCCGACAGCTCCTGCTAGCATTACAGTAGCATGTATGACTGATGTTCCTCCAATGGTTTCCATGACAGCAAACGATGCTTGTAGTGGAGTAATTAACTCACTGGACTCTAGCAGCATTGTACAAGGAAATTGCCCGAATTCTTTCATCATAACAAGAACATGGACATTTACTGATGCTTGCGGAAACAGTTCATCCGTTTCTCAAACCATTACTGTAAATGATAATGTTCCACCAGTAGCTCCGACAGCTCCTGCAGATGTTACAGTATCCTGCGGCGGTGAGATTCCTCAAATGATCTCGCTAACAGCAAATGATTACTGTGCAGGTGAAATTACCGTTGCAGGTGTTGACAGTATTGCTGAAGGAAATTGTGCTAATTCATATGTTGTAACAAGAACATGGACATTTACTGATGCGTGCGGTAACAGTTCTTCTGTATCACAAACCATCACTGTTAATGATAATATTCCTCCTGTAGCTCCAGAGGCTCCTGCTGATATTACCGTTTCTTGTAGTGACGGAATTCCTGACAACATCATTCTGAATGCTCAGGATAACTGTTCCGGATTGATTTCGGTTTCAGGTAATGATGTTGCAGTAGAAGGTGAATGTGCTAATTCTTTCATAATCACCAGAACATGGACCTTCACAGACGAATGTGGAAACAGTTCATCAGTATCACAGGTTATTACAATGATTGACAATACACCTCCGGTACCTCCGGTAGCACCTGAAAACGTTTCAGTTTCTTGTGCCGGCGATGTGCCTCCAATGATTACTTTAACAGCTACTGATAATTGTAGCGACAATATCCGAGTAGAAGGTGTAGACACTGTTACAGAAGGTAACTGCCCTAATTCATTCGTAGTTACCAGAACATGGACTTTTACAGATGCTTGTGGCAACACTTCATCAGTATCACAGATTATATCCGTTTCCGATGAAATTGCTCCGGCAGTTCCTGAAGCTCCTGCTAATATCACCGTATCGTGTGGAAGTGAAGTACCTGCAATGGTTACTTTAACAGCTACTGATAATTGTAACGGTGCAATTACAGTTGAAGGTTCTGACAGTGTAACACCAGGAAACTGTACCGATTCTTATGTGGTAACAAGAACCTGGACATTTGTGGACGCTTGCGGCAACAGCTCATCTGTTTCACAAACCATAACTGTATCCGACCAAACGCCACCTGCACTGCCTGAAGCTCCGGCTGATGTAACAGTATCTTGTGGAAGCGAAGTACCAGCAATGGTTACTTTAACAGCTACTGATAATTGCAGCACTGAAATCAGTGTTTCCGGTGTAGACAGCATTGTGGAAGGAAATTGTCCTAATTCCTATGTAATTACAAGAACATGGACTTTTACAGACAATTGTGGTAACACATCATCTGTTTCACAAACTATAACTGTAAGCGATACTATACCTCCGGTTGCTCCTGAAGCTCCAGCTGATATAAGAGTATCCTGTGGTTCTGAAGTACCGACAATGCCAACATTAACTGCAATGGATAATTGTAGTGGTCAGATCTCAGTACAGGGAACCGACGAAGCAGGTCTAGGAGAATGTGCAAACTCTTATGTTATTGTAAGAACATGGACATTCACAGATACTTGCGGTAACAGTTCTTCAGTAAGTCAAACTATAACTGTTTCTGATGAAATAGCACCAGTACTTCCTGAAGCACCGGCAAACCTAACCGTTTCCTGTGCAGGAGAAGTTCCAAGACCGGTTGCATTAACAGCAAACGACAATTGTAGCGGAGCTATCACTGCAGAACCTGTAGACAGTATTCAAGAGGGAGATTGTGCTAATTCATTCGTGATTACAAGAACATGGACATTTACTGATGTTTGCGGTAACTCTTCATCGATTGCACAAACAATCACTGTAAATGATGAAACAGCTCCAACTTACAGTCCTGAGATTACTTCAGAATTAACAGCGCCTTGTTCAAACATCCCTCCTGCTCCAGAATTGGTGTTTACCGATAATTGCGGTGGTGAAGTTACTGTTGTTTTCGAAGAACATGCTGAGAATGAATCACAAAATGGCGATGCTGTCACTTATGATTTAATCAGAACATGGACTGCAACAGATGCTTGTGGAAACATTACAATCGTTACTCAGGTTATCCATGTAACTTCAGCGGATTACTTTGATGCTGACAATCCGGATCTATGTAGTAATGATACTGCCAACGTAGCTTTCAACTTAATGTCTTTACTTGATCCGGGTACAGATCCTGACGGAACCTGGTCCGGTGGTATGGAAAATAATCCAGAGTTAAATGCTTTATTAAACAGTTTGATAAACAACGAAACCGATACTATGAATGTAACAGGATTACAACCGGGATATTACACCATAAATTATATCCTGACTGCCGAACAAGCGGCTTGTCCTCAAAAAATCCAGTTTTATATTCATGTGGTTGATGATTGTAATGTGTTAGCCTGTCGTTCTTTAGAGATCAACAATGCCGTATCTCCTAATAACGATACCCTAAACGAAGTTTTCAATATCGAAAACATTACTGATGACTGCTACATTGATAACAATGTGCAAATCTACAACAGATGGGGAATCCTGGTTTACGAAGCTGACAACTATAACAATGACACTGTGGCATTTAGAGGTAAATCCGAAGGACGTGCAACGTTCAACAAAAATGAAGATTTACCTGATGGAACGTACTTCTACATCCTGAAATACAGAGATGATGTTGGCTGGCACGATAGATCTGGATATTTATATTTAAACAGATAATTCTCATATACTGCAAAATTAATTTAAATTAGTAACGATGAAAACAAAGTTAGTAACACTCGTTTTAGGATTAGTTAGTATGATGGGGTATTCTCAACAAGACTCACAATATACTCAGTATATGTACAATACTGTTAATATAAATCCTGGTTATGCCGGCTCTAGAGGGGTATTTAGTGTGTTCGGTTTACACAGAACCCAGTGGGTTGGACTTGATGGTGCTCCTACAACTAATGCCTTCTCGCTTAACACCCCAATAGGTGATTCAAGTTTCGGTATAGGACTATCCGTGGTTAATGACAGGATAGGTCCGGCAGAAGAAAACGCAATTTCGGCTGATGTATCCTATTTTATTCAAATGTCTGAAGATTATAAACTCGCTTTCGGATTAAAAGGAACAGCAAATCTTTTTAATATAGATGTTTCAAAACTGAATCCGCAACACGCAGGCGATCCACATTTTCAGGATTTAAAAAATGATTTCAGTCCAAACGTTGGTGCAGGCGTATATTTATATTCCGATAAATTCTACGCAGGTCTTTCAGTACCAAACTTTTTTGAATCTAAACATTATGAAGATAATTCAATTTCAATCACTCAGGAAAAATTGCATTATTATTTCATTTCCGGTTATGTATTCGATTTAGGAAGCAATTTAAAAATGAAACCGTCTGTTTTGACTAAAGCTGTAGAAGGCGCCCCACTTCAGATTGACGGTTCATTGAACTTCTTAATTTATGAGAAATTAACTCTTGGAGCGGCCTACAGATGGGACGCTGCATGGAGTGCGATGGCAGGCTTTCAGATATCAAATTCAATATTCGTAGGATATGCTTATGATATGGAAACTACTCAATTGGAAAATTACAACTCAGGATCGCATGAGATATTCTTACGATTCGAATTGTTCAACAATTCCAAAATGCTAACTCCTCGTTTCTTCTAAAATCAATGTTATGAAAATTAAAGCTATAATTCTACTTACCTTTTTAAGCATTGGAAGTGCATACGCCCAATTGGGAAGAATGGCTACTGCTGATAGAAAATATGACAAATATGCATATATTGATGCAATAGAAATTTACGAAAAGGTAGCAGAGAAAGGACACAAATCGGCAGATTTATTTCAGAAATTAGGTAATTCCTATTATTTCAACGGTGAATACGACAAAGCCGAAAGATGGTATGCAGAGCTGTTCGCAATGACAAATGATGTTGAACCTCAATATTATTTCCGCTATGCACAGGCTCTGAAAGCAAATGGCAAAAATGCTGAAGCAGACAAATTTTTAATGGATTTCTACCAGAAGACCAACAATCCGGTTGGTGATGTTTTGAAAAACAATAAAAATTATCTTGATGAACTGCGAAGAGGATCTGACCGTTATGTCTTGGAAGATTCCGGTATCAACACAGAAGCTTCCGATTACGGTTCGATTTTCAAAGGTTCCGAACTGATTTTCGCTTCGGCCCGCGCTAACGGTGCAGTTTTCCAGAGAAAACACAATTGGACAGGGCAATATTTTACCAGCCTGTACAAAGCAACTGTCGCAGAAGACGGTAAACTTAGTGATGCCAAAGAGTTTTCAGACCAACTGGACTCCAGATTTCACGAAGCAACACCGGTTTTTACAAAAGACGGCAACACTGTTTACTTTACCCGAAATAATTTTAATGAAGGGAAAAAAGGAAAAAGTGACGACAAGATCAATAAGCTTAAAGTGTACAAAGCCACTTTAAAAGACGGAAAATGGGACGATATTAAAGAACTTCCTTTTAACAGCGATAATTACAGTGTGGCCCACCCTGCCTTGAGTGCAGACGAGAAAACGCTTTATTTCGCTTCTGATATGCCAGGAGGTGTAGGGGAATCAGATTTGTATCGTGTGGCCATTAACGAAAACGGCACTTTCGGAGCACCTGAAAACTTGGGAAAAGACATCAACTCTCCCCTGCGCGAGACCTTTCCCTATATTACTGAAAAGAATGTATTGTATTTCTCTTCAGACGATCATTTGGGGATTGGCGGACTGGATGTTTTCGAATCCAAAATGAACAAAGACGGAAGCTTTACTTCAATTAAAAATGTAGGAGCACCGGTAAACAGCGTGAAAGATGACTTCGGATATATCGTAAATCCAAAAAGTCATATCGGATATGTAACTTCTAACCGTGATGGCGGTGTTGGTTCTGACGACATTTACAAATTCAAAGAAAATGTCTGCGAACAATTGCTTAAAGGAACAATTACCGACAAAGCAACAACAGCAGTACTTCCGGGTTCAAAAGTATCATTATTTGATTCCAATATGGAATTACTTGAAGCGGTAGAAGCGGATAAAGACGGTAATTATCAATTCACTGAAAACATTGAATGTGATAAAAAATACTATGTGAGAGCCGAAAAAGAGGATTACGAAACCAACGAAGTAAGCGTTTCCATTCCTTTAAAATCAGGCGAATCAAGAGCAGACATTGCTTTAGATAAAAAAGTTCATCCTATTGATGCAGGTACCGATTTAGCTAAAATATTTGATATCAGTATTATTTATTTCGACTTAGACAAATGGAATATCCGTCCGGATGCAGCTGTAGATTTAGAAAAAATCATAGCTGTAATGGAGAAATATCCGAAAATGAAAGTGGATATCCGCTCGCATACAGACAGTCGTCAAACACATAAATACAATGAACGTTTATCAGACAGAAGAGCTAATTCAACCATGCAGTACATGATTAAACACGGTATCGAAGCAAGCAGATTAACTGCAAAAGGCTTTGGGGAAACACAACTTGTTAATGGTTGTTCGGACGGTGTTCCTTGTTCAGAAGCAGATCACCAGAAAAACAGACGAAGTGAGTTTATCATCTTAAGTATGGAATAGTGTTTCATTCATTTTTATACAATTCATTAAATAAAAAAGTCCCGCGTTACTTCGGGACTTTTCTTTTTAGGATTATATCCATAACCCAGAAACTAAACACATATTTTTAACTCGATTATTTGCGGATAAAGATGTTGGTAAAGTATAACTTTCCATCTGCATTGGCTCTTACCGATATACCACAGTGGGTATAATTCCCTTCCATGTTTGCTTTGTGCGAAGGGCTGTTTAACCAGGCCGTTACTACAGATTGTGCTGTTAAATAGTTATAAGCAACATTCTCTCCTACTGACAGTGCTCCCACTGTAGCGCGTAAATTATCTTCTCTTTGGGCAAAAAGGGCGTGCGATAATGTATTGTTAGCAATCATATACTGATCGTGTTCTTCTGAAACATTCGAAATATGATTGATTTTCTCTAATTGATTTAAACCTAATCCGGCGCGATGAGCATTTACAAGGTTTAAGATGTCCAATTCGATTTGAGAATAGGTATAGTTATTTTTGATAACATATTCCGATGAATTGGCAGGAGATGAATCCTCAGTACTTTCTGAAGAGCAAGAAGCAAAAGTGATAAGTAGGACAATGATCGATAAGGGGCGGAAGATTGTTGATACTTTCATAAATTAAAATTTAAATGTTATTGCTTCGCTACCAATTATTTTTTCGTAACTAATTGATAACGAGACAAATGTACATCAATTTCGATTAACTGCAAATTAAATCGACGAAATGCACAAAATTTTAACATTTAAAGCTAATTTACTGGTAATCAAGGAGATAATCTGTCAATTTTCCAATCATATTGGTCTGAAATTGTATAGCGGATTCTGTCATGTAAACGGTTCGCCCTGCCCTGCCAAAACTCAACCGAAACTGGTTTAACTAAATAGCCACCCCAGTGTTGAGGCCGTTCAATTTCTTTGTTTTGAAATTCAGATTCCAGGTTTTTCAGGTTATTCTCCAGCAAATCTCTGGAAGGAATAACGTCACTTTGCGGGGAAACTATTGCGCCCAATTTACTACCGTCCGGTCTGGAGCTAAAATAATTATCAGAATCTACCGTTGAGGTTTTCTCGGCAACACCTTTAACAATTACTTGTCTTTCCATGGAATGCCAAAAAAATGACAGGCAGACATTTGGGTTTTCTGCGATGGCTTTACCTTTTTCAGAATTATAATTAGTATAGAACACAAAGCCTTCCTCGTTAAACTTTTTAAGCAAAACAACTCTGGCCTTTGGAAAACCGTCCAGTCCAATGGTTGAAACAGTCATGGCGTTCACTTCTCCTTCAGCACCAAACTCTTCAGCCTCATAAAACCATTTATGAAACAAATTGATCGGATCTTCCGGAATATTGGTTTCCAGGAGTTCGCTTTTCTCGTAAGATTTTCGGTAATTGCTTAAATCGGACATTTTTGAAGGTGCTAAGGTTCTGAGTTACTAAGGTATTGAGTTTTTTTAAACCCTTTCAGGTTGTATTTCTTCTAGAATTCAAATTCCCTGCCGTCATCAGCCAGGAGAATATTCTGGAAAACGGTTTCCGCTTCCGTCTTAAAATGTTCAATTGAATTGTATCGTGTAGAATAGTGGCCTAAAACCAACAATTCAACATTCGCTTTCTTTGCAATGGCTGCGGCTTGTTTTGCGGTAGAATGCATCGTTTTTTCCGCCAGATGTTCTTCAGAATCCAAAAAAGTACTTTCGTGATACAAAACAGTTGTCTTTTCAATTATCGGAACAATACTTTCATCGTAAACCGTATCGGAACAAAAGGCATAACTCTTTGCAGGTTCCGGATCGAACGTGAGTTTTTCATTGGGAATTACTCTTCCGTCTTCCAACGTAATATCGCCGCCGTATTTTATTTTGTTGTAATACACCACATCGATGTCGTGATTTAAAATCGCATCAATATTTAGTTTGCGTTCGATGTTTTTCTCGATGAAAAGATAGCCGTTTGTATAAACTCTATGCTTCAACGGAATGGTTTTTACCAGCACTTTATCGTCTTCAAAAATGGTTTCGCTTTCCTTGCTTTCCAATTCATGAAAATATAAATTATAACCAGTGTAAGAATTTGATAATCTTAATTGTAGAAGGATTACTTCTTTAATCCCTTTAGGTCCGTAAACGTGTAAATCCGCTTGACGGTTAAGTAACATGAAGGTCGAAATAAGTCCTACCAAACCATAAAAATGATCCCCGTGCAAATGCGAAATAAAGATATGCTCGATCTTTGAAAACTTGATTTTATTCTTGCGAAGCTGTACCTGAGTTCCTTCACCACAATCAATGAGAAACATACGGTTTTTCATTTCCAAAACCTGTGAAGTCGGATTCGTGATCGTTCTGGGAGTCGCGGCGTAACAGCCAAGTATGGTGAGCTTCATTGGTATAGTTTTCAGTCGCAGTTCTCAGTCGCAGTTTCTGAATACTGTAAACTGGGACTGCCTACTAATTTAAAATCCTAAATCGCGTTCGATTTCTTCCATTTCAATCATGTCGTGTGCTTCCAATAATGTCGGAACCACCAACATAGAGGCCGGAACATCATTAAAATCGATATTTTCAGCAACGATTACGAATGATTTTTTAGCTTTTTTATGCTTTTTAGACAAATCGGAAAAGGCCTTAATCCCTTTAATGTCTACTGATTTATCTTGGGTGATATCCAAAACAAGATTGCGCTCTTTGAACTCATCATACTGATTGGTAACCTTTTGCAGAAATTCCGAAATATTACCTTCGGTATCTTTAAGTATTGTGGTGTGTGCTTTATTTTCTACTTTCATGGGTTAGTTGCTGAATGGCTGAGTTGCTAAGGTACAGATGATTTTCAGTTTTCACAAATCAATTTTATTGTAACATCCACTTCATTAAGCCTTCCTTGTCTATAATTGACCAGGAATGCGGATGACGGTCTCCATTGGCACGATATCCTTTGTTTTTGGTCTGAATCAACTCAACACTTGAAAAGCCTTGCTTTTTCAACTCCTGTGAAAGTTTTTCAATGGAATAGGCATTCATTTCTTCATAACTTTGATCGCTGTCTTTTTTCCACCAAGCTACGTCCGGTTCCGTATAAAGCCTAATTTTAGTATTCTTTAAAGCGGATAGATTTTCAATATTTCCCGTTTGATAAGTAAAGGGTGAAACTTGCTCGTATTTTTCAATTCCACTTTTTGGACTACCTATTTTAGCATTAAAATCGCCAACTATCCATTTCGATTCTTCAACAGTTTCTTCAGAGAAATTTTTCGCGATGTTTTTTTCGCAATTCTGATAGATTTTCAGTAAATCCACAGGCGAATCTCCTATAAAAACGCCTTTAGGCTGAATTTTGCTTTTCGTTTTTATCAGATAATCCGATAACAAAAGACTCACATTTCCACCGCTGGAAAAGCCTCCGATATAGCTATTTTCAAAAGAAAGCTGATTGATTTCAAAAATAGAAACCATTTCTTTAGCTAAAGATGCTTTTTCATCGTCTCTTAAAAAAACATGCTGATTAAAACTCATGTACAGCACAGAAAAACCATTCTTTTCAGCTAAGTCAATGATGTTATATTCATTTTTAGAATCCGCAGCTACGTGTCCATAACCCGGAAACAAAACAAGCGTTCCTTTTGAATTGGCAACTTTAAACAGTTCATAATTTTCGTTTTTCACAGTTTCAATTTCAGTTGAAGCCTGTAATCCGGAAAGATTCTCATTAGTTGAGTTCTTACAGGAAGTGATTAAAATAATGAAAACTGCTAAAATTGAAAATCTCATATTATTTTAAAATCTTAGATAAATAAATACTTTAGGAGGTTACTGAAAACCGAAAACTGTGACTGCTAACTTACTTAATCTTCTGCGCCAGCAAATAAATAACCGCCATACGAACTGCCACCCCATTTTCTACCTGATTAAGAATCACAGACTGTTGAGAATCAGCTACATCAGAAGTAATTTCTACTCCACGGTTAATTGGTCCCGGGTGCATGATTACGATTTCTTTGTTTAAAGAATCCAAAAGGGCTTTATCTACACCATATTGCTGGGAATATTCTCTTGTGGACGGGAAGTAATTTACATCCAAACGCTCGTTTTGAACACGAAGCATATTTGCTACATCACACCATTCCAAGGCTTTACGAAGATTTGGCTCGTATTTCACACCTAGAGATTCAATGTATCTCGGAATTAGTGTTTTAGGCCCGCAAACCATTACTTCAGCACCTTGCATCTGTAAAGCGAAGATGTTTGACAAAGCCACACGTGAATGAAGAATATCTCCAACGATTACAACCTTCTTTCCTCCTACATCACCAAGTCTTTCCCTTATAGAATAACTGTCCAATAAAGCCTGAGTCGGGTGTTCGTGTGCGCCGTCTCCTGCATTTACAATACTTGCTTTTACGTTTTGGGATAGAAAATAAGCCGCTCCCGGGTTTTTATGACGCATTACCACCATATCCACTTTCATCGAAAGGATGTTGTTCACCGTATCGATTAAGGTTTCCCCTTTTTTTACAGAAGACTGTGCCGCTGAAAAACTCATGACATCGGCAGAAAGTCGTTTCTGGGCTAATTCAAAAGAAAGTTTGGTTCTTGTACTGTCTTCAAAGAAAATATTAGCAATGGTAATGTGCTGTAAAGACGGTACTTTTTTGATCGGACGATTGATT
This sequence comes from Flavobacterium pedocola, assembly GCF_053764385.1. Classification (NCBI taxonomy): domain Bacteria; kingdom Pseudomonadati; phylum Bacteroidota; class Flavobacteriia; order Flavobacteriales; family Flavobacteriaceae; genus Flavobacterium; species Flavobacterium pedocola. The sequence goes on along the minus strand of NZ_JBSNCR010000001.1, from coordinate 427,713 downwards.
ACTTCCTTAAACTGATCTGCGGTTTCAAAGATTAAATCAATATCGTTTTTGTTGATGTATTTTATTCCAAGTAAATGATTGACACTTAAATCCTTCATTGTATGTTGTGTTGTTGTATTCTTAGTTGATTGTTGTTTTCGCTACCAAAAGCACCTGATCTTCCCCGTCATTTTCCTTCCAGTTCACAATCACTTTTTCGTTGTTGATGGCATCTACCTGTCTTCCGCGATAATCCGGCTGAATCGGTAAATCCCTGCTGAATCTTCTGTCGATCAAGGTCAAAAGCTCAATTCCTGAAGGTCTTCCAAAAGACTGGATCGCCGTTAAGGCAGCTCTGATACTTCTTCCCGTATACAGCACATCGTCTATGAAAACCACCTTTTTGTCTTCTACCAGAAAATCAATTTGGGTTTTGTTGGCTTCAAGCGGTTTTTCGTTTTTTCTGAAATCATCCCTAAAAAAGGTAATGTCCAGAAAACCAAGCTGAATACTGTTAATATTGTAATCCTGCTCTAAAAGCTGTTTGATTCTTTCGGCTAAATATTTACCGCGAGGCTGGATTCCGATAAGAATAGTGTTTGAAAAATCGAGATGTTTTTCGATTAACTGACAGGCCAAACGATGCAGAATGATATTGACTTCTTTTGAAGTGAGCAATACTTTTTGACTCATATTGAAGTGTTGTGTTTGGGGTGTAAATGTACGATATTTTTGTTAATCTACTAATTCAGTACCTGGATATTTAGGCCGTCGCAAACCGAATTGCTTTTCATCGGTCAAATTTGACGATCATCTACAAAAAATAACACTTTGTGTTTTTAGTCGCTAAAACCCTTATTATCAACGAAAAAACCACAATAAAATAAGATTTCAGGAGAAATTGAAATATTTTTAACATACTTATTAACAAGTAAATATACTGGATCATGAAAAAAATTAATTACTCCAACAGTAGTGTGGCTATTTATTGTCTGAGTGTTTGCTTCTTCATGTTAACGGCCTGTCAGCCGGAAGAGAGCATCGAAACCAATGTTACATCTGACAAATCGTCACAAACCCTTGCCAGAGCAGGCGATTGTAATTCAGAATGCATTGTACCCGGAGGACCGTATTTTGAAAATTCAGAATCAAAAGTTATTAATTGGGGGAACCGCACAAAAACTATCGAGGTTAAGTATTACAACACAGAAACGCATTTTGTAGTCATGGCCAAAAGCACGAACGGCTGGGCAGATTTACTAAAAAACAGCGTATCGGTATGGACTGCAGGATCAGTGGCAGCAAACACCTGGGCAACTTATTCTTATCCTCTTCCTTCGGGTTGGGAAGCCTGTGATCTGGAATCTTTTGTACTGGAAGTTGCCGGCAACGGACCACCTGCAAAATTTGTCGTAGATTACAATCTGATCGGTGTTTGCAATGATGGTTGTGAGACAGAGTTTACCGGAGATGTACTGGCATCCGGAGACACCAAAGAAGCTGTTTACACTTTTACTGCTAACAGTGATTACGATTACATTAAAATCCAGGGAGGATTAACCAATTTTGTTGGTACCAATGCCATCGTTACAGTAACGGGAGGTAATTTAGAGGTATCACAATCAACACCTGGTGGCAGTACAAACCGAATCATTAAAATAAAAGGAAGTGTTTCGGAATGCGAAAAAATCACAATACACGTTACTTGGAATTCCATCAATACCGATGGAATCATAACAGGAGACTGGTCTGTCAAGAACCGATTGGGATCAGACATCACACATCCTGTAAACGCATTGCGTTCCAACTAAGCAACCAACTATTTTCAAAGAAAGCTGTGCCTAAAACCGCAGCTTTTTTTTATGAAATTTCTTAATCTAAATTAAGTACTTTCCGAATTCTGATGCAGTAACTTTGTGTATCAATTTAAAAGAATAAAACAATGGCAACAAAAAATATAGAATTGGTAGCCGAGCCAAGAGCACCGCATTTTGTAGGGGACGGCTTCAGAGTTCACAACTTTATCCCAAGCGGTTTTCGTTTGGATATGGAACGCATGAGCCCTTTTATTATGCTGGATTACAACTCTAAATACAACTTCCCTCCTTCTGAAATTCCAAAAGGTGTCGGTGTACATCCGCACCGAGGTTTTGAAACCGTAACCATTGCTTACAAAGGCAAAGTAGCGCACCATGACAGTGCCGGCGGTGGCGGAATCATCGGTGAAGGCGATGTACAATGGATGACGGCAGCTTCGGGGGTTTTACACAAAGAATACCATGAAGAAGCATTTAGCAAAACTGGCGGTGAATTCCAGATGGTGCAACTTTGGGTCAATTTGCCGGCTAAAGACAAAATGAGCCAACCGAAATATCAGGCAATCACCAACGCTGAAATGGGACGTTATGAACTAGATAATGATGCTGGTTTCATCGAAGTTATTGCCGGAAATTATAAAGATGTAAAAGGTCCGGCTTCAACATTCACACCCGTAAACATGCAAAACGCCAAACTGAACAAAGACGGAAAAGCAACCTTCTCGTTCCCAGCCAATTTCAACACGGCGGCATTGGTAATCGAAGGAAGCATCAAAGTGAATGATTCCGAAATCGTTCCAACAGATCATTTCGTTCTGTTTGAAAATGAAGGCGAAGAATTCACCATAGAAGCTCTTGAAAATTCAGTAGTATTGGTTTTAAGCGGCGAACCAATTAACGAGCCGATTTTCCCTCACGGTCCATTTGTAATGAATACCAGAGAAGAAATCGTTCAGGCGATTGACGATTTTAATAATGGTAAATTTGGGCACCTTGAGGATTAAGAAAGGGGAAATTCCAAATTCTAAATTCTAAATTCTAAATATAAAATAACCGTATAAGTCATATAAGTTTTAACCTTCTTGTGCTTATATAGCTTATATGGTTAAATTTAAATTCTAAATAAACACATAACCAAATCCACACATAATCAATAAAAAACATGAAACCTGAATTCGAACACATCCCACTTGTCAAAAACGAAGAAAACCATCGTTTTGAAATTACTTTTGACGGACACAAAGCCTTTATTGATTATAAAGAACGTCCGGAAAAAATCACTTTGATTCATACTGAAGTGGAACCCGAACTGGAAGGCAAAGGCGCTGCAACTGCCGTAATCGAAAAAACGCTGGAGTATATTGAACAAAACCATTATAAACTTGTTCCGCTTTGCCCATTGGTTTTTGCCTACATCAAAAGACATCCGGAATGGAAGCGCATTGTAGCCGAAGATTTTAAAGGATTTGAGGAATAAATCTTAATTTAACTACAATTTGTTATGAGCAGTAAATCACCCATCCGAGACCCCGAAAACGATCACTTATTAAGTCCTGAAAATTCAGCGCTTATTATCATTGATTATCAACCAATTCAGGTTTCCTCTATCAAATCCATGGATCAAACTTTTTTGGTCGAGCAGATTGTCCGTCTGGCAAAAACGGCTAAAGTTTACAATATTCCCGTAATTTTATCGACGGTAAACGTACAAACCGGAAGAAATCAGGACACCATTGCGCCTTTAAAAGAAGTTTTGGCATTAGAACCTTCCTATGACCGCACCAGCATTAACGCTTGGGAAGACAAGGAGTTTTATGATGCGGTTAAAGCAACCGGCAGAAAAAAACTAATCATGGCAGCACTCTGGACAGAAGCCTGCCTAACCTTTCCTGCATTAGACGCTCTAAAAGAAGGATTTGAGGTTTTTCCAGTGGTTGATGCTGTTGGCGGAACATCATCGGAAGCACATGCAATTGCGCTCAGAAGAATGGAACAGGCCGGGAGCCAGCTTATTTCGGTGAACCAATTGCTATGTGAATTACAGCGGGATTGGAACCGGGAAGCCACAGTGCCGGGCTTTTTTCAGGTATTATTTAAAGATGGAAAAATACATTAAACTATGTCAAACGTACAATTAATCATAGAAGAACGCTCAGCCGATATCGGGAATTTCATGGTAGGCCGATTGCTTCCTTTCCGCGAAAAAAGAACCGTTGGCCCTTTTGCTTTTATTGACCATATGGGGCCAACCTGCTTAAAAGACTATCAGAATCTAGACGTGGGACCGCATCCGCACATTGGGCTTTCCACACTGACTTACCTTTTTGAAGGCAGCATCATGCACAAAGACAGTCTTGGAACCGAAGTGGAAATCCAGCCCGGAGCCGTAAACTGGATGACTGCCGGAAAAGGCATTGTCCATTCGGAACGTACACCGCAATACCTTCGAACTTCCGATAAAATGTTGCATGGTTTACAAATCTGGGTGGCACTCCCGAAGGAATTGGAAGAAATGGAACCTAGTTTCACCCACGTGGAAAAAGACGATTTACCGCATTGGGAACAGGACGGTGTTTCCATCAAACTGATTGCCGGTGAAGCTTTTGGCAGAAAATCCCCAGTTCCGGTTTACAGCCCGATGTATTTTCTGGAAATCAAATCGACTTCGGCACAAAAAGTAAGAATTGGTGATTATTTATTTGGTGAAAGTGCTTTGTATATCCTTGAAGGCAGCATCAAGAGCGAAGAAAACGTATTTGAACCCAAACAAATCCTGATTGCCAAAGACAGCAAATTATGTGAATTCGAAATGGCCGAAAATACGACCGTTTATATTTTTGGTGGGGAAGCTTTCCCGGAAGAACGCTTTATTTACTGGAACTTCGTTTCCTCAAGAAAAGTGCGCATCGAACAGGCCAAAACCGATTGGGAAAACCAAACCTTTCCGAAAGTTCCAGGTGAAACCGAATTTGTTCCCTTACCTCCTGCCCTAAAAAATTTCAAATAAACCACAATTTGGCTTATAAATAAAACCCTACTTTTTACAAGCTGTTTTAAATTTGCTGATTTTATTCACAATGACAAAAAAAAAATTGATTCTGTAAGTTTTTTTTCATAACTTGCTTAGGCTTTAGTTTCTCTTTTTCAACAAAAAAGAGGGATTAAAGATTTAAGCAAAGTGGTTATTTACCCCCTTTCCTAAATTCATCTCGTTACTTTAATTACTAAGTGGAAATTTTTGAAAAATGGGACTTAAAATCAAAATAGTACTTACAATATGGTTTGCCATTATACTTGCTGCTATATCTTTTCTCTTTTGGCGTAATGAGTACAAATACAGTTTACCGACTCCCCTGCCTAAAGACTATCAAACTGTTGCCATAGGCGAACACATAAATCTTAACGGAAAGCTTGCAGCAAAAAAAAGCAAGCCCCTTTTCCTGCACTTTTTTAACCCGGATTGCCCTTGCTCCCGTTTTAATGTTCCTCACATTGAATCTTTGGTAAAAAAATATGGCGATAAAATCTCATTTGCCATCGTTGTAATCAACAAAGACAAGAGCTATAACGAACAGGATATTCAAGATAAATTCGACTTGACAATTCCTGTTTTATTTGATAAATCCATCGCAACTTCCTGCGGCGTTTTTTCAACCCCACAGGCTGTAATTCTTGACGAAAATCATAAGCTGTACTATCGTGGCAATTACAATAAAAGCCGTTACTGTACTGACACTAAAAGCTATTTTGCACAAATGGCTTTAGATTCCCTACTAAATAAAAATCAGAATCCTTCCTTTAGCGACCTTGCCTTAAAAGCGTACGGATGTTCATTACCAAATTGTGAAAAATAATTATGACAAAGGAATCAGAAAATACAGAACAGTCCGTGCATATTCAGGAGTTTCTTTCTGCAATAAAAAGAAAATCTGATAATTTAATTAACTATTTTATTTTCAGCTTTTTTGTTGCCGGCTTACTACTTGCCTTTTATTATGACACCTGGGAAATTGCTATTGGAGTTGGAGGTTTGTCAGTCGTTGCCTATTACTCTGCAAAATTCGCCTTGCCGGAATCAAACCTTTATCAGTATGTACTTAGTACTGTGTTAGGGATTTTTATGGCGCAATATATTTACCAGATGCACGGTATGTTCGAAATGCACTTTACAGCATTTGTAGCCAGTGCAATACTTATTACCTATCAAAACTGGAAACTACAGATACCCCTTGCATTGGTTGTGGCCATTCACCATGGACTATTCGGTTATTTGCAATACATCGGTTTTGAGGAGATTTATTTCACGCAGTTGGATTATATGTCGCTGCAGACCTTTATTATTCATATAGTGCTGGCAACTGCAATTTTCGGACTTTGCGGATTATGGGCGTATCAATTTAAAAAATACAGTGAAGCCCATATCGAACTGACTTTTAAGAAACGGGAAATTGAAAATCAGGAGCTGAAAACGGCAAATTATGAACTGGACCGTTTTGTTTACAGCACCTCACATGATTTACGCGCACCACTGAATTCAATGCTTGGCCTTATTGAAATTGCACAGGACGACACCTCTGATGAATTAATGCAAGGGCATCTCCAAATGTTAAAAGGAAACGCCAAAAAACTCGATGGTTTTATTTGTGACATTCTAGACTATTCCCGCAACTCACGCATGGAAATCCATAAAGAACCTATCAACTTTTATGAGCTTCTCGAGGATGTGACGCAAAATCTGAAATTTATGGGCGACACTAACAGAGTAGTTGATTTCAAAATTGATATCAGTGGTGATATTCCCTTTCATTCCGATAAAAACCGTCTGGTTACCATTTTAAACAATCTCATTTCAAATGCCATCCGGTATCAAAATCCTAATGTTACCGATCCTTTTGTCAATATAAAAATAGATTCTTCCACTACCGAGGCAAATATTGTTATCAGTGACAACGGTATCGGAATCCGCAAAGAATTACATCCGAAAATATTCGATATGTTTTATCGGGTATCGCATGAATCTGTTGGCTCAGGCCTCGGGCTTTATATCGTAAAAGAGGCAATCAGCAAACTTAATGGTAATATAGAAGTGCAATCTGAAATTGGTGAAGGAACCACATTCGCTATTAAAATCCCAAATAACTAAACTAACTTTTACTTATGGATCATACAATTACAAACCCTTATTTCAAAAAAATTCTCGTTATAGACGATAGCGCAACAGATCGTTATATTGCAAAACGATTGGCAGAAAAAAACCATTTTGCAGAAGAAGTCGTTTTACATGAATCCGCAATTGAAGCGCTCAACTATCTGATTTCATTAGAGAATACGCCACAGATGCTTCCTCAGCTTATCTTCCTCGATATTAATATGCCGGGAATGAACGGTCACGAATTCCTTGATGAATACTCAAAACTTTCCGAAACAATCAAGACAAACTGCATCATCATGATGATTACCACTTCGGTACACCCTGATGATCTGAAACGGGCCGAAGAAAATCCTTGTGTAATCCGCTTTCTGAACAAACCACTGGATAAAGAAAAACTTGAAAGCATCAAACAGGATTTTCCTTTGAAAAAGCAATTTGTTTAAAAGTTAGCGGTAATGGCGTGACGACACAATAACAACAATGAAACGAATACTTTTCACAATTGGCACAGCGGCTTTAACAGTAATAACAATCCTTTTGGTATTGGTATTTGCAGAACGTCTGGCACTAAATTATAATTCAGAAGGAAACTATTTCGATGAAAATACTGCTATAGTTTATCACGAACAGGCAGTATTGGTTTATGGGATTTTATCTGTACTTTTTCTGGGAATGACTTTGTTATTGACCTGTTTGACGATAAAAACATTTAAGAAAGACAATAAGAGAGACAAAATGTAATTTACTGTCCGTCAAAATTGAAAAAGGTGTTTAGTCCATTTAATTCTCCGCTATTCTATAAGGTTGAAGAATAGGAAAAAAAAAATCAGGATTGCTCATTATAGCGCTCCAACTCTTTTTTTAATTCCTTTTGATACTGCTGCACCGCCTTTAATTTAAGTTCGCATTGTAACTGAACGGTCTTGCCATACTTATCAATGCCTCTCTTGGCTTTAATGCGCAAAACTTCTGTTAAACCCTGTGAAAGTTTATCTTTTTCCGAAGTTTCGGTTTCCAGAAACGCGGCTAATTCCAAAACGGAAACGCTTTTCTGATACTTCGCTTTTAATTGCTCCAGTTCTCGGTTTAGCAGGTATACTTCCATTTCGCTGTTGCTGAGTTCCCGCTCAAGCATTGGTATGCATTTGGCGTTTTCCGCTTTATCGTGTATCACTGTGGTGTTTTCCTGCTGTTTGCTTTGTACGTGATTGTACAACGTAACGAGTTTCAGCATTTTGGCGGCTGGTAAATCCCGTACCCCGAGTTCAAACATCGCGATTTGGCTTTTGGTCGTTTTTAACAACATAGCTAATTCTTCCTGTGTGATGCCTAAAGTGGTTCTAAAGTCCCGGTTGCTTACCATACGAATTGATTTTTATAAGACTGTGATTTTTTTTTCGCAGTTTTTTAATTTGATCACAAGATTGTGATTTTATTTTAAAATAAAAAATTCTGATCACAGTTTTGTGATTATTTTTTTTCAAAATTATTTTTGATCACAGCTTCTCGCAATCATAGGTTTTAAAAACAAGGTGCTTTTTTGATTGATTGTCTTGCAGGAATTTTAGTATATTTGGTTGGTGTAGATGTCTTTTGAAAACGTATTTAGAAGTTGTACGCAATCTTATTCCAAAAACATGATTAATAAAATCTTTATATTCTTACTATTATTTAGCTTTCAGTTCTCTAAATCACAGGTTGTTAGAATTGAAGGGACTGCTTTAAATACTTTTAAGGTAAATGGTTTTGTTGGAATTGATGTAAATGATACATTAAGAAAATTTAGAAAGAAAGCATTTGACTCAAAAAATTGGGACGGCTATCAAGAATTATGTAAGAATAAAAAATATGTAACACATTCTGATTCAACAGGTCATTTCATTATTACAGCAAGACTCACAGATTCAATTTTCTTTTCTGTTCACAGACATATTACACAAAAATATTTAGTCTCTGATTTGCTCAAAATGAAAAGTATAAAAATTCAATTAGAACGAGAACCTTGCGTAGAATATGTGAGTTGTGAACAAATTGAACCAACAAATTACTATATTTTTATTGGAAAAAAAATCGACGTGACTGGAGAAATACAGCCTTATTACTGTAACGACATTGAGTTATTTGATGCAAAGTTCAAGTCAATATATAAAATCGAGAAAAATATTTATGGAAATTTTCCTAAGAATATAATAACTTTTACTGCTTTAGATCATTTTGGGAAACCAAACTTTAGCAAATATGATAATGTTCTACTTTTTGTGGGGGAGTATTGTGGAAAACTGTATCACGAAAAATATCAGTATTTTGATTTATATAAAACAAAAAATGGAAAATGGGCATGCCCTGGCAGTCCTTATAAATACAATAAATACCAAAAAGATAAAGTAATCAAACCTAAAAAAATCAAATTTGACAAATCAGTTTGGTTTGATGTTTCTAATTTAAACCCTAAACTTATTGAACAAGAATATCCAAAGGAGTTTTACAAAATAATAGACAACAAGGCAGTACCGTTTATGGGAACTTATGTCGAAGAATTGATAACCGTTAAAGGATATAACCTAAAAGCAAAAATTAATACAAAATAAAAACTAATGCTATCAGTAGTTTTAAACAACAGTTAAAACAACAACCTATCAAAAAAACATCCGTCACTGCATTTACTTGTGACGGATTTTTTATTTTTACAAAAAATCTTACATTTTTAATTTTCAAAACAATTGTATGACAACACAACTACGTTTCCTCCTATTCTCTTTGATTACGTTTTTTTCAATCGGTTATTACGCAAAAAATAAAGCGAATTTTAACGATATTCAAACGGAAAATAAATCCAATGCCGATACTTTGGTTTACGGCATCGATATTTCTCATTATCAGGGTGATGAAATTGATTATCTGAATGCCAAAGGAAATAAACTCTCTTTCGTAATCTGCAAAGCCACGGAAGGCGTTACGTATACCGATCCGGATTTCAAAAGCAATTGGGCTATGATTCAGGGCAATGGTTTTGTTAGAGGTGCATATCATTTTTATCATTGTTCGGATGATCCGACGCAGCAGGCTAATTATTTCCTTTCTACCATCGGACCCCTTTCCAGTACCGACTTCCCTCCCATTGTGGATTTCGAAGAAAACAGTATTGACAAAGGCTGTGACAAGACGCTCATCCAAAAAAACTTATTGACCTTTTTAAAAATCCTCCAGCAAAAAACAGGAAGAAAGCCCATTTTGTATACCGATACCAATATCGGGAACGCGCAAATCAACAATCCGGCTTTTGGAAAATATGCCTTATGGATCGCCGACTACAACAATGGCAGCACCCCAAATATCCCGGCGGTTTGGAAGAACAATTCCTGGACGATATGGCAAAAAATGCCTGATTACAGTTTAAATAGTTACAGTAACGACTATGATGTTTTCAACGGTAATGATGATGCTTTTATTAAATTCCTTCAACAGAATTAGCAATAACTGCACGATTTTTAATAATGTATTTTTACTTTTGACCAAGACAATTATCAACTATGGCTAAACAATGGTGGCAATTTTGGGTGCCAAAAACACCTAAATCCGAAAATGTGCAGGATGTTTTCTGGAATTCCGAAAAATGGGATAACTTAAAAATCAGCATAAAAACAGCGGTTTCCGAAAATGTGACCAAACTAAAATCTGAGCATCCGGATTTATATGCTTATGCCATTCATCCGGGAGATGAATATGAAGTGAATGAGCTGGTTCCGTCTTATAATACACTTTCCAAAATAAAAAGCGATGATGCTTATTATAAGTATAGTGTAGACGAATGGGACAATTACGATACAACCGCCCTAAACGCATTAAATCCTTTATTTACTGAAATTAATAATGATTTCAGAATTACATTCAGTCATCTTGAACGTGAAACTGACGCTATGTATGATGAGGAAGCGAAACTGTTTACTAAATTCATGGGCGTTATTTTATCGGCTTTAAAAGAATTAAAAGCAGAAAACAGTGTATTCAACTTTAATACAGGTAATGATTTTGTTGTAATTTGGTTTTCCGATTCGGATTCCAAGTGGATTATTAAAGCTGTTGAAGAACTGAATTCGAAAGAAGTCCACGAGGAATTCAGTGCCTTGTGGTTTTGTACTTAATTAGTAAAATACTATCATGAAAAATATCGTTTTTGCATTCCTTCTGGTGTTTTCTCTTTCATGCAAATATAAAATCCAAACACAATGGGAAAAATAAACGTAATCGAAGGCGATATAACCAAGATTAAAGTTGATGCAATTGTAAATGCCGCGAATACGTCTCTTTTGGGCGGCGGCGGTGTTGACGGCGCCATTCATCGTGCAGGAGGCCCGGAAATCCTTGAAGACTGCAGAAAAATAATAGCCAAACAAGGCGGCTGTAAAGTCGGTGAAGCTGTTATAACAACAGCAGGAAAATTACCAGCTAAATATGTAATCCATACCGTTGGCCCGGTTTGGAACAACGGCAACAAAAACGAAGATGAAAAACTGACCAATTGTTATAAAAATGCTTTAAAACTAGCGATTGAAAATAATTGCAAGACAATAGCATTTCCGGGTATCAGTACCGGAATTTACAGATTCCCAAAAGATAGGGCTGCCAAAATTGCTGTTACCACAATAAAGGATTTTTTAAAGGAACACCCTGAAATTGAAGAAGTAACACTTGTTAGTTTTGATAATGAGAGTTATGAAATTATGCTTAATGAAGTATAAACAGACTTTAGTGATTTTAAGCGATGAGCATATAACCAATGATACTTTATCCTCTTCAACATACACTAACCGTAAAAACTTAAAAAACACACGAATGAAAATCATACTGATACTGTTTTTTGGACTTTTTATCAATGTTTCCTTTTCACAACAGAAAGCCGAAAACAGGCTTATTAAATATGAAACGGATGAGTATTCTATTCAATATTATTCTGAAAATCTGAATTTTAATATCATTTCTGAAAAATGTGAGAACCTGTTTTGTACTATGTTTGAAATAACAAGGGATACTAATACTATTGAAAAACCCAAAATACCTCTAATAAAGTTAAAGGTCTCGGATTGCTCAAGACTTGGAAGCGGGACCTCTTCTTTCGAGAAAACAATCAATTCTGAAAATTACACACGAATAACAAGGCTGGACAATTATCAATTCTATGAAAAACGATTACGGGTTGACAAGTATATGTGGGTGCGTTATGTCTGTATTAAAAATCATAAAGTGTATACTTTAGAATGCCTGACCGAAATGAAAGGTTCTAATGAAAACAATGAAAAAGAATTAAGCATTATGAACACATTCCGAGTAAAATAACCAATATTATTCCGCTTAGCCGGCATCGCCACAAGCTGCAAAACATGTAAACTATTTAAACAATGACTATGCAAATAAAGTTCCTGGAAACCGATCTTTTTGACAACTATATAATTGAAGGACATACATCTTTAGATGAAGTAATCGAGGCGTTTCAAACCTTCAGAAAAAACAATACAGGCAAATCCATCATTATTACTTTAGATGATTTAGGTCAGGCCGAATATACCAGTACACATGCAACAATGTATCATGACCTTGATGATACCGAAGGATATGACTTGTCCGGAATCGACCCTGCGGCTTTTGAAGACGGGGAACATATCGGCTACCTTTCCACGCCATCCGAATTTTTCATACGAAAAGAGAATTTTTTAAAAAAGGCAAAAGAAGTCGATTTTTCAAACGTCTCAGAATGGGGCTTATCCCTTGGCGATGAAGAACTTTTATTGTTAGAAACCATCAACAAATCCCCTGTTGAATATTTGGACAAACAAATAATGGTAATGATCGTCCCGACAGACAAATCATACGAAGCCATCTGCGGGTTTCCAAACGGTTATTTTTCAGGCGACTTAAACCCTATGGAAAATTATGCTTTGGCCAAACATTTACACGACAAGTATGCTTATGATTTCTTTGGGATTGGGGCATCGCTTATAGGTTTTATCCGAAACCATGAATTAGACGAACAACAAGCAGGAGAACTGACAGCTGATTTACTGAAATTTTACAATTCAGATATATCTAATTTTGACAAAATGCTGGACATTGTAAAGAACAGCAAGTGTTTGCTGCTGAAATACATAGAGGGTTTCGAATAATAACTCAGCAGTTTTTTTGAGTGTTAAGGCGTGAAGTTTTTTTCAAAATGGAAGTTTGATTACGGAAAATTACTTTGCAAAAAACTTCTCCCGCATACGTAAGAGGTGATTTTATCGTTTTAGAGATACACGGGCTTTAATTTATTTTAAGTTCCCCTGTTATTTCTATGAACAAGTAAACAAACCCTCTGAAAATGATGCCTTTAAAATTACTTCTGCCTTTTATACTTATTTCAATTAGTTGTACCGATGCTAAGAAAACGGAAAACCTACTTTCAGCAAAAACCAATGAGGAAACAACAAGAGTAACAGATATTCCCAAAAAGAATCAGTTAATCGTAAACAATGTGAAAAAATATGGCCCCGAAATTTCAGCAACTTATGAAAAAGCGGTATGCACGGAATTAGTAATTCAAATACTAGAAAAAGTTCAAAGTTTAAACGCTATTGATAAACAAAGAATACGAATTATTACAACCCAGAATATTCATGACTTATTAAAGACGGATTCTGATATTCCTAAAGGCGTGTACTATTCACTTATTGAAAAAGGTGTCGGGATTCCGATAAAAAACATAAATGAAGTCTGCGAAGGGGATTTTGTACAATTTTGGACGGAAATCTGGGGACATTGCGGAATTGTTAAAACAATAAACACCCAAAATAATGTAATGGAGTTGTATTCTTCTTTTCCGTCAACAAACGGTTATGGAATACAAAAATTTACTATTCCTAAACATTCTTTTTTTGTAAGATTGAAGTAAATCTTCTGATAAAAACCGTTTTTATACAATCGCAAATAAAACAGTAACAACATTATACGTTCTAAAAAACAAAAAATCCCGCTATAAAAGCGGGATTTTCAATTCTGTTATTCAACTAATTATTCCACAATCAGTTTCGCTGTAAATAATTTTCGGGAATGGATTTTTAAAACATAAACACCTTTAGGTAAATCCTGAGTAATCAGGGAGTATTTATTGTTGTTTACGTTTTTGGTTGCGTAAAGCAGTTTCCCTTCCGTACTGAATATCTCAATCATATCAATAGGATATTCCGACTGGATGAAAGTCTGTTTGTCATTTTTAGTCGGATTCGGATACACTTTTAAGCCGTTATCAATCTTAAATTCATCTTTATCCAGATTAGAAACCACTTGGAAAGTTACACGGTTAGACACTTCGTTATAAGAATCATTGGTAAACATTACAAGGAAATAATTTCCGGTTTGTGTTGGAATATTGGCTCCGGTAATATTCGTTGATCCTTCCGCAAGTCCATTAAAATAAGTATAACTCACCAACGGATTTACATTTGGGTTATCGCCCTGACGGTAAATCCCCAACCAGTCTTTTACAATTCCCGGAGCATCGGTCCAGGAAGCTGTAATTTGTTCCCCTAAATCATAAACCGGCTTATTGATCCATAATTCTGTTACAATATCCCCTACTTTAAAGAACACTTTGTTTCCAATTGCGTTGTATCCGTTTTGCAGATAATATTCCGCATAATAATACCCTTTTGGCAGGTTATTAAACACTTTTGATCCAGAAGCAGTTGTCACATATTGCCAAGCCGTAGAAGCCACACTACCTCCCGGCGTAACACCCATCTTATAAATACCGATCCAGTCGTTGGTTAACTGCGGACCATTACTAAAGGTAACCGTAACCGACGCTCCTACCGGATACTCCGCCTGATTCGTACTTAATACCGGAACAGGTCCAACGTAAAAATATTTTCGGGCTGCGATTTCCGTATAACCTCCGTTAGAAAAAATGGCTGCGAAGTAACGGCCTTTGTTAGGTAATCCGCTGGCGAAATTTATGAAACCACTGGCGCTGCCGTTTGTGTATTGCCATGCCTGAGAAGCTACAGCGCCCGGGGTCTGCCCTTCTTTATACAAACCAATCCAAGTGGAAGTACTTGCCGGAGCATCCGTATAATTAACCCTGATGGCTGCATTTTGAGCGTATGTTGCTGCATCTGTGGTTATTTCAGTATTTACAACAGTACTTCCGGAGATTGTAAGTGTTTTAACATCGCTCCATGGTGACCATTCCAAATTTCGGTCCCTGTAACGCAATTTCACATAATACTGTCCGTTAGGAAGTGAATTGGAAGCCAAAGTCATTTTGGTAATATCCACACCTAAATTGATATTTACCGTAGAATCCTTTTGCGTTCCGTATTTCCCATATAAATTTTCAAAATCACGGTACACTTCTTTTTTAATGATATCGAAAGTTGGCGACTGTGAAATCAAAAATTGACTTGTATTCAACAATTCATTTGTTGTGGTACTAAAAGCCGATCCATTAACCGTTAAAGGCAAAGTAACACTTGCCGGAAAAGTATTGGTAATAGAAGGTTTTGCAGGAGCCGGCTGGTTTTTATACCTGTGAAAGGTGTCCATCAGCTGATTGTTCTTCCAACGGTCCACACTTCCTATGGAATAACTTTCGATATCCATTTTTCCGTTAACCACATCAATATCAACAATTTGATAAATCCAGTTGCATATTGTTTTCTGAACATCATCAAAGTCCTGTTCGGTTGAAGATCCCCAATACTGATCCCACGCAGTTCCTCCCGAAATAATATTGTACGTTGGCGTATTCTTTAATTGTCCTCTGTGGTACAAGTGATGGTGCGCCCCGATGTGCATTGCATATTTTGAGGAAGTTACTAATAAAGGAACTGCGGTATTCCTAACCCAAGTGGAAATATCACCTACATATTGTTCGGCCTGATAAGGTCTGTGGCTTAAAGAAAAAATCCAATCAACCGTCGTATCCGTATTTGCTGCGGCTAAAACCTGTTGTAACCAAGTCAATTGCGCTGCACCTGTATGTTCAGAACTCAAACTGATAAACAAAACGTTCCCGGCCTGATGCGCATAATAATTTTCATTTCCTGAAGTAATCCCCTTATAACTGATTTCACTGATGTAAAAATGATCGTAATAAGAACTCATTCCTAAAGTCCCATAGGTTTCATGATTTCCAACCGTGGTCTGAATCGGAATATTAGCAGAAAGGCCTCTGTTTTTCTTAAAATGAACGTTCTCATAATGATCCAGAGTTCCTACATCTACCTGATCCCCAACCATAAACGTCATGGCAATGTTATCTTCCGGTGATAGATTCGAACCCCATTTTTGTTTAATTTTTCTTTTTGCAGCCGAAACCAAAGAATCATAACGCGGAACGGCTTTCAACTGATTGTCCCCCATTATCAAAAAGCGGATATGCCCATCCGCAGTGGCAGCCTGGCCTGGAAGTGGCAGTGTTTTAAAAGAGTGGATTGCAGACACGGCGGCTCCCGTTTTAATTCTGTAATAATACTTCGTGTTTGGCGTAAGATTAGTCAGTTTTACGGAATGGTAATAATAATTCCCGGGATATCCGGAGTCCGTAAAGATGTTGGTATTACCGGTTGTGGTAACATTCAAACTGGAAGAAGTAGTACCGTATTCCACAATGGATTCCGGATTACTGTCAGTTTTCCAATTGACATAAATTGATGATGGCATTGCGTTTTGCAGGTAAGGATAAAGCGTTTGCGACCTTACTGAAAAACAGACCAATACAATTAAAATCGTAAAAATTTTTTTCATTGTTTTTGTGATTAGTTAGACATGGCAAAAGTATTTTATCAAAAATCAATTACTTTTAATTCTATGTTACACTTCATTTATGTTTACCTATCTTTTTTGTTAATTTTATTAAATTATTGTAATTTTTATGCACAAAAAATGTTTTTTAAACACTGAAGTATATCTATCAAATATAGGAATTTTATTATAAATTTAACAAAGCAAACATAATGGCTATTAGTTCACTGAAACGTAATTACCTGAAAAACTAAAACAATTATGAAAACCATATTTAAGCAAATCCTTACAACAGGCTTCATTGCAGGGCTATTAGATGGCCTTGCCGCGGTTATATTTCTTGGAAAAATGAATGCTGAAAGAGTTTTTAAATTTATATCCAGTGGTATTTTTGGAGAAAAAGCATTCACAGGCGGATACGAAATGATACTTTATGGAGCGCTGTTACATTTCTTAATTGCTATAAGTTTTGCCGCTTTTTACTACTTTATAATGAACAGGATCATTTCTTTTACAAATAATAAAATCATTAAAGGCCTTATATACGGCTTATTCATTTGGGGATTTATGAACCTTATCATTTTACCACTTTCAAATACTCCCCAATTTCCATTAAATTTTATTGGCGCTTTAAAGGGAATAGTAATAATTATCCTGTGTGTCGGTTTACCTATATCACTACTGACAAAACCGCAAAACAAATTAGTTCCGAAAGACCTATAATATGAAACAAAAAATCCCGCTGTACAAGCGGGATTTTATTGTATTTAAGAATACATCTTCGTTCTCAATTCTTTGATTTTCGGATCATCTAAGTAATCATCGAAAGTCATGTAACGGTCGATAACTCCGTTTGGCGTGATTTCCACTACTCTGTTGGCAACCGTTTGTGCAAACTCGTGGTCATGTGTTGTGAACAATACTGAACCTTTGAAGTTTTTCAACGAGTTGTTGAAGGCTGTAATCGACTCCAAATCCAAGTGATTGGTTGGCTCGTCAAGCATTAACACGTTGGCTCTCATCAGCATCATTCTTGACAACATACAACGTACTTTTTCTCCTCCTGATAAAACACGTCCTGTTTTTAAAGCTTCTTCTCCTGAGAAAATCATTTTTCCTAAGAATCCGCGAACGTATACTTCATCTCTTTCCGGTTCTGTTTTCGCCCATTGACGTAACCAGTCCACCAAAGTCAAATCGTTTTCAAAGAAACTGTGGTTATCTGCCGGTAAATACGATTGTGTGGTTGTAATTCCCCATTCGTAAGTTCCGCTATCGGCTTTTAAGTTGTCGTTTAAGATTTCATAAAAGGCTGAAGTTGCACGGGAATCTTTTGAAAAAACCACAACTTTATCGCCTTTGGCCATATTCAAATCGATATCTTTAAACAAGGTCTCTCCTTCCAAAGTATAACTTAATCCCTGAACATTTAAAATCTGATCTCCCGCTTCTCTTTCCTGATCAAAAATAATGGCAGGATAACGACGGCTTGACGGTTTTATTTCATCCAGATTCAATTTATCGATCATTTTTTTACGGGAAGTTGCCTGTTTGGATTTTGCAACGTTCGCCGAGAAACGACGGATAAATTCTTCTAATTCCGCTTTTTTCTCTTCCGCTTTCTTATTTTGCTGTGCTCGCTGTTTAGCCGCTAATTGAGACGACTCATACCAGAAAGTATAGTTACCGGAATAATGGTTGATTTTCCCGAAGTCGATATCCGAAACATGCGTACAAACCGCGTCGAGGAAGTGACGGTCGTGAGAAACCACTAAAACCGTATTGTCATAATTCGCTAAGAAATTCTCCAACCAACCGATCGTTTCAAAGTCAAGGTCGTTGGTAGGCTCATCCATGATCAGTACATCCGGGTTTCCGAAAAGCGCCTGTGCCAATAACACACGTACTTTCATCTTTCCTTCCATGTCGCTCATCATCGTGTAGTGATGTTCCGCTCCGATTCCTAAATTGGAAAGCATGGCTCCCGCATCAGACTCGGCATTCCATCCGTTCATTTCGTCAAACTGCATTTGCAATTCTCCAATTCTGTCGGCATTTTTATCGTCGTAATCGGCATATAAATCATCCATTTCCTTTTTAATGGCAAACAATACTTTATTCCCCATCAAAACGGTTTCCAAAACGGTATGTTCGTCGAACATATTGTGGTTCTGGTTTAAAACCGACATACGTTTTCCCGGCTCAAGAATAACACGTCCCGAAGTAGGATCGATATCTCCCGATAATATTTTTAAGAACGTTGATTTTCCGGCACCGTTTGCACCAATAATACCGTAGCAGTTACCTTGGGTAAAAGTCACGTTTACTTCGTCGAACAAAATTCGCTTGCCAAATTGTACCGATAAATTTGAAACTGTTAACATTGATTTCTTATTTTTTATAAAAGTGTTGCAAAAGTAGAAAAAATAACGGAGTTTTGAGCCGGTTTATTTAGAATGTCTTTATGCTTAATTTAACTGTACATTAACAGCAAGTTAAGTATTACAAAGTTACTTTTGTTTTGGTAATTAACTGATTTTGAATGTTTGCCTATTTTAAAAACCTACTACTTCCGTTAACAGCGGTTACCCTTTGTTCTTTATGTTCCTGTAAGAAGGAGTTTAAGGATGACAATTTCACGGCTTATTTTGGAGGAGAAATCGTAAATCCGAATAACCGTTATGTCCTTTTACTGAAAGACAACGAGGTAATCGACTCCATTTTATTAGACAAAAACAACCGTTTCCTTAAAAAAATCGATTCGTTGGCACCGGGCATGTACACCTTCAAGCACGAGCCGGAATACCAATACATTTATTTCGACAAGAACGACAGTTTGATGATTCGCCTGAACACCAAAGAATTCGACAATTCGCTTGTTTTCTGTGGGAGAGGTAATCTTAAAAACAATTTCCTGATCGAGATGTTCCTTAAAAATGAGGAAGACCGAAACGCTTCGTTTGATGTTTACGATAAAGACTATAAACAGTTTTCAAAAAGCATTGATTCTGCATACAACGTAAAAAAATCATTCTATTTACGTCGTAAAACGGAAATCGGCTGGGATGAAAAATTCGATCAGTATGCAAAAGCTTATGTAGATTTAACCCATTTGGCCAAAAAAGAGATCTACCCGATTGCACACAAAAGAAGAACCGGCGAAGACGTTTGCAGAAATTTACCGAAAGATTATTATGCTTACCGGAAAAATATAGACTTCAACAATGAAGAACTAAGCACATTCGTTCCCTTTGTCCGTTACCTGAATACCATGCTGAACAATTATGTTTACAGGGATTGCAGCAGCGAAAACCAGTACGAAAAACAGGCATTGGAATACAACATCAAAAAGCTGAACATTACCGATACGCTTATTGACAACAAGAAAATCAAAAATGCGGTTTTGAACAACATTGCTTTTATGTATTTGCTTGAAGACCAAAACATGTCGAACAACAAGAAATTCTTCGACAGGTATTTCCAATTGTCTACAGATAAGAGCAAGCATAATGAAATTAAAAAAATCAGTGATGCGGTACAGTTCTTAACACCAGGTAAAAAATTACCTAAAGAAGATTTCATTAATGTTTTTGGCGAAAAAGTAGATTTCAATCACATGGTAAACGGCCCAACCGTTGTTTTCTTCTGGACTATCAGTGCGAAATCACATTTGGAAGGTGCTCATAAAAAAGTCATGGAACTTAAGGTTAAACACCCGGAACTTAATTTTATCGCCATCAATATTGACGAATCGAAAGAAGTATGGACAAGCACGTTAGGCAACTATGCTTTTCAGAATACCGTAGAATTACATGCCAGCGATTGCCAAAAACTGAAAGACGAATGGGTTATCACAAAAATCCACAGAACCATGTTATTAAACCCTGATGGCACTATTAAAAACGCATTCATCAGTTTATTTGATGCCGATTTTGAGAAATATTTAAAATAGTTTTCAGTCACAGTTCACAGTCGCAGTTTACAGTCGCAGTTTACAGTCGCAGTTTACAGTCGCAGTCGCAGAAAAAACAGTATAAAAAAAGGATTCAATAAAATTGAATCCTTTTTTATTTTTTAAGTAAAGTGAATAACTGAAAACTGCGACTGAATACTAATTACTTATTCCCTTTCTCGTAATCCGCAATAAACTGAGCGATTCCGATATCCGTAAGAGGGTGTTTCAATAATCCTGTGATAGATGATAAAGGCCCGGTCATTACATCAGCACCAATTTTAGCACAGTTAACCACGTGCATAGTGTGACGAACGGATGCTGCTAAAATCTGTGTTTCGAAAGCATAGTTGTCATAAATCTGACGGATTTCGTCAATTAAGTTTAAACCATCTGTAGAAACATCATCCAAACGACCTAAGAACGGAGAAACATAAGTAGCGCCCGCTTTAGCAGCCAATAAAGCCTGACCTGCCGAGAACACTAATGTTACGTTCGTTTTGATTCCTCTGTCTGAAAAATATTTACAGGCTTTTATGCCTTCTTTTGTCATTGGTAATTTTACAACGATTTGCTCGTGTAAATCAGCAAGCTCCTCACCTTCTTTGATCATACCTTCGAAATCCAATGCGTTCACTTCGGCACTTACATCACCGTCTACGATATTACAGATATCCACATAATGTTTAAGGATATTATTTTTTCCGGTGATACCTTCTTTTGCCATTAACGACGGGTTTGTGGTAACACCATCTAAAATCCCTAACGCCTGAGCTTCTTTAATCTGCTCTAAATTTGCTGTGTCAATAAAAAACTTCATATATACAATAGTTGTGTTTCTAAATTTGATAAATCGGTTGCAAAATTACAACTTATAATGGTTCATTAATAATTTCTCATACATTTTATCCGGAAGTACCCGTTTCAGTACTATCGAAAATTTCTGCATAAAAGCTCCTACTTTATAATGGATATCAGGATTTGGTTTTTGCATGATCGCATAAACTGCCAAAGCCATGTCATTCGGATCGCTGCCGCTGTCTACGTGGGAATCCATTTCTTTCAGGATATTTCCGTAGACTGTTTCATAAGCCGAACCTTTGACAACCGGCGCATGATAACGTCCCGCTGCAATATTAGTGGCAAAATCCCCGGGAGCCACATTCGTTATATGAATCCCGAAGGATTTGGTTTCCATCCGCAAAGCTTCGGTAATCAGTTCCAAAGCACCTTTTGAAGCGGAATATACGCTTCGGTATGGCAACCCCATATAACCGGCAATAGAAGTCACGTTGATAATCAAACCTGATTTCTGAGTGCGCATTTGTGGTAAAACCGCTTTCATCACTTCGATCGGGCCGAAAAAATTGGTTTCAAAATTGTTTTTGATTTCTTCCAGTGGAATTTCTTCCAAAGGACCAGTGATTCCGACACCTGCATTGTTGATGACAACATCCAGGCGACCTGATTTTTCGATAACTTCTGCGACCGCTTTTTTAATGCTTTCAGTGTTACGAACATCCAAAGCAACTAACGGAAAAACAGAATTTTCAATTCGCTCAGGATTTCTACTGGTTCCGTAAACCGTATACCCTTTCTGATGCAAAAATTCACCAACGGATTTCCCAATTCCGGATGAACCTCCGGTAATCAAAACCACTTTATTCATTTGATTGATTTTAGTAAAGCACTGCGAAAGTAAGCATTTTTAGACGTTTTCCGACTATAAAATCTGAATTCCCAAGCCCGGTTTTTCAGAAAGAAGCACTTTTCCGAATTCAATTTTGGAACCGTCTGCAATATCATTGGCAATTAAATTAGCGCCGTCTAAATCGACAAAATCAACCAGTGGCACTAAAACAGCGCCTGCAGAAATTCCAACCGTAGATTCCGTCATGCAGCCAATCATAATTTTGAAATTCAACGCACGGGCATTTTTAATCAATTCCAAAGCAGGAGTCAGCCCGCCGCATTTTACGAGTTTGATATTGATGCTTGGGTAATGTGGCTGAAGTTCTTTCAAATCGATGTTTTCCTGACAATCTTCATCAGCCATCCAATTCGGGAATGCATCAGAATCAAGATTGGAATAATTTTCTTTTGAAGGTTTCATCGGCTGTTCCACATAGGTAAACTGCTTTGAAAGTTCATAGTTTTCCAACCATTTGCATTGTTCAACCGAATAACTTCCGTTAGCATCTAAAGCGATGGTTTTACCGCAATTTACAAGCCTTTCGATTTCTTTCTCCTCAAAATGATTGCATTTCACTTTAAATTTTGGCCAGGACGATTTTTCAATTTTTGAAAGTTGCTCCTCAATCGGTGCGGCACTTATGGTAATGGAAGATTCCGGTAAATCGTTTATTTTGATGGCATTCAGTTCGATAAAACTGCGGTTTTCCAATTTTCCAAACAAATCCCAATACGCACAATCCAAAGCCGAACGAAGGAAACTCGGTAACTGCAAACTTTCTAAAAACCGATAAAAATCTGTTGGATGGTTAATCTTCTGACTTTCAATCTGATGCTTAATAGTGTGCAGTTTTTGTTCAAAATCCGATAAACTGATGTGATAATAATCAATTCCGGTACATTCACCATAACCCGAATAACCGTGTTTGGAAAGTTGCACTTCAAGCGCTTCCCTGAAGGAATAACTGCCGTAAGAAATTGAAAAGGTTTCTTTAAGATTGAAACGAACGATTTGCCAGGATAAAACCATTGCCAGAGTTTGAATGGTCCTAAAATAAAAAAATCTCCTCAAGGGAGATACTTAATACTATTTTATTTTTTGCTTTAAGCTTTAAAAAAATGGCAAGCGACCTACATCGCACCGCTACAACCACATACCTTTGCTGCGTTCCCACCCTGGAGGAGTCTGCAGGAGCTGGTCGTGTAGGACTTGCCGTTGCAAATGTACAACTTTTTTATTTTTTTGCAAGGCAATTTGAGGATATAAAATATCGTTGTATATTGCTTTTATTAATTTTAAACCAATGAAAAAATATAACTCGTTAGCTTTCATTTTATTAAGTACAATCATTGTTTCGTGCGACAGTACAAAAAAAAATGAAGAAAACTTATTTTCCATCAATTCTGACAACTTTAAAGTACAGTATAAGCCTGAGGAATCCTTTTCCCTGACCCTAAAGAATCCGGAAAACAAAGCAGTTGATTCTGTAATTTACTATATCAACGACAAAAAAATCGGATCCGTAAAAGGAAACGAAAAACTGGATTTCCCGTTTGCCGATCAAAAATTAGGCTACCAGAACATCAAAGCATTGGCTTATTATGAAGGAGAAAACAGCGAAGCTACCTACCGTGTGGAATTGGTTTCCAACATTGAACCTAAACTTTTGAAATATACCATCGTAAACACCTATCCACATGATTTGAAAGCGTATACGCAGGGATTGGAGTTCAATAACGATGTTTTGATTGAAAGTACCGGAAACGGTGCCGGAAACGGAAGCGGCGTGCGCGGAAAATCATCTTTACGCAAAACCGACTACAAAACCGGAAAAGTAACAAAGATTGTAGAATTACCGGATACTGTTTTCGGAGAAGGCTGTACCGTTTTAAACAATAAAGTGTACCAGATCACTTGGCAAAACAACGAAGGATACGTGTACAATTTAGATACGTTTGAAAAAGAAAAAACCTTCAAATACTTCAAAAACATGGAAGGCTGGGGTTTAACTAACGACGGTAAAAACCTTTTGATGTCTGACGGTTCCGAAAAAATCTATTTTGTAAACCCTGCTGATTTCAAAGAAGTGGAATATATCAACGTTTATACAGCCGGATCCAAAATCAAGGCCGTAAACGAAATGGAATGGATTGACGGGAAAATTTATGCCAACATCTACCAAATGGATGCTATTGCGATCATCAATCCCAAAAACGGAGCTGTGGAAGCGGTTATCAATTTAACGGATTTAAAATCAAAAGTGAGCAAACATCCGGATTTAGACGTGTTAAACGGAATTGCTTACAACCCGAAAACCAAAACTATTTTCGTTACCGGTAAAAACTGGGACAAAATGTTTGAAATTAAGATTTCGGAGTAGTTATAAATTATGAGTTATAAGTTTTGAGTTATTCTTTTTGAAAAGAAGTTACAACATATCCGTTCCTGAACCTTGTCATGAAAACTGGCAAGCCATGACTCCTGTGGAAAAAGGAAGGTTTTGTACCTCTTGTCAAAAAAACGTAATCGATTTCACACTTGCTTCTGATACTGAAATCATTAAAGCATTAAAAACTGATAAACACCTTTGCGGCCGTTTTCAGAAAACACAGCTTGATCGTGATTTGTTTGAACGAAAAGAGAAAAGTTCCATCTGGATTGCAGCTTCCACAGCTGTTTTGAGTTTTTTGAGCATTGGAAATAACGTAGCTACTGCTCAGGAAAAACCGAAAACGGAACAGACTGACACTAAAGTTATTTCAAAAAAATTAGACCTTGAAAATGATAATCAGGAAAAAGAAATTTCAGGAATTATTAAAGATTCATCAGGAATTCCTTTACCCGGAATAAGTATTATTGTGAAAAATTCTTTTAAGGGAACGCAAACTGATTTTGATGGAAAATATAAAATTAATGCTAAAGAAGGAGATAATTTAGAGTTTTCGTTTATAGGGATGAAAACTCAATCCATTATAGTTGGTAAATCAAACAGCTATTGCTTAACTATGAATGAGGACGAAACTATTCATGTAACTGTTGGTATTGTTTTAACTTCATACAAGAAGCGAACCTTTTTCGGAAGAATGTTCCAAAAAATAGGAAACTGGTTCCGATAAAAAATAACGATTATGCCAATAGATTTAATTGCAAAAATTAAAACCCAACCCGAAACGATTTCGTTTGCTGAAGTAATCGAATACATTGACGCTAAATACAGTTTTACTCCCACCCGTTTCACAAACGGCAACCTGGTGAACGAAGCGAATCAGAACAACGGTTCCTGTAAAATATTTTATTTTGCAAGCACGCATTCGTTAACAATAGAGCAAACACTACAGCTATTTGGCGATTATTACAGAGTTGACGTTTTGGAAAACCCCGACGGAACCGATCATCAGAACATTCGCAACTTCATGGAATTTGGATGGCAGGGCGTGGTTTTCGATGGAAAAGCATTGCAGTAAATAAAAAATCGATCATAAAAAAACTCCTCAAAGTAATTTTTGAGGAGTTTTTTATTTTGAATATCTGAATCTTATTTCTTTTTCTTTGCACCACCTGCTGAGGCTGCAACATATTTTTTATCGGTAGCATTATAGGAATATTTCGTTTCGCTTTTTTTATCCTTTAAGATAAAGTCGCCGTTGGGTAATAAGGAAAACTCAAAGCCTTCGCGACGCATTTTTTCCTGGGTTTCAGAAGCGTTTTTTAATCGGTCCAAGAATACTTTCTCAACGATATGTGTAGTGGTTTGGGTGTTACCAATCATTTGGGTTTTGGTTGTTACATCCCATATTTCAGAAACAATTGCAGTAGCATCTTCTTTCTTTAAATCGGTTTTTACAGTCCCTTCTTCTTTCCAACTGATATAGAACAAATCCGTTCCCTGTGTTTTGAATTTAGTAACTTTAGCTTCCGAAACTTTACGCGATGCTTCGACAGGCTTTGAAAAAAGCTCTTCTTTTTTTCCTACATTGTCTACACTGGCAATCATTTTATTCCCTTTCAGTTCGACAGATACGTTTTCAGTTTTTGCGGAAGTACCGGCAACTGCTTTCCCTGTTCCTTTCTTTTTCTGACTGTATCCCGCCAACGTAATCATTGTAAGCGCAATTAATAAAATTGTTTTCTTCATAATTTTTTATAGGTTTCTTGGAATTGAAAAATACAAATAATTTTAATACTACAATCATGCCAAAATAATTTAGCAATGAATTTTCATAAAACTTAACAACTTCACACAAATTAGTATAATTAATTGCGAACCGTATTTTGTATATTTGGGAGTTAGCGTCAATTTCATCAAACAGTAAACTAAAAAACAATGGGATTTTATTGGTCAATGGGAATAAGTTTCAGCGACAAACAAATCGCTGAAAATTGCCAAGCAACTCTAAAAAAAATTAATCTATCAGATGGGAGGATTGTAAATCTCTATTCTAATATTTTATCACAAACCAACTTCGATACACAACCTGATTATGTCCTTGAAATATTTCCGGAAGAAATGGAAATCGATGGAAATAGACGAAATTTAGAATTCCCTTTTTTTGGTGAAATAAGAGACCAATTATTCCAATTTATTAAAGAACTAAAACTTGATTTTAAAATAGCTTTTTGTGAATGCGAGGGAGCGGATAGGGTAACTAATGAGAATATTATAAATTGGATAAACGAAGATGGTATTGGAGAAATTAGAAATAGAGAAGTAAATGATCTTGGTTTCGATCCAAGAAATTATATTCCAAAAAGATATTTTGACGGTTTAATTTTGTCAAATAATGAATATAAAAGATTAAAAAAACAACATATTGAATTCGAATATTTCAAAGATGGTTATGTTTGGTTGCCTATAAGAAACAGCCACTAACAGCTGTTTTATAAAATAGCTAGCGCCGGTTCATAATAGAACGAGTTGAAATCAATCAAACTTTTAGCTTTATTTGAAAAATCAGCAACAAAAATCCGCCACTTCATAAACCGACGGGACTTAAGAGTAAAAACCATTAAATCAAAACCCGCAATAAACCGAAATGACAGTGCTTTTCGAAATAGGACAAACTTTAGACAAAACCGGAAATCCATTACCGGGAACAGGTGTCACACTTGATAAAAATTCACCCACTGCAAAATTGCTGCTATCGCAACAAACTGTTATCATTTCCAACCCGATTACAAAAGAATATGGTGCGGAACTCAAAATAAAGAAGGACAACGGTGAAGTGGAAATCAAAGGGCTTGGCATCATTCCACCCGGTTGTCTCGGCCCGCCGGAACATATTCATCCGGGTTATAACGAAACTTTTACGGTTGTAGAAGGCTCGTTTGACTTTTTAATGAATAAGAAAACCATACGGGTAAGCGAAGGCGAAACTGTGATTGTTCCCAAAAGCACTTCGCACACTTTTAAACCTGCGGACAGTTCAAAAGTCTGTTCTTTTCTGGTTTCTTCCGATCCGCCGGGAAAATTGCAGGAAGTAATCCGAACCGTTTGGGCACTGGCGCACGAAGGGAAAACAGACCACAAAGGGCAACCCAATGAATTTTGGCAGGGAATCGCCATCGGTTATGAATTAAAGGACGATACTTTATTTGCATCTCCTCCTCCATTTATCCAGAAAATCATGTTCAAACTTTTTGGAAAAACCGCTCTAAAAAAAGGTTACAAGGGAATTAACGACGTTTATGTAACTGATGATTATTGGATAAAAAAAGTGAATCAGATTACAGTCAATTGATATAAAACAAAAAAACCGGGAACTTACATTCCCGGTTTTTCTTCATATAAACTCAAAAGCTTATTTCACTTCTTCGAAATCTACATCCTGAGTCTGGTCTCCGTTAGCATCATTTTGTGGTTGTGCCTCATGAGTCTGACCTTCTGCCTGAGCTTTGTATAATTCCTCAGAAGCATTTTTCCACGCTTCGTTGATTTTATCCAATGCCGGTTGAACTGTGTCTACATCTTTAGTTTCGTAGGCAGCTTTCAACTCGTCTAAAGCAGCTTGAATGTTTGATTTGTTTCCTTCTGATAATTTATCTCCGAACTCTGAAAGTTGTTTTTCCGTTTGGAAAATCATGCTGTCAGCCTCGTTTAATTTATCAACTTTCTCTTTAGCAGCTTTGTCCGCTTCAGCATTCAATTCTGCTTCTTTACGCATTCTTTCGATTTCTTCCTGAGTCAATCCTGAAGAAGCCTCGATACGGATATCGTGTGATTTACCGGTTCCTTTATCAACAGCCGTTACATGGATGATACCGTTCGCGTCGATGTCGAAAATAACTTCGATTTGAGGTACTCCTCTTGGCGCTGGCGGAATTCCGTCTAAGTGGAAACGACCGATTGTTTTGTTGTCGTTTGCCATTGGACGCTCACCTTGTAACACGTGGATTTCCACAGATGGCTGATTGTCTGCCGCTGTTGAGAATACTTGTGATTTTTTAGTTGGAATCGTTGTATTTGACTCGATTAATTTTGTCATTACGCTTCCCATAGTTTCAATACCTAAAGAAAGTGGTGTAACGTCTAATAATAATACGTCTTTTACATCTCCTGTCAAAACGCCACCTTGAATAGCAGCACCGATTGCCACAACTTCATCAGGATTTACTCCTTTTGATGGTTTTTTACCGAAGAATTTCTCTACTTGCTCCTGAATTACAGGGATACGTGTAGAACCTCCAACTAAGATAACCTCATCGATATCTGAAGTTGATAAACCTGCATCTTTCAACGCTTTAGCAACCGGATCCATAGAACGTTTTACCAAAGTGTCAGCCAATTGCTCGAATTTCGCACGAGTTAAAGTAACTACTAAGTGTTTCGGTCCTGA
Organism: Flavobacterium pedocola; assembly: GCF_053764385.1. Lineage (NCBI taxonomy): Bacteria > Pseudomonadati > Bacteroidota > Flavobacteriia > Flavobacteriales > Flavobacteriaceae > Flavobacterium > Flavobacterium pedocola. The sequence continues at coordinate 398,513 of NZ_JBSNCR010000001.1, read as the reverse complement.
AGCCGTAGCGGTAACATATGGCAAGTTGATTTCTGTCTGTGCTGAAGATGACAACTCGATTTTTGCTTTTTCAGCAGCTTCTTTCAAACGTTGTAATGCCATTGGGTCTTTACGTAAATCTACACCTTCAGCAGCATTGAATTCGTTAGCCAACCAATCAATGATTACCTGGTCGAAATCGTCTCCACCTAAGTGCGTATCTCCGTTTGTTGATAATACTTCAAAAACTCCGTCTCCTAATTCTAAGATAGAGATATCGAAAGTACCACCACCTAAATCGTAAACCGCGATTTTATGATCGTGTCCTAATTTATCCAAACCGTACGCTAACGCAGCAGCAGTAGGTTCGTTGATGATTCTTCTAACTTTTAAACCTGCAATTTCACCAGCCTCTTTTGTAGCCTGACGTTGTGCATCGTTAAAATAGGCCGGAACAGTGATAACTGCTTCGGTAACTGTTGTTCCTAAATAATCTTCAGCAGTTTTCTTCATTTTCTGAAGTGTCATTGCTGATAATTCCTGCGGCGTGTAAAGTCTTCCGTCGATGTCAACACGTGGCGTGTCGTTGTCTCCTTTAACCACTTTATAAGCTACAGTTGATGCTTCTTTTGCGCTTTCGGTGTATTTGTTACCCATAAAACGTTTGATAGAAGCAATAGTCTTCGTAGGATTTGTCACCGCCTGACGTTTGGCAGGATCCCCTACTTTAATTTCTCCACCTTCCACAAATGCGATTACAGATGGTGTTGTTCTTTTTCCTTCGGCATTAGCAATTACAACCGGTTCTCCACCTTCCATTACGGATACACAAGAGTTGGTTGTTCCTAAGTCGATACCAATAATTTTACTCATAATATAAATCTCCTTTATTGTTCGTTTTGATTACTCCTCTACGAGTGAGCAGTGTTTTTGACACGCTTTCAGAAAAGACAAGTATTATGCCAAGGAGAAAAAAAATGAAAATTGTCAGATTTAATTAAAGTCACTTTTGAAAATACTGACAGGATGACATTTTTAAATTACTTTTTAATGTCATATTGGTACAAAACCGGCGCTTCAAACTTAGTACTGTCAAGCTGAAAGTTTTTATCGTAGGCCGACCAAGGTGAATTACCGAAGAAATAAAGTTTATCCTTACTAATCGTAGCCAGAGCGGGTTCGTTAAATTCCGGTCGATTATTGTCAATTACCCTAAACTCTGAAATACTATTTTGATTTCTTTTTAAATTATACTGTATGACACGCATCGGATTCACGCCGTTATGGATGGCAAAAAGTGAGTTCTCGTAAAAAACCAATCCGTCAATTCCTTTTGGTGTGGCATCGTCTGGAAAATTTAACCAATGTCTTTTTTCAGGATTTTTAACATCAATAACCAAAATTCCTTTTCGATAATCTGATATAAAAAGCTTTGAGTTGTTAAGATTTAATGTAATTCCCTGTAAATTAAAAGCTTCCTTTTTTAAATCCAACCAAACCGACATTACATCATTAGATATCCTATAAATGACCGCATCACCACTATCAGAAACATAAACATTCCCCTGATTATCTATTGTCAAATCACCAAAAATATGGTTACCTCCTATCGGAAAACGCTTCACTATTTTACGTGTTGTCAAATCAATCTTCAAAATCTCAGATTCTCCGGCCATTTCATTTGCAAAACCAATCATTTCTCTCATTGCGCCGGTAGCTATCCAAATAAAGTTTTCAGTGTTATCGATTTTCATTGCAAAAACAGAAAGATTACTATCTGTAAACCAATCCGAGCATTGCCCGGTTTTCATATCAAAAGAGACGATTTTCTTTTTTCGAATACTTGAAGCGAGCCAAACTTTTTGTTTTTCAAGATAAATAAGCCCCTCCGGATGTAAGTCCTTTTCGCTTAATGAAATAACTTTTTGAGAATTTAAAACCCTTAGGTTTAATTTATCTTTCAATTCTTCAATTTCTCGAAATTCAATGGTCTTATAAATATTCTGAAAATCCTCCTCATAAAGGATGTCTGACTTACTATCCATAAGTACAAATTTTTGCAAACAAGAAATCGCTTTTTCTTTTTCATTGTTTAGTGAATAACCGCGTACCAGATTATAAGTGAACGTTGGATGCAACGGAAAGAGACTGTCTAACTTCTGCGTAAGCTTTAAAAATTGCGGATAGTTTTTCGCTTTGTACGCTTCTGTGCTCTGATTATACAACTCGCGCTGTGATTGAGAGAAACCAACTGTTGAAAACGAAAGTACTGTCAGAACTGCTAAAAAAAGATTTTTCATGTTTTTTGATTGATATATCAAAAATACAGTTTTCAGTCAAATGAAGAAATCGCATTCTGAAAAATAAACTAAGGAATTGCAAACAAATTATTTAGTGTTGACCATTTTTTGGGTATTGGAAAAACTTTGACCTTTTAATTGCAGCAAATAAATACCTGAATTTAATTGTTCTCCGTCAAATGTGATCAAATGACTACCTGCCGCTAAGACATTTTCTGAGATATTTTTAACTACTCTTCCGTTCAAATCAAAAATCCTCAACGAAACTTTCTCAGATTCATTAAGAGTAAAAGAAACGGTGGCTGTGCCTGAAAATGGATTCGGATATACTTTTATAGTGTTGTTTACAAAACTATTTTCGTCAATACCAAGTGTTTCATCCCCATTATACCGTGCTAAAGCAAAATCAAATTCAAAGCCATTAGAACTAACTCCAGCCACTACAATTTTACCATCGTTTTGGATGGCCGCTGATTGACCGTAATCAAAAACACCTCCCATATCCGTAGTTACTTTTCCGCCGGAACCAAAGGTAGTATTCAAACTGCCATTGCTGTTGCAGCGTACTAAACCAAAATCAATGTTAGTATCAGAGCTAGAGGTGTCCCGAATTGATCCCACTGCGACAATTTTACCATTACTTTGAACGAAAACAGATTTATCAGAATAATCTGAAAACATAGGCGAATTAAAACTTATCAAACCGATATTTACTTTTCCACCAGAGCCAAAGGTCGCATCAAAACTGCCATTACTATTGTAGCGGACTAAAACAACATTTTCGGATGCATTTCCTTTCACTACAATTTTACCATCAATCTGGATAAAGACGGAATAGGCATGATCCATTTCACTTCCAAAATCCGTAACAACTTTTCCATCGGTGTCAAAAGTCGTATCCAGGCTACCATCACTATTGTAGCGTGCTAAAGCAAAATCATAGCCAAAGTTAAAGTCGGGCGCATGATAACCCGCTACTACATTTTTACCATCGCTTTGAATAGCTACTGATTCACCAGAAGTGTTAAAATAGTTGAAATTAGTAGTTACTTTTCCACCGGAGCCAAAGGTAGTATCCAAACTACCGTCGTTATTATAGCGTACTAATGCAAAATCGGTACCACTGTCACGTCTGCTATTCCCCGCGATTATAATTTTCCCATCGCTTTGAATGGCTACCGATTTACCGGCATCATCATAAATTCCAACGGATGTAGTTACTTTTCCACCGGAGCCAAAAGTAGTGTCCAAACTACCGTTGTTATTGTAGCGCCACAAAGCAAAATCACCATCGCTGTGTCCCGCCACTATAATTTTGCCATCATTTTGTATGGCCATTGATTGAGCAATATCTCTTCCACTTCCAAAACCGGTAATTACTTTTCCTCCGGAACCAAAGGTGGCATCCAGATTACCATTACTGTCGTAACGGGCTAAAACAATATCATTGTTAGATAAATTGTGATTGTCGGTAAAATCACTATATCCCGCCACTACAATTTTCCCATCGCTTTGTATGGCTATGGATTGAGCAAAATCATTAACACTTACCAGAAAAATAAAAGGGGTAATTACGATACCGTCGGTGTCGAAGGTAGTATCCAAATTGCCATTGCTATTGTAGCGCACTAATGCAAAATCAGGGCTATTATCAGTGTAGGCACTTCCCACTACGACCACTTTTCCATCATTCTGAACGACCACTGAATTACCATTACTACTAGAAGAAATTACTTTTCCATCGGAGCTAAAAGTGTTATCCAAACTTCCATTGCTATTGTAACGTGCTAAAGCAAGACCAATGCTTGTATATCCGGCTACCACTATTTTACCATCGTTTTGTAGCGCCACTGACTTACAGTCATCATCAGAATTACCAAAATCAGTGGTTACTATTCCATCGGAGGAAAAAGTAGTATCCAAACTACCATTGCTGTTATAGCGTACTAAAGCAAAATCATCGTGAGTATTATTAATAGCCGGATCATTGTCGCTCACTCCCGTTACTACAATTTTGCCATCGTTTTGAATCACTACTGAATGACCATAATCGTGATCACTTCCGATAGCCGTAATTACTTTTCCACCAGATCCAAAGCTAGCATCCAAACTGCCATCAGTGTTATAGCACACTAAAGCAAAATCATTGTTGTAGAAGCCAAATAAACCAACATATCTAGAGTATCCGGCTACTACAATTCTCCCATCATTCCGAATAGCTATGGATTGGCCAACATCATTATTATCTCCAATAGGTGTTTTTACTTTTCCGCCGGAGCCAAAGGTAGTATCTAAACTACCATTGCTGTTGTAGCGCACTAAAGCAAAATCATCATGAGTATTAGTAGTTGGGTCATCGTCGCTCACTCCCGCTACTAAAATTTTGCCATCGCTTTGAATGGCTACTGAATAACCAATATCATCACTATTTCCGAAATCTGTAGTTACTTTTCCGCCGATACCAAAGGTAGTATCCAAACTGCCATCGTTATTATAGCGCGCCATAGCAAAATCAGCATCATAAGAGCCATTGCTACTATATCCCGCCACCACAATTTTACCATCGCCTTGTATAGCTATTGATTGACCAACACTATAAGAACCAATGAAAGAAGTTGTTACTTTTCCATCAGAACCAAAGGTAGCATCCAAACTACCATTATTATTATAGCGCGCCAAAGCAAAATCATCAGTATGTAGTCTGTTTTCAGCAACTCCCACCACCACGATTTTTCCATCGCTTTGAACGGCTACTGATTGAGCAAAAGACCGAAAACGATTATAATAACTTTCAACATTCGTAATTACTTTCCCTCCGTTGCCAAAACCAATATCTAAAGAACCGGGCTGCTGCGCATCGGCAACACCGAATGAAAACAGCCCGACACCAATGGAAAGAAATCTTAGTAATTGCATTTTCATTTTTTCCAGTTCTAAAAATTTTTAACAACAGCTTCTATTATTCCGTTTTAAAGTTATTTCGCAAAAACCAATTTTTCAGTTTTGGAAAAACTTTCACCTTTTAGTTGCAGCAAATAAATACCTGAGTTTAATTGTTCTCCGTCAAATGTGAAGGAATGACTTCCTGCCGCTAAGAAATTTTCTGAGATGCTTTTAATTGATCTGCCGTTTAAATCAAAAATCTTTAGCGAAACTTTCTCAGATTCATTAAGAGAAAAAGAGACTGTGGCTGTGCCTGAAAATGGATTTGGATACACTTTTAATGTATTGTTTGCCAAAGCATTATCACCAACACCAAGCGTCACCGCATTATAGCGCGCTAGGGCAAAATCTGTAAAAGAACCGTCACTTACCAATCCTGCCACCACGACTTTACCATCGCTTTGTATAGCTACTGAATTGCCGTATTCTTCATACCCCCCGAATGATGTTGTTACTTTCCCTCCGGTACCAAAGGTAGTATCTAAACTACCGTCATTGTTGTAACAGGCAACTGCAAAATCATAGTTTAATCCGTTTCCACTTCTTCCTGCAACAATAATTCTGCCATCTTGATGGATGGCTACTGAACGGGCAACATCAGTATAAACTCCAATTTCGGTAATTACTTTTCCGTCGAAATCAAAGCTAGTATCTAAAGTACCGTCGGAGTTAAACCGTACTAAAGCAAAACCATCATTATAACCTCCCACAGACACAATTTTACCATCGTTTTGAATAGTCAATAGATTGCCTGCACCACTGTTATCAGGGCCCCCAAAGTCGCTAACAGTTGCAATGCCATCGGAGTCGAATGTAGTATCCAGGCTTCCATCACTGTTATACCGGGCTAAAGTAAAGTCTCCTCCTGAAACCAGAATTTTACCATCATTTTTTTGGATAACCATTGAGAATAAACCATATCCCGGTATATTAGTTGTTACTTCTCCATTCGATCCAAAAGTAGTATCCAAACTACCATCGCTGTTGTAACGAACTAAAGCGAAATCTATGTGAGATACATACGCACTATTTCCGGCAACCACTATTTTGCCGTCGCTTTGGATTGCCACTGAACGGCCATAGCAAGCTCCCGAACCACTAACCCTGGTTATTACTTTTCCATCGGTGCCGAAGGTACTGTCCAAACTCCCATCACTGTTGTAGCGGGACAAACCAAACTTATGCTGAACAGGAAAAGGAAATTCTGAATGTTCCACATCTCCTGCCACTACAATTTTACCATTGTTTTGAATGGCTACGGAATAGGCATAATCATTTAAACCAAAGTCTGTAGTTACTTTTCCATCATCATCAAAAGTAGTATCTAAACTTCCATCATTGTTATACCTCACTACGGCAAAATCATACATTGAGGTATTATGGGTATGTCCTGCCACCACAATTTTTCCGTCGTTTTGAATAGCTACAGACCAGGCGTGATCATTTCCAGTTCCACTTCCATTTACAATTCCAATATCAGTAATTACTTTTCCACCATTACCAAAGCTGGAATCTAAAGTGCCTGACTGTTGCGCATGTACGACTATGAATGAAAAGATTCCGATAATACAAGGGATTGTTCGTAGTAATTGTATTTTCATTTTCTTAAAGTTTTAAAATTTTTAATTACTGTTTCCATTTTCAGTTTTTAAAATTCTAGTACTTGCAAGAAAATCATCTGTAGAGGCAATGAATGCTATTCACACAAGTTCGAATTTGTTTGAAAGATCATAGTTTTTCATCTGCTGCCATATATTGTTTTGAACTTACAAAGTTAAATCTAAATATCTGATTATCAGAATTTTATTTATAATATAGCTTTTAAAAATCATTACATTAATTTAACAGGTGATTATAAGCTTGTTATAAAAAAAACAAAGGTTTATGAACTCTCAAATTATACAAGTATCTTTGTGTTAAACAAACCAAATCAAAACTTAACACTATGGAATGCATTTCCGTTTTTGATATGCTTAAAATCGGTGTCGGGCCTTCAAGTTCCCACACCCTTGGCCCATGGAGAGCAGCCGAACAGTTTCTTGCTGAAATCCGAGAGCGTAATCTTATTGACAATATCAATAGAATTAAAGTTGATCTTTACGGTTCCCTTTCACTGACAGGCCGCGGTCACGCTACAGATTTAGCGGTAATGCTGGGCTTAAGCGGTGCCGATCCCGAGTATATTCCGGTGGAAAGCATCGACGTGATCATTTCGGCTATCAACAACAAAAAGGAAATCTTCCTGGGCAATGAAATCATCATTTCTTTTAATCCGGAAACGGATATCGTTTTCAATAAAAACTTCCTTCCTTTCCATGCGAACGGATTGACGTTTACCATTTATACTGAAACTGAGGAATACAGCTCTACGTTCTACTCCATTGGCGGCGGATTCGTTGTTAAAGAAGATGCCAACCATTCCAAAGAAAACAACGAAATAAAATGCGCGTTTCCATTTCCGATAGACAAAGCCGAAGAATTGTTGGCCTTCTGTCAGAAAGAAAACAAGAAGATTTCCGAAATCGTTTACGAGAACGAAAAATCGATGCGTTCCGAAGAAGTGATCCATTCCGAATTATTACGTATTTGGGACACGATGCTGGAATGTATGTACATTGGCTGTCACACCGAAGGTACTTTACCGGGTGGTTTACACGTACGCCGTCGTGCTTATGACATGCACAAAAACCTGATTGGTGTTTTACCTTACGACAACCCACATTCCTGGTTGCAGATCATCCGTCAGACCGAAGTGAAATTCCGTCAGATTTTAAAATGGGTTAGCTGTTTCGCTTTGGCCGTTAACGAAGTAAATGCTTCTTTAGGCCGAGTGGTTACTGCTCCAACCAACGGAAGCGCCGGTGTAATCCCTGCTGTTTTAATGTACTATATGGTAATCGAAAACCACGAAGCCGATGAAAAACACATCAAACAATTTTTGATGGTGGCCGGAGAAGTTGGCAGTATTTTCAAAAAAGGAGCTACCATTTCGGCAGCTATGGGTGGATGTCAGGCCGAAATCGGAGTATCATCTGCAATGGCAGCAGCGGCATTATGTGAAGTAATGGGCGGAACTCCGGAACAGGTTTTAATGGCCGCAGAAATTGCCATGGAACACCATTTAGGATTGACTTGTGATCCGATTGGCGGATTGGTACAGATTCCATGTATCGAAAGAAATACAATGGGCGCCATCAAAGCCATCAACGCAGCGGAATTAGCATTGGAAACCGATCCTAAAAACGCAAAAGTACCTTTAGACAAAGTAGTAGACACGATGTGGCAAACTGCTAAAGACATGAACAACAAATACAAAGAAACTTCCGAAGGCGGACTGGCAATTGCCGTTAACTTAGCGGATTGTTAATTGCTTCATAAATAAAAAAAGGCTGTCGAAATCGACAGCCTTTTTTTATTTTAGAATTCAAATGATAATGAAGTGGTCACAAAGAAATTGTCTTTTGAGTAACCGGACTCCGTTTGAAAAACTTCGTCTTGGGCATGCAGCCAACGGGCTTCCGTTCTGAATTTCACTTTCGAATTCGGAACAAAATCAAGGTTTAATGAATTGCCAAGTGTTTTGAAACTTCCGTAGTCTGAAGAAATCATTACGTTTTCCTTATCCTGATAGTATTCGGCACGATATGCCAATTGCCATTTTTCAGCCAAAGAATATTGCGCTATTACAATCGGGCTGTACCAATTTGAATAATCTTCTCCGGAAATTCGTTTTTGTAAACCGTAATCGAAACCTAAAATGGTTCGCAATTTATCCGTCCACTGATAATCCCAATATAAATTACTGAAATATCGCGTTCGTAACAACTCGCCGATTGGTTCATCTCCAACAAACGTACTCCAGTTTAAAGTACTCTTTAAAGAAGATTTATACGTAATCTGTGTTCCGAACGCCGGCAAAGCTTTACGGTTTGGTTTGTTGATTCGCTGCCATCCGTTAGATAAAACCCCGGCAAAAAACCATTTTTCACTCGGTTTGTAATTCAAACGGACACCGGTTAAATAATATGGTGAGTTTTCAGCTAGAATCGAACGCGTCAAGGTAAGGTTGCTGGCAGAAGTTGCGGTTTCAAAACCAATATGTGAAGTAAAAATACCGGCATCAAGACTTAACTTCTGGCTTTTATCCAAATAAGCTCCCAAATAGGCCTCGTTAAGTAGTTTCACATCTTCATTAGTGTAATTATCCGATACATACGTTCCGGCATGCACCGCGATTTTGGCATAAAAATTCTCGTAAGAAACGGCCGCTCGCAATAAAGCCATATTTACGGCAAACTCGTTATGCCTTGAGTGATTGTAAAAAAAACTTTGTCTTGACGGGCTTTCCGGCTCATTGAAATCGTAAGTGTAGTAACTTTCTATGTAACCCGAAAAATCAATTTTAACTGTGGGTGAAACCGCTGTTGAATCAGCTGCTTTTTCCTGAGACCATGCACTGAATGATCCTAATAAAATAAGTAACGTTAATTTTTTCATGGCGCAAAACTAATTTGATTTTCGTTCTAAAGCAACATTTCCGACAGGATGATAAACCATTGGAACATTTTCAATAGCTACATCGCTCTTATCCAGACCAAAAGCTTTTTCATCGGAAATAGAAAGTCTTTTTAAGATAAAATACGATTTGAGCAGCCAATCATGTTTAATGGAAAACTCGTTTTCAACAGAAAGGAATTTCTCGATGATTACAAATTTGAAATCCGGGCTTGGATTGTATTTTGTAGACCCATCAGGACGAATATGAAGATTAAGTTCTTTTCTCTCAACCAGTTCCTGCACGATTTTCTTGAAATACAATTCCACTCTTGGCTGAATACGGAAACCGATATTAAGAATCAGCTTGATTACTTTATCATCTAAAATTTCGACTACTTCATAATTAAGCGTATAGGGTTCATTCGTTCTGTTGATGTGTAAAAACCAATACACATCAGCCCTTTTCGGTTTTTTGGCAAAAATAGATTTAATGATTTTTTCTTCTATTTCATAGGTTCTGTCTGCTTTTGACAGGTAAATCAAGTGTGTGGAATATTTCGGAATATTGTCGTCTTCGCTCAATTCATTCAGCATCGGGGTTTGCTCCACCAGATTGACAAATTTCAGGTATTTGTTGTTGAGTTTACGCGAATAATACCAAACATACATCACCATGAAAATGAACAATTCAAAAAACAGGAACATCCATCGTTCTTTGATTTTCACCACATTGGCCACAAAAAACGAAACCTCAATCACAGAGAAAACAAACAGCATCAGTGCTACCCAACCTATTTTTACTTTTCGGATGAAAATCAGATAATAAGCTAGTAAGAAGGTAGTCATCAGCATGGCAATGGTAATGGAAAAACCGTAAGCCGCTTCCATATGTGCCGAATTTTTGAAGTATAGGATCATCATGACACAACCAATCCACAATATCGTGTTGATGGACGGAATGTAAATCTGACCTTTCAGTTCTGTTGGGTTTTTCAAAGCTACTCTCGGCCAGAAATTCAATGAAATAGCCTCGTTAATTAAGGTATAAGAACCACTGATCAAAGCTTGTGATGCGATAATGGCAGCTGCCGTAGCGATGATAATCCCAAAAAGCAGAAACCATTCCGGCATGATGGCAAAAAACGGATTTCGGGTTCCCAACGATGGATTCCCCTGTGACATTAACCAAGCCGCCTGTCCTAAATAATTCACTAACAATGAGACTTTTACAAAACCCCAGGTGATGCGGATGTTTTTTCTACCACAGTGGCCTAAATCGGAGTATAACGCTTCAGCACCAGTCGTACATAAAAAGACCGCGCCCAACAACCAGAATCCATGCGGATATTCGACTAAAAGACGGTACGCATAAACCGGATTTAACGCTTTAAAAATTTCAGGATGGTGAATAATTTGTGAAACACCCAGCACGAAAAGCATGGAAAACCAGACAACCATTACTGGTCCGAACAAGCTTCCGACTTTCTGTGTTCCGAAGCGCTGAAAGAAAAACAAACCCGAAAGAATACCTATGACAATCGGAATCGTCGGAATGCCCGGAACAATCACATCCAATCCTTCCACGGCAGAGGCGACTGAAATCGGCGGAGTTATAATTCCATCCGCTAAAAGCGTTGTGGCTCCTAAAATTGTCGGTATCACCAGTTTTCCTTTACCAAATCGTTTTACTAAAGCGTAGAGTGAAAACACACCGCCTTCCCCATTGTTATCCGCAGAAAGCGTCAGGAAAATATACTTGAAAGTAGTTTGAAAAGTCAGCGTCCAGAAAACACAGGAAATTCCGCCGTAAACTAATAATTCAGATATTGGTCTGTCGCCGATTATCGACTTCATCACATATAAAGGGCTCGTCCCAATGTCACCATAAATGATACCGAGTGCGACAAGCAGTGAAGCGGCTGTAACTTTATTTACAGTTTGAGTGTTCATTTTGATTTAAATATTTGATTAGTAATTATTTATGTTGATTGTGTTCTGAAAAAACAAGGCAATAAAAAGGCTGACTATGAAGCAATTGTTCATAATCCTAAAGTGATTGATTGTAAAATTTAATTAGCTGATGTTAAAGCGATAACCGATTCCTGATTCCGTTAAAATGTGTTTCGGGCGGTTCGGATCTTTCTCAATTTTCTTTCTGAGTTGTGCAATGAAAACTCTTAAATACTGAGTTTGATCAATGTAGCTTGGCCCCCAAACCTCCTTTAAAATATGCTGATGCGTCAGTACTCTTCCTTCGTTTTTAATCAAAAGGGAAAGCAATGTATACTCCGTCGCTGTTAGTTTTAAAATTTCATCATCAACTTTCACAATTCTGGCTGCAAAATCAATTTGGATATTGTCTATGCTCACCAACGGTTCGTTTGAAGTTGCCGATAAGTTTCGTAATGCTGCCCTTATTCTTGCCAATAATTCCTGGGTTCGAAAAGGTTTGGTCAGATAATCGTTGGCTCCGTTATCCAGTGCTTTCACGATTTCCGTTTCGGCACTTTTAACCGATAAAATTATGATCGGGTTTTGAAACCATTCCCTTAGTTTAACCAATACGTTCTGCCCGTCATCATCAGGTAATCCCAAATCCAGAATCACAAGATCCGGCGGATGATTGGCCGCTAACATCAAACCTTCTTTCGCATTTGGAGCAAATACCGTTTTGTATCCGTTGGAATCAAGGGTGATTTCCAATAATTTACGGATTTGACTTTCGTCATCTATTACTAAAATGGTGGCACTATTCATGGCTGATCGAATTAGTTTGCATTACAACCGCAGGGAATGAAACGGTAAAAACAGCTCCGGTTCCTTCTTCTTTATTGGCTACGGAAACCATTCCTTTTTGAGCTTCGACAAAACCTTTTACAATCGAAAGCCCTAAACCGGTTCCTCCTGTTTTGGAATCTTTCAAACGATAGAATTTATCAAAAGCCTTATGGATTTCTTCTTCCGGAAAACCGTCCCCGTCATCGGTAATGGTAAGAACACAGGTCATTACTTTTTCATCATCGCCATCAATATTTACATCCGGATTGTACTCCACGCCTATCGTAATCAAAGCGCCTTGTGGTGTGTATTGTGAAGCATTAAATATCAGATTATAAATGATTTGCTCTGTCAGTCCATAATCCAGTTTGAACAATGGCAGATAATCCGGGGTTTGGACTTTTATTCTGTGGTGGGTTAATTCTTCTTTAAGATGATCCAGTACATTGTAAACCAACTCTTCTACATCGCACCAATCCATTTTCGGCTGGATATAGCCTGTTTCCAATCGCGACATATTAAGCAGGTTTTCCACTTGATGGTTCAATCGCAGGGAAGCTTTCTCCATCTCATTTAAAAGTTTCGCACTGTTTTCTTCAGAGATTTTCGGCTGTCCCTGAAGTGTTCCCACAGCTCCCATAATAGTTGAAATAGGCGTACGTAACTCATGTGATAATGAATCCAATAAGGTATTGTAAAGTTTCATGGTTTGCAGCTTGGCTTCTTTGGCATGGGCCAGTTGATTCGCTTTTCGGATTTTGAAGGTCAGCACCGCGTTTATTAGAGCAATGATAAAGAAAAGAAGCAGTAACAAACCGTCTTTGGCTGTTTCAACGTGTAAGGTGTAATAAGGTTTGATAAACAGAAAATCCATTATCAACGCACTTAAAACCGCTGCTAATAGTACTGCGTAGATATCCAGAAAAATAGCCAAAATTGAAACCAATACCAACAACAGATATCCAATTACAGTATAGTCCAGATACGCTCGGGTAAACAAGAATAATCCTGAAATCAGTAAAACCGAAAAAAAACTAAAAAAATACTGGTTTTTTGTCCGTGTATTTTCAATAAATGCTTTCACCTTTTCTTGAAGTTTAATTACAAGACAAAGTTAAGCCATAAGTTGTAAGTATTTTATAAGATGAAATACCGGAAGTATAAAGATTTTATAAAGATTTATTTAGCCGATTTCCTTCTGGTGTCAATCAAATGAATAATCTTCCAGACATCATTATCTTTATAAAAAGTAAAAGCATTTACACCGGAGTGGCTCAACTTCCCGTTTACATAAAACTCATAAGGCGTCCAGGCATGCGCCATTTTACCGTCGATCTGTACAGCATAACTCAGAATTTTTTCTTCGAAAGTCATATTTGCCGGAAAAGTCGCTATGGATTTATAAAATTCCGAAGCTTTTTCATCGACTAATTTGCTGCCCTTCTGTCCTTCCATAATCGATTGTAAAATCATCTTTTCATGACAAACCGATTTGATTTTCAAAGTGTCTTTAGCGTGAAATCCTTCAAAAAAAGTCTTCACCGTGTTCTCCACTTCCGCCTTTTGGGCTTGTGAACTGATTGCAAAACAAAGGGTTAAAAGTAAGATGAGCTTTTTCATAATATAGGGTTTATTCAATAAGTACTATTTATCGGAATATTGTTACGCTATTCTGGAAATTGTAGTAATTTTACGTTTTAAATAATACACATCATGTCTGTAGCTAAAAAAGATTACAAAAGAATTACCACAAGATCCTTAATTGAAATGAAAGCAAACGGAGAAAAAATCTCCATGCTGACGGCTTACGATTATACGATGGCCAAAATTGTTGACAGTGCCGGTGTGGATGTAATTCTGGTTGGTGATTCTGCCAGTAACGTAATGGCGGGACATGAAACTACTTTACCCATTACTTTAGATCAGATGATTTATCATGCTTCTTCAGTGGTTCGTGCTGCGGAAAGAGCGTTGGTTGTTGTTGATTTACCTTTTGGTTCTTATCAGTCCGATCCTCGTGAAGCCTTACGTTCTTCCATCCGAATAATGAAAGAAAGTGGCGGACATGCCGTAAAACTGGAAGGCGGTAAAGAAATTAAAGAAAGTATCAAGAAGATTTTACACGCCGGAATTCCGGTGATGGGACACTTGGGTTTAACGCCTCAGTCCATTTATAAATTCGGAACTTATACGGTTCGTGCCAAAGAAGAAGCCGAAGCTGAAAAACTGTTGGAAGACGCTAAAATGCTTGAAAAAGTTGGGTGTTTCGCTTTGGTTTTAGAAAAAATCCCTGCTTCGTTAGCGCAAAAAGTGGCGGAAAGCATTTCCATTCCGGTTATCGGGATTGGAGCCGGAAGCGGTGTTGACGGCCAGGTTCTGGTATTGCATGACATGATTGGTATGACACATGAATTCAGCCCGCGTTTCCTGCGTCGTTATATGAATCTTTACGAAGATATGTCTAAAGCCATCGGACAATATGTATCCGATGTAAAATCCGTGGATTTCCCTAATACCAATGAACAATATTAGAATCGACACTGACAGACTTTATTCAAAAGCGCTCGTACAGGATGATGCTGATTTTATATACAACCTCCTGAATACGGAAGGCTGGAAAAGATTTATTGGTGACCGGAGCATCCATTCCATTGAAGACGCTCATCTGTATATCGATAAAATTAATGCAGCCGAAAACATCGAATATTTTGTTATTGCTGAAAGCAATGCTAAAATGGGCCTTTTTACCATTATCAAACGGGATTTTTTAGATCATCCGGATATCGGTTTTGCCTTTCTCCCTGAATTTGAAGGAAAAGGTTACGCCTACGAAGCCGCAAAAGCTTTTATGGATATTTTGACTAAAAAGCATTCGAAATTATCCGCAATAACCAATTTGGACAACTACAGTTCGATTAAACTTCTTGAAAAACTTGGGTTCAAATTCAAAGAAGTAATTACCGAGAATGATGAAAATTTAAACCTTTTTGAAATTGAAATCGGAGCAAAATAAAATCGTTTCCACCAAAGATAATCTTCAGGTATTACACGAAGACAATCACATTATCATTGTCAACAAACGTGTTGGTGATATTGTGCAGGGTGATAAAACCGGTGATAAACCGCTGTCGGATGTGGTGAAAGAATACATCAAAGACAAATACAACAAACCGGGAGAAGTTTTTTTAGGCGTTGTACATCGGCTTGACCGTCCCACTACAGGAATTGTAGTATTTGCAAGAACTTCCAAAGCATTAACGCGTTTAAACGATTTGTTCAAAAACCGCGAAACCCAGAAAACCTATTGGGCTGTGGTTAAAAATCAGCCACCAAAAACGGAAGACAATCTGATTCATTTCTTAAAACGAAATCCAAAAAACAATACTTCAAAAGCTCATAATAAAGAAGTTCCGGAAAGTAAAAAAGCCAGTCTGGATTACAAAATCATCAAGAAACTGGACAATTATTATGCGCTGGAAATTCTCCTGCATACCGGAAGGCATCATCAGATCCGTTCGCAGTTATCAGCCATCGGATGTCCAATCAAAGGTGATTTGAAATATGGCTTCGACCGAAGTAATCAGGACGGAGGTATTCATCTGCACGCCAGAAAATTGGTTTTAACACATCCTGTTACCAAAGAAACCCTGGAAATTATCGCCCCGGTTCCTAACGATGTCATCTGGAAATCTGTGGATTAAACACAGACTATCTTATTTTTCATCGCATAAAGCACCAAACCGATTCTCGTTTTGATTTCAAGTTTCTGGAAAAGTGTTTCTCTGTATCCGTCGACTGTTTTAGGACTTAAACACATTTCGTCTGCGATTTCCTTATAGGTCTTTTCCGTGCAGGCCAGTTTGATGAATTCGACTTCACGTTCTTTCAGGCTTATTTTATTACTGTTGTTCTCCAGTTTATTGATTAGGCATTCGGAAACCATTTCGGTATAATAAAACCCTTTGCTGTATACCTCCAAAAGCGCTTCCCTGAAAATAGTGGGATGGGTGTCTTTCAGCAAATAGCCTTTCGCACCTTTGGTGATCATCTTCATGATCGTGTCTTCATCATCATTAACCGATAAGGCCAATACTTTCTGATTGGGATGATTTTCTTTAATCCATTTCATCGTTTCCATACCATCCATGACGGGCATGTTTACATCTAAAAGGATGATGTCCGGAAGAGTACTGATTTCCGACTGAGCACTCACGTATTCCTTACCATTAGAGAAATTCCCGACCACTTCAAATTCCTTGAAGCTTCCCAACAGATACGATAACGATTGGGAAAACAGCAAATGATCGTCTATTATGATAACTTTAATTTTTTCCATGTTTTGGTAATTAAGAGGCCGGTTTAATCGGGTAATCAATAATGAGTTTTGATCCTTTCCCTGGTTCAGATGAAATCGATAAAATTGCTCCTATTAATTCAGCTCTTTTTTTCATATTAATAATTCCGGAACCTGCCGAACAGGTAGTACAGTCGAATCCTTTACCTAAATCGATGATTTTAATCTCACAATTTGTTTGGTTAAAAAGGATTTCCATAAGTATGGACTCACTTTGCGAATGCTTCAGGATGTTCGAAATGGCTTCCTGCAAAATGCGGTAAATAATCGTTTCGTGTTCTTTGTCAATCTTTTGGACTTCTCCTTTTATATCAAGATTACAATGCATTTTTTTCAATTTTGAAATCCGGTTCAAATCTTCCGAAACCGATTCAATAAAATTGGAGCGGATGGTGATATCACCGTTGATCAGCTTGGTTAGTATCCTTATCTCGCTTAATGATTTGTTGATCAGTTCTTTAATATCTTTCAGACTTTCTTTTGAACAATCTTCCTCACTGGAAATCAAAATGTTCATTTGCATCAGGGCCACCGAAAGAATCTGTCCGATATTATCATGAAGGTCACGGCTAACATTGGTTAAGGTTTGCTCTTTAATTTCAACTTTGGATTTGGTAAGTTCCGACTGGAAGAGTAGCTCGGATTCAATTTTTTCAATCAAAAATTTAGATTTCTTTTTCTGAAAAAAAAAGAACAGGACAATAAGGGTCATCAGTAAAGTGAACAGCACTATACTTAATGATACGACTAATAATTGTATTTCCTCTCGCTCCATATAAATCCAATTACAAAACAACTATTCATCAGTAAATTTAAGAAAAATAATACAAAGTCGTAAATCGATGGGTTATAATCAATTAAAAACCAGTTTAATGATAACATAAACGGTAAAAAGGTAATGTAAAAAATAAGTATCCCGAGAACGAACCAGAAATAGAGTGTTTTATAGTAATTGAGTATTAAATCCGAACTGAAAATCTCTATCAGGTAAAAACAACTTAACAGGATAATAATGATATCACCTACAGCAAAACTGTTTGTAAAAATCTGTCCGAGTTCGTTTTGCCAGAAAATGCAGTTAAGCAGGTAAATAATAAGGAAAATGGCTAAAGAAATCATTGCGAAATTCCGATAGGATTTTTTCTTAAGCAATGCTCTCAGCAATAAGATATAAATCGGAAATATGACTAATATGTAAAAATTAAAAACATAATAATTCAATAAGCCTGTCCACTGTGTAAAATACTTCCCAACGATTTCCGTAATAACCGAAAACCAGATGGAAAACAACAATAGCTTTGCTTTGGTATCAGGCAATTTGCGCCAATAGAGTAAGCCACAAATACCTGACATCAAAGCTAAATAGACAATATAGAATCTTATGTTTTCCAACATTTCTTATCCTCCGTATTGCACTTTTGGCGGATTCCCCATTGACCCGAAATTAAGTGGTTCAATTTCTGTAATGTCACATGAACCCTCCTCCCTGTTTATCAATTGCAAATCCATCATATTAAGTTCGGCAGAAACGCCTGTCGGGGCTAAAAATATTGTAGTATGCCCAGCTTTGTTCCCTAAATCTGTTTCCGGATAAAGACCAAGATAAAAACGGATTCCGTCTACAACATATCCTTTGTTCAACCCTTCCGATTTAATATAGGCAATGTAATTTTCAAGTTCTTCCAAAGAATACCAAACAGCGTTAGCATCATCATTCCCCATAGCAGTCTTGAGCAGGCTTCCTTTTTGTACACAATAATTGCTGCTCAATTCAATCCCTCTTTCAACACTTATTAATTGTGTCGGTACAACCATTGATTTTTCTTCTGTTTTTTTCATGACTTTTTATCTAAATATTATCAACAAAGCTAAAAATTAAAAAAAATTCCTACAAGGGGAAAAACCCCCTTTTTTGTTAGTGAAAAATCCCTTTTGAAAATGCGGTAATCTCCTCTACCACAGAAATTTAAATCATATGAATTTTACATCGTTGAACTTTTATGATTTGCGCTTCAGTTTTTCATTACTTAAAAACAGCCGAAAATAGAAAGTAAAATCATACAAATAAGTAGTAACCAATAAAAAGTAAAGCTATGAACAATCGTATTTTTTTAAGAGTATTAATGGTGATCATCATGATTATCGGAGGCATCATGATTATTATCGGAAGAAAGCCTCATCCGGAACCAATCTGCATTGTTTGCGGTGATAATCTGCAAAGCATATTGGGAATTGTTGAAGTTGTATTAGGAGCAATCGCACTTAATCTTCAGAACAAACTATTCAAAGAGCAAAACATTAATCAGTAATCATTAAAAACTAAACAAAATGGCAAAAAAAGCAATTGTAGTGGGCATCAATGATTATGCTCCTATCGGACAGGGAGGCCCAGACTTAAACGGATGCATCAACGACGCACGTGATATGGCCAATACTTTGGTGTTGTGTGGTTTCAGCCCAATGGACATCAAGATTTTAACCAATCAGAATGCGACAAGAGCCAATATTCTAACCTATTTGGGAAAACTGGTTACCAATGCCAAAAGAGGAGATTCATTAGTATTCTACTATTCCGGCCATGGAACCAGAGTCGCAAATATCGGAACAGATCTTGAAATTGACGGCCTGGATGAAGCGATCTGTCCTCATGACTATGCCACTGCCGGTGTGATCCGTGATGACGATTTCAAAAAAATCCTCGACAAACTGGCAGAAGGTGTCAACCTGGAAGCAATTTTCGACTGCTGTCATTCAGGAACAGGCACCAGAAAACTGAACCTTGAAGGTTTTGACGGTGATTTTGCAAACGAAACCGCACGTTTCATTCCGCCGATGTTAGACGATGAATTCTACATCACACATGCGAATGAAATCCAGCCGAAAAAAAAGAAAAAAAGCAATACAGCTTCTTCAGACCCTATAACCAAAGCCTTAGTTCCGGTAGCCGGCATGAACCATACTTTATGGGCAGGCTGTAAAGACAATCAGGTTTCAATGGAAGGGAACATCAACGGTCAGACCCGCGGGTATTTCACCTATCATTTCTGTAAGGTATTAAGAGCTACCAATGGTAACGTAACTAGAAAAACGCTGGACAAACAGGTTGCCAATGCTTTATCAGCAATGGGTGCGGCTCAAATCAACCAAACCGAAAGCAGTACCACTGAGTTATCGCAGAAAATATTCGCATAACATCCTTTACAACCATTTAATCAAGTAACAATTTTAAAATCAATAACAATGTCTACTACAAAAATTGAAAAACCAATGACAATGGAAGAAGTTAAGCAACTTAAATCCATTAAAGCTACTACAGCAGAAAAATCGTTAGGAAACGAAAACGGATTCTCCAAAGGACCCGAAATGGAAATCATTGACGGTTACTCATTCCCGAAAGGAACAAAATCTGTTGGAATTAAACACGGGGAAAAAGTTACTAAAGACAAACATGCGGAAACCGATCATTTCTATCCTTCGCATTCCGATTTTGAGTACGAGCCGAAACCGGAGCCAAAAAAAGGCAGAAAACCAAAATTCATCGACCGTGACAGTTTCATGTCTAACGGAGGTTCAAGAACCATTTTCGGACCGGACCAAAGAACAGTTTACTATTCAACAGCTTATCCATGGCGTTGTGTAGGAAGAGTTGAAACTGCCTTAGGAAACGGTAGTGGTGTGATGGTAGGTCCAAGACACCTTCTTACCTGCGCGCATGTAATTGACTGGCAAGCCAACAACAATACCGGCTGGGTGAAATTCACACCAATGTATTACAATGGAGGAACACCACCTTACGGAAGTGCCTTCGGTATCAAAACCTACTACAAATACAAAGTATCCGGGCCAACTATCGACAGTACGGAAGGTCAATACGATTATGTGGTAGTGGTTTTAGACAAACCACTTGGTAACAGCACCGGATGGTTAGGTTCAAAAGCGTATACCGATTCATGGGACGGAAGTGCCGTTTGGACACATGCCGGTTATCCAGGAGATTTAACAGGCGGACAACGACCAACATATCAAAACGGGATTGCCTTGGATGGAAGCTTTTTCCAGAGTGATGCTCACGAAAGTATCGGCCATACGGCAGACATCTGGCCTGGTCAAAGTGGAGGCCCTTTCTGGGGTTATTGGGACGGACAACCGTATGTTGTAGCCACCCAAAGTTCACAGACAGCTACCGAAAATTATGCCAGCGGCGGTTCCGATTTGGTTGATTTGATCACCAGAGCCAGAACAGAATTTCCATAAGTAAACACAAACAATAAAAAGGGTGGATTCCGAAAAACCCTAAAAGAGTAGGAATTATTTAAAACTTATATATTATGCCAACACCGTTCACACCGATGCCTGATGAAAATGAGTTTATGAATGTCATTTTAGGCGACGTATTTAAAAAACTGACAAATGGAGGAGATCCAAAAATGCTGGGGCCAAACAATTTCATTGCATGGGAACCCGTAGCGTCAGTAATTGATCCAACTGCTTTCGATTATGCCTTTAAAGGTTTTACCGGAAATGCTCCTAAGATTGAAGGTATGTCTGATGAAGAATATACAGAACTTCGAAATGAGAAAAAGTATGCGGCGTATGCACATGCAGAAGAATTCGCAAGATTAGCAGATCAGATTCCAAGTAATATACCGGAAACAGATTCAAGCGGTTCAAGAAAATTCACGATTTTCAGTTCAAGCAATGATCATACAGCATCAAATGTTTACAGCGACATTATGGATTTCAGTGTAGTAAAAAATTCTAAAATAGATCCTAAAGTTGAAAAGAAACTGGATTCATTAAGAAAGCAACTTTTTGTCACGAAAAAACTGAAAAACCCTGATTTTGATGACTCTATGGTTGAGCATCCTGATGACAATCCAAAGTTCATCTTCAACACCTTCCCTTCTCCGAAATATGTAAAATATCTTGAATATGAAGCCTTGTTTTATGAAGCAGACGACAAACTTGCCGAATTAAAAAGAAGAGTGGATCAGCAGGATCCGGATGCTATGGCCGAAATGACCATTTCCGGTAAAAACTACATCAAAAAACGTGATGATGCTCAAAAGAGATGGGAAACCATGGGGTACAAAGGCGCAGTGGAAAAAATCATGAACTATGTTGATGAAATTGAAAGCAGCAATTTTATTACCGTTAAGAAAAGATACGAATCGGAGTTTTTAGCAGCGAAGCGTACAGGTTTAGGCGGAATGAATACTTATTACTATTCAGCTCCACTACCAGCTTCAATACTTAAAAACAAAGCCGACTGGACAAGATTTACTTTCAGCAAGTCCAACTACGAATCTTCTTTCAAAGACACCAAACACAGTTGGTCTGCTGCGGCATCTTACTTAGGCGTTTTCGGAGCTTCCGGAAGCGGAACACACCAAAGAGTGGATTCCACTTATAATTTCAATGATTTTGAAATGAGCTTCGACTTGACCAAATGTTATGTAACAAGACCTTGGTTAGGTACAACTTTCATTAAATCAAGATTTTGGAAATATTCCAAAACCGGAAATGATATTGTGAACAACCAAATGGTGAGTGATGGTAAAGGAAAAGGATTAATGCCTGCGGTTTCCACGGAATTTTATTTCATCACCAACTTAAAAATCGGATTCAAGCACGGATCAGATTCTTATAAAAAAGTTGAGGATCACGTAAAAGCCGGTGCCGGGGTACATTTCGGATTATTCTCTATTGGAGGTACGTATGGTTATGATAATACCAAAATCGATACGGCTGGAGAGAAAACCCACCAGGGAGTTGAATCCAAAGGAATATTACTTATCGGAAGAAAATGTAATATGATTGATTTGTCTCCTAACCCACTTCCTTCTATCAAAGCGGACGAATGGGTAGAAGTTAACTAATTAATCCCTTTAATCACTTTTAAAACCAAATACCAGCTTTTTGGTATTTGGTTTTTTAACTTAAAACATACAGCCATGAAATACTATACAGCTCTTTTTCAGAAAATTAAAGATTACTATAAATCCCAAAGTTCAAATCCAAACGAAGTGGCTTTAATCTGCCCGTCTTTAAGGGTTTATGAAAATTCCGAACTGAAATTACTGCTTCCGCAAATCCTGCTTGATGAAAGTGTCAAAGGGGAAGCCTTGCTGAAAAAACAGGATCTTTCCTTTCAGTTGAATTCGATTCCGTCTTCGGATAAATTCTGGGATATCAATCCTGCCAATACCCTTTTCAATGCTTACGACCAGATTATCAGCGTCGATCAAAAAGAGAGTATTTCTCTTGACACCATCGAAAATGAAGAAGCTAAAAAAGTACTGTTCGATGCAAAAGGGAAAGCTACGAAAGAGAAAAAAGCGTATGACAAATACCTGGGCTTGTTCGATACCTTACTTACGGAATGGGAAGAACACGTGGCCAAGTTTCCTGATTTACAAACGGAAGAAGAAAAAGAAGCCTGGAAAGAAAAACTAAACAATATACTGTTGCGAAAAGAAAAAATCGCAGTAGACCACAAACTTTTGGGCTATAAGAAACTGATCGAAAATGCAATGAAGAAAATCAATGAGAATGATGGTTTCGACATTTTCCTGGCCAACCTGAACAACTCCAGAAACATCATGGAAGTCTCCAAAAAAACAGGCATACAGTCTTTGGAGTCCTATTATGATATCAATTTTGTCCCTTATGATTTCATGTCCAATGACAGCGGCTGGATCAAACTATCCCTGACTAAAGCTGAATTGGACCAATTATATGAAACCGCTAAAAGCCAAAAACATGAATTCCCGGAAGAAATCCTTTCCATTGATTATGATGAAAAAAACATCATCGGTATTGAACTGGAATTCAACATAATTACCATGTTGCGCAATTGGTTCTCACTGTCTTCGATAACTTCGGAATATTTCAAATGGAACGAAGCCTCGCCTATTTCAGACGGGGAAACCATCAGCAATGATTTTCCGCTACCGGCTTTTACCAAAAAGTTTATTGTGCTGCGAAACCTGAAAATAAACATCGATCCAACTATTGAAGCCAATGCTGTGAACAATATCAACCAATTGATTCATTTTGGCCCGATCATCATGAAAAACCAATTGTTTGTAAATTCCAGCAACAACATCCGCTTCATTAAAGCCATCCGTGATAAAGAAACGCTTACTTCAAGTAATTTAAAATATTACAGCAGCAAAGTAAGCACCGAAACCCCGCCAATAAAACCGCCTGTTGCACAACCCGCCGAATCGGTTTCCCATACGACGGCACCAATTCGCCCAATGATACTGAGAAGAGGCGCCATCAGCACGATGAGGGAAGCAACCAGCGAACCTGTTAAACCTCCTGTAACACCTGTTAAACCTCCTGTAACGATGCACTTCAACCCGATACTGTTTCAGCCTGTGATTATCAATCCAAACCTGAATCTTTGTAAGACAGTATTTAATGTTTTGGATTCTGTTTCGAAACAGCCGGTTTACAAATCGGAGATTTCAATCATCGGCACCAATAATAACATTTTCAGGGAAATTGAATCCGATAAGGACGGCACTATCGAATTTCAGTTACCGATTGGAAATTATAAGGTGAAAATCAAAAAAGACGGTTATAAGATTTTTGAAGAAGAACTGAAAATAGAAAACAACATTCCGGTCGCGAAAAACTATTCCCTGGCTCCGGAATCTGTTACCTATGACAGCTTTTTCCTCATAGGGATGATTTGTGAAAAGCTTCCCGCAATCCCAAGAAAACAGTAAAATCCCAGCTGCATTTTTTTTAACTCATTAAAAACCAGACATCATGAAAACATTGAAATATAATGCAAAAGGCCCGGAAGTCATTGTCTTATGCGACATGCTTTCAAAAATCGGCTATTCGGTAAAAGTCACCGAATCCTTCACGGCTGAAGTTGATGCGGCCGTTAAAGATTTCCAGATGGAGAACAATCTGGTTATCGACGGAATCGTTGGTATCAAAACCTGGTCAAAACTGATCGAAAAAAGCAATTCCCTGACAGATCACAACGACAAACTGCTTTCTGAAAATGACTTGATAGAGTTTGCTTCCGTTTATGATGTGGAATTAGCCGCTGTAAAAGCCGTAAACGAAGTGGAAAGCAGCGGAAAAGGTTTTTTAATCGACGGACGCCCAAGGATTTTGTTCGAAGGTCATGTTTTCTGGCGGGAACTGGAAAAAAGAAACATCGATCCTAATCAGTATTTAAACCCTGGAACTCAGGATATTTTGTATCCGTCATGGACAAAAAAATACTATTTGGGCGGCAGCAGCGAATACGGCAGGCTTCAAAAAGCGATTGGTCTTAAAGCGGATAAAAATGTTCAGGATGCAGCAAATGCTTCGGCTTCATGGGGCGCTTTTCAGATAATGGGATTCAACGCTTTGGCATTGGGTTACAGCAACATCGATGAGTTTGTAACTAAAATGCAGCGTAACGAACGGGAACATTTAATGGCTTTCGGTCTTTTTCTGAAAAAAAACGATATTCTCAAATTTTTAAAAAACAAAAATTGGGCGGAATTTGCGCTTCGTTACAACGGAAAAGGGTATAAAGCCAACAAATATGATGTAAAACTAGAAAAAGCCTATCAGAAATATTCCTGAAAGAAGTAAATACTGTATCGAAAAATATTACAAACTAATCTTATTAAAAATTCATACTTTTTATCTATATTTATCATTCTAACTATGATAAATACCCTATGAAGAATAGCTTAGTTGTTTGTTTTTCGTTATTCACACTTGGCGGATTTGCCCAGGAACACTTTTCAGGAATCAATATTTCAAAACGCGGAGGCCTGCTAAACGCATCGATAAACCCTGCGGAATTGGCCAACATGGAACAAATGTTCGACGTAAATGTTTTCAACATGAGCATGAACTTATCCAACAATAAAGTGGGTTTTAGCGAATTAGTAAAAGGTACGGATCTTGAAGAGAAAATCTTTAGCGGCTCTGAACCAACTTCTGCCCGGCTTGATGCTCTGATTCAGGGACCGGGAGTGGCCATGAAATATAAAAAATGGGTATTTGCATTATCTTCTGCAGGAAATATCAAGGCCAATGCTATCGACGTTGACGTGAATTTCGGCAATGCGGTAACAAATTCGTTTTTAGGGACCGCCCAAATCAATTCCGGTTACAACCAAAGAATGAATGCTGCGTCGTGGGGCGAAATCAACCTTTCTGCGGCAAGGGACATTATACAAATCGGTGATCATAAATTAAGTGCCGGGGGAACTTTTAAATTGCTTTTCCCCGGTTCTTATATGAATATGGGGGTTGACAAACTGCAAGGGCAAGTATATTATGACCCAATAAATCAAGATGTGTATCTTTCTGAAGCAACTGCTAATGCAAATTTTTCCTATTCCGGTTCATTGGCGAACAGTTTTGAGGACAGTTCCAACTACACTAAATTTTTTGCAGGTGGCTTAAACGGTTATGGTGTTGACATCGGCTTTAACTATCAATGGAAAGACAAAATCCAGGAATCTACAGACGGCGGAGACAGAACCATTGACGATTATAAACTGAATGCCGGTTTATCTTTCCGAAACATAGGCAGTATGACATTTAAAGATGATAATAACAATTCATCCAATTACAGTCTTAATATTCCAGTAGGAAATCCATTAAACCTAACCGATTTTGAAGATATGGATAATATCGTTGAGATTGAGCAATATCTGATTGGTGAAGGTTACCTAACCAAAACTTCTTCCAACGGTGATTTTAAAGTGAAATTACCAGCCGTTATCAATGCCTATATTGACTATAAAGTATACAACAAATGGTCGGTTTCGGCTTATATGCAACAAAAAATTTCGGATGACTCCAAAAACGATTTCACAACCATTCAGAACGTATTTACCTTAACACCGCGCTTTGGCGGAAAAAATTATGAAGTATACCTGCCATTGTCCAGCAATGAGGTTTCCGGGTTTACAACGGGCTTCGGTTTTCGTTTAGGCGGGTTTTTCTTAGGCTCAGGATCCATTATAACAGCTGCTTTGAGTGATTCCAAACAGGCAGATATTTACACCGGGTTCCGTTTCGGGATCTAATATTATCTCTAATTTTAAACTAAA
Source organism: Flavobacterium pedocola (assembly GCF_053764385.1). Lineage (NCBI taxonomy): Bacteria > Pseudomonadati > Bacteroidota > Flavobacteriia > Flavobacteriales > Flavobacteriaceae > Flavobacterium > Flavobacterium pedocola. Next base: position 371,571 of record NZ_JBSNCR010000001.1, on the reverse strand, counting down.
TATTTATATGTCAGACTTTAAACAAAGAATCGAAAATTTAAAAAAGAACGGTTATCCACTGGATTTTGGTGATGTTTTTTCACAAAGTATAGAAAACTATAAAAAAATTGCAGTGACAGCAGGACTTGCCATGATACTGCTTACCATTGTTTTCATGGTTGTCGGATTAGGGTCACTTGGTGTTTTTGTAGGCTTTACTGATTTCGCTTCCAAAATGGCTGATTTCCAAATTTCAAATTTTTCTTCTACTACGCTAGTGTTTTACATTTTGGGAACGGCTTTGTTTTCGGCACTTACCTATCCTTTCACCGCCGGGTTGATAAAAATGGCACATGAAGCGGAACTGAACAGGGAAATAAACTTTTCCATGGTTTTTGATCATTATAAATCTGATAGTTTTAAGGATTTGTTTTTTGCAGCACTGCTTATTTCCCTAACTACGACCACCATTGCTACGTTATGTGAATATACCGGCTTCAAATTCATTGGTTTTATCGTTACATACGGCATTGCACTTTTTGCGGTATTCACTATTCCTCTGATCATTTTTGGGAAGTTAAACTATATGGATGCCATTAAAAGCAGTTTTGCATTGGTAATGAGACAGCCTTTTGTAATTTTAGGCTCCTTAATTGTTTCCGCAATTATAGCAATGGTAGGGCTTATTGGGCTTTGTATTGGTATTTTCTTTACACTCCCATTTGTGTACTCTACATTCTATATTTTATACAAAAACGCTGTAGGGGTTGAAGTTAAGCATGAAATTGACGAAATAGGAAATTCATCGGATATCTAGCAATTAAAAATAAATAATATGAAATGGCAAGGACGACGTAAAAGTGATAATGTTGAAGACCGAAGAGGTATTTCAGGAGGTCAAATCGCAGTTGGTGGCGGTGTTATTGGTATAATTGTTTTACTGCTTAATCTTTTTGGCGGAGAAAACGCAAAAATGCTTACACCGGTTTTGGAACAGATGCAGCAAAACCAGCAACCGGCTCAGACAGAACAGGCAGAACTCACACCGGAACAAAAAGAACTGGGTGATTTTGCCTCGACAGTTTTTGCTGATACGGAAGATATCTGGCATAAAATATTTGAAGAAAACGGCATGACCTACGAAGAACCTAAGATGGTACTGTTCACCGGTCAGGTTCAGACGGCTTGTGGTGGAGCAACTTCTGCATCAGGTCCTTTCTATTGTCCGGGAGACAAAAAGGTATACATGGATTTAGATTTCTTCGAAGAATTACGAACCCGTTTTGGAGCCAAAGGTGGTGATTTTGCCATTGCTTATGTAATTGCACACGAAGTTGGCCATCATGTCCAGACGCTTTTGGGAACTTCCGGAAAAGTTCGTCAGCTACAGGCCGGGAAAAGTGAAGCCGAAGCCAATAAGCTTTCCGTTTGCCTGGAATTACAGGCTGATTTTTACGCAGGGCTTTGGGCACATTACAATCAGAAATATATCGAAGCCGGCGATATCGACGAAGCTTTGAGTGCTGCCAATGCCGTTGGAGACGACGCCATTCAAAGTAAAATGCAGGGACATGTCGTACCGGAATCCTTTACCCACGGAACCTCCGAGCAACGTATCAAATGGTTTACCAAAGGATTTAAATCCGGTGATATAAAACTGGGCGACACTTTCGCCGAAGAACTTGATTAAAGAAATTTTACTAATAAGAAAATCGGGACTATCCCGATTTTTTTTATTGTAAACTGAGACTGAAAACTAACCAAGCCATCCTTCCCTATCCAGGCTCCTGTATTGAATCGCTTCCGAAATATGATTTGAATTGACAGTATCACTTGCTTCCAAATCTGCAATGGTCCTGGAGACTTTCAAAATTCTGTCGTATGCTCTTGCGGATAAATTCAGTCGTTCCATGGCGGTTTTCAGCAATTGCAACGAGGTTTCATCTAATTTACAATGTTCGCGGATGTGTTTCGTCGACATTTGTGCGTTGTAATGGATACTGTCCAGTTGCTCAAAACGTTTTGATTGTATTTCCCGTGCATTTATAACTCGCTTGCGGATTTCCACACTGCTTTCTCCGTTTTTTACTTCTGATAGTTTTTCAAAAGGTACCGGTGTCACTTCAATATGGATATCAATCCTGTCCAAAAGCGGCCCTGAAATTCTGTTCAGATACCGTTGCATTTCGGCAGAAGATGTACTAACGGGAGCATCTGGATCATTAAAATAACCGCCGGGACTTGGATTCATACTGGCTACCAGCATAAACGAAGACGGATAAGTAATCGTAAATCTTGAGCGGGAAATCGTCACTTCCCTATCCTCCAAAGGTTGCCGCATTACTTCAAGGACATCTCTTCTAAACTCAGGCAATTCGTCTAAAAACAAAACTCCGTTATGAGCCAGCGATATTTCACCCGGCTGCGGATACGAACCTCCTCCTGCAATTGCAGAACACGAAGTATTATGATGCGGACTTCGGAACGGTCGTTGGTTCATCAGGCCGATATCTTTTATCTTTCCGGCTACGCTGTGAATTTTTGTAGTTTCCAGAGCTTCCTTTAAGGTCATTGGCGGTAAAATACTGGGCAAACGCTTGGCTAACATTGTTTTACCTGCACCGGGTGGTCCGATAAGAATTATGTTGTGGCCTCCGGCTGCAGCGATTTCCATACAACGTTTTATGGACTCCTGCCCCCGCACTTCAGCAAAATCAAATTCGGGAAAATCGAGGGTTTTATAGAACTCTTCACGGGTGTTGACTATTGTGGGTTCTAGCGATTGTTTTCCGTTAAAAAAATTGATTACTTCCAGCACATTTTCAACACCGTAAACATCTAATCCGGAAACAATTGCAGCTTCTTTTACGTTTTGTTTCGGCAGAAAAAAGCCTTTAAAACCTTCCTCTTTAGCCTTAATCGCAATGGACAAAGCTCCTTTTATGGGCTGTAAACTTCCGTCTAGAGAAAGCTCTCCCATAATCACATATTTATCCGTTTCCTCCGATTTTATCTGACCGGACGAAACCAAAATACCGATGGCAAGGGTTAAATCGTAGGCAGAACCTTCCTTACGCAGATCGGCAGGCGCCATATTGATGGTGATTTTTTTCCCGGGCAGTTCGTACCCGTTGTTTTTCAGAGCGGCAGCAATCCGGTAACTGCTCTCTTTAATGGCATTATCCGGTAATCCTACCAAATGATAGCCAATTCCTTTATCAATATTGACTTCTACGATAATAGTTGTGGCGTCTACTCCGAAAACGGCGCTTCCAAATACTTTTGTTAACATGGCGTATAAATTTTCAGTAAAAGTAGTTTTTTTCTTATAAAAAACAAAACCTATAACATGAATGTTATAGGCTTGCTGAAAAATGCATTAAAACCACTTGTTTTATTCTTTTATTACCTTTTTGGTATATACTCCATAATCAGATTTTATTTTCAGAAAATAAATTCCTGACGATAAATTACTTATATCCATAGTATCAATTCCTTCATTCTTTTCAATGAGTTTTACGCCATTTATCGAAAACAGTTCAATTTTTTCAATTGCAATATTCTGAGAATAAGCGATATTAATTATTCCATTGGTTGGATTCGGGTAAATCTTAATATCATTCTCAAATAACTCATCAATTCCCAATGCAATCGCGTTGTTTAAATAATCCGGTAAATTTGGATGTGTTGGATCCGAAAAATCATCTAATGGATTGTGATTGTTATTATGATCTTCATTAATGGTTAAAACTCCGTCGTTATCATCGTCATTATCTAAATAATTTGGAATACCATCATTATCCGTATCATCATTTTCAATAAAACCATTACCATTAACATCTTCATCAAAATCCTGAATGCTATCGCCATCACTGTCAATAAAACACAAATATTTTTTATAATAATTTGACGATAATTGGAAATTTGTTTTAACAAAGGTTCTGGATGTTTTAGTTGTGGAATACTGCAGGTTTCCTAAAAACACTACATAGCTGTCAAAAACAAAAGCGTTATTCCCATAACTTAATGTATTTATTGTAGAAGGATTATTAGTAATTGTTAAGTCATTAATTTTAACTCCTGTAGCACCATTGATTTTCATAATTCCCCAAGCACCCGGCGAATAATTTGCAGATCCGTAATACCCTGTTGCAAAAACATCGCCATTGCAATCAACATCGAACGAGAAAACACCTTCGTTAGTCCCGGTTACTCCTCCTGGGATTGGAGCACCTGTAAAAGTCATATGCTGTGAGTTACTGGTCCATGCGACTGATGCATTTCCTAAATTAATTTTTACAATTTCGAAAGAAGTATATGTTGATCCTACATACATATGTAAGAAGCTCAGGAATAAAGAATTATGCTTGAACTTATAATCCGAAATATATCTTTCATATGCAATATTATTGATACTCCAAAGCTCATTCCCTGTTGACGAATCAATTTTAAACATATCAATAGTATTTCCTCCACTTAAAGCATAAATATTATCAAGGTCGTCTAAAAACAATTTATTTACATTAGGCAAGGTTGCACCGGTAACCGTATTATTGTATTTTTTTTGCCATAAGGTATTTTTCATGTTAAAACCATTCACCTTGGTAATCATTAAGTCTGTATTTGTGTTATACAAATTATTGGTTGCATAGATAATGTTACCTTTCGAATCTTTGGCAATTTTCAAAGAACTGCAATATCTGTCTGATGTCGAATTCAGCTGACTAAATCCATTTGATTTTTGAATTATAAATGTCTTAAACCCAGCTGCGGTTCCGCCATTGTTATCTTTTATCCCCGTACAGAAAAATATTCTGTTGCTATCGTATTCTAAAAAATCCGGCGCTATATCATCATCCGAACCGATAATCGTAGATCTCCATGCGACCTGACCGTTTGCCGGATTGATTTTTACAAGTTTTGTATTGTTCCCTGTAGACTGCGATGAGGCAAGCTGCATTAAAATATACACATATCCATCCGAAAACAATTTAATCCCGTTAGCATAAAAATGTGTTCCGCCCTCGTTAATTCTCCACAATTCATTTCCCTGTGTATCTATTTTTGTTACGATAGAAGCACCTGATGATGTTCTCCCAGTAATTATTATACCATCATTCACTTTTAATGAAGTAACCATTACATCGCAACTATTCTGCGAAAATCCTTCATTACCGATAAGTATGAAAAAAAATGCTAAAACTATTTGTATACTTTTCATTTAGTTGATTGTTACGGTTTTTGTTAGTTGACATCCTTGAGAATCAGTAATTCTAGCCCAATATTGACCCGGAGCAGTAACATTAATTGTGTTTGTAGTTTCGTTTGTTGACCATAAAACCGTAGTTCCCTGAATCATTGGGACTGACAGTTTTTTAAAATTGGAACAAGTTGAGTTTTCCACATTAATTACAAAATCCCCTAATTGAAAAACATTTAAAATTGTTGCAACATTATTGCCGTAATTATTATCGGGTTGGTTATTGGGTTTAGAAACATAAAAATCAAATCTGTCATAAAAAGTGTTTTTATTTATCATACAATTATTTAACGAGACCTGAATTGTCTGATTCGGTAAAATAGTAACGTTGTATGGTGTTACATTTCCTCTGAATTTATTAACCGAACACTCTATTTCAAAGCTATTAACCGTTAAAACGGAATTGTTTTTGATTGATAAAACCACTCCCGAATCCTGGCAGGGAATATTTGTTGGTGAAGCAATAGAAACGATTTCCAAATCCAGGTATGTATTCACATCCATATTAAACTCATCTGCACCAATATCAGGGGTTACCGTATTTCTTGCCTGATTGTCAATATCAGAAGCTACAGCTGCTAAAACCATTCCGGTTCCATCTAACATAAAAGCATTTGGAGTATGGAAATCTGTATTGGACACATAAACATCTCCAACAACTTTACTGTTTAAATCTTTGTTTGAAAAAGCCTTCCATTGCTGCACGTCATAGTAAAAATCTTCACCGGTATATTGTGTAAAATATTGAATTGCTTTAGATTCTTTGCTAAAGGCATTATTATCACATCTGAACTTGTTAAAATCTATACCGCTGTAAACCCTCATATTCGGATAAAACTCAGTGGAATTAAATACATTGTTATACACATTTAAAGATTCAGTATAGGCGGTAGTTACCAAACCTAAACCATAACTGTCATTACTTGAAAATGAGTTATTATATACATTGATATTTTTAAAATTACTGGTAATTGCCGTACTTGTTTTTGTCGAAACAAAATTATTTTTAAAAGTCAAATTGGCTACCTCGGCAGCTGTTCCCCACATATATATAGAGAAAGAAGTTCCTATACTCTGACTGGTTGTAAAAATTTTATTATTCGAAATAACATTGTTTCCTGCCAAAGAACCTGCTTCTAATGCTCTGTAAACATCTTGTGATGTGTAAATATTATTGTCAACCAATAAATTTCTCACCCGTGAAACATAGATAGGAGTGATTGAAGTGAATCTGAAAGTATTACCGGTAATACTCAAATCATTGGTATAAGCATAGATGGAGTTATTCGATTTAAAAACAGCTGTCCCGTATCCATAAAAAGTATTGTTGGCAATGTTTATCTGATCACCGTTTACAACTATATAGGAACTTGAAATCCTATTAGATTCATTCCAATTATAATAATCTAACGAAGGTGTAGAACCTCCGGAAAAAACACAATTTGAAACCGTGATATGATGTACCCCATTTGCCATCACAATCCCTTTAGTATACATGTTTAAGTTATTGATTATAATGTTATTAGCATTACTACCAATCGAAAAACTTCCACCGGGGTTACTCTGTACAGTCGGGTTTTCAGACTGAAAGGTTATGGTATTAGTAAGTGACGTCCCGGTTATATTGGGAATACTATATGTCGAAGGAAAGGCAGATGAAAAATCTTTAATATTAAATACTACCGGACCTGAAATTCCATTAGCGACTAAATCTTGTATCGCACTTGTAACCGTTGGGTAATTTGAATTTGTAGGGCCAATTGTATAAGTTCCGTTAAGCTGTGCATTAGCATGACTTAGAAGAAAAAAAAATGCAATCAGGAAAAGTTTTTTCATCATTTTTTAATAAAGAGAATAATGGCGCAAAAGTAATTTTTTTATTTGTTAAATACTATTCACAAAACATTCATTTATATAGATTTTTCTTACTACGGTTATTTGTGAATTTAAAGGCAAAAAAAATCGTAATCCTTTCTGATCCTTATTTAATTCTCATTTGACGGATTAAACCATAACACAAGTCGAAAAAAAGGTGATTCTGCGTTATATTTTATGAAATCTCACTAAATTTATATAGTTATTTAACTAACACTCAATGTGTTATGAGCCTTATACTTAGCATCGACGAAAGAGCAAGGCTGGAAATTTTAAGAAGTTATGAAATATTGGATTCTGAACCGGAAATAGAATATGATGATATTACTTTTTTAGCTTCAAAAATTTGCAATGCGCCTATCTCATCAATTACCCTGGTTGATGAAGAAAGGGTTTGGGTTAAATCCAAAGTAGGCTTTGACGATTATGTGGATGCTCGGGAGACTTCATTCTGTTCTCTGGCCATCACAAAACCCAGTGAAGTTGTTGTGGTACCAAACATCAAAAATAATCCGGAATTTAATGAAATGGGACTTGTCAATGGATTTGAAGACGGTGGTTTTTATGCGAGTGTGGCACTGAAAGATCCGTCCGGCTATACATTGGGCGTCTTATGCGTAGCGGGCCACGAGCCAAAAGAAATGTCCGAAGACCAAATTAAAGGACTGAAAATACTCGGAGGAAAAGTCTGCAAGCTGCTTGAAATGCGCAAACATAATCAGGCACTTGATCAAAATAATCAACTTCTTACCCTTAAATACAATGAATTGGAGCAATTTGCCAATGTAGTTTCTCATGATATTAAGTCTCCGCTTAACAACATCATTTCCTTAATTATGCTCTTACGGGAAAAAGACCAGGATCGTTTTAATGGTGAAGAAAAAATATATCTGGACTATTTAACAAAATCCTCCTATCAGCTTAAGGATTATGTGGATGCACTACTGCTTTACTATAAAAGTGGCGAATTTCATCCGAAAAACGACAAAATAGTTCTGTCCGAATTGCTGGAAAAAATAATTACCCTTGTCGATCCTAACCATGACCATGTTTTTGAAATTCCGGATCAATCCTTTGTAATTACCACAAACGCTGTTGCCCTGGAACAAATACTCATAAACCTTATCAGCAACGGGATAAAATACAACAAACAAAGTTTCGCTAAAATAACGGTAACCTGTAAAGAAACCGATAATCAGGTCATTATTTCCGTAAAGGATAACGGAACCGGCATTGAAGCTGAAAACCTCGATAAAATTTTCAACATCTTTTCCACCTTAAAGAAAAAGGACCGTTTCGGAAACTACGGTACCGGAATTGGTTTGGCCACTGTTAAAAAAATAACCGAAAGCCTCAACGGAAAAATTCAGGTTCACTCTGTTATAAACGAAGGAAGCGAGTTTACACTATCTTTTGATAAATAAACCCGCTTCATAATTTTTTATAAACTGAAGATTATTTGTGGAATTCAGCAATTCCGCTTTCCAGCCATGCTTTGTATTCCTGGATTTCCGGAGTATAACCAACCGGTTTCACTAGATTGTTTTCATTAAAATCCATCAAAACATAATACGGCTGGACGTTGGCTTTGTATTTAGTAATTGCCAAATCACTCCATTTCTTACCATAAGTGGTAATTTCTTTACCGTTTTTGTTGGTGTATTTTTCATTTTCCGGTAGCGGTTCCTGACTGTCTACATATAAAGAAATTAAAACCACTTTATCTTTAAGGATCGGTAAAATTTCCGGTTTAGCCCAAACCAGTTCTTCCATTCTTCTGCAGTTTGCACAAGTATTTCCTGTGAAATCCAGCAATATTGGTTTGTTTACCGATTTTGCATATTCCATTCCCTTTTTATAATCCTTAAAGGCAACAATATCGTGTGGACCAAAATGAGCTCCATCCGGTAAATTGGAATGATTTTCAGAAGTTCCTCCTCCTTTTGAATTTCCAACACCGTATGGACTTTCACTATACGTCATTGGTGGGGGGAATCCGGAAATCAGATTTAAAGGCGCTCCCCATAAACCGGGAATCAGATAAACCGTAAACGATAACGATACAAGTCCTATCAACAACCTCCCCACTGATATATTAGTCATTGGGCTGTCATGCGGCAATGAAATCTTTCCGAACATATAAAGCGACAATCCTGTAAAAACTGCAATCATTATCGCTATAAACACTTCTCGTTCCAACAAGTGCCACTGCATTACCAAATCTGCCATTGACAGGAATTTGAACGCTAATGCCAACTCTATAAAACCAAATACAACTTTCACCGTATTAAGCCATCCGCCTGATTTTGGTAAATTCCCCATTAAACTCGGAAACAAGGCAAATAACATAAAAGGCAATGCCAATCCTACACCGAAACCTAACATAGCAATAGTAAGCAATGTAGCACCTCCGTCCGTAGATAAAACACTACCGATAACCAATCCTAAAGCCGGTCCTGTACAAGAGAAAGAAACAATGATAAGCGTTAATGCCATAAAGAAAACCCCAACTATTCCTCCTAAATTGGAGGCGCTGTCTGCTTTGTTGGCCAAACTTGAAGGCATTGTAATTTCAAATGCACCCAAAAACGAAATGGCGAAAATCACAAAAACCGCAAAAAAGAACAGGTTCAGGTAAACATTTGTAGAGATTTCATAAAAAATATCAGGGCTTAAACCTTCAATCAAATGGAAAGGAACCGAAATCAGAACATAAATCGCTATAATGAACAACCCGTAAAACAAAGCATTCAGTTTTCCTTTGGTTGCATTTCCTTTGGCACTTTGCTTAATGAAGAAACTAACCGTCATCGGTATCATCGGGAACACACAAGGTGTAAATGTCACCAAAATACCCGCCAGCAACGTCATAAAAAACAAACTAAGCCCGTCTTTCTTTTCTTCTTTTTTGTCTTCTGTCTTATTATCTGATGACGCTACTGTTTCTTTAACTTCCGAAGATGATGTTGAATCTGTAGCAACAGCTGTTTGTGTAGCAGCTGTATCAACTGATGTCGCCGTTACAGCCACATCCGAAGCTTTAACAGCCATTGGCGGTAATTTGAACTCGAAGGTTTTGTCCTGCTGGATGCACGATTCTTTACAAACCTGGTATTCAACATACACTGAAATCGATTTCAGGTTCGGATTGGTAATTTTTACGGTTTGTCTGAATTGCGCTTTGCCTTCAAACATATATTCGTCTACCTCGAAAACATCACTGTAGACTTTTTTGTATGGGCTTTCTTTTGTTTTTCCGACTAATTCGTAGTTTCCTTTGGTATTTTTATACTCAAAAACAGATGGAGACGAACCGCCTTCCGGAGTAAACTGCGAAAACATATGCCATTCATGCTCAATAGAGGCATTGAACACCAAAACCACTTCATTGTCAGACTTTTTTTCTACTGAAGTTTTCCAGGAAACCGGATCAAGTATTTGTGCCTGAGCACTTATGAAAGTAAAAAATAAGAGTAATAGGGCGTAAAATCGTTTCATTACTTTAATTCAAATTTTATAATAGTTTGTGTTGTTTCTGTTACTGAAAATCGTCTGTCCGCACGGCTTCCGACTATCCAGACAATTTCTTCCCCGGAACATAAAAGCCAGGTATTTTCTTTTTCGATCAGTGAGAATTTTTCATCTTTGAAATACTTACTGACCTTCTTTTTACCTGTCATTCCGAAGGGGTAAAAATAATCACCTTCCTGCCATTTACGAAATACCAGCGGAAACTTTAACGAATCTTTATCAACAAAGATACTCCCTGAACTTCCTGAAACTGTAACATTTGTTACATACGAAATTTCCATAGCCTTTGGATGTTGGATTTCCGTTACATTTTCGTCAAGGAAAAAAGGCATGGAATCTTCAGGTGATTTCGCCTCTAAAATAAGGACTTCCCTGTCTTTCAAAAGCCGGTGTGTTTCGGAAAAAACCTGTTTTCCGGATTGTGCTTCGGTCAAATCGTAAATGTCTTTCCAGGCTGTGAATCCGAAAGGTTTTAACCATTGGTACAAATAAGCCTGATAATTAGGTAAAACTCTTAATTCAGACAAATTAATTCTCTTCTGAAAATTACTGTCTTCCACTACTTTCCGATACACGATTTCAGAAGCATCATCCACCATGGAATTCGACTGTTGCAGATTTTCCAGGGTTTGCTGAAAGGAATGTAATAAATTCGGATTCAATTCTTTTAAAACCGGAACCACATCATGCCGCAGCTTATTTCTCAGGTATTTATCTGATGCATTGCTCGAATCTTCCCGCCATTTTACAGCATTTTCTTTAGCATAACTTTCGATTTCCTCCCGTGAAAAAATCAATAAAGGACGGACGATCTTTTCATTTTGCTGCGGAATTCCGGTCAATCCTTCCAATCCTGTTCCTCTGGTCAGATTAATCAAAAACGTTTCAAGCGAATCATCCAAATGATGGGCTGTCAACAGATAATCAAAGCCTTCATTTTCCATAAGTTCGCCAAACCATTCGTATCGAAGCTGACGAGCCGCTAGCTGAATGGACAGTTTATGTGAATCGGCATATGTTTTTGTATCAGAATGTTTTACAAAAAAAATTATACCTGAATTTCTACAAATCGTTTTTACAAAATTTTCATCACCATCACTTTCTTCACCTCTCAAATTAAAATTGCAGTGCGCCACAGCAATATCGAAACCGGACTGCTTAAAAAGAGACAACAAAACCATACTGTCAATCCCGCCACTAACTGCAAGCAGCAACTTTTTCCCTTTAAGAAAAGGAAGGTTTGTATTGATATGATCTTGAAGTTTTTGAAACATTTTTATCAGAGATAAGTCAAAAGGGAAAAGGGATAAGTTTTAAATAGCTCATTCCAATCTTTTGATTAACGAATTTAGCATTTTTTCAATTTATAAAATGTCTTTTTCTTGTATCATGCATCTTGTCTCTTGCATCTTGTTTCTCTTCTAACTCAAAACCTCCCGCATCGCTTTCGCCTTCAACAAACATTCTTCGTATTCATTTTCCGGTTTCGATTCGGCAGTAATAGCACTTCCTACGGAAAAAGAAACGTATTGCTCTTTCGAATTATACAAAATACTGCGAATCACCACATTAAAATCGAAATCGTTGTTTGGCGTGAAATAACCAATAGCGCCACTGTATAGACCACGTTTGGTAACTTCCAAATCTTCAATAATTTGCATGGCGGAAATTTTTGGCGCCCCGGTCATACTTCCCATCGGGAAAGTCGTTTTGATGATTTCGATGGGCGAAGTCGATTCGTCAACAGTGGAAACCACGGTAGAAATCATTTGATGCACTTGCTTGAACGTATAAATACCACAAAGTTCCTCAACTTCCACAGAGCCTTTTGTAGCGGTATGGGACAAATCGTTTCGGACTAAATCCACGATCATGATGTTTTCGGAACGTTCTTTTGGGTTTTCGGACAAGTCGCTTTTCGATTGATTGTCCAACTGCTCGTCGAACAAACGCTTGGCGGTGCCTTTTATCGGCTGTGAGATTATCTTCGTTCCTTCTTTTCGCAGGTACCGTTCCGGAGAAGACGACAACAGGAAATGGGTATTGTTTTTAAAGAAAGTCGCAAATGGCGGTTCTGAAATAGCATTCAGTTTTTGATAGATTTCAAACGGATTGATTTCCGTACGTTCCGCAAAAAACTCCATGCAGAAATTCGCCTCATAAATATCCCCACGATGAATGTGAGCAAGCATCTCGTTCACCTTTTCAAGATATTTTTCTTTTGAAATTCGCTGCTGAATCTGAACTTCTGTAATCTGCAATCTGCGTTCTGCAATCTTATTTTCAATCTCATTGAAATCCTCCTCCAACTCGTCATCACACATGTTCAGGTAACAGATTTCCAATGCATTGCCCTTTAACAGAAACAGTTTTTTAGGCTGAAAAAAGAACAAATCGGGAAAGTCTAATCCGTCTAAATTATTGGAACTGAGTTTCTCTGTATCGTTTTTTAAATCGTAGGACAAATAACCGAACAGCCAGTCTTTGGTTTCCTGCTGGTATTGTTTTAAATCCTCGAAAGCGTTGTGATAATCTGTTTTTATGGAGGTAAAAGCATCACAGGCCAAAACACAGTCGTAACTTCCGTACTGCTGCGGATAGTTGTTGCTGTCCAGGAAAACTATTTCCCGGTATTGCTGTGCCCAATCCAACAAATTGTTTTTGAATTGATCAGGAGCTGCAATTGGTTTTAAAACAGAGGTTCGCAAGGCTTTTATTTTGATAGTAAAATTACGGTTTACCGATAACCTGACAAAGAAAATAAAGAAAGTTCCCAAAAATGCCATGACTTTCCCGTCAGCCCCGGTTGGAGCGATCTCGTTTTAATAACGAGATAAAGCGGAAAACGGGATAATGGATTACTGATAAAACACTGCCCATCCGCTCCAAAAAACACTTACAAAAACAAAAGTAACTCATTGATTTTAAGTAACTTTATATAGCTTTTCACATTTAAAAAATGCTGCTATGAAAAACACAATTGCCTTCGTAATGTTTGCATTTGCCCTATTGCTTTCCTGCAAAAAAGAAGCGCCGGAACCTAAAGAAGCGCCGAAAGCTGCTGCCAACAGTATGAGTTGTGCGCCGCCGGTGGTTGATGCAAAATGGTACGAATCGGATAATACTGCACCCATCTTCAAAGGAATGGATGTGATTGATTATAAGATTACTACCAAAAAACCGGAAGCTCAAAAATACTTCAATCAAGGTCTTGCATTAGCATATGGTTTTAATCATGCGGAAGCGGCTCGTTCCTTTTATTATGCCACAAAACTAGATCCGGAATGTGCCATGTGTTTTTGGGGTTATGCCTATGTATTAGGACCGAATTACAATGCTGGTATGGAACCAGACAATTACGAACGGGCATACAAAGCAGTACAAACGGCTTTAAAAGTCAGCGAAAAAGCTTCAGAAAGCGAAAAAGCACTGATACAGGCGCTTTCCAAACGTTATGTTGCAAAACCGGTGGAGGACCGAAAAAACCTCGACATTGCTTATTCCAACGCAATGAAAGAAGTCAATGCAAAATTTCCTGATGACATCAATATCAATGCTTTATATGCCGAATCGGTGATGGATTTACATCCGTGGGATTTGTATGAGAAAAACGGAAAACCAAAAGCCTGGACGCCTGAAATTGTAAGTCTATTTGAAAAAATACTCAAAAAAGAGCCAAAACATATTGGTGCCAACCATTTCTATATACACGCTGTGGAAGCTTCCAATACACCGCAAAGAGGATATGCATCGGCCAAATTTTTTGATGATGGGAATGCAAAGGCGTTTGGTCATTTGGTGCACATGCCTTCACACATTTACATCCGTACCGGTGATTATCACAAGGGAACCATGGCGAACATCAATGCCTGCAAAGTGGACAGTGCTTACGTTACCATGTGTCATGCGCAAGGTGCTTACCCTCTGGCCTACTACCCTCATAACTATCATTTTATGGCAGGAACGGCAGCCTTGGAAGGCAATTCGAAATGGGCCATGCTGGGCGCGAATGAAACCTCTAACCTGGTGCATCCTCAAAACATGATTCTTCCGGGACTGGAAACCTTACAGCATTATTATGTAATTCCTTATTTCGTAGCCGTGAAATTCGGGAAATGGGACGATATTCTGAAAATGAAATTAGTGTCCGACACTTTGAAATATCCCAAAGCCATCTCGCATTATGCCAAAGGAATGGCCTATTTAGGAAAACACGATCTAAAAAAAGCCAAAACAGAATTAATGCGTCTTGAAGTTATGGCCAACGATAGAGATTTGGAAAAAATGACCATCTGGCAAATCAATTCGATGAGTTCGATTGTGAATATTGCAGCTAAAGTCCTGAAAGCCGAAATTTTAGCCTCAGAGAAAAATTATACGCAAAGCATCCATTTATTACAAAAAGCCACTGTTATTGAAGACGCACTGAACTACAACGAACCGCCGGATTGGTTTTTCTCGGTACGGCATCATTTGGGAGCGGTTTTAATCGAAGCCGGTCTGTACAACGAAGCCATCAAAGTTTACAATGAAGATTTAAAACAATTTCCTAAAAACGGCTGGGCGCAACACGGTTTGAAACTGGCCTATGAAAAACTCAACAATAAAGCAAAAGCAGCTGAAATGGAGCAGCTTATTAAAAAAAGCTGGGCAACAGCCGATGTAAAAATTGTGACCTCCAGAATCAAGTAAAAACTCCAAAACAAATATTTTATTGTGTAACCATTTTTTTGAAATTATGGCACGCTTTTTAGTAGGAATACTTATGTAAAAACTACTAAAACCAATTCGTATTGACTGAAAATTACTATTTCAATTTCGTACTTAACATTAACCTTTAAAATAGTAATTTTTATGAAAACCATTCCTCGAATTGGGTTGGCGATCCTGTTGTTGGGTCTTGCCTATTCCTGTAAAGAAGCAAGTGAATCAAAAGCTGAAGAAGTTGCCACAACGGAAAGTCTCTCGGAAATGAGTGACAGTACTGCAGCGGTAATGTCGTCATCCGCAGCCGTTGAAAAGAAAAACAGTGACCGTAAGTTTGTCCGAACAGCCGATTTGCAGTTCAAAGTAAAAAACGTTGCCAAATCAACCTATAAAATTGAAGACGTAACCAACAGAATGGGTGGATTTGTTACATATACAAATTTACAAAGCCAAATCAATGACAAAGAAGAAACCCGGGTGAGCCAGGACAGCATATTGGAAACTGTTCGATATACTGTTGAAAATGAAATAACCATTCGTGTACCGAACACCAAATTGGATACTTTATTAAAATCCATTGCTTCCGAAGTGGATTTCCTGGATTCGAGAGTCATTAAAGCCGATGATGTTACTTTACAGCTCCTGGCAAACAAAATGGCGCAAAAAAGAAGCTCATCCACAGAAAACCGTATCGAAAAAGCAATTAATGAAAAAGGCAAAAAACTAAACAATGTAATCGATGCCGAGGAAAACCTGGCAGCTAAGAAAGAGCAAAATGATACAGCAAAATTGAACAATCTTTCCTTAAACGATCAGATTAATTTCAGTACAGTTTCCATCAAATTATATGAGCGTGAAGCTATTAAACATGAATTGTATGCCAGTGAGAAAAGCATCAATAAATACAGACCGCATTTAGGCTTACAGATTTGGGAAAGTATGAAAACCGGTTGGTACATGCTTGAATCTGTCATTGCCTTTGTTGTGCAGCTTTGGGCTTTGATTTTAATTGCTGTTTTAGGTTACATCGGATACAAAAAGTTAACAAAAAAGAGGGATAAATAGTTTAATTATTTTCTTACATTTGGTTTGCTTAACCATTTAAAACCATGTAATTATGAAAATTGCAGCTCTTATTGTAAGAATTCTGATTGGTGCCCTGTTATTGTTTGGCTCTATCGTCTATTTCTTAAAATTGTTTCCAGAACCTGTTTTGACCGGAAATCTTAAAACTTTTAATGAAGGATTAGCAGCCTCTGGTTATTTAATGAACTTAGTAAAATCAGTTGAATTGCTTTGCGGATTGGCTTTTGTAAGCGGTTTTTTTGTACGATTGGCCAATTTGGCTTTATTACCGATATCTGTAAATATTATATTGGTTCATCTATGCTTAGATCCAGCCAATATTGGTGCCGGAGCCTTTTTGTTTCTGGGAAATATCTTTTTAATTTACAGGCACTGGGACAGTTATAAAGGAATTTTGAAACCCTAATACTATTTATTTCACGCAGATAAAGCGGATTTAGCAAATTAGAAAAACTATAAACATAAAGAGGCTGCAAAAAATGCAGCCTCTTTTTTCTATATTCTATTATCTTATTAAACGTGTAATGCTCTATTATCTGTAGCGGCTAATGCAGCTTCTTTAATAGCTTCCGCGAACGTTGGGTGTGCATGAGACATTCTTGAAATATCTTCAGCCGAAGCTCTAAATTCCATAGCTGTTACTGCTTCTGCAATTAAATCCGCAGCTCTTGCACCGATAATGTGAATTCCTAAAACTTCGTCTGTTTTAGTATCAGCTAAAATTTTCACGAAACCATCGTTATCTGCACTTGCACGAGCACGTCCTAAAGCTTTGAATGGGAAACTTCCCGCTTTGTATGCCACACCGGCTTCTTTTAATTGCTCTTCAGTTTTACCAACTGCGGCTACTTCAGGCCAAGTATAAACCACACCAGGGATTAAGTTATAATCGATGTGAGGTTTTTGTCCTGCTAAATATTCGGCAACCATTACTCCTTCTTCTTCCGCTTTGTGGGCTAACATAGCACCACGAACAACATCACCGATTGCATAAATATTAGAAGCGGATGTCTGTAAATGATCGTTTACTTCAACTTGTCCTCTTTCAGTGATTTTTACTCCAGCTTTATCTGCGTTCAAACCGTCTGTATAAGGACGACGACCTACAGATACTAAAGCGTAATCTCCTTCTAAAGTAATTACTTCACCTTTTGCATTTTCTGCCTTCACCACTACACCTTCACCAGCTCTGTCAACTGCCTGAACTTTGTGAGACGTGTAGAATTTCATTCCCTGTTTCTTAAGTACTTTAGTTAATTCTTTTGATAAACCACCGTCCATACCCGGGATGATTCTATCCATGAATTCCACTACGGAAACCTGAGCTCCCAAACGTAAATATACTTGTCCAAGCTCTAAACCGATAACACCACCACCAATGATTACAAGGTGTTTAGGAACTTCTTTCAGTTTTAAAGCCTCTGTAGAAGTAATGATTCTTTCTTTATCAATTTTGATAAAAGGCAACGAAGATGGTTTTGAACCTGTTGCAATGATTGTATTTTTAGCTTCCAGTTTCTCTACGGAACCATCTGCTTTTGTTACATTGATTGTAGTTGCGTTTTCGAAAGATCCAACGCCTTCAAAAACTGTGATGTTATTTTTATCCATCAAATACTTAACACCTCCTGAAGTCTGATCTACCACAGCCTGTTTGCGGGCAATCATTTTTTCAAGATTAACTTTC
The DNA here is from genome assembly GCF_053764385.1 of Flavobacterium pedocola. NCBI lineage: Bacteria > Pseudomonadati > Bacteroidota > Flavobacteriia > Flavobacteriales > Flavobacteriaceae > Flavobacterium > Flavobacterium pedocola. The sequence continues at coordinate 353,446 of NZ_JBSNCR010000001.1, read as the reverse complement.
ACATCTCCGGAAACTTCAATTCCGTGGTCTGCAAAGTGTTGTAATTCTTCGTAATGGTGAGAAGATGCCAATAAAGCTTTAGACGGAATACAGCCAACGTTAAGACATGTACCTCCAAGTGTAGCATATTTTTCAATGATGGCCGTTTTCATCCCTAATTGTGCGCAACGGATTGCCGCTACATAACCACCAGGTCCTGAACCAATAACAACTACGTCAAATGAACTCATAGTATTTATTTTATGTTGTGTTTTTAAAAATTTCGTCGCACAAAATTAAGGATTTTTGTTTACACAGAATGCGTTTATTTACAAAATAAAGCCTTAGTTTTTTAAATACTGAATTTCAAATGAACATAAAAAAAGGCCTAAAATTAGGCCTTTCATTTTTTTTCAGATCAATTAGATCGAATCATTACAAGTATAAACCTGAGGACATGCAATATATTGCATACAGTAATAAGGTCCTGTTACTGCACCACTGCATGAACATCCGCAAAGGGATAAATCCGGATTCCCTTTTCCTGATCCGTTGATTGCTTTAAGGTTTTCTGTTGATAACACTTCCGCTCCCGCGATGTTTAAAAGTCTTGATTTCATAATAATAAAGTATTAATTGATTAATAAATTAAGCGTTTTGCTGTGCACAAGGATCTATAAAACAAGGCGAGCAGTATTTAGGAAGCGGTTTTCCACAAATACAGTGGCACTCTCCGTGATTAGGAGCACCTCCGTTAATTGATTTCTGATTGTCTTTTGTCAATACTTCCGCTCCGGGAATGTTTAAAAGTCTTGATTTCATAATAACTTGTTTTTTTGATTAATAAAACGCTAAAGTAATCCTTTATTTACAAATTAAAAACAAAATCCAACAAAATTGTAATCTTTTACATATGAAAAGCTGTAGTGCTTTTTACTTCACTAATCATAAAAGTACTGTGCGTACTTCCAATATGCTCTAAGGTAGTGAGTTTGGTTACCATGAACTCACGGTATTCTTCCATGTCCTTTAAACAGATTTTCAGAATATAGTCATAATCACCGCTTACGTGAAAGCATTCCAATACCTCATTCAGCTTTACAACTTCCTTTTCGAACTGATTGATAAACTCGATTTTATGCTGTGTCAGCTTTATATGGCAGAAAACCACAAAACCTTTATCGATTTTATTTCGATCCACCAAGGCTACATAATTTGAGATTACACCTTCCTTTTCCAGTTTTTTAATTCGCTCATAAACAGCGGTAACCGATAAATTCAACTTCAGGGAAAGCTCTTTAGTGGTCTGCTTACTGTCTGTTTGTAAGAGTTTTAGCAGTTTCTTATCAATAGCATCAAAATTCATAATCGAAAAAAATTTGGTTAATGCATCAAATTTAATACTTTAAAAGAAATTACAACTATTATTATTAATTTTATTAGAATAAAAAACTAATTATATGGCAATATATTGATATAATTTCTAAAATACCTTTACTTTGATTTTGATATGACTACAACAAACAACCTACTAAACAAAATTGAAATGGAAAAATTCAACCCGGCAGACAAAATTCAGGACTTACAATACTTTGGAGAATTTGGAGGTGTAAACCCTTCGATTTCTGACAGTTCTACGTATACATTCCTTTCCGCTAAAACCATGTTCGATACTTTCGAAGGTAATGCTGAAGGCTGTTATCTGTATTCCCGTCACTCTTCTCCAAGTAATCTATACCTTGACAAAGCTTTGGCTGCCATGGAAGGAACTGAAAGCGCTAATGTTGCCGCTTCAGGTATGGGGGCCATCACACCTACTTTATTACAGTTATGCGGAAATGGCGACCACGTGGTTTCCAGCCGTACTATTTATGGTGGAACTTACGCTTTCCTTAAGAATTTCGTTCCAAGAATGGGAATCAAAACAACTTTCGTAGACATCACCAAACTTGATGTTGTGGAAGCTGCCATTACCCCAAACACAAAAGTAATCTATTGCGAAACCGTTAGTAATCCTTTATTGGAAGTAGCAGATATTGCCTCGCTTGCCAAAATCGCGAAAAAACATAATGTAAAATTAGTGGTGGACAATACCTTTTCACCTTTATCGGTAGCGCCTGCAAAATTAGGTGCCGATATTGTAATCCACAGTTTAACAAAATACATCAACGGAAGCAGTGATACGGTTGGTGGTGTGGTTTGCGCTTCTCAGGATTTCATCAACAGCCTGAAAAATGTAAACGACGGAGCCAGCATGTTATTAGGACCAACTATGGATAGTTTGCGTTCTGCTTCAGTTATGAAAAATTTACGTACCTTACATATCCGCATGAAACAACACAGCCACAATGCACAATATCTGGCTGAGAAATTTGAAGCAGACGGCATCAAAACGGTTTATCCGGGATTAAAATCACACCCAAGTCATGAGATCTACAAAACAATGATCAATCCGGAATACGGATTTGGCGGAATGATGACTATCGATGTTGGATCACTTGATAAAGCCAATGCTTTAATGGAATTGATGCAGGACAGAAATTTAGGGTATTTAGCAGTGAGTTTAGGATTTTACAAGACTTTATTCAGTGCGCCGGGAACTTCAACTTCTTCTGAAATTCCACTGGACGAACAAAAAGAAATGGGCCTTACCGACGGATTGATCCGTTTTTCCATCGGTTTGGATAACGATATTGAGAGAACCTATGCAATGATGAAAAATTGTATGCAGGAACTTTCGATTTTAAATTAAGTTTTTTAGTTTTTTAGTTAGTAATCCGCCTCTGAGTACTCATTGGCGGATTTCTTTTTGTAACAAAATAGAATAATTTGTAACTAATTGATGTATCAATCATTTTTTTAAGAACTAAAACAGTTCAAACAAGTCAACATTGTATAAATTAGCGCTTTAAAATTATCACTTAATGAAAAAGTTTACTTTATGCTTTCTTCTTGCAGGTTCGGCGGCTTTGGCGCAGCAGAACTTTACCATAGAGGAAACAGTAATGGGCGGAAGAAAATACGCTCCAACCAATCAAACAGCCCAGAAATGGCGTAAAAATTCAAAATCGATTACGTATTTAAGCTCCGATTTTTCATCATTATTGGAGAAAAGTGCTGCAAGCGCATGGAAAGAAACAACGCTGGCCACTAAAGCTGAATTTGAAAAAGCATTAAAAGCAAAAATTTCTAACGACGAATTTACGGTACGCATGTTTCCTTTTGACATCCAATGGAAAACTGCCAACACCTTTGAAACGGAAGTAGCCGGAAAAAACAACAATTATAAAGTAACTTACGATGTGGTTACCAAGCAAATCACAAACACAATTGCTTATTCCAACGAGGGTGCTCAGGCAAAATTTGCTTCCAACGGAAATGTGGCGTGGTTAAAAGACAACAACATCAGAATTACCGCTAACGGAACTGTAACTGAAGTAACCAACGATCAGAACCCCGCAATCGTAAACGGTTCGGATTATGTGCACCGTCAGGAATTCGGAATCGACCGCGGAATGTGGTGGAACGAAGCCGGAACCCAATTGGCATACTACCGTAAAGATGAATCGATGGTAGGCAACTACCCTCTTACGAACTGGAATGATCGTGAAGCAGCCAATAAAGATATCAAATATCCGATGGCCGGAATGACCAGTGAAAATGTGACTTTGGTAATTTACGATGTAAAAACCGGAAACAAAGTTACCATTCAAACCGGTGAGCCTAAAGAACAATATTTAACGATGGTTTCCTGGGAGCCAACCGGAAAACATATCTATATCGGTTTATTGAACCGTGAACAGAATCACCTGAAATTCAACAAATACAATGCTGCAACAGGAGCTTTTGTAAAAACGTTGTTTGAAGAGAAAGCAACTACTTGGGTAGAACCACAACATGCTTTAACGTTTGTGCCGAACAACCCGAACCAATTTATTTACCAAACTGATTTCTACGGATTCAACCAAATGTATCTGTACAACACCGATGGAAAACTATTGAAAAACCTTGGTTATAAAGATATTGTTGTAAAAGAACTTTTAGGTTTTGACACCAAAGCAACAAAAATCAACTACATGGGAACTGCCAATAACGGTTTAGACAAACAGTTATACCAGGTTGATCTTAAATCCGGGAAAACGGTTCAGTTGACTACTACTTCCGGTATGCACTCAGCTATGGTTTCTTCAGATGACAGCATGATTTTGGACCAGTACAGCAATGTGACTACGCCAAACGAAATTTCGGTTATCGATATAAAATCCAAAAAAGCCACGAATTTAATTAAAGCTGAGAATCCATACACCGGTAAAATCAACATGCCGAAAATGGAATTGGTAACCATTACTTCCGCAGACGGAAAAACACCTTTAAACGGAAGAATTATCTATCCAGGTAATTTTGATGCTACTAAAAAATATCCGGTAATGCTTTATGTTTACGGAGGATCGCACGCGCAATTGGTGAACAACCGCTGGATGGGCGGCGGTGGCTACTTCGATTATTACATGGCACAACAGGGTTATGTGGTTTTCACCCTGGACAACAGAGGAAGTGATTCCCGCGGAAAAAAATTCTGTGATGTAACCCACCGTCAGTTAGGTGTTAACGAAATGGCCGATCAGATGAAAGGAATTGAGTTCCTGAAAGCAAAATCGTTTGTTGATGCTGATAAAATTGGTGTTTTCGGATGGAGTTTTGGAGGCTTCATGACTACCTCATTAATGACCAATCATTCCGATGTGTTTAAAGTTGGTGTTGCCGGCGGACCGGTTATCGACTGGAAATATTACGAAATCATGTACGGGGAGCGTTATATGGATATGCCTCAGGAAAACCCTGAAGGGTATGCAAAAGCTTCCTTATTGGACAAAGTAAAAGACTTAAAAGGCCGTTTGTTGATCATCCACGGAGCTCAGGATCCGGTTGTGGTACAACAACACAGTATGAATTTCATCGAAGCGTCCATCAAAGCCGGAAAACAGGTGGATTATTTCCTATATCCTAACCACGAACACAATGTGGGTGGTAAAGACAGAATCCACATGTACGCAAAAATCGCTGATTATTTCAACGTACACCTTAAAAAATAGGTTTCATACTTTATACCTGTTTCACCAAAAAATCCGTTGTCAAAAGCAACGGATTTTTTATTTTATTATGTCCAATTTAACATTCAAATCTATGTTAAAGTACAACCAATACTTTACTATTTATCTGAACTTTGTAACAGCAATTGTTTAATCTAATAAATAAGTCATTATGGAAACACAGATTATTGAATTGGAAAAAAAATATTGGCAGGGAATGGTAAACCACAATTATGAAACGGTAAAAAACCTCACTCATTTTCCCTGTATTGTAGCCGGTAAAAATGGCGTACAGAGTATCGATGAAGCCACTTTTAAAAAAATGTTTGATTCAAGTGCTCAAACAGCATTAAAAGTAGGGAAGTTTACGGGAGTAGAAACGCAGGAAATCAATAAAAACATTGCCGTCATTGCCTATCATGTAGAAGTGGAAACGGGCGGCAAAAAACAAAACTGCGCCTGTAGCTCTACCTGGGTCAAAGAAAACAATAAATGGAGTTGTTCACTCCATACTGAAACAGAGTTATTGAACTAAACAAAAATCCCGATTTACATCGGGATTTTCTATTTAATCTTCTAAAGTCGGTTCTATTTTATTGAACTTGAGTTTACTGTTGTTAAAACCATAACAGAAATAGAATACTAATCCTATTACCAACCAAACCCCGAACCATTTCCAGTTGGAAACTGCCATTCCGGTTAACAGGTAACAACAGGAAATCAATCCTAAAAGCGGGATTAGGGAAAGGTTTTTCATAAACGCAATACCAGCCATCACAATACATAAAATGAAAAATACTACCATCGAGATGTTCGTTGCGAATTTATCTCCTGAGAAATCAAATGTATCAGCGAAGAACGTAGGGAATAAATAATTCACCAACAATCCTGAAACCAGTACCAAAACAGGGAAAATGAACTTCGAGTTGATATAAGGAATTCTGAATTTACCATTGGTTTTACGTTCTGCCAATTCCGCTTCGCTTTGTGGAGACAGCATCAATACGCCGCCACAAACCAATACGAAGGCAAACAAAGTCCCGATGCTGGTAAAGTCTAATACGAAGTTCTCATCTGTGAAGAAAATTGGCAAACCTACCACACAACCCGTAACTATTGTAGCAAACCCCGGTGTTTTATGTTTTGGATGAATTTCAGAAAATTTCTTAGGCATTAAACCGTCACGGCTCATGGTCATCCAGATACGCGGTTGTCCCATCTGGAATACCAACATTACACTGGTCATGGCCACTACTGCTGCAATCGATACAATAAACAACATCCATCTCACGCCTTTTAGAGCGAAAATTTCAGCTAACGGATCACTTACCCCTAATAAATTATAGGAAACCATTCCAGTCAGCACCAAAGCTAAAATAATATATACTACCGTACAGATAACCAACGAATAAATCATTCCTTTCGGTAAATCACGTTGCGGATTTTTAGACTCTTCGGCTAAAGTGGAAACCGCGTCGAAACCGATATAAGCGAAGAAAACCGCTGAAACCCCGGCCATTACACCTCCGAAACCATTTGGCATAAACGGTGTCCAGTTGTCAATATCCACATAAAAAGCACCAACGATAATAACCAAAACGATAATTATCAATTTGATTAAAACCATTACATTACTGACGTTTTTCGATTCTTTTGTACCCTTATAAACCAAATAGGTGATTAATAAATTAATAACTACCGCCGGCATATCAAAAATCACTTTCAGATTACCGATCATTGGAGCGTTCTGCCAGGCAGTAAACCCTTCTCCTACTTTGTTTTCAAGGAAAGCCGAATGCGCCGACTGATAATTTATTGTTAACCATTCCGGTAAATAAATATTAAAACTTTCCAATAAATTCGTAAAATAACCGCTCCAAGAAAAAGCAATATAAATGTTACCGATGGAATACTCCATGATCAACGCCCAACCGATAATCCAGGCAAACATTTCCCCGAAAGAAACATAGGCATAAGTATAAGCACTTCCTGAAACCGGTACGCGTGAAGCGAATTCAGCATAACACATGGCAGTAAAACCACAGGCAATGGCACAGATCACATACAATAAAATTACACCGGGACCTCCTGAAAAGCAAGCATTCCCAATAGCGGAAAACGTTCCTCCCCCAATAATGGCAGCGATTCCGAAAAAGGTTAAATCGCGAACGGTAAGTACTTTATGCAATCCGGTGGAGTGATCACCATCTCCTCCTTGTTTTAATATGGTTGTAGTAGATTTTCTTCTGAATAATTCCTTAAAAGACATAAATAGTTTCCCCTTGGTTTGGTTTGTTAATTTTAGGAAAACAAATATATGAAACCCATTGAATTAATGCCTATAACGGAAAGAATTTTATCATTTTATGGAGCATGACTTTTTAAAACCGCAATAGGTCTCCACTTCTGTAGGAGACAATTTAGAACTCAGGTTATCATTTCATTTTAAACATGCACTCAAAAATGTAAATTCTGCGCAATGAAGTACATTAATTCTTACATTTGAAATCATCATCAACGGCAAAAGTTCTATGGATGGTTTGGATATAAACGATTTCCCAAGAACAGATAAACAATAAAAAATGGAAAACTACATTAATTTGATAATCGAAGTTTCATACGACAATTTACCGGTTGACGACAATTGGAAATCATTCAAAATAACAGCTAAAGCCATCTCAAAATTTCTTGAAATAGAAGCTTTCTATACCGATCAGGACAACCAAGTTTATTCTTTCGACCCAAAATATCCTTCTACGGAAAACAACAATGAGGATTTAACCTTTCTTTTTATGAATTTAAGAAAAGCTGTTTATGACAAAAACACTGATCGAGGTACATGGTACACTGCTGAATTTGAAGTAAATCCCGACGGTGAATTTTCAGTACATTTCGAATATGACCGCAAACCGGAATTTAGCTATGAACCAAGTGACGACAAATACATTGATGATCTTAATCGTTTTCCCAGGGAAAATCAGTATGTTCCGGATTGGTTTAAAGAAATTAAAAATAAAGTATCCTAAAAGTATAACTTCTTGAATTTCAAAGTAATAAAATCAAATGAAAACCATAACATCACAGACCAATATCAATCTTGCCAGAGCCATTGCTACTACCATAGGTTTAAACCCGAATATTTATACCTATTACGATGATAATCAATCAAACAGTATCGATATTTTAGAATGCACGGATCCGCTGGATAATGAAAACCGTTTTTTCTGCACTATCGGCCTTTCGGATTTACCCGTGAGGATTTATGAGGAAGCACAAGATTTTGGTGCTGAAATTTTCATCGTAGCCAAAGCAGAAAACGAATTTGCTTCCAGACTTCTTTCCACTTCCTCCTTTTTCATAGGAAAAGACCATTGGGAAGCAAGGCCCGGCGCAGTCTTTAATGATTTAATCGGCTTATATGACAAGACTCTGGAAATGAAACATCTTTATTTCACAGAACCTTTCCTCTGGCAAGACAAACTGGAGCAAATATCAGCAAAAATTGAAGAAAAAAATGTTTTGTTCTTACTGGCCGTTCCCATTTCGGAAAAGGAATTGTCCTATAAAGAAGAAAACGGAGATGAGGCTTTGGAAACGTTACTTTTCCGCACTAATAAAATAGATTTGCTTGATTTTAACAGAAATTCAGTTCTTTAAACTGAAATCTTTAATCAAACAAATATAGCTTCCCAACCATTTAACTGTTATTCATGAATAAATACAGACAAATAAGTGACTTTATTTGCGGAAGATTAATCTTAATCGATTATGATATTTCATTTGATACCATAATGAATGATTTCTTTAGAGAATCTGAAAAAGAACACCTTATACATTTCAAAGAAGAAGTACAAAAATTGCTTTTGGATATTGAATCTAATGCTGCGATTCCGTTTGAAGAAATGGTAGACCGATCGAATTTCAACTTCAATATAGACGGGTTAAAAGAATTATGTGAAGACATTTTAGCCGAATACAGTAAATATAATTTATAAAATTGTTGCAATATAACAGTACATTAATTCTTACATTTGAAACCATCATTAACTTCAAAAAAACATGTTCGAAAATTTTTTTCAGGTATATCCTGATTTTACAATAGTTGAAAAACCATCCGAAAACCTTATAAATGAATATGCCACCATGTTACCGAAAGAGATTATTCATTTTTGGAAAGACTATGGTTTTGGGACATTTATGAATGGCTATTTGCGAATCATTAACCCGGATGATTATATAGCAACTCTATTTGATACCTACGATTATGCCGATCGTGAAATCCCTATTGCGGTAACGGCTTTTGGCGATATACTGTGCTGGCAAGGTGAAGCTATCAATTTCATCAATTATCGTTTTAACTATTCTGAAATAATCGCAGCAGGAGAATTTGACTGGTTTCTGAATATGGATTTAACAGAAGAATCATTTCTTGCTGAAGATCTCAAAGGAGAATTATATGAAAAAGCGAAAAATATTTTAGGCGAATTAGCCTTCGATGAATGTTACGGCTTCGTTCCCCTACTTGCATTAGGAGGCCCTGAAAAAGCAGAAAACCTGCAGAAAGTAAATACAATGGTACATCTGGATCTGATTACACAATTGGTAGGAACCGTTGAATAAATTCTATAAATTATGAAAGTTGAAGAAATTTATCATGCAATAGGACAATCTATTGTAGATTCAATCGACGACAATTGGGATTATGCTGTTCTTAATATAAAATACACCGGTAAGTCTGGAGGATTTTTTTTAAATTATTATGCAGATGATAAAGAACAAAATTCTGAATATACAGCTGGAGATTACAACATTTACAAAGCCGTAAAAGAACTCCACCAAATAACCACAGAAGGAGGCCACAACAGATGGAACCGAATTGAATTCAAACTCACCGCGGATGGAGACATGGATTTAGAATTTATTTGGGACCAGGAATTGTTTGATGAATTAGAACGATTGTCAAAAGAATAAAAAAACACATCTAAAATCCTGACAATTAGACTAATTTTGTACTAATAATCGAGTAAAAACATGACTATTTACATCAAAAACATGGTCTGCCCTCGCTGCATCATGGCAGTGGAAACGATTTTGAAAACATTACAAATCGATTATAAAAACGTTTCTTTAGGTGAAATCGAGCTGAAGGACCAACTTAATACTTCTGCAATGATGAAATTATCCAATCAGTTGCAGGACATTGGTTTTGAAATCATTGATGATAAAAAACATCAGATCATTGAACGCATCAAAAATTATATAGTACAGTTCATTCATCACGACAAAGAAGTGCTGAAAGTAAATTTATCCGATTTCCTTGCGAAAGAACTGGGTTACGAATACAATTATTTAAGCAACTTATTCTCCGAAGTGGAAGGCACGACTATTGAGAAATACGTAATCCTTCAAAAGGTGGAAAAAGTAAAAGAACTCATCGTTTACGATGAACTTTCCTTAAAAGAAATTGCACACCAACTGGGATACAGCAGTGTAGCCTATTTAAGTAATCAATTTAAAAAAATCACCGGATTGACACCATCCCATTTTAAAACGATTGGCCAACAGAAAAGGGTTCCGCTCGATCATCTGTAAATTTTACAACACCGGGTAAGAATACTGTAATACTTACCATTGTTATCTGACGGAACTTTGTATCATCAAATAACAATAGTCATGGAAACAAATAACAAAACAATAGCCATTCCACTGGAAGGCGTTCACAGCGAACATTGTGCTTTGATTGTTGATGATACTTTAGATAAAACCAAAGGGATTCTCAGTCATAAAGTAGAACTAAACAACCATCAGGCGAAAATAGAAGTCGATGCGAAGCAATTCAAACTGACCGAACTTACCCAAAATATCCGCGATTTAGGATACGATGTAACAACCATCAAAAAAACATTTCCAATAACCGGAATGACCTGTGCTTCCTGTGCCATAAGCGTGGAAAGCATTTTATCCTTTGAAGACGGAGTCGTTTCATCAGCCGTAAATTATGCCAATTCGACCGCAACTGTAGAATATATTCCCGGAATTGCGAAACTTGAAAACTTCAAAAAAGCGATTCAGAGCATTGGCTACGATTTAATTATTGAAAACTCTGAAAATCAAGAGGAAGAATTAACCGAACGTCAATCACAACATTTTTCGGCACTAAAAAGAAAAACGATTGCTTCTGCCCTTTTCACCTTACCTGTTTTTGTAATCGGTATGTTTTTTATGAATATGCCATATGCGAATTGGATTATGTGGATATTCGCTACTCCGGTCTTGTTTTGGTTTGGAAGAAACTTCTTTATCAATGCCTGGAAACAAACCAAACACCGCACCGCCAACATGGACACTTTGGTCGCGCTTAGTACGGGAATTGCTTATCTGTTCAGCGTATTTAATACGATCAATCCAGAATTCTGGCACAACCGCGGACTGCATGCCCACGTATATTTTGAAGCTGCTACCGTTGTGATCACCTTTATTCTGCTTGGAAAAGTTTTGGAAGAACGTGCCAAAGGCAATACTGCGTCCGCCATCAAAAAACTTATCGGATTACAACCCAAAACCGTAACCCGTTTAACGGAAAACAATCAACAGGAAGAAATCAAAATCAGTGACGTTTTAATTGGAGATTTACTACTGGCAAAACCCGGTGAAAAAATCGCCGTAGACGGAAGTGTAACAAGCGGAACTTCTTTTGTAGACGAAAGCATGATTTCCGGAGAACCGATTCCGATGGCTAAAAACCAGAATGACAAGGTATTTGCCGGAACCCTTAACCAAAAAGGAAGTTTTCAGTACAAGGCCGAAAAAATAGGAAGCGATACTTTATTGTCGCAAATTATCACAATGGTTCAAAATGCGCAAGGTAGTAAAGCACCGGTTCAAAAACTGGTCGATAAAATTGCCGGAATCTTTGTGCCGATTGTTATTGTAATTTCCATACTGGCGTTAATGGCCTGGATTGCTTTTGGAGGCGAAAATGGTTTCACTCAAGGGCTTTTAGCAATGGTAACCGTATTGGTAATCGCTTGTCCGTGTGCTTTGGGATTAGCAACTCCAACAGCAATTATGGTTGGCGTCGGTAAAGGTGCCGAAAAAGGAATCCTCATTAAAGACGCCGAAAGTTTGGAATTAGCCAAAAAAATAGACGCTGTAATTTTCGATAAAACCGGAACACTTACCGAAGGAAAACCTTCAGTTGTAGCAACTTTATGGAAAGCAGAAAACCATCATTTGCACAGCATTTTACTTTCAATCGAAGAAAAATCGGAGCATCCGTTGGCGGAAGCCGTTACAAAACAGTATTCCGGAATGCACACTAAAGAAGTAACTGAATTTGAAAGCATTACAGGATTCGGAGTAAAAGCAAAAGTTGACAATCAAACCTATTTCGTCGGAAACAAACGCCTACTTGAAGAAAACAACATTGAAATCGAGGTTTTCTTTTCTGAGTTCATTGCCCGTCAAGCGGAATTGGGACACACTTTAATCTACTTTTCAGATGAACAAAAAATACTTGCCGTTTTAGCCATTGCCGATAAAATCAAGGAAACCTCCATCGAAGCCATTAAACAACTGAAAGCACTTGCTATTGAAGTAATAATGCTAACCGGTGACAACGAATCCACCGCAGCTGCTGTAGCCAAAACCGTCGGCCTAACGGAATACAAAGCAGCTGTTTTACCGGAAGACAAACTCACTTACGTAAAAGTTTTACAAACTGAAGGAAAAACTGTGGCAATGGTTGGCGATGGTATTAACGACAGTGCCGCTTTAGCCCAAGCTGATGTAAGTATCGCCATGGGAAAAGGTTCGGATATAGCGATGGATGTAGCACACATGACCATTATTTCGTCGGATTTACTGAAAGTTTCGCAGGCCATTTCGCTGTCGAAACAAACCGTAAAAACCATCAAACAAAACCTGTTCTGGGCGTTCATCTATAACTTAATAGGGATTCCAATTGCAGCAGGTCTACTTTACCCGATTAACGGATTTCTGTTAAACCCGATGATAGCAGGTGCTGCGATGGCTTTAAGTTCCGTAAGTGTGGTGAGCAATAGCTTATGGCTGAAATACCGAACTTCAAAACTGTAAATCTTACAAAGGACCGATAAAATAGTATAACATAAATAACCGATTACCAACCGAACTTTGTATCAGTAATAATCATTAATTTGTTAAAAATGAAAACGAAACAATTCAAAACCAATATTAACTGCTCCGGCTGTTTAGCAAAAGTAACACCTGTTTTAAATCCGCTTTTAGGTGAGCATCAATGGGAAGTAAATACCAATCATAAAGATAAAATCTTGACCGTTACCCTCGAAAATCTGGATGAAAAATCGCTGGTGGAACAAGTGAAAAGCGCCGGTTTCAAAATCGAATCATTAACTCAAAACTAAATAACATGAAAACATTATTTGCAATTGTACTAAGCTGCTTAGGCTTAATGACCGCTCAGGCACAAAGTAAAGAATGGAACGAAGTACTTAAAAATTATCTTTCCATGGAAGATGCTTTAGTTGCTTCTAATCCAGGTGATGCCAAAAATGCAATGGACAAAATGCACAAAGACGTTCTAAAGTTGCAATCCGAAGCAAAGGGCAAAAACTATGAGAAAGAAGCAAAGTTTTTAGCAGCCTATCTGGAAGCCTACAACAAAGCTAATTCATTGGACGAAATCCGGACCGGGTTTGAGAAAATCTCCAAATCGATGATTGCTTTGGCAGAACAGAAAGTCTTTGATACCGATGCACTTTACGTTGTGTATTGCCCGATGAAAAAGACAAACTGGCTCGACGATGCCAATACCGTTAAAAACCCTCATTACGGAAAAGCCATGCTAACCTGTGGCAGCGTAAAGAAAACCATTAACTAAACACCCGACCATGAAAAAGCTATTCCTGATACTGTTACTCCTGAGCTTATCATTTGCTGCTGATGCACAGCATGTGAAACGCTACGATTTACACATCAAAGACACTATTGTAAATTTTACCGGAAAGACAAAACCGGGAATAGCTATCAATGGCCAAATCCCTGCTCCTACACTGGAATTTACCGAAGGCGATATAGCCGAAATCCACGTGTACAACCACATGCACCATGAAACATCTCTGCATTGGCACGGGCTGATTCTTCCAAATGAAATGGATGGTGTTCCCTACCTGACAACGGCTCCTATCAAACCACACAGTGAAGCTGTTTATCGTTTTCCGATTGTGCAAAACGGAACCTATTGGTACCATTCCCACACGATGTTGCAGGAACAGGTTGGGATGTACGGCGCATTCATCATTCATAAAAAAGAACCTTCCAAAATCAAGGAAAAAGTTGTTTTGTTAAGTGATTGGAGTGACGAAGACCCAGATCAGATTGAACGTTCGTTACATCAGGCCACGGATTGGTATGCGATTAAAAAAGGGGCAACCCAAAACTATTATCAGGCTATTAAAGAAAAGCAATTCGGAACTAAATTAGAAAACGAATGGAAACGCATGATGGCAATGGACGTAAGCGATGTGTATTACGAGAAATTCCTCATCAACGGTAAACCTTCTGAAACATTGAACGATGTAAAACCTGGTGAAAAAATCCGTTTGCGTGTGATTAACGGAAGTGCCTCGACATATTTCTGGTTACAATTCTCCGGCGGAAAAATGAGCGTGGTGGCCAGTGACGGAAGCGACGTAAAACCCGTTGAAGCTGATAAAATAATTGTTGGTGTTTCCGAATCGTATGACATTGTGGTTATGGTTCCCGAAAACGGCAGCTATGAGTTTTTAGCCACTTCTGAAGACCGCACAGGTTCCACATCTTTATGGCTCGGAAACGGCGATAAAAAACCGATGCAGCCCATGGAACGCCTCAACTATTTTGAAGGCATGAAGATGATGAACGACATGATGACCGTGGGTGGGAAAATGAACGATATGGGCATGAACATGAGCCTGCAACAAATGGATATGAATACCGTGATGTATCCGGAAGTAACCGGAAGTAAACCTGAAAAAGCTCCAGAAAAAGAACATCAGCATCATGAAATGAACCATCAGCCTGAAGGAGAAAAAGTTACGCTGAATTACAACATGCTTGAAGCGGTAACCAAAACAACATTACCTGATAAACCGTTCCGTGAACTGACTTTCGAATTAACCGGAAACATGAACCGTTACGTTTGGACAATGGACAACAAAACGATTTCTGAAACCGATAAAATCCTGATCAAAAAAGGCGAAAATATCCGTATCATCCTGAAAAACAATTCCATGATGCGCCATCCGATGCACCTTCACGGGCATTTCTTCCGAATCGTAAATCAATATGGCGAGTATTCTCCGCTGAAAAACGTAATGGACATCATGCCGATGGAAACCAATGTCATCGAGTTCAATGCTTCTGAAAATTATGGCGACTGGTATTTTCACTGTCACATTTTATATCACATGATGTCTGGTATGGGGAAAATCTTCAGCTATGAAAATTCTCCTGTTAATCCGGAATTGGGTGATCCGAAAAAAGCTTTGAAAAAAGTATATGCCGATGACCGCCGATTTTTCTTAGGTGCAGAAATCGGTTTAGAAAGCAACAGCAGTGACGGGGAAATCCGATACAGCAACACGAGATGGATGTTACAGGGCGAATGGCATGCAGGATTCCGAAAAGAATACGGTTATGAAAGTTCGTTGCAGTTTGGTCGTTTTTTGGGAACTAATCAATTTTGGTATCCTTATGTGGGCGCTGATTTCCGTTACCGTCCGGGTGATGAAACCGAAACAAATCTTTTCAATCAAACCAACACCAAAAACAAACGAACTGCTGCCATTGCCGGTTTACAATACACCTTACCTTGGTTTATTGTAGCAGATGCCCGTATTGATCACGAAGGAAAAGTTCGTTTTGAAATCGCAAGAGAAGACATTCCGCTAACCGAACGCCTGAGATTAAGAGCCAAATGGAATACTGATAAAGAATGGACCGTTGGCGCGAAATACATCTTAACCAAATACTGGTCACTTTCCTCCCACTATGACAGTGATATGGATTGGGGAGCCGGATTGACGTTTGGGTATTAAACTGTTAGAGAATTTCTATCTGTAAAATTTAAATAGCGCTCCAATTCTGGATTCTCAACATCTTTATATGTAAAACGGTTCACAGAAAATCTATGAACCGTTTATAAATCTGGAAAACACGGGAAATCTTTAAAATAGAAAACCCCAATATTGAAAATAAACCACTATCAGAATAAAAGAAAATAGAATTGCTGCATAACTACTTTTGTTTGGGATTTGTCTTGTTTTAAGAACAAAATAAATCATTGATATAAGAGTGAAAACAATAAACAACCACTGAACAATAAACAAATAATTTAAATGATTTGGCAAGCCAAAGGCAAGTATGTAAAAATTATTCTGGGCAACACTATTTACAGCCAGAACAAGTCCTACGACAGCAAATAGTCCTAATAAAGAAGTTATTAAAATTAATAAAGTGAAAAATTTGCCCTGAACAGGATTGCTCTTGTATTTAAAAAGCGCATAACTGTAATAAAAGAGTAATTAACAAAATCAGAAGTGCAATAGATAATGATGAAAAAAATAATGGACTAAATTCACTCAGGCTATTTGCAAAATTCGATATGCCTCCATTTGTTTTGGCATCAGTGATAAAGTTTACTTTATTCTTCGATACTATTTCTTTAAAATCCGGTTTTTGGTTGGGATTAGATATAAATTCGGCAATAATATCCATTCCAGCTTTTGTAAAACTTGGAACATGACCGGAAACAGGAGCATTTAAATAGTAACTGTTTTTAAATATTTTGGAGACAACAAGTCCATTAGCCGCAGGTGTTATAGGGTCAAATTCTCCAGAGAACACTAATACCGGAATATTCAATTTTGACAGATTTGATAAACCATCCTTAATTTTATTCTGATTGCTATTTAAATTCCATTTGTCACACACTTTGAAGTCAGATTTAAAAAAGGACAACCCTCCTTTTAACCTACTGTATTTTAATGCATTTTCATTGAATTTTGCTTCTGAATTAAACGGAACAGCTTCGTTACAACTCATACAATAATACAAGCCGTAATCCAACCCTAATGCTCCTGAGAAGGCTTTCACAAATGAACTCAGCGTGTTCTTATTCCCTTTATTAAATTCCGTAATCAATAAAGGCAATACCTGAATCAGCTTTCTGTTATAAAGCGCCTGCTGAATCGCTATTTTAAAATCTTCCGCATTATACGTAAACGAACCATTTGGAATAATTTTCTTGTCTACCTCAACCGTTATCGGATTTTTGGATAGTTTATCAATAGTTTCATAATAAACATTTTCTAAATTCGGAAACTGCTTATTACAATTCGGATCATTTTCACACGCCTCAAAGACTTTTTCAAGGCTGTTCATATAGTTTCGTTTCTTTTTTATTTCTATCCGTTTACAAAAGCAAGCTTTTGACACTGCCGGAAATAAAAAAACCGAAACTTTCGTTTCGGTTTTTCTTTGCGGAGAAAGAGGGATTTGTATCGCTCTTTGTATGCCTTGATATATAAGGATTATATATTTTTTTCCTATTTTAGGGTCTCGCTTTTGCCCCTCATTTCTGAGACGCAAATTTTGAAATCTTACAGAACAAATATAATGAATTAAAAATTGATAGCAAAATAAGATTAAAAATTACATGTTTAATAATTGAACATGACTTTTTACATCCTTCATTTTACTTATAGTTTTTCAACCCATTTATTAATTTCAGCAAGTAGCTCATTAAAGTCAGGTTGGCCTTTATAATACAATTTTGCCGTTTTTTTATAGCGTTTTATAAAGCGCTCCCTAAGTTCTTGGTTACTAAGTAAAAAAGCTTCATTGTCAGCAATGGATATTTCATAGTCTTTGGGTGGAAAACGATTTGCTTTGTGTATTTGATATTCTTCAGTACCAATGAATGCCTTAACAGTATCATCTTTCAACAGACTATAGACATCATAGTACTGACGCATCAAATTTTGCCTTTCTACTTTGTCTTCCTGTTCCTGTCTAAATTTGGTTGCAATAGTCTGTAATTTTTCAACAAAAGTGTAACCAATGTGATAACAAACAATATCTACAGCCCGATTATCAATTATATCTACACCTTGTTGAACAGCTTTTTCATACGCCCAAGAAGAAATGGTTAGTGGATTGTTCGGCGTTACTGTGTCAAATCCAATCTCCAATAATATACCTTCCTTAACTCCATCAACGGCATCAGTCTTACTGTCATAATGTAATCTTATACCACCACTACGATATTGTCTTTGGTCATCAAATACCTCATCTCTTTTTACTGCTATGATTCCGCTTATTTTTATATCGTTTGCCAAACCATCATAAAAGTCTTTTCTCTTTTGGATATTCCGAGGCTTATTATTGTTTGGATTTTCATTGATTTCCATTTCAGCTGGTGGTTTGATGTGGATATCGATGTCTTCGGAAAAACGATGTATAATTCCATACCCTTTAGAAAGAGACGTTCCACCTTTGAGTTCAAATTGAAATCCTTGTTGTTTTAGCCCATAGAGTACATGCATAATCCAATAGTCTTTTTCGACAAGACCAGGTTCAATATTTAATTCTGCTCCCACAATACGCAAAAGGTCACGGAAGTTTTTATGGTTGTGCAAATAGTCAGACATATTGCGCCATTATAACAGGTTCCAATAGTTTTTTTGCTTTTATGCTACCATATTCCTGAAGTGATTTTTTTAGCTTACGTGCATCCATTGTTTTTGCTTTGGAACGCACTTTTGACACGACTTCTTTTGGGTCTTCAGCCAATTGTTCAAGGTTATTTAACAAATCCACCAATAAAAACTCAGGTGTTACTTTGCTAGGAAAATGAGGTTTTACCCTGAATGAAAAAGTTATACCTCCAAGATTAAAATCACCATGGCGTTTATGATTATAAACTGTTTTACCATTGTATAGTTGAGTAGTTCCTACGCCCAATGTATTATATGCATTTAAAGAAGTTACTAGAAAACGTTTGTCTTTGAGAAAAGAACGCACCAACACTTCTTCTTCGGGAGGTGTCTCTCCAAAGACAGTTACTTCGGGATAATAGTATAAGCCTTGTGACAGTTTTTGTAAAGTGCCTTCCTGTACCAACTCATCTAAATGACGATCAACAGATTTTGACCACTTAGACAAATCAGCCCTACGGTATACTTTTCCTCGTTTTAAATGCTTTTTTAGTTCTTGTAACTTATTCATGAGTACAAAGTTAGCAAATAATATTTAATTGCATATATTTTTATTGAAAATTCATGCAATATTGTTTTGTAAAGCTCTATTATAAAGCTGAAATATCTCAATGTTAAAGACACAATGTGTTATTAATCCAAAAAAAATGGTAAAAAAACAATCAAGAGTAAATTATTGAGAAAAACGCCCTCGTTATTTTAATGTGGGTAAATTTTGCCCTCGTTTATTTCTTCAAAATAAAACTTAGATTTTTAATTACATAATTATTATTTCACACACAAAATTTTGCTTAATTTTCTCATCAGATAAAGTATTAGGAACTCCTATACAAAGTAAACTTCGTGGTCTTGAAATGGCAACATAAATCAAACGCTGTTTTTCAGTCGGCATTGCTTCTTTTAAAACAAAGTCATTCAGAGAGATATTCTGTCCTTTACTATCACTACTAAGTATTAGAAAAACAGAGTCAAAAGTCATACCTTTTACTTGATGAATAGTAGTAACTGGAAAATTATTATCAGTAGTTGCTTTTTTAAAATGAGTACTTACTGAATTGTCCAAAGTTACTTTGTCGAAAGTAGGAGTATTTCTTTTCCTTATTTTAAAATCAGGTTCACTATCTAACTCTAATTCTGTTTTTAAATATTGCTGTGTTTGTATTGTCCATTCTTTGATAGATAAATCAAATAGTGGTAACCCCCTTATTAGATTAAATATTATGGAATTTGTATTTTTATCATTTTTTAATTCTTGCTCTTTTTCTTTCAAATCAGAGAATGAAATATTTGGGCATAAAAGTTCAATTAGTATTCGTCTTACTTTTCTAACTGCTTCTTTAATTTCATTTGATTGCAGGTGTATTCTGGACTCAATTAATAGATATGGCAAAGAGGTATTCCAAGGTGAAAAACTTTTCTGTTTACCTAGTAATGAGTTTTTTAATGAATTCCCTCTAACAAGAACATTGTTAGATTCAAGCTTATTATTTTGACAAAGCTCTTCATACTTACCAATTGCATCAGCATAATTAGTACTGTCATATTTTATGATGTGTAATGGTAAATCGCTTTCGGAGTTAATTACTGGTATTATCGCTTTATCAGTAGGGCGTCTTAAAACACTAAAAATGTCAATTATTTTTTTTGTTGAGCGTCTATTTTCTGTAAGATAAATTCCTTTCCAGTTTGCACTATCATCAAATTTTTGAAGAAACAATTCAGGACTTGCATCCCTCCACTGGTATAAACACTGATAAGGGTCTCCAACTAAATCAATATTCTTTAATCCTTCTTTGTATAGCATTTCCAAAATTGAATGTTGAATTTCAGAGGTATCTTGTGCCTCATCAATTATTAAGTATGGAAATTTTGATGCAAGATATTTTGCTACCCGTGGGTATTTTTTTAAAATATGATAGGCAAAAAAAGCAGAATCACTTGTTTTAAGCAATCCCATTCCTATTTGCATTGTTTTGATTGCAGTTGCATATTTTACAAATTCAGGATCATCGCTTTTGTCATGACCATCCCATGAGTAACCATTGTTTATTGTATAATCTATCCTACTAGGTGCAAATGCAAATAAGTAGTTTTTGTATGTTTTCATCAATTGCCAATTAGATTGAAAAATATTATCTAAATAACTTGTATCATCAATTATTCTATAACGCTTTTCAATATTTTTTAACTTGTGAGCAAATGGCAAAGTAATAAACGTATTTACAAAACTATCTATTGTTGAAATTAAATGAGGATAAGGTAAAGAAAATCCATTTATTTCTCTAAATTTTTCAGCAATTTCATTTTTGGCAACATTAGTAAATGAAAGACATATAATCCCACTATTTTTCGAAAATTGAATATCCCAATTTTGAATTAAAGAATGGATTTTGTGAGCAACAGTGGTTGTTTTTCCACTTCCAGGACAAGCATTAAGAATTACTTTCCCAAAGGATTGTACATATACAACTTGTTCTTCAGATAACGTTATACTCATTTCGTTTTATAATTGATTAAATGAGTAATAGCTTTTTGGATGTATTCAGGAACAATAAAATTTGTTTTTGCTTTTTCAATATTCGTTAATAAGTAAACAGAAAAATTTTGTGCAAACTCTGCTTTACTTGGCAAAGCTTTCCAAATAAGAATCTGTAATTGGTTCAACTCAGTTTCACTTATATCACTTCCTGAAAAAGATTCTAAATGTTCTTTAATTTTTTTAAACTTCTTTACAATGGATTTATCTTGTGATATATATTCCCAAAGTACATTTTCGGTTATTTGTTTTTTTGATTTTAAAATATTTGCTTGAACTATGGCAAATTCAAATGTTTTGTATGAAAAATTTAAACTTATTTTATCCGGGACATTTTTTATTACTTCAGAAATATTCTTAATTCTTGTTGTTTGAACTGCCGATTTTATATTTTCAGAAAGTTCTTGAGCCTTTGTTAAATTGTCTTTAATATTTATAAAACTATATTCAGTATTTTTCGATGCCGTAAACCTATCATCATCAGTTAAAATAGCCAATGGAATTGGCAAGGTTTTAAAACTATCTGTCGAATTGAATAAATATATAAAAGGATAAAAAGATGTGCCATCAGCATTAAGTAACTCGATTTTATAATCTTCCAAACTCTGATCGAGAATTTGTGCAAATACGGGTATTAAAAGTTCCTCCGATATACCCTCAACAAACAAAACACCTTTGGAAAAGAATAATTGTGATTTTGTAACATCAATATATCTCTCCAATTGCTCCTTTCTATATAATGCATCATCAGTATAGCTATCTTCGTCTTCATCTTCAATTTTAACCTGTTCTCTATCTTCAAAACATTTATTCAGATTTATAGCTTCAGAATCTTTAGATAGATGAATCAAATTATCAAGAGGTACTTTAGATGTAAGAGTTGGCGAATGCGTTGTAATAAAAAGTTGCGAGTTCCCCTCATTATTTGTTTGCTTTAAAAAATAATATAAATTCAATTGTAATTGAGGATGTAGGTGTGCTTCAGGTTCTTCAATCAATAAAGTATAATGAGAAGTTTTATCATCTTGTAATTGTTGATTTATATCACCTAAAACTGTTGCTATGTATATGAGATTATTAAACCCTAAACTGTTTTGCTTTAGACTAAATCCATTTCCTGATAAAGTGGCTGTATCATGTGGTAGATATGGCTTAATAATATTTACAATATGTTCAGCTTTAGCTTCTTCAATTCGTAACCCAATTTGATTTTCAACTGATTGTTTATAAATCTTGGTAAGGTTAGTATTGATTGATTGCCTTGAATCAGTAACCTCTTTTAGCTTTAATAAATTATCATTTGCTGTCTTTATCAATGTTTCATAACTCTCTTGGCTATTATTATTTTCTACTTGTCTGTTAATCAAATTACCTAAAATACTACTACGATTAGTCATTAAATCTCTCGTACTATCACGCAATGCTCCTAAATAATAATGTATGAAAAATTGAAATGTTATACTGTCAGCTTTTTGTCCTTCAACTTCACCTGTAAAATAACTGAATATCACTTTTTGGTTTTCTCTCTTGTAGGAAATTGTAATTCGAGCATAATCTTCTTCTTCAGTTTCTCCTAAAACAACATATTCATAGAATGCCCCTTTTTGGTCTGTTGTCAAATCTCTGAATTCGTATGAAATGGTAATAACTGATTCTCCTATATGGAAATCATCCGTTGTAACGTATAATTCTCTTTGTTGGTTGCCTAAATTATAAAGCAATCGTATTGCATCAATTAATGCCGTTTTACAGCTTCCATTTTCCCCTATAATTACATTGATGTCTTTTTGAAAACTTACATTAAGTTTTTTAATGCCTTTATAGTTTTCTATATAAATTGAAGCTAAATACATTTTCTATTATTATTTGATGTTGTTCTTACATTAATGTGACAAGGTAGGAAAAATTATACTAAATAAAAATTAGCGAGTTAATTGGATTGGTTTTTAGGAACTTCCTAAGCACAAATCAAATTCATTTTATCTATAGCCTTAATTCTCAAATTTTGCCCTTGAAAATTATCTTTATTATCTCTTAATCTTTGAATATAATCTTCAAATTCTAAAATTAGTTTATTATGAAATTGCTTCCTATCTATTATTAGTCCTTCATCAATATTAGTTGGATTCGCTAATACAACAAAATTTGTTTGATTAATTTTAATTCGAGATTTATGTTTTGTTTGTGCTTGGTGTAAAAGTCCGCAACGAAAGTGCTGGTAGAAAATTTTACACTTTTTAAGGGTTGAAAAGTCAGTATTAAAATGTTTGCTATTAATTAAAAAATCTTTAAACGATTTCCATTGCTCTCCTCTATAATTTATCTCTGTATTTTCAATTCCTAAATAGAATTGCATCAATGTCTCAATTAACAAACAATCGATTGACAATGTTAGAAATCCACTGAATTCGTCATTCTTTATTAAATTTATATGATTAAAAAATCGACTTTTAAATCTATCTTCAATTATTGAAATTCCAATTGACCAGTCTTTATTTACATCGTCAGTTAGATTTAAGTTTATCCAGTCAATATTTTTATATTTCTTTGAAATTGCAAATGGCATAATATTTTTGTTAATGGTTAATTCAATAAACTGACTCTAAACTGTTCTGCTATGGTAATTTTCCTTTTGTTCTTAAATTACTTAAGTTCGTTTTTGAGAATGTATATGTTCCAGTATAGAATAAATCATAAATTATATTTATACAATAACGTTTTTCTAATGATAACTTAATTCGGGTAGTTTGCTTATTTGGTTTACCTGAAATCATTAAGGAAGGAGCAATATGCTTTGGTTTGTGATTTATTGCATTATTTATCATAATATCCTTTTCTAATTCATTTACCACTCCCATAAAATTAAAAAGTAATTCAGGAAAAGGATTAAATTGTTTTACTTCACAAAAACTCATAACATCAGTATTATTAACAAATGAAAATCTCTTATTTGAATCATAATAAGTTGTAGAAGTTTTAACTTTTCCCGCCTTTATAATACTTATATCTGGTGTGGTAAATAATTCTTTATCGTGTGAAGATTGAACAGCAAGATTATGTTGAATTTCAAAATTATACTCTTTTTTCTCAAACTTGATTGTTGCTAGAAAATGTGAAAAATTTGATTGTATTCCTGATGTTGAACACTTATATCTGTATTGCTTACTTTGGAGATTCTGAACTTTAACATCATAACCGTGAAGTTGGTAAAATCGAACAATATAATTGAAACAACTCATCTCAAAATAATCGCTTATACGTTTCGATTGATTTACAACTGTAACCTTAAATTTATTAGCAAAATCAGCTATTTCTTTTTCTAATAGTGCTTTGTCCTTAAAAGGGGATTTCGTCTTCGTTATCGTTTCCTTTTTTTCTTTTTTTGACATTATTTTGTACAGATTTTAAATCAATTAATTTTCTCAAAAACTCACGAGTTTCGTAATACTCCATCACAATTGGTGGAATTGAATATTCTTCTAATAGTTTGTTATAACTCATTACGACAGCCAGAATCTTATTCTTTTCTTCATTCGTTAAATCATAGCTCCCAATTTTTATAATTTCAGCATCACTACTCTTTGTAACTGTTCCATAAAATTTAACTGCTCCATCAAGATTTGCAATTACTCTTTTGTGAAAAATAGAAAGAGCGAGTAAAAGTTCTACGGTCTTATTATCTACTTTTAAAGAACTATAAGTTTTATAATTCTCAATTAAGAAATTAGCTTCCTTAAATCGACTTTGAAATTCATTATATATTTGATTTGTCAACTCAAATGGCAGATGATAAGTTAATATATTTATTATGGGAGTTTCTTTAGCCATCTAATATTAAATTATTTAATAGTTACCTATAAATTGAAATTGTCATTAAATAAAGATTGTCCAATATCTGATTTCCAAAATGCTACTGGGTCTTTTAGAATTTCCTGTTCAATTTTCTTTTGCTGCTCTTCGTTGGGCATAGACATCTCATCAACAGTTCTAATTCTATTACCTAAGAATGATAAGATTGGAAAGTATTCTAGCCTTTGAGGAATAATAAATTTGCCTCCTTTTGGATTAATTTCAACATCATTTAAATCATCTTCGCCTCCAAAGTTTTTCAAAACTGCCCAAAACACAAATCGATTAAATTTTCCATAAAGTAAAAGACAAGTCTGTGGTTCATTATCTACAATCGTAGCATCTAATATTCTAGTTAAATAAAAGTCCACACCTTTTAGTCCTGAATTATTGCTTTTTACTCTATCTGTAAAAAGCAAACAAAATTGATTATGGGTTATTGGAGTATTACCTGATTTCAAATATTCTTTCCATTCTTTTTCTGCCTGAAGAATAATGTCGTAATACCATTTATCTTTTAAATTTTTGTCGGTTTTTAATTCTAAAACTAAAACCCTCCATAAAAATGAAACAGCAAAATAATAGAGATTTTCGTTATATTCAAGATTAAATTTTCCACCTAAATATGGAACAAAAATGTTTTCAGCAAACCATTTTTCTCTTAATGAAAATTCTTGTTCAGCTCTTTCTCCTAATAGATGTAATTTTATTCCGTCTTGTTTTCTAGCATTAGGTTCTACAAACTTTCTCAAATATTTTGAACCTGTTTTTTTTGTGTAGTTAATTACAAATTTAGGATAGATATGACTTTCCAGTAATTTGGTTTCATTGTCATATAATGCGCAAGTTTCTTTCATTTTTACTTTTTAAATTTGTTATATATTTCATTGAAATTTATCCCTATACCTGCAATATTTGGCTTCAATTCGAGATTATCCATCTCAAAAATTTTATCCCAAAAGTTTTCTTTTTCACCTAAATTCTGTGTACGCTCTTTTCTTAAACTTCGTTTTATTTTGTTAAGCTGTGATTTATATTCAGGCGTATAGTTTGGCTTTTTTAAAAAATTTTCTTCAAAATTCTTCATTTTATCTATAAAAGTTAATGGATTATCCTCCGCAAACTTCTTAACCATTTCAAAATGCAACCACATTGATAAATTATGTAGCCTTGATTGATACCCCGTTAGTTTTATATCTCCATCTTCAATAACTAAACTACCATTTTCTATTTCTAAATCATTTTCGTCTTTTTTATCTATATCATTTATTAAATAGAAGATGTCTTTGTATAAAGTTTCTATGAAATAATCATTCCTCTTCCTTAAAGGTACAAGCACCTTTTCTATATATTCATCAATAGATTTTTTCTCAGTATTACGAATTTCCTCAATCAGTTTTATATAATCATTCCTTTTTAACATATTCAGCATTTTAATTAGTTGATGATGTTTTCATTTGAGTAGTCAATTAATAATTTTATTTAAGATGAATATCGCCAGCATCATATTTTTTAAGCCAATTTTCTATTTCTACTATTAAATCATTGCACATTTCATTAAATGTTTCAAAGTTTTTAAAACATTTCTCTCTTGGATTACAGATTAGGCCAAGATCTGAATATCTCCTTACTGATGTATCGAACTCATCTAAATTTATGTAAATAACTTTTTTATAGAATTGAGGATTTGCTCTAGTAGGTAGCCAAATTTTAAAAGGTTCTATTTTTTTGCTAATACTTTTTGGTAAAAAAGGATTGTTGTCTAACCCAATTAATGGATTGTGTTCAAACCATTCTTGAGTAAATAAGATATTCTCTTCAAAAAATAATCCTTTAAAACTATCCATTTTATTTAAGTCCTTAAAATCAAAAAATTTTACTCTCCATCCTGTACTAAAATAATCTTCTTCTTTTTCAATTCCTTTAGCATGAATAGAAATTGTCCAGTTTTGCAATATATTAATCAAATCAGATACACTTTCAAATTGTTTTTCTAATACTCTATTTTTAAACGAAAAACGGTTAAAAATTTTAAAGGCAATTAGTAAAGTTAATAGACTTATTAAAAGATTTACAAAATCAACTATATACTCCCAATTTATCTTCAACCAGGATAAAAATTCTTCAAAAATTGATTGCATAGTGTTCTTATATTTGTTAAAAAAATGTATAATCCGCTAAGATAATAAAAACTTTAACAATGAAATACTCACCTGTTTTTTTGAAAACACTACAAAAAATAATCAATAAAAAAGCCCTGCTACATCTCTGCAACACGGCTTTCCCAATCAACCCAAATCAAAAACTATTTCTTTGCTTTTGCTTTCACAACCTTACCTCCTTTGACATAACGATAACCCTTTTTAAGAGTTCCATCTTTTTTAACGCCTTCACGCTGAATTACACCACTGCAAAGCTTTTTAGCTGAGATTCTTTTTTTGCCTTTTGATTTTACTTTTTTTGCTACCATGATTTCTGATTTTAGTTATTTGACTTTAAATGATAATTTCTTTTTTTTAGGTTCACTTACTACTTTCTTGTAGTACATCGAGTATTTTAAAGTGAGGTCATTACCTCTGTTTTTCTCCAATGTTGCAAACCTTTGTTTAGGGTCAGGATTTGATGAACAATGAATTACTGAAGTTGGATTATGCGCCATTTTGTTACCGCCATACATAGCACCATTCTCTTTTACTTGGGAGATAAAACACCAAATAATTTTTGGGTATTTGGTACGTAGGTAATTCAATTGGTCGGCTGTTATTTTCAAATCTGTAACTGAATCGGCAATAATTACTTTAACCACTTTACAAAATCCTTGTAGTTCTTCAAAAGGATTTTCCAAATAACCTTTTATAGCTATGTACTTTCTCCCAGCTTCAGTAGTATTTCTGTTGATGCTATCTACAGTGTCCTTGCTTTCAATCCCGCCTTGCTCATAATCGATGTAAGCTACTGGCGTTTGTTGCTCTCCAAAGGCATTAGCAATCTGCATGGCCAACTGTGATTTTGAACTGTGCTTGTTACCCTTTATCAGGATTAGAGCTTTGTGAGGTTGTTGTTTTTGTAAAAACTTACCAATTTCGCCACCTAGAACAAATATATCTTTAGCTTCCTGCGGAGCTGAATTAGCAGAAATAAAACCAAGTTTTTCAAGTTCATTAAGGCTTTTATCCTGATTGGAAACAACTGACTTTTCTCTTCTTTTTGCAACTGTAGGTACAATTCTTTTTCTGTTTGATTCAGTATTTTTTCTAACCACAGCCGAGGCTGAAAGTCCGGCTTTTTTAGCTTTGGTAACTTTCGGCTTTACTTTTTTCTTTCCTGGTCTTTTCGATGCTACTTTTTTAACCTCTTCTTTCACTATTTCGGATTCTTCACTTTCTGTATTTCTGCCTAATATGTAATTGACTGCTTTTTGAGATTGTGCTGAAGCTTTCAAGAAAAAGCGGTTGTCATTTTCTAATTCGCTCACCAAAACAGTATTCCAATTTTTAAGATACTTAGCCGAGTTTTCTTTGGTCTGAAATAATATTCCAGATTCAGAACACATGAAAACTGCTCCGAGTTCTGCAATGAGTTCCTCAAAGGCATAAGGCTTACTCCCAAAAGTTCCGGTCATATCTCTGTTCAATCTTTTTTTTGCTCCTGTAGAATGGGTCAACTCATGGAAATAAGTGCAGTAATAGGAAGCTTCCTTTTTAAAAGCCTTAATATTTGGCATATTGAGTTTATCGGTAGATGGCTGATAATAAGCTCTATCTCCAACAAAAGTGTAAGTAGGCGGGTCCTTATAACCATCTATAAGGTTTTGAGCCTGCTCAATAGGATTCACATTTTTATTGCCTGTTGCTTCAGGAAATTTCAATCCTGTACAATCATCTGCTCTGAAGACATTGTAATATTTAATTACTGGAATCTTGGTAAGTTGCTCTCTTAAATCTTCTTTAGTCAATCCATTCGCTTTTACAAACTCGGTAAACTTTTCCCTGTCCGTAGTTTTGAACTGCAAAACACCATTATCAAAGCTGAAAATCATGGTGTAATAAATCACACGCCTTGCTTTACTGTCTTTCTTTAAACTTGCACCAGATTCCTTTATTTGATTAAATGTCAAGTAATAAGGTTGAATGAATTTAATAGGCACTAAATAACCTTTACCTTCTTTATCAAACTTTATGTCAAAATTGAGTAGGAAGTTTGCACCAGTATATTCTTTCTTGCTAACATAATTTTTAGCAGCACCATCAGAACCTGAACCTACCCAATCTTTTTGCCAAGGCAAATGCCCAACTTTATCAATGGTATTTATAATCAAGTCTGTGATATAACTGTAAATGTCATCAGGAGAGACACCGTTTAGTCCACCTTCAGAATCTTCTTCGGAAATATATTCTAATGTTGGAAGTATGATTCTTTGTTCTGCTCCACTAAGTCCAGTAGGTTCTATTAATTGCGTTAGTTCAATAGTAAAAAGTGCATCATTATTTTGCTGTAAAACTTTACTAATCCGACTTGCAATAATCGAATGCCTCTGCTTTCTGGCTCTTGTTAAAAGAGATTTCAAAACGGAACGTTTTACAGTTTTACCGTTAAGATTATTGAATGATGATATTAAATCCATACTTACTTTATTATTGAATATTCTTTGCCTAAAACACCCAAAATCGTTTCGGTATGAATATCATTTACGCTTCTTATCTGTGAGAGACTTTGCCAATTGGAAATATTTTCCAGTATTGGAATTTCTACAATCAGATCCTTTAGTACATGTTTACCTTTGGCAGGAATGGATAAAAAGGATTTATTTACTGTAATAGTAGCAATTCGCTTGGCTGTTTTATCTTTGAGGATAATTCGCTTAACTGTTGCAACAACTCCATCAGGACTAAAATTATCTCCTGTAGGATTGTAGATGGTAACATCTAAATTAAAGCGCATTCGTTTGAAATTAATATCGAAGTTTCTAATCCCAGTAGGTAGTGCTTTTAATTTTTTCATTGTTTCTTTCCATTTATTCAGTTTACTGGTGTACCATAATGCTCCAATGCCTAATAATACCCCAGTGATTACGATATGTTTTGCTCTTACGCCCATACGGTAGTTTTTTTTCTGATTAGAGATACTATCTTAAACCCGATGTAGAGTAATGCCAAAAGACCAAATCCCATTAAAAATTTTTCCAGTTTTGAGAGTGGTTTTTTCACCACAACTGGAATCTTTTTAACCTGGATAATTGTCTTTATCTTTTCTTTCTTAACTGCCGTATTTTCGTTTTGAGTTTGGGCAATTCGCACATAAAACTCCAACTGTTTTTTAAGCTTGTCATAAATAAGTTTATAGCTGTTATCACCTGAATTTTTAGCAGTATTCAGCTTTGATAAGATTTCATCCACCTTAGCATTAACCAAACTATCAAAAATGGTATTTCCTGTTTGGCTCTGTATAACTGGAGTAATTAGGTTATCATCGACTGCTTGATTGATAACCGTATTTCTAATACTGTCCCGTTTCTGAATCTCGTTCTTAAGGAAAGTGTTTTCTTCTTTGATTTTTTTTGTAGAAGAGCAGCTTATTAGCAGAATGCAAAAAATGAGAATTAGTAATTGAATTGACTTTTTCATGATTTAGGTTTGTTAAGATGAATTTTAATTATGAAAAGAATTAACTGACTGGTTTCTATTAGCTGAAATAAATCGACTTCATAATACAAACTGGCGGCTAAAATGATTCTATTCAGAATTTGTCTTTTCATTATTCTTGTTGTTCAAACAGCTGGAACATCTTTTCTGGTATTCTTGTAATTGTTCTTTAAGGTTTTTAATTTCAATAGTATTTTCATCAATAATCCGCTGCATTTCTTCAAACTTCTTATCCGTTACAACTGACATTTTGGTATAAATTGAATCGATAGCTTCGAGTGCTGAAGCTTCCGTTTTCTTTAGCTCTGAATTTCTTGACTTCCAAGCGATATAAATCGAAATCAGGGTTGTTGAACCCAAGAAATAGTTTAGTATGGTTTCTATTGGTAACATATTTTATCCTTTATTTAGTTTTAGAACCAAAATCGAGCACCCTAGTAAAAGGGTTGTAGTAGCTATAAACAGGTTTACTCTTCGATTTGACCGGTCTCGGACTCGCTTTTTTTTTTAATATCCCAAGTGTATCAATGCCTGTATAATAATTAAGCTGTTTGACCCGCTCAGAAAAATTGGTAAGACCACCGTTAATTTTCTTAGTAATTGATGTGATATTGTTTGTATCTGCAATTGGATTAAGTTTGAATCTCACGCTCCAAAACCAACCTGCAATATCAATTGCAATGTCAGGACGTGAAGCCAAATCAGGATTGGTAATTACATCAACTCCTGAATAATCTTTATAGGCTTGATAGTTTGCTCTGCCTGTTAATTGAATTAACCCACGTCCTCTAAATCGCCAACCGTCACCAACTTGTGTATTACCTAAATTTACTTTTCCCCATTTTCCACCATAAACAATATTGGCAATGGCTTCCTGATTGGCTTTTCGTTTGGCGGTTCTTCCATAAAGGTTAGCTTGAGCAACTGAAATCTGATTCGTACCAAAAGTTTCAATAAGTCCAGCGGGAGTGTAATTCAAATTCTCTGATAGCTTTATAAATCCCCCAGTTTCCTCGTGAAGCTGTGCTAAGAAATGCGCAACACGCTTTGGAGTATTAATCGCATACTTTTTAAAAGCCTTCAAAAAAGGCGTACTATTTGATAATAAAAATTCCATTACAATTGTACTTTTTTGGGTTCGACATTGGTTTTTTTATTTGATTTTGATTCTATTTTAGGTTTAGATTCATCACTCATTGAAGCGATAATGATTGCGCCCAATACGCCTAAACCAATCCATACTCCTGTACTTTTATTCATTATCTCCAGTCTTTAAGTCTGATTTGTTTTACTCCTTTTTGAGTGAAAAGAGCATTCTCTGTATTTCTTCCAAAATCGCCGTCCACCTTAACTTTTAATAAAGTTTGTAGTGTTCTTACTTCCATACCTTTGCTGCCTTTTTTAAGAAGTATAGTCTTATCAATTCCTGATGTCTCAGTTACAGCTTGAATCGTTGGTAAAATCTTTCCTACTGGCTTTATGACGCTGTGGTCAGCAATCCAGTAGATGTCATTTAAAAAAGTACCATCCCTTTGAGCTACATAGCGATATGTTCCATCAGGTCTTTTGCCAACCCAAATAATTTTACCGATTTTATCGCCTTTTTTGAAAGTGGCTTTTCGAATTCCCTCACTGGTATAATTCCCGTCAGCCATTTTTCGTGCATCATAAGTCTTTGTTCCATTAAAGCCTGATGCCATCACTTCCTGACCTATGCTGTATCTAAAGGTATCAGCACTTCTTACTGGTGTCTCTGAAATCGTTTTAACAGGAACAATTGGAGCCGTTGCCAATGTTGGAGTTCGTATAGGCTTTGGTGTCGTAACAGGTAAAGTTTCATTGCTTAAATCCGCTTCAATTTCTTGATTGATTTCATTATCATTCTTATTTTTTTGAACGAAATAATAAATGCCACCACCAATAGCAAGAGCGATTCCGCCACCAATCCATATTTTATCTTCTGTGGTCATTCTTATAAGTATTTTGGATAATTTGATTTCAATAATTTATAATCGCTGTCACTTAATTCCTCTTTAAGCCAAACCTTCAAAGGATGTTTTACAGGAGTTTGCCATAATGCGAAATAGGTGTTTCCCGTAAGAGTGTTGTAATATTTGCTTCCAAATGCTTTAATAACCCATGAAAACTGTGCTTGACTTACTCCTGTGAGCGTTGTAAAAATGGTTTTGCGTTTCTCAGTATTAGTAAAATTGGCTTGTTTCATAGCATCGTAAAGCACGGTGGCTATTTCTTTAGCATTGAAGCTATTTTCTACAGTTCCTTGATTCAAATAAGCATTTCCGTTTTTATCTTTATTTGCTTGAGCTATGGCAAAAAGCAATATTCCCAATCCCGCTACACTAATCGAGATAGGCAGTAATTTTGAACTGTCCATGATTAAAAAAAGTTGGGAATTAAAAAGCGTAATTCCATTAGTTCATTTTGGCTGAACTGATCACTAAACCATTCTATCAGAGTCATTTTTTTGGATAAAGGATTAATTCCTTTTCTTAGTCCGAAAGCATTATGGATTCTCACAAATCCATTAGGATTAACGCCCATAAGATTTTGTTTTACCGATTTAAAACCATTTCCAACACCATACATTGCACTGTAAATCGCTTCAGCTTTATTTTTTGCCATACCTGTTGAAATATTGCTTGGTCTCTCTCTTTTGTTTTCTTTCAAAGGTGAAAAACCATTAAAAATTTTCTTGTAAGCAAAGTAACCCACACCTAAAAAAAGTCCCATTTTCATGACCCCTTTGACTATCGAGACCGTAGCATTAACTCCTGCACTTGTATTTTCAAGAGTTGTTGCAATTGCTTTTTGTCCCTGTGTAGAGGAAGCTACTGCGGTAAGTACTGCGGGATTATGTAAGCCTTGTCTTTTCATATTCATTTCTTGGCTGTAGTATTGCTCCCAATTTCATTTTTACTCCGAGGATTTCATTTTTAGCATTCTAAAGAGTTGTCCCAGTAGTTGGTTCATCTTACTCTCCTTGTTTCATCTTTACTTTCTTAAATTGGAGCAATGTCTACACCTGTGTTTTATCATTGTTTCGCCCGTTCCATAAATGGAGCATACAAAACGGGCTACTCCAACTTTCTACATTATGAACTCTTTGATTGTTTGCCAGCTTTGAGCATCGGTAACCATTGCAATGGCTTTTTTGGATTTCTTCAACTCCACCAATTTTTCTAAAACATCATTATCCAAATCCGATAATTCCTGTACTAGCTTAGTCTTCTTTTGCAATTTGAAAGGATTAGTCTCCTTTGTTTTTATACTTATTGTACTCATACTAACATTTGATGTTTTTGTAATAACCCGAATAATTCTTGTGAAAAGAGATTGTTTTCGGACTTTTCATTGATTTTTTGATAAATAACTGATAACAATGTTATGGTGTCATCGTCAAGTGTCCTGGTAACATCCAAGAAAGCCTTTTTAGTATCTGAATAATTTTCATCTTCCAAATCATCAGGTGAAGCCATTGCTAAACCGCCACTTTCAACCGGAACATTAAACCCTAATCCTTTTAAAATAATAGGAGCTTGTTTAACTACACCTAAAAGCATGTTGTTCAAACTATCGTTACTCTCTTTGGTATATTTTCTTTGTAATTTTTCCTCTGTGAGTTCTTCGTTTTTAGCTTTAAGTTCCCGATTATATTTTTCAGATTCTTCCAACTTTTTAGCCAGTTCATCCCGATCACGAGCTTGTAATTTCAAGTCGAAGATGTCAGCAATTCCCAAACCCATAAGACCAGTGCTTTTTTTCTTTTTCTTCTTCTTTTTGGAAACAGGCATTGGCTCTTCTTCTGTATCTCTCGATTTAGATTGAATCTCTCCAAAAGTTACATCGAAAGGGTCGCCTTCAATTTTGAAAGCATTTACTCCGTTTTTACGCTTTTCCTGAATGGTGAGTTTAGTAAACCCATCACTATAGAGTTTTTCAAAAAATTCTTCGCTTGTTCCATAATCATTTTTTATCTGCTCATGGGTTATGTTGCGGAAAATTGGCTTTGAAGTAGTCCTGTCGTAAACCGTTACAGCGCAAAATTTATCGCTTGCCAGTTTATCCATCAAATCATCTAATTGCTCCATTTTAAATTAGTTTTTTGTAGATAAGTAAAATCCTGTTTCGTTCTTTCACATCAATGATTCTCTTAACCAATATTGGGTTGAAAGTTGATTCACTTGTCACATAATTGACCTCTAACTTTACCTTAGAAAAAGTGCCATCGGGAGGAATTAAAATCTGCTTCTGTGTTGGGTAAATAGTAACACCATTGATAATTGCAATTGTAGTTCCTGTATTTACAACCGAAAGGCAGGTAACTCCCTCTAAAACGGGAATTTGTTCTTCCCTAAACTCTCTTGTTATAAAAGCAGATTCTACAAACATGCTATACTTTATTAATGTTATTGTTGTATAAAAACACTACATGAAATTTTAATGGAACATCACTTTTTAATGGTTCGTCCAAAGCGAAAATGAGTGAGTAATCTTTATTCCCTGTATCGAAATTCAAAGGCTTAAAACTCTTTTCGTATTCTCCTCCATTTGATTGTCGCCAGTTATCAATATGAACTGAAGGGATAATTGCAATACTGTTATCATCTTTCATCTCAATGGATGTCATTGCGCTGATACTTTTTTCGACTCCATTAGTGTATACTGCTACACCTGTGGTAAAACCAATTGGAAGTTTAAAATTCTCTGAAGTATTACTTTCTCCTGGTTTTATGATTGCCTTTACTACATGTTGAATTTGTCGCATATTTCTTTAAGATTTAAAAAGCCTTAGCTATTAGACTTCGGCTTTTATTTGTTCTCTTATTTTTTAGCCTCAGTTACTCTAAATTCCAATCGCAAAAACATGTGAATTCCTTCCTTTATCGGAACGGTAACACCTTTCGGAAATTCCAACTCCAATTTGAATTCTTCTTTAGCTCTCAAAAGCGGGGTGGTGGCAATGGGACGATAATCTTCAGTCTTGAAGTTTTGAACGTCAGTAAGAGGTAAATCGATGAGCATATCATTGGTTTGAATCAACCTTAAATCTGCATTTTGCAATTCAGCAGGTAGTGTATCTCTACTTTGCCAATCTGCGTTTTCAATTTTATCACCTTTGGTGGTAAACTGCACTCGAATAGCATCAATAACCACATCACGCCCTGAGTTGAGTAGGTTTCCATCAAAATTGGTAACCCCTACAATTTTCTTGGTGTTAGCATCAACGAGTTCATTGATACCACTCATTCCATCAACTTTTACGTTAAGGTAAAAAGTCTTATCAACCAATTTTGTGGCTTGTGGTCTTGCAACTTGAGTGTTTTGACGTTGTCTCGCTCCTAAAACTTTAATTGCTCTTTGTAATTGTGGATTTCTATTTTCCATTTTTTTATAAATTAAATTTTACTTTTTGTTTTGGGTTACAGTATGTAGTTTCCGTTTTCGTCGATGTATGCGCCTAATCCGTCATCTTCATAAGCTCCTAAACCGTCATCTTCATAACCGCTTAAGCCATCTTCAACATAGTTTCCATTTACATCGATATAACCTCCTAGACCATCTTCATGGTAGTTTCCAGCTTCATCAAAATATCCGTTTAAGCCTTCTTCATAACCGCCCAATCCATCACCACCATCAAAAGCATTTAAACCATTTTCTACATAGTTACCATTGATATCGATGTAACCGCCTAAACCGTCTTCGTGATAATTACCGTAAGCATCGATATAGCCACTTAGGCCATTAACTGCTCCTGAAAGACCTGCTGTTTTTTGCATAAATCTTCCGATTGTTGTTTCAGGATTTAGCTTAGAAGCAATTTTCTCAGATGAAAAGATATTCTTTACTAATTCCAGACCGTGAGCAATGGAAACACCTATTGCCGAACCTCTTAAAAGTGAACTTTTGGTATCACTTCCGTTTACTTTTACCGCTAAAAATCCAGCACCAATAGCAACCGCTCCATTAACAACACCTTTTACCGTGTTAGAGGATGTCTCGGTCATAGTGCCTGTAAGACCTCTTGAAAGAGCACCTACAACAACGGCAGAACTGATTGTTATTAATTCTTGTTTCATTTCTATGTTTATTAATTACTTTTTGAACTTGTTGCTAAAAGAATTGCACCTACTGCGCCAACACCTATGACAATTGGAATGGTATAGTTAGGTTTATCGCTTGTAGTTACTCCGTTTTCAATTTGCGCAGTTTCCCTTTGTGCTTGGGCTTCTTCTTTTAAATTTTGCACAGGAATATCCTTGACTTTGGAAATAGTTTCAAGCTGCACATCATTTGGAACTGCCTCACCAGTCTCTGTTGTGCTGGTAGTTAAGGATTCCGCCGGAACTCCTTTTACTTCTGCAATAGTTTCCAATTGTGCAGGTGTAGGAGTCGCATTTGGCATTACTTCAACTGGTTCAGAAGTTTCAACTTGTTGTAGTTCGTTGTAAACAGGCTGTGATTGATTACCTGCAAAAGCATTTTTTATAGTTGGTTTCACAACATTGTTTATCGCAAATTTGCCTACTTTGCTTTTGCCTAATTTTGTAGCTAATTTTATTGCTTTACTGCTTTTAACCTTGGTAAGTATTTTACCTACTTTGCTGTCAAGCAATTTGCTTGCTATACCTCCTCCAGGAATAATACTCATAGCCATAGAGGCAATTGGAACTAACTTTTTACCAACTTTCACAGCATTCTTAATCGATACGTTTTTCAATCGCACGTTCTTTTTAAGCATTTTGCCAATTTTGAGCCCTCGATTCAAGCCTGCATTTAATCCTGTTTGTTCTTCTAATATTATCATAATCAAATTATTTAAAATGGAAATCTTCTACGGGATTGAGTTGTCTTTTTTACGACACCCTTTAACCCTCTTTTACTGCCATAAATACTATTACTTTTGACATAGATATTATAAGCACCGCCTTCACTTGTTGATTTATGAGCAATTGCATCATTACCCAATGATTTTAGCATATTCTTTGCTTGTTCAGCACTTCTAGCAAAATCATATAACTCATATGCTTTTCTGCAAGGTTTCTGGGTTACATACCAACCTTTCTTTCTAGGAGCAGGACAATTCAATCCTATATGTGGTAATTTCTGATCCATAAAAACATCTTTTTTATCCGTATAACTTGGTTCTTTGTTACTCTGTATTGTTCCATCAATAATTGTATGACCTTTATCTAACTTTCCGCTAATCTGATTGAAAGGCACAACCACATAGACATGGGTGTACTGCTTTGGATTGAACTTAGGTTGCTTAATTTGCCTGATATAGTGTTTGATTCCTAAATTCATTAAGATCGAACTAGCGAAAATCGAATAGCTTTTACAATCAATTCCATCTCTGCGATTGAACCAACTATTGGCAGGACTTCTTAAATTCTGTGTTACCCCATCAGCCTGATACTGGATGTCGTAATACAGGAAGTAATGAATCTTATCACATGTCTCCTGAATCGTTTTTCCTTTTAGGATTTGTGATAATTTGGCAACCTGCTTGTAGAAAGTTTCTACCCAAACTTTCATCATCGAAACCGAATAAAACGTATCTCCCTTTTTGAGTTTTACCTTTTGCCCTTTAGGTTTTTCAATTAAGTGGTTGAACTCATCACCACTTTTTATCCTTCGCTTTAGAATTAAGTTGATTTCATCTTTGGTCATTTTCATTTGCTAACTTTCATAGGCAAATGTTTGAAATAAAAAAACCTCGCCTTGAAGTATGGTGAGGTATCGTGAAGTATTGCAAAGGTTTTTCAGGTATTCAAAAGTATTATCAGGTATCATTGCAATTCTATTGCAATGTTATAGTAACCCAATTGCTTTTAAACAAGTGAATAATTTAGAAAAGGAGTGAATAATTTGAATGAAATTATTATATTTGTCTCAGGTGTTTTTGGTATGCCTGCTCGTTCGTGCAAAGATTTTATCAACCAATAACTAGATAATATAAACCTTCAGGGCTTATTATCCGATAATAGTATACGAACGCAAACCTCAGGATAATAATCTTTGAAATAAAAGGATTTATATTATGAACACTATTGATTACTTCAAACTTCAAGCAAAAAATCTACACAAAGATTTTAAAACAAAAAGTCCTGTTTTGGACAAAACCACTACTGCTTTTCTATACGAATACACACCAAAGTATTTTGATATAGAAATGATTATTGCGGACTTTGGCATTGACGAAGACAATTTCAGTCTTATGAATGCTCAGCATGTCATTGCAAAAATTGCAAACTTTGATAAATGGGCCGATCTATTAAAAGTATCATCAGCAGAATTAGAGCTTGCAATGTTATTATTTGAGCATCAGAATAGAGTTGATTTGATTGGATGGCAATTTTATATCGCAGATGCGCAATCTATGAATGAAACTGAACTGGATGCAGAGATACAAGTGGATATATTTAAACAGATGGTTATCGAAGAAAACATTTTTGATGATGTGGAAATAGAAAGCTATTTATTGAGGCATAAATATTAATCATCAAGATAATACCCTTTTGGCAGTCCATAAGTCTCTACAAACTCCATAAACTCCAAATGAGGTATTATTTTGGTATCTTTAGAAATGTTTTTTTCTTTAAGGATTTCATTGATTTGGTTCCTAATTTTGGCTTCACTGAACTGATTGCAATACATTGCAATCAGTTCAGCTTTAGTTGCCGAATGCGGAAGCGGTTTTTTATTTTTTTTACTCATTTGTATCCTCGTTTCTGTTAAGTATTCTTTCTCAAATCATTTATTCGGAATAAGATCCTAAATACCTTATCCTCCAAATACTTTAGGATTCGGTTTTTGCCTTTGAAGATAAAATCAAAAAATTGCAATGGGGCTGTTATAATGATTGCTAAGCATATCACTAATGCCAATACATTCAGGCAAACTATTTTAAAGCGGTTTTTTACTTTCATAATTTTTGATTTAAATATTGACAAGTCTTTCGTGAATTATATCAGAGATAGTTTGCATTACAATTCCTTGTTCTTGAGTTCGTTCTTTTCTTTCCCACTGACAGCAATAAAGTAGAATGACTGATTGTGTTGGAGTTAAGCTAATATTTGAATCTACTTTTTTGCTTTCAATTTTTGTTCTAAAAATGTAGAACATACTTTGTAAGGTGTCTATAACAATTATATCATTGCAATACTTTTCATAATCCTTGCAATGATGAATATTATCAACTTTACTTCGGATGAATTTTAGCAATTCGGATTGTATGATTTCAATATCCGCTATTTTGATTTTCTTTAAGGTTATTTTCATATTGGTTTTTCTAGTTAGCGTTTGTCTGCTGTATTTTTATCGAAAGCAATGAGGTTCAGCATTCCTCTTAATCTTGATCTAATTCGGTTACCATATGCTGTTTCAATTTCTGAAGCAGAAAGATTTGTTGTTAAATGAGTTTGCACTTTTCTTGCAATGAAAAGATCATATCTCGAAAGAATGATTTCAGCCATTACATTGCATTCATTACCATAGTATTTCAAATTTTGTTCAACCCCCAAATCGTCAAAGCAGTAATTTTTATACTCGGTTTGGGAATAACTTCCACGACTGTATCGGTGTATTATTTCATAGCCTTCTTTGATGAATTCAAAACTTATGTCTCTGCAAGTTTTCAAATAAAATCTGTTGTTTTGTTTGGCAACATATTTCATCAAAGTCATCAAAGTTGTTTTACCACAACCTACAGGCCCTGATAATAAAATTCCTTTCGTTAAATCGATACCAAACTCATTTGTTTTTGTTTCATCCTTCAGAAAATAGGCTATAAGCTTAGTGATGTTAAGGATGTCCTGCTGAGCAAAATGAAACTTTTCTCCATAGTCTTGTTTGCCTCTCTGTTCCAACCAAGCTAGAATTTCTGGATAGTTGTATTGTAAATTCATAGTTGATTCTCTTACAATGGTTCTGCATAGTCTTTGTCTTCTTGGATGTGTAAATTATTGGCTTTTGACTGTTCTTTAATTTGCGGTGAATTGATTGAAAATTTAGAAGTCGTGAGCATCCAGTTTCTAGCTGCTGCATTCCAGTCCTTCATTTTGGTTTTTCCACCAATTAACCAACCGTTACTCGTGTAATAATTAAAAAATCGCTCTGCTTCAAGCTCAGGATAATCTTGATACTTGAAATAATCCTTCACCAAATCTAAACTTGGACTTTCTTTTTTTTTCGCGGAACTTTTTTTTTCTTTCTCGTCAGCTTCTAAATAATCTTCTTCAATTGAACTTTCTAAATTGCTTTCAATAGATATGTTTTTATTGTTTTTAAATGTTTGTTTATTATTATATATATGGGGTTCAATAACATGTTCAGTTACCTGACCATTAACTTGTTCAATTATTGGTTTTGTATTGTCAATTATTGAACTACTTCTTCGTTTATTCCCATCAGAAAGATTATACATTATTACCTCTGTACCGTGGTACGGATTATAGGATGGTAAATACTCTATGAATCCGAGTAATTGCAATTCTTTAATACACTTATGATAGGTTGCTTTTGAGGCAATCCTACTGGCTTTCATCATTTCTTCCCTAGAAATCGTAATCGGATTTTTAAACCGATTTACATTCCAACTTTGAAACAATGCCAAATACAAACTGATGTGAGTAGGGTAAATGATTTCTTCATTGCCGATGCAATTGAAAAAACCTGTCAGATGTTTAATGTAATTCATTCAATAGGATTACATTACTTGAAAAGAGTTGAACCTCTTTTTTGAGTATTACCATTCAAGACTTTTTCAATATCTGAATAGTTATAATACATGATTCCGCCAATTTTGGTAAAAGTGAGCGTTCCGTTAATACGGAGATTTTGTAAAGTTCCGGGGGAAATATTAAGCAATTTTCTGACTTCGTTGGATTTTAGCCATTGCTTAATTTGTTGAGATTGAGGTTGAATGAATTGCTTTAAATCATTCAATAATAGACTTCTAAATTCATTTAAGTCTTCACGGGTAATTACTTCAATTGCCATAACATAAGTTTTAGATTGTTATGACACAAAATTGATTTATTTGAAGTGTTTTATTTCACAACGGAGATTATGCTGTGAACGATTTTTAACTAAACTATATCATCTGCATTGTCCATTCTTTTTAGAAGAGTTTCGTTTAAAGATGTAATGAATTTTGTTCTTTCACTCTTTCTTGCTCTTATTTCAAGGAATGCACGACGATATTGTCCTAAGTCAATTTCAAAAATGTGTTCGAAATATTCGGCGATATCTTTTAAATCGACAGCTCCATTATTGAAAACACCTTCCGAGTGCAATGCATACAATAATTCAGTTAGTGCCACTTTTGATCCTGTCCACATCAATTTGATATTCGGTTTACGTTGTGATTTCTCACTATTATCTTTATTTTCAATCACAATCAACTGGTTTTCTAAATATAATTGAATTAGGTCATTTGCTAAGATTCTTGCTACTTTAAAATCATGTGAAGTTGAAAATGTAGTGTCTGCTTCGAAGTAATAGCTATCCAAAGCTAGTTTTATGTCAAATTTACCTCTTTGGAAGTACTTATAATCCAAATATGTACTTCCTGAGCGGTAATATTGATAAAATTCCAATTCATTATCAAAAAAAGCTTTTA
This sequence comes from Flavobacterium pedocola, assembly GCF_053764385.1. Classification (NCBI taxonomy): domain Bacteria; kingdom Pseudomonadati; phylum Bacteroidota; class Flavobacteriia; order Flavobacteriales; family Flavobacteriaceae; genus Flavobacterium; species Flavobacterium pedocola. The sequence goes on along the minus strand of NZ_JBSNCR010000001.1, from coordinate 310,949 downwards.
GCTTTAAAAGCTCATTATGATAGTATTTTTTTAATATTCTATTCCCTCCATTAGGTTTTTTCATTTCAATTTTATAAACCATGTTATAAAAGATTAACTTAGAGGTGAATTGAGGCTTTATTTCTTTAAAGAAAATAATTTCCTCTGAATCAGTCTTGAAAGTACTTTTAGATATGATTTTTTTTATTGCTTCTATTGACTTTAATATAATGTCAATTGCATTTTCACATTTCTTTATTTGACTATCAATTTCTATTTCAATAAAGTTTAACTGCTCATTTAACTTAGTTAATTGTAGGATTGTTTTACTATTCAATTTGTATAATGTAAAAAATTAATTTAGGGATTAATAAATCATATGCTTAAAAAGGTATTATGAATTTATTGATAATACTAATTCTAAATATTGAGATATTGATTTTAATGCGTTTAAATGTAAAATATTAAGCTTTATTTAATAGTTATATAAAACTCAAATGCAGTGAAAAGAACTACAATAATTGTCAATATTACAATCCAATTTTCTTTTATTATTTTAATTATTCTATACATAATATTCAAGTTTAATTGTAATCCATAAGTTAAATACAAAATGTGTCTACATGTTTATCTTCATCTCACATCTTTCTGGATTTACTGTTGTGTTTGACGCTTTTCATCTGTTTAATTTTCAACAAATATTTGTTGATTTAAAAAATGAAGTATGGCTTTTTACCATACTTCATTTTTATTAAATTATTGATTAGTTTACTTGACCCAATTGTTAGGCTTTAAATAATAATTTAGGTAAATATCAATCAATTGTTCGCCTCCATATTTGGGATATTTTTTAATGATAGCAGCCTTAAATTCTTCTTTGTTTTTTGACTTCAAGATTGTTTCTTTTACGAAAGCTAAATAATTTAGGTTCTCTTTTAAAAGCTCAATTCCCCCTTCTTTTCCGTGTCCCGATAAAACTATTTTATAGTTTTTTTCCTTTATAATTTTTCGTAAGCCAGTCTCCCAACCTTTAGTATCGCCTTCTATGAATAAATGAATTTTGTTGTAAACTATATCTTGGGCGATATACAAACCAATTTCAGGTAGTTTGATTACAAGCGAAACAGCCGATTCATTATTTAAAGACTTTTCAAAAATAAATTTTACATTTCCGATTGTTTCCTCTCCCGGTTGTTGAATGACAGAAGGTTTATTCAATTTAGTAGCAATCATAGATCCAAATTGAGCTTGTCTTTGCTCCAAAACTCCTTGTCCAGTCTGCTCAATGGAGGCTTTTGTTTCAGCCAAAGCATATACTTTTACGTTTGGAAAAGCATTACCAAAACCTATAAAGTGGTCAGGATGGTCGTGACTTATGTAAAACCTTGTTACAGGTTTGCCTAATGAATCAGTAAATTTTTTCAATTCAAGTGCGTAGGGTGCAAAGAATTGTCCGTCAACGATTATGAGTTCTTTTTTTAGTTCTATAATATGACTCGTATTAGCAAACATAGCTGTCGGACTCATATAAGTGTGAACTTTCACATCTTTATTTTGGGTAACAGTCCACGAATTTCCAGTAGGAATATTTTGTGCATTTATTGCTGAAAAAGTACTCATGATAAATATGAATACAAAAGATTTAATAGATTTCATGTTTTTTATTTTTTAGGTGATGAATAAATTTGATTTAAGAATGTCTTTACAGAAGTTGGTTTGCGGCCCAAAATTTGTTCTAAGTCTGAGTCAACGATTTCCAATTCTCCGTTTGCTTGAGCAACTGCAAAGCTAGAGAAAAAGCCAATAAAGTCTTCAGGCATACCATGTTCCGATAAGGTGTGTGCATACTCATCTGCCGTTGGAGAAATGTAGCTGATGGTTTTACCAGTAGTTTCAGAAAGATGTTGAGCAACTTCTTGATACGAAAATGCTTCGTGGTTGGTAAAGCGGTAGGTTTTTCCAATATGATTAGAACCTGTAAGGATATTTGCAGTAGCCTCTGCCATTTCAGAACGTAAAACAGCTCCGACTTTACCATTACCAGCAGGAAAATAAATTACCCCTGTTTCTAACACTTTTTCACCAAGAAAAGCAGGAACAAAGTCCATATAGAGTGTATTCTTGAGAATCGTATAATTTATACCACTTTCTTTCAACAATGCTTCGGTTTGAAGATGTGATTGAGTAACTAGCCAGAGCGGTGAAGATTCCGTTTCGTTTTTCACTTGAAAACTGGTGTAAACAATGTGTTGTACTCCAGCTTCTTTGGCTGCTGTTACTACGTTCTGATGTTGTGTGCCACGCTTGAATATATCACTTCCAGATACGAGGAGTAGTTTTTCTACACCTTTAAAAGCATTTACAAGTGAATCATAATTGTCATAATCGCCAATTCGTAATACAACCTCTTTGTTTTTTAAATCATCTGCTTTTTCTTCGTCTCTTACCAATGCAACAATATTGGTTGAAGAAATTCTTTTTTTTAAAAGAAAGTCAATTGTTGACTTTCCAAAATGTCCTGTTGCCCCTGTTACTAAAATCATTTTTTTTTGTTTTTTAAAATTTAATAATTACATTTGTTACACAAAGTAACAAATAATAGTTTTAAAAAGTAACTTGTTACCTTTAGGTAACATATTAAATAGTAGTAACAAAATGGTAACTAAAGCAAATAAAAAAGGAGAAATTAAATGTCCGGTAACTGGTATGCTCCAACTAATCGGTGGTAAGTGGAAACCAGTTATCTTGTATTGTCTGAAGTCAGATAAAAGGCGCTTTGGAGAAATCTCTGCTCGTATTCCAAACATTTCTAGAAAAGTATTAACTGAACAATTAAAGGAACTTGAAGAAGATGGTTTATTAACAAGGAAGCAGTATAATGAAATTCCTCCACGAGTAGAATATGAATTAACTGAGCTTGGAAAAAGTCTTGATCCTGTGCTTACTGAAATGGAAAAATGGGGTATGGAAAATATTATAGATAAACAGTAAATCTTTATACTTTCAAATCCTAAATCATATACTATTTCAGAAATGGTTTTATTTTTGCCCAAGGTTTGGCAGAAACTTTTCATATTTTCTGCCAATCATTATTACGAAGACCCCAGCGAGACACAAAATTCTACTCTACATTGTAAGCTATTTAGTTCGTTTGCATCTTTTCGGCACAATCCCAGTGTTCCGCAATTTTCCCGTTTTCAATCCTAAAAAGGTCAAACCAGGTGGTCGTGTATTTTTTGGATTTGTCCACAGGGTCCGATATTTCTCTTGCAAAACTTATCATTACAAGGTCTCCCTCTGCAATGATTGCAACAACAGATGATTTAATTGAGTCAGCTATTGGTTGCGGTTTTGAGAATTTCGAAAAGAAATCAACAAGTGCTTTTCGTCCAGTTGCAGCATTTGGATTGTGTTGCATATAATTTTCGGCGAAGTATTTATTTGCAAGTTCAAGATGTCCACCTTCTATGAATTCCCTCCACATATCATAAACGAGTTTCTTATTGCGAGCGAGTGTTTCATTCTCACTTTCAAGTAGTTTACTTTGTGATGCAAGTGGCTTCACTGGAAGTTGGGCAAAGGTTTCAGTTGATGACAACAAAAATATAACCGCTGATATGGCTAAGAAGAAATATTTCATGCCTATTTAATTTTGTTAGTTAGTTTAAAAATTGATTTTTAAAGTCTGTTGGTAACATACCTGTTTCTTTTTTAAAAAGTCGGGAGAAGTAAGACATATTTTCAAATCCTAAATCGTAGGCTATTTCAGAAATAGTTTTATCTTTTTTTCTCAATCTATTCTTCGCTTCACCTATAAGAGCAATATGAATAAGTTCAATAGCAGTTTTACCTGTTTCTAATTTCAGTAAATCTGTAAGATATCTTGAGGAAATATTCAGCCCGTTTGCTAAATCTCCAACAGAAGGCAATCCCTTGTCATCAAGTGAACCATCCTTAATATACTTCTGTAAGATTTTATTAAACTCAGTTACCGTTTTCCCGGAAAGTTGCTTCCGGTTTATGAATTGTCTTTTATAAAACCGTTCAGCAAATTTGAGCATAGAATTGATGGCTGCAAGAATAATCTCTTTGCTGAATTCATCTTCATTGTTATTGTATTCCTGTTCTATTGTGTAAAAGATATTCCAGATAATTTTTTCCTCCTTTGGTGCAAGGTGAAGTGCTTCATTTGTTTCGTATTCAAAAAAAGAATAACGCTGAATCTCTTCATACAATGCATGTCCGGTCAAAAAATCTTCATGAAAAACTAAAATATATCCATCCTCTTCAAATTCTAAATTCCTCATTTCGATGACCTGGTGTGGCTTAGTAAATATCATAGAACCCGTCTCATGATCAAATTTGGTTCGTCCATACAACACATAACCAGCTTTTACTTTTTTTAATCCAATCATGTAAAAATCGCTGGTATATGCTTCATTATTTATTTTAATCTGCCGATTAATACGCAACAGACCCAACATAGGATGTTCCGGTAGTGGCAGATTGTTGGCAACTGCCATTTCACTTATTGATTTAAAATGTTTCATCTTAATACTCATAAAGTTAACGAATTAACGAAGAAAAAAGTTAATAAGCCTATCTGTATTTTCAGTAAAGGGAGCATGAAGAAGATCCATGCCATTCCAGGTTCCCTGTTCATAAATTCCTTTGGCATGACTGAGTGTTCGGAAACCCTCTATGCCATGATATGCACCCATACCGCTTTCGCCAACGCCACCAAAAGAAAGATCATCTTGTGCGATATGAGAAAATGTTCCATTAATCGTTACATTGCCAGAGGTAGTTCTGTTTAGAACTTTTCTTTTTTCGTTATCATCCTTAGTGAAAAAATAAAGTGCTAATGGTCTTGGCCTTGCATTTACAAAATTAATAGCATCAACAATAGTTTGATACCCAAAGACGGGTAATATAGGACCAAAAATTTCTTCTTTTGCAATACGCATTTCATCTGTTACACCCAACACTATAGTTGGAGCCATTGTATGAGGACGTTTTGACGCATCACCAGGACGAACCCCCACTTCGATTATCTTGGCTCCATGGCTTTGAGCATCATCAATTAGGCTCTTTAAGATTGCATACTGCTGGTCGTTCACAATTGAAGTATAGCCGTCTCCGGTTGGTCCTTCTGGATAAGCTAATTTTACATGGTGATCATATGCTTTGATAAAAGCATCCACTTCACTTTCATGGACCAATGCATAATCAGGTGCAATACATGTTTGGCCTGCACTTAAAAGTTTTCCATATACAATACGAGAGGCCGCTTTTTCGAGCGAATAACCTTTAGAAATAATGACAGGCGATTTACCACCCAATTCGAGGGTAACAGGTACGAGGTTTTCGCTTGCCGCTTTCATGACAGATCGCCCTACGGATGTACTGCCGGTAAAAATAAGATGATCAAAAGGTAATTTGCTGAATGCAGCGCCGTCACCATTTACAAGGGTTACCTGTTCTTTTGGAAAAATTTCACTGAACATCGCATCAATTACAGCATTGGTAGCAGGTGTAAACTTTGATGGTTTAAGCATCACCCGGTTGCCGGCTGCAATGGCAGTTACAACAGGCATTAACGATAAATTGACTGGGTAATTCCATGGTGCTATAACACCAACTACACCAAGCGGTTGGTATTCCACTCTTGCGCTACCAAATCGCATGTGCAATGCAACTTTTCGCTTACTCGGAGTCATAAACTTCTTTAGATTGCTGCTTAGGTATTTGATACCTTCTATAACGGCTACAATTTCTACGATTGCAGTTTCATGGCGAGAACGATGACCAAAATCAGTATTTATTGCATCTTCAATTTCTTTTCTCCTAGCAATCATTGCGGATTTAAATTTTTTCAAATCGGCTCGTCTTTGTTCTAGTGTGGGCGGGCCGTCATGTAAAAAGGCACTTCGCTGATTGGTAAGAATGGTATAAAGTTCGTCTGATGTTGGTGCTAAAATATTTGTTGTCATAATCTTTCAATATTATAGTGTGAAGAAAAAATGTGTTTACGATTGCAGTTGGTTGGCATTTCCCGCCGGATTCACTAATCTGTATGCTATTTTAGGAAACAGACGATTGGACAGATAAACCAATTTGGCGATGCCGACACGTATAGTAAAACGGTTGTTTTTTATGCCGGAAATCAATGCTTTTACCAATTTTTCCGGAGAAATTCCTTTTGTCTCAACATGTTCTGTCATACTTGTTGCCACCACAGGTGGTACTAGCTCAAACACTTTAACTTTACTGCCAAGGATTTTTAAATGATCTCTCAATGACACTGTATAAAAACGCATGGCAGCTTTGCTGGCAGAGTAGGTTGGACCAAGATTTAATGGTACATAACTTAAGAGCGAAGAGGTATTTATAATGGCGCCTTCTTTCCTTGATTTCAACATATCAATGAACAGGTTGTTCAGGCGGATCACACCAAGGTAGTTGATGTCCATTTCATTCTTAGCAAATTCAAAATGTTTATCATTGGATATTCCCAGGTTCTGCGGTCCGCTCATAACACCAGCATTATTGTAAAGTATATCAATTCCCCCAAGCTCCTTAATCTTATTAAAAAGTAACTGTGCATCATCTGCGTTGGCTACATCACTTTTTATAGCAGTTAATGCAGGATATAATTTTTGGGCTTCGTCCAATTTCTGCTGGTTCCTTCCGGTGATGATCACTTTTGCACCATTAGCTAAAAATTGTTTTGCAGCTTCCAGACCGATACCTCCAGTACCGCCTGTAATAAGTATTGTTTTTCCTTTTAATTCCATGATTTTATTTTTTGAATATTATAAGTTGTTTGATAATGCTTCATTTAAGTTTTGCTTTACGCTTCATCTTTAATTGCATATTGACAAAACAAAGTTAGCATGACCTGATGCCAACATTTTAATCCAAAAGGAGGAACGTCTGACACAAAATGACGTGTATTTATCTGATTTCTCCCCATCAATTCTTTTACATATATGGGGCTTTTTATGTTTTTGACATCTACATAAGCTACTTTATTTGATTATCAATCTCTACTTCAATAAAGTTTAACTGTTCATTTAACTTAGTTAATTGTAGGATTACTTTATCATTCAATTTGTATATGAAAAAGAAAACATATTAATAAATGATATGAATTTAGTGATAATACCAAATTTTAAATATTGAGATATTGATTTTAAAGCGATTAAGTGCAAAATCTCAAGTATTTCACAGCTTTATTTAATAGTTACATAAAACTGAAATGCAGTGAAAATAACTACAATAATTGTCAATATTACAATCCAATTTTCCTTTATAATTTTAATTATTCTATACATGACATTCAAGTTTAATGGTAATCAATAAGTTGTATACAAAATGTGTCTACATGTTTATCTTCATTTCACTTATCACTAGATTTGATGTAGCGGAAGCAATAATTCCTTTAGAACTAAACATATTTGCTTTTACATTGATTACAGATTTCCCTTTTTTAATAACATTTGTTTTCACTATTACAGTATCTCCTTCTTTCACTGCACTAAAAAATTCAACATTTAGGTTAATGGTTGGAAAGAAATTATCTGTGCCTAAAATCATAAAATTTACACCGATACAATCGTCAAACATTCCGCAAATAACACCACCGTGAAGCGTTCCTGCCGGATTAGTCATCTCTTTTCTTACCTCAAATTGAAATTCAACTGAATTTTCATCAACAGAAATCACCGTACCATTTAGCCATTTGGCGAATGGGGACGGGCTTCCTGAAAATGGTTTTCCAATGAAACTTTGAAGTAGCCGAAGTCTTTTATTTTCCATCTTATTTTGATTTATTGATTTAAAAATTCTTATACTGTTTTTTCAAAATCTTCGTGATTTTGAAATATTGAACCACTTGCTATTACTTAGACCAATTGACTTGATTTTTCTACTATGATTTCACTTCTTGTTATTCGATTATCTATTTCTAAATTTCCAAAAAGTTAATTGTTCATTTAGTATAGAAAATAGTTGATTGACTTTTTTTATTCATTACTAAACATTCTATCTACTAATTTTTGAATTATTGGACCAATAATTAAAATAACTGGTATCACCATCAAATAAGCTAGAAGCCATGATTTAAACCATATTTTTAAAAAAATGTCTGAGAAACCAATGTTTAGAGCAATAAGTGCGAAAGAAATAATACCAGTTGTGAAAATGCCCATTAAGAGAGCAAAAGCTATTTTCTGTTTCATTTAATTGTATTTTTTAATGAATTATATATTTGTGAAATTGATGTTGCTATCTTGCTAAAAAGTAGTAAAAAAATATTTTCAACTTTTTTAAATTCTTTTATTTTGCGGTTTTTACACTTTTATGTATTGCATTTTCAAACATAGAATAGGCATAATTATTAAGGAATAAAATCATCCCTGCCATTTTTCCAACAAGGTTGCGGAATTTTGGATTCTTTGTATTAATGATTTTTATAATTGCATTCACTATTATAGATGGATCATTTCCTTCTGCCAAACTATTTTTGATGTATTTATTTACTTGTTCCTTATACTGTTCATATTCTGCAATATTTCCACTTGCCGAAATCATATTAGAACCAATATTTGTTTTCGCCCACATAGGCTGAACCATACTTACTTTTACATTGAATTGACTTACCTCAAAACGCAATGATTTAAAGTATCCCTCCAAGGCGTGTTTTGATGCAGCGTAAACAGAATTATTAGGTAAACCAATCAATCCCATAATTGAGCTAACGGTAATAATTTGTCCACTTTTTTGTTTTCTAAAATGTGGCAATAAAGCGTTTGTTACATTTATTGTTCCCCAAAAATTTGTATCAAATTGTTTCTTTGCAATTTCTGTTGGTGTTTCTTCCGCAATTCCATTAAGCATATAACCTGCACAGTTTACTAAAACATCTAATGTGCTGGAAGTTTCAAAAAGCTTTTTGGTGAATTGGTTGATAGAAGTTTCATTTTCAATATCCAAAGTCAGCATTTTAAAAGGAGTTTGTATTTTTTCAGGGTTTCGACTTGTACCAATTACATTATATCCTTGTTCATGTAATTTGTTTGCCAACATCAAGCCAAAGCCTGATGATGCCCCTGTTATTAAAATTGTTTTTTTCATTATAAAGTTTTTTTACGATTATTCTTTTTCTAAACTGGGCGGAATCAATTTATACATTACTGGTGTTACAATTCTTGCCAAAATTGTTGAACTTATCAACCCACCAATTAATACAATCGCCAAGGGAGATATTTGAGGATTGGGATTTACTGCCAGCGGAATCAAACCACAGATGGCTGTCACTGATGTTAAAACTACTGGAAGAAAACGAGTTTCACCAGCAATAGCAATAGCTTCGTCAATAGATTTACCTTCTTGTCTTAACTGATTAGTAAAATCAACCAAAAGAAGGGAGTTTTTGACTTGAATTCCCGACAATCCAATGAAGCCGATAATAGAAACCAATGACATTGGATTTCCTGATGCAATTAAGAATACTACACCTCCAAGAACACCTAACGGAATGATGGACATTACAATGATGATTCCTTTAAATGTTTTGAATTGTAGTAATAAAACAGCGATGAATAAAAACGTACTCAATATAATTACAGCAAGAAAATTACCTCCTAATGAATCACCTTCCGATTCTTTTTCTCCAGATAGTTTGTAATAATATCCTTTTGGCATTTCAAGTTTATCCAGTTTTGGTATAATGGATACCAACAAATCATTGGCTAAATACCCCTCTTTTGTCATCGCACTGACTTTCGAAAAGCGTGATTTATTAAAGTGATTTATGGCTGTAGGCGCTGTTTCAAAAGATATTGTTGCAATTTGATTTAGAGCAATTGGTGTTCCCTGAACATTGTTTACATATAAATTTTTTAGTGCATCAAGATTTGAAAATTTATCCCTTGGTAACGTAATGGTCACGTTTCTAGCATCACCACGGTCATCTATATAATCTCCTACTGTTAAACCCGCAACAGCCAGACGAATTACTTTGTCAATTTCACTCGTTAGTACTCCTAATGTTCTTGCTTTTTCTTTATTTATTTTTACTTTAACATCCGTTTTATAGGTGTTTAACTCGTTGTTGATGTAAACGGTTCCTTTCTCATTTCGTAAAATAGTTTCTACTTGAGAAGACAGCTTGCGTAACACTTTCTGGTCTTCGCCAAATAATCGTACTACGATGTTGGCTTCCAATGGTGGTCCTTGTTCAAAGTCTTTTACTTCAACTTTAGCATAAGGCATTGTTGTAAATTTTTCGCGCAATTCAAGTATCAGTTTAGTTTTTTCTGAAGGTTTTGCTTCTTCTTCCAATTGCACGAAAATTTGAGCAAAATCAGATTTTCTGTCCTGAGGGTGTACGTTGTAGTAAATTTGAGGATTTCCGTGTCCAATGTTTGAGGTGAAATACACAATTTCTTTATGTTTTTTTAACTCGTCTTCTACAATTTTTGTTACCCTGTCACTTTCCGAAATACTGGCTTGAAGCGGCATTTTTATATTAATAAGAAACATTGGTTTTTCCGAAGTTGGGAATAACTTAAATCCGGCTACCGAAAACAGACCAAAAGCGATTACACTTAAAAATATTGAAATGGCTATCGTAGTTCTTGGAAATTTCAATGCTTTTGGCATAATATCTCTATATGCTCTGGTAAGAAATTTTTGCAAATACTGAAGGAAAATATTCCCTTCACCGTGTTCGTGTGTTTTTAAAAATCGGCTTCCCAAAAACGGAACCAATGTTAAAGCCACAAGCATAGAAGCCAATACACTGGTGATTACCGCCATAGGTAAACTTCTGATAAATTCACCTGCCATATCTGGTAGAAAAGCTAATGGTAAAAAAGCTATAACCAAAGTGGCTGTAGTACCGACAACAGCAATACCAATTTGCTTTGTACCTTTTAAAACGGCATCCATTTTAGAATGTCCTTCACGAAGCCAGCGTTCAATATTTTCTACTACGACAATACTGTCATCTACTAGTAATCCTAAGGCAACGACCAATCCCACAATACTTAGTTGGTTTAAAGAATAGCCTAAAGCATTCATTGCAATTAAACCCAAAGCCAATGATAAAGGAATAGAAATCATTACAATAAGTGAGGCTCTTCCGCCCAAAGGAACCAAAGTAATTACAACCAAAAGAATGGCCAAAGCAAAATCAAAACCTAAATGGCCTAAACGACTTGACACCATATCGGCTTGGTCAAAGTTTTTTATTAGTTTGATGTTAGCAGGTAAGTCTTTAGAAAACGCATCTACTATCGGTAAATATTCTTTCTGAACATTACTAATGTTTACATTGTCTTTCATTCCCGCAGTAACTAAAACGCAACGGTGTCCATTAATTCTTGTAATATGATTTACTACTTCTGATTTATAATTTACATCAGCTACATCTTTTAGATAGATGATTTTTCCATTAGCATTATAAACAACCGTATTGGCTACATCATCGGCATTTTTGAATTTACCGCTGGTTTTTACATTGAATACTTTAGAATCCAAATCAATACTTCCGCCGGGAATATCAGCAGCTTCACTTTGTAAACTACCCATTACTACATTTAATGGAATTCTTAATTGTGCCAATTTTTCTAAATTCAAATCCACTCGGATTTCCTGCTCTGGAATACCGCTGTATTTTACATCTTTAAGATTGGTTATTTTTTCAATTTTTGCTTTTAGTCTATCCGCTTCATCACGTAATTTCTTGTCAGATGCGTTTTCGGAAACCAAAGCTACCTGAAGAATTTTTACATCTGAAGACGAAATTTTTTCCGTTTTGATTTGATAAATATCTTTTGGTAATTCACTGCTTTTAAGAGCGTTCATTTCGGTAGAGATTTCCTGATATTTATTATCAACATCAACTCCGTATTTGAACTTTACCTGAAAAGCGGCTACACCATCTTCTACAGTTGTTAGTATTTTTTCGATGTTTTCTAAGCCGTAAATCTTATTCTCAATAGGTTTTACAACTTGTTCCTCCATATCCTTCGGACTTGTGCCGGGATAAATAACCGTAATCAAATATTGTGGTGGATGCGTTGATGGATCTTCTGCACGTGGCATCGTGAATAATGTAAGAACACCTACTACAGCGACTAACAGCGCTAGAATCAGTGTGAACTGATAATTCTTAACTGAAAAATTTGTTATCTTCATGACGTTGTTATTTAATTATTTTGATAGTAGATTGTTCGTTTAAATAAGCGCTGTTAGAAATAACTATTTGATCCGTTTTTTGAAGACCATCTTTTATGAATACTCTGTTATTTTCAAATTTATTTATCGTAACAGGTTGTCTTTTTACCTTGTTGTTTTCAACGATAAATACAAAGGCTTTGTTTCCGTCAGCTTCTATAAGTGAATTGTAAGGAATTACGATAAAATCTTGTGCTTTCTCAGTTTGTATATCTGCTTTCCCAAACATACCTACGGCTGGTTTGATATTTCCCATTTTGAGTTTCAATTCTATCTGAAAAGAGCCTAAGGCAGCATCAGCAGATTGAGATTTTCTAAATACAGTTGCTTCAAAATTCTTTTCTGGATAGCCATCAAGTTTTACGATAGCTTTCTGACCTGTTTTTACAGATGCCCATTCTTGGTCTGTTACTCCAATTTTTAGCAAATAATTATTGTTTTGGCTCGTTTCATTTATCGCTAGAACAGGAGAACCAGCACCAACAATTTCTCCTACATTGGCTATTTTTCTTGCTACAAAACCATCAGCAGTTGCAAATATTTTTGCGTAACGAGCATTGAAAGCCACAGCATCTTTCTGTTTTTTAGCAATGTCAAGACCTGTTTTCGTATTTTGTAATTGTTCTAAAGTATAAACACTGTCTTTATACAGATTTAAGGCACGTGTATAATCACGCTCGTATTTTTTTACATTTAAATCGGTTTGATTTAATCCTGCACCGATTTCTGTTTCATCTAAAGTTGCTAAGAGTTGCCCTTTTTTGAAAAACTGACCTTCTTCTACAAAAATATGGCTAACAACTCCACCTATTTTGAAAGCGTAATTGGCTTCGTTTTCAGTTGTCACTAAACCAGAGGCACTAATATCGCTTGTTAGTGCTAAAGATTCAACTGTCGCTGTTTTAATTGAAATAACATCTGTAGTCTCTAATGTGTTATGCTCTTTTTTTTCTTCTTTACAAGCATAAAAAATAGGGAAGACTAAAAGGCATATTGCTATTGATTTTTTCATTTTTTTCATTTTTTCGTTAATTAAAATTAAAAGTTGCGTTTGCTCTCTCTAATTCCGCATAGGCTATCCACGAATTATAAAGAGATATATTAGTATTTAATTGAGCATTTACCCACTGATTTTGTGCGTCTAAAAGTTCGATGTAAATGGCTTGACCTTCTTTATATAACTTGGTTATGTCCTCATTATATTTTTTAGCTGAAGCTTTTTGGTTTTTATCAGCATTGAACTGTTCCAGTGCAGATTTCAGGTTGTTTTGTGAAACCTGAAATTGAAGCAATAATTGTTGTTTCACATTATCTATTTGGGAACTTATTTTTTTATTATCTTCTTCAACTTGTCTAAGTCTATATTTGTTTTTGTTCCCTGAAAAAATGTTCCATTCCAGACCAAGACCGGCAAAGTAGTATCTTGATTGTTTATTAACTTCAAAATCAAAATCCTGAAAACCTAAATCTGCAAAACCACTTAATTTAGGAAACCAATAAGATTGTGTTAACTTACTCACATTACCATTTAGCTCTTTAGCTATACCTAGTTGCGAAAGTTCTTCTCTGTTTTGAGTATTCTCATTGACCATTACATTAGGTAGCAACTCATTTTGAGAGTCAACTTCTATTTCAGTATCGAGTTTTTGATTGAGTAAGAAATTGAAATATGATTTTGCATTATTACTTAGTTGCTTAGCAGTTTCGAGGTTTGCTTCTATACGAATTACTTCATTATCACCTCGTAAAACTGCTGTACGGTTTATTTTGTCGTTTTTAAACAGCGATTGGTTAACTCTTTGATTTTCCTTCACCAATTTTAAAGCATCCTCATAAATTTTGACACCTTCAATTGATTGCAGGTATTTGTAGTATGCAATTTTTATTTCCTTTACTAGCTCTCTTTTGTAAATTTCGAGTTCAATCTTTTGCAAGGAATTTTGTTGCGTCTTAATTCTTTTGTTATAAATGATTTCAAAATTCAGCAATGGCATTGTTGTGTGAATTTTGGCATCATAAAAATTATCAGGGTTAATTAGAACTGACTGATTTTGTAAAGTTGGAAAAGAATTTGAATTTGTTATTTGATTTAATGTATTGTAAACTGGGTTTAATAAATCCCCAATTGGAATATCTATAGTTCTTCCTCCTTCAGCTTTTGTATAATTCGCATTCAAAGAAACTGTTGGATAAAATAGGGAACGAGCTTCTTTTAAAGCATATACACTCTTGTTAATGTCAAAGTTATGTTGCTTGATAACTTCGTTAGTGGTTAATCCTATTTGGATATAATTGTCAAGTTTGCTTTGTGAATATCCTAAATATCCAAGGCAAATCATTAGCAGTGTTATTACATTTTTTTTCATATATACATTGTTTACTTATTGAACATTGTTCAAAATATTGAACAAAAAAAATTACATTTTATCTATTATTTTTAAATACTCATTGTATCCGTCAAACAGAATAGTGTCAGGATTAGTGAATTTTACGCCTGTGATTCTCTGACGAATTTGGAGACAGCACATACCGTGAACTAAACTCCAAACCATGAAAGAAAGGGGTTCTACATTGTGTCCTACAAAATGCCCTTTATCGATGCAGTCCTTAATTGTTTTCTTAACGTGACCGAATGTTACTGCTCCTTCGTCCCAATCGTCATTATTAGAGTTTTCCAAAAATTCCATAGGTGCTTTAACATTAAACATCAAATCGTACATTTCTTGATTTTCTAAGGCAAATTTAATATATATAAAGCCCATTTTTCTCAATCTTTCCATTGGATCTTCGATTGAAAACAATTCCTGAAAATGCCCTCCCAATTCTTGAAAACCAATGGAATGTAAATCATGTAAAATTGCATTTTTATCCTTGAAATAAACATAAACAGTTCCTACACTATAATCAATTTCATCAGCTATATTTCTTATGGTTGTTTGTTCAATCCCTTTTTCCAAAAAAAGTTTTTTTGCTCCTTTTAGAATAAGCGTTCTCAATGCTTCTTTTTCTCTTGCTTTTCTATCTGCTACACTCATAACTGTTATTTTCTTTTGCAAATGTATGTATTTTTTTTGAACAACGTTCATTTTTTTTAATTATTTTGCTTTTCTATCTAAAAAAGTTGAATTTAAAGAGTTTGAATAGAGTAATTTATCTCTTAAAACCTGCATGTCTTCACTCACTTTTCTATCTAAAACTTTTGCATAATGCTGTGTGGTTCTCAAATTTTTATGTCCTAACATTTTGCTTACGCTTTCAATTGGAACACCATTTGTTAAAGTTACAGTTGTTGCAAAAGTATGTCTGGCAATATGAAAGGTCAATTCTTTATCTATTTTACAAATTCCCGCAATTTCTTTTAAATAAGCATTCATTTTTTGATTTGACAGAATTGGAAGTAGTTTGTCTTCACCAACACATTGAGGATGATTTTCATATTTGTCAATTATTATTTGGGTAACTGGTAGAATTGGAATTTTTGAAGCGCTCTCCGTTTTTTGACGATGTGTGAAAATCCATTTATCACCATCAATTCCAATGCTTATATGGGATTTTGTCAAGTTTTTGACATCGATGTATGCTAGACCTGTAAAACAGCTAAAAAGAAATATATCACGAACAAGCGAAAGTCTATCGTTTTTTAAATCCTTTTCGATAATATTCTGAACTTCTTCTTCAGTCAAATAAACACGTTCAACTTCTTTAACTTTTGCCTTATAGTTTGCAAATGGGTTTTTCACTAACCAATCATTGGCCAAACAGATTTTAATTATTTTACTAAAGTTCTTAATGTATTTTACAGCGGTATTATTAGAGCAATTTCTAACGCTTCTCAAATAGAATTCGTAATCAGATATGAAGGCATGATTAATTTTCGTAATTTCTATATCAGATACATTGTATTTCCATTGCAAAAATTCAATTGTATGCTTTAAAGAGGTAGTATAACGCTCTAACGTTCCAGGAGCGTATTCTTTACCAACCAGTTCTTTTATTTTGTTGTTATGATCTTGAAAGATTGGGACAAGCATTCGTTGTTTTTCTTCCGAACCAAAAAGTAATTCTTTAAAATTCTCAATACTCAGCTGTTGATTTTTATGTATAAGTTCCATTTGAATATCCAGCACTTTGGATTTTATTAAATCAAGGTAACTATTTATTGAACGGGCTTCTTCTGTAGTACCCTTCATTTTACACGCTTCCGATAACCATCGGGTAGGGTCAATAAATTTTTTGGTACTAAATTCTGTTCTTATTCCATTTACTGTTAAACGGACATAAATTGGAAATTGCCCTTTGGCATTAACCTTTGTGGATTTTGCATAGAAATGCAGGTTTACTTTCGCTTTCATTTTACTGACTGATTAATTATTTATCAATTTAAATTCCTAATCCAAGCCAAACAAGATGTTTACTGAGTGAACAAGCTATAACTTTACAATCGTAAACCCCCTGTTTGCAAGGGTTAAGGGATTTTAGCGAGACCCTAGATTTCTAGATTTTTCTAGGGTCTCGATTTAGTCCCTTTAGCGATAAGATTCGATGAATAATTTGGTATATGAGCAAAAGCAAAAAACCCCGTAAATCATAAGATTTACGGGGTTTTGACACCATTTAGGATTTTTTTCAGCGGAGAAAGAGGGATTCGAACCCCCGGACCTGTTACAGTCAACAGTTTTCAAGACTGCCGCAATCGACCACTCTGCCATTTCTCCAATAAATCGCCTTACTTCCGTAATGCGAGTGCAAATATAGAAAGCTTTTTCATATCTGCAAACCTTTTTTTTACAAAAAACAGAAATAAAATTCAATCTGTTTTTAACTGTTTCATTTCGTTTGAATTAGAAAGAAATATTTTTTCTAATAATTTACGTATTCTACTATTTCCAACCCGTAACCAATCATTCCAACACGTTTTCCCTGATCGGTATTACTTACCAGTTTTATTTTGGAAATATCCAAATCGTGTAAAATCTGGGCTCCAATACCGAAATCTTTACTGTCGATAACAATTTTAGGGGCTTTCATGACACCTTGCGCCTGCAATGCGCGTAATTCCGAAACCCTGTTCAGCAAACTTACCGACTGCATATCCTGATTAACAAAAATCACGGCACCTTTCCCCTGCTCATTGATTACCTTAAACATGTCGTCAAGCTGTTTGTCAACATTATTGGTTAACGTACCCAACAAATCATTGTTTACCTGTGAAGAATTGATTCTGGTTAAAACAGCATCACCCAAATTCCAGGTTCCTTTGGTTAAAGCAATATGAACTTGTTTGTTCGTAGTTTGTTCGTAGGCTCTTAAACGGAAGGTTCCGAAACGGGTTTCAATATCAAAATCTTCTTTTTTAACGATCAGACTGTCGTGCTGCATTCTGTAGGCTACCAAATCTTCAATGGAAACCAATTTCAGATCAAATTTCTTAGCCACTTCCACCAACTGCGGTAATCGCGCCATGGAACCGTCTTCATTCATGATTTCCACAATTACACCAGCCGGTTTAAACCCTGCCAGTCTAGCAAAATCTATTGCTGCTTCAGTATGCCCTGTTCTTCTTAAAACACCACCTTGCTTGGCAATCAAAGGGAAAATATGCCCCGGACGCGCCAAATCATGAGGTTTCGTATCCGGATCTATTAAGGCCTGAACTGTTTTTGCTCTGTCCGATGCAGAAATCCCCGTGGTTACGCCATGTCCTCTCAAATCGACGGAAACCGTAAAAGCTGTTTCCATATGATCAGTATTGTTGGCAACCATTGCTTTTAAATCAAGTTCCTTGCAACGGCTTTCGGTAAGCGGTGTACATATAAGCCCGCGTCCGTGTGTAGCCATGAAATTAATCATTTCCGGAGTGATTTTCTCAGCCGCAGCTAAAAAGTCACCTTCATTCTCTCTGTCTTCGTCATCCACCACAATAATCACTTTCCCCTGGCGAATGTCTTCAATCGCCTCCTCAATTGTGTTTAACTGGATTTTTTCTGTAGTTAGCATTTTAGTTGGTATTATTCGTTGTCGTTGTTGTCTTCTTCGTTTCCGTTAAAAAACCTTTTGTATAATTTTTGAAAAGGATCGGTTATCCAATCAAAGTTAATCATCACTCCGATATCATTTGTAGCCCTATACGTCAGCATCACGGCTAACGGTGTCAGTATCATAGAGGAAAGCCAGGTTCCCAAATAGGGCGGTATACCGTTTTCCTGAGCCACTTTTTTACCGAAAGTATTAATGAAGTGGAAGGATATGAAAATCAGTACTGCAAATACAATCGGCAAACCTAAGCCACCTTTTCGGATAATGGCTCCAAGTGGCGCTCCGATGAAAAACATAAGCAGGCAGGAAAAAGCAATCATAAATTTATCATGGAATGCGATTAAATGCTTGTTGATATTTTTTTGCTTGTTGAATAAATCGTCTTTGTTGGTCTGAATGGAAAAATCCGTACTGGAAATATTGTTTCTGGCCATTTCCAGAATTTTACCTTTATCATCCAGTGAAAAATTGTCCAAAACTTCGCCTTTATCTGCTTTTACCTCTGAATTCCGGTCAAAATCAGATTCTTTTTTAGGCTTCAGCGTAAATTCAATTCCCTGTGAAATATTATCGGAGAACGACATTACGTCTTTTTTGTAATTCTGACGAAGCGAATCAATGGTAAAATTCAGCTCATTGATATTAAGCATCGTATTAGTATTGGCAATTTCACCTTCTTCTTCTCCCTGATTCAGGTTTGAAAGATCGATATTTATGGTATATTTTTTAAAAAAAGCTTTTGTAAAAGGCAATCTTTCACGCTCATTATAAGCTTTTGGCATGATGTCTTCGTAATAATATCCATCCAAAAGATCCAGTTTCAGGATACTTGAACTGTTATCGCTTTTCAGGACTCCTTTTTTTGCTTTTATGACGGTTTTATTACCGTAACCCTGATTCGATTTAACGTGCATGGTTACACCGTCCAGAAACTCACCGTTATCCCCTGATTTTTTATCTACTTTGATATTGGAATTCCCGATGGTATTGAACTGCCCTTCAGCAATGGCCATGGCGGGCTTTGTCTGCAAAATATCTTTCCTCAAATTGATAAACTTGTATTCTGCTCTGGGAATCACATTATTAGCAAAGAAAAAAGCAATAAAACTCAAAGAAACAATAAAAATCGTAAGCACTTTCATAGCTCTTTGCAAAGAAATACCGGCAGATTTCATCGCTGCGAATTCATAGTTTTCGGCAAAACTTCCGAAAGTCATGATGGACGCCAGCAAAACCGAAAGCGGTAATACCAGAGGAACCAGCCTTGGCATTGAAAACGTAAGAAACTTCAGGATGGTTATAAAGTCCAGGTTCTTACCGGCCAGCTCGGAGATAAAAAGCCATACCGTTTGCAATATGAATATAAAAAAAAGGATTACGAATACCGAGGTAAACGTAATCAAAAAGGATTTTAAAATATAACGGTCTAAAATTTTCACCCGAAATCTAGTCTAAATTATTGATGTAATAATTGGGATATTTACTTTGGGTAAAGGTAAAATGATTTTTTGAAATAGGCTGATTCGTTTTAAAAGAATTAACAGTGATGGTTGTTTTCGAGCCATTCTTGCCCACTTCTATCAAATTATAGATATTTTTCGTCTGAGCATCAATGCCTAACAGAATTTCTTTTCTGTTATCTTTGACACTTAAAGGCGTAAGTTTCACATATTGGATCTGTCTTCCTTTTACGTTTTGAAGGATGTCCCAGGAATATTTAAACCCGGAATTGAAAAAAGTAAGCATTTTTGCCGGTGTAATAGCATCCGCATCGTTATCATCGTGTTTGGAAACGGTGATTTCCTCATCTTCCGGAACGATGGTGTAATTTTTCTTACCGTCAAAGATTTTGGTCACGCCCATCAGGTTCAAAACATACTGATTGCCTTTCATGGTAACATTCCCTTTACTTTCCTGATTGGTATTCTGACGCAGGTTTTGCATCGAATAACTGAAATTGATCTGGATATTATCGTAACTTTTCACTTTAGCGGTTACCTGATCCAACAATTCTTTAGCTTTCTGCGCGTTTTGGGCATTGGACGTAAATCCGAATAAAAGTGCCGAAAAAACCAGTATTATTTTTATATATCCCGTGATAATCGATTTCATTTTACATGTTGTTTTGTTCGTTAGCGAAAAAATGTTCCAGAGCTACCAAGTCAGGAATATTCACGCTTCTCGCCTTACTGCCTTCAAACGGGCCTACTATTCCCGCCGCTTCCAACTGATCAATCAATCTTCCGGCGCGGTTGTAACCCAATTTCAACTTACGTTGCAGTAATGAAGCCGATCCTTGTTGTGCCGTAACGATGATTTCGGCAGCTTCCCTGAACATGGAATCTCTTTCTGAGATATCTATATCAAGACTTATGCCACTTTCTTCACCCACGTATTCCGGCAACATATAGGCATTCGGATAGGCTTTTTGCGAACCAATATAATCCGTAATTTTTTCCACTTCAGGCGTATCCACAAAGGCACATTGCACACGGACCAAATCGTTTCCTTGTGTGTACAGCAAATCTCCGCGGCCAATCAGCTGATCGGCACCTCCGGTATCCAAAATGGTTCTTGAATCGATTTTTGACGTTACGCGGAAAGCAATTCTCGCAGGGAAATTCGCCTTAATCATACCCGTAATTACGTTAACCGACGGACGCTGTGTAGCAATGATCAAATGGATTCCGATGGCACGCGCTAACTGGGCCAAACGTGCGATTGGTGTTTCCACTTCTTTACCGGCAGTCATGATTAAATCGGCAAATTCGTCCACTACCAAAACGATGTACGGTAAAAATCGGTGGCCGTTTTCCGGATTTAATTTACGCTGTTTGAACTTCTCGTTATATTCCTTAATGTTACGCACCATCGCGTCTTTCAGCAAAGAATAACGATCGTCCATTTCAATACAAAGTGAATTCAGCGTATTGATTACTTTGGTATTATCCGTAATGATTGCATCACCATTATCCGGAAGTTTTGCTAAATAATGTCTTTCTATTTTATTGAAAAGTGTCAATTCCACTTTCTTCGGATCCACCAATACGAATTTAACCTCAGCAGGATGCTTTTTATACAATAACGAGGTTAACACCGCATTCAAACCTACCGATTTACCTTGTCCGGTTGCCCCTGCCATCAGTAAGTGCGGCATTTTAGCCAAATCCACCACAAAAGTTTCGTTGGAAATGGTTTTTCCTAAAGCAATCGGAAGCTCCATTTCAGCCGTCTGGAATTTCGGAGAAGCAATAACGCTCTTCATCGAAACCATAGTCGGATTATTGTTCGGCACCTCGATACCAATGGTTCCTTTCCCCGGAATCGGCGCAATGATACGGATTCCCAATGCCGCTAACGAAAGTGCGATATCGTCTTCAAGGTTTTTAATTTTTGAAATACGGATACCGGCTTCCGGCACGATTTCATATAAAGTTACCGTTGGTCCTACTGTCGCTTTAATCTGAGAAATACCGATGTTGTAATTCTTTAAGGTATCGACGATTCGGTTTTTATTTTCCTCTAATTCCGCCTGATTGATAGTAATGCCGCCTGAAGAATATTCTTTAAGCAATTCAATCGACGGAAACTGATAATTTGAAAGTTCCAGAGTTGGGTCGAATTCACCGAAATCCTGAACCAGTCTTGCCGCCAGGTTTTCTTCAACAGTAGCTTCTTCTTCTATCTTTTCAATGGTGAAACTGTCATCATCGGTATGGATAATTTCAGATTTTGGTGCTTCGTTAACCGGGGAAATCATGTTTTCCGTTGGAATGGTAACCGGAGGCGTAACCACCGGAGGAACCGGAACTGTTTTAAGTGTGATTTCAGACGGATTGCTGATAGTCGGCTTTAAAGCTTCTTTGTTTACTTCAAAAGTAGACGGATTCGTGGTTTTCAGTTCGATGTTGGACAGAATCTCATCGTCTTCGGCATCATTAAAATCCAGAGACGGGTTGGAATTGATGATTTCTTCCTCTTCCACTTCAATTTCATCCACAGCAGGAATAGGCTGCATCACTGTATTTTCAACGATTTCATCGCCTGTATTTAACTCTTCGGTAAAAGCTTTGCTTCGGTTTTCAAAAAAGTTTTTAATGCCTTCTGTGGAAACTTTAATCTTCAGGATCAGGTAAACGATCAATCCGAAAAGCAACACTAAAAAGGTCCCCACTTTCCCGATATAGTCCTGCACAAAAAGATTCATTTCATAGCCGATAACACCGCCCAACTGCGGAATATAATCCCAGAAGAACCCTAAAAGCACTGAAATCAGGGTCATGGCAAACAAATCCCAGAAGAAAGTATTTTTAAGTTTAGCCAGCGATATGTCTACAAGCATATAAGCTCCTGCTAAAAAGAAAAGGCGTACAAAAAGAAAAGAAGCAGCTCCGAAACCTTTGTACAAAAAGAAATCAGACAACAAGGCGCCGAGTTTCCCAAGCCAGTTATAGGTTTTCTCGCTTCTGTCTGTAAATGACGTTAACGAACTCTGATCGTAGTCACCATATATGTAATAAGAAACAAAGGAAAGCAACAACGCTACGGAAAACAAAACCAGTAAAGCTCCGAAAAGAACTTTATGACGTCTTGAAAAAAGCGGTTTCTTTTCTCCGGGAACTTTATTTTCCCTTGAATCTGCAGTATCTTTTTTAGTTGCCTTTGCCATTAACGAATCTCTTTTATACAAAAATAACAATCTGATTGGAATTAGATAATTCTAGGCAGATAAATTATCGCCCCGATTGCAATAGCAGACAACGCTGCAAAAAATACAGCTCCGGCCGCAATATCTTTAATAAATCCTATACGTTCGTGGTAATCCGGATGGATAAAATCGGCGATTTTTTCTACGGCAGTGTTCAAACCTTCAATACTAAGCACCAAACCGAACACCAATATCTGAAACATCCATTCCGTAGCGGTAATGTTAAAATAAAAACCTGCAACGGTCATCAGTACTGCCAAAGACGACTGGACCATTACGCTGTGTTCCGTAGTGATCAGTTTTACAGCACCACGCACTGCAAAACCAATACTTTTAAGTCTTCCGGTAAAAAATGTGTTATCTTTATTCAATTCCATTTAAAGTACAGCTAAAGCGTTTTCGTAATTTGGTTCATCAGCAATTTCCTCCACCTGTTCTGCATGTGTAACCATGCCGTTTTCATCCAATACGATTACTGCTCTGGAATGCAGGCCTTTCAAAGCTCCGTCTGTTATAGTCAAACCATAATCGTTTCCGAAAGAAGCATCTCTGAAATCCGAAAGATTAATTACGTTTTCCAATCCTTCTGCACCACAAAAACGATTCATAGCAAACGGTAAATCACGGGAAATACAAAGCACTTTCGTATTAGCCAAAGCGCTTGCTTTTTCATTGAATTTTCGAACAGAAGTCGCACAGGTACTAGTGTCAATACTTGGAAAAATATTCAATACAAGCTTGCTTCCTTTAAAATCTTCTAAGGATACAGTAGACAAATCTGTTTTTACCAATGAAAAGTCTTTAGCTTTTGAACCAATCTGTGGAATTGAACCTATAGTGTTTACGGGATTTCCCTTTAATGTAATCTTTGCCATTTCTTTAAATTTTTGAAAGCATCAAAAGTAAGGAATTTAAATGAATATAATTTTTTTGTCAAAAAGCTTTTTCAGTAAATTGTTTTATCGTAATATTGCAATATATAAATATAAAATCATGGGAGCTTCAAAAGCAGATTTTTTTTCTGAAGAACAAAACGAAATCGCTTCATTGTTTAAAGCTATTTCGCATCCGGCACGCATCGCTATCATTGAATACTTACTAAAAGTAGACAGTTGCATTTGCGGTGATATCGTTAATGAATTACCGCTGGCCCAGCCTACGGTTTCCCAGCATCTTACAGCACTAAAAAACGCAAACATTATCAAAGGAAACATAGAAGGAACCTCCATTTGCTACTGCCTTAATAACGAAACCATAAAAAAAATGGAAAAGTATTTTTCAGGTATTTCAAGTGATTTGACTACCAAATGTTGCTAACAATTTAAAACATACTATTATGAACCTATCAACCATCAAGGAAGTATTAGAAACTGCTGAGACAGTTAGCTTCCAGTTGCCTGACGGAACTTTTGTACCGGAGCACTTCCATGTGACAGAAGTGGGCGAAATCACAAAAAACTTTATTGATTGTGGCGGAACCGTCCGAAAAGAAACTACGGTGAGCTTTCAATTATGGGATGCCAATGATTTCGACCATCGTTTAAAACCGCAAAAACTGAAACATATCATTGAGTTATCTGAGAAGATCTTGAGCATCGGAAATCATGAAATCGAAGTGGAATACCAATCCGACACCATTGGAAAATACGATTTGGATTTTAACGGACAAAACTTTGTACTGGTTTCCAAAAATACAGCCTGTTTAGCCAGCGATAATTGCGGCAATCCAAAGGAAAAGAAAAATTTAAGTGATTTACAAACCACCGCTTGTTGCGCGCCAAATTCCTCATGTTGCTAATATGAAAGATTTTATCATTAAATACAAAAAGCCAATTATCATTACAGCATCAGTTATCCTACTGCAAGCTATTTTCGGGTTCGATCCTAAATTCTGCATTATTAACATGATCTGGTTACTTGTTTAATTTATGAAGAAAAACGTATTAGTACTTTGCACCGGCAACAGTTGCAGAAGCCAGATTGCCGAAGGATATCTGCGTCATTTTGCTGATGAAAAAGCCGTTATTTACAGCGCTGGTGTAGAAACCCACGGTGTAAATCCAAAGGCAATCGCCATCATGAAAGAAGACGGGATCGACATCTCAAATCATACTTCAAACAACATTGATGAATACCATGGAATTCCGTTTGACTACGTGATAACGGTTTGTGACAATGCCAAAGAGCGATGTCCATTCTTTCCAAGTAAAGCCATAAAGTTTCACTACAATTTTCCTGATCCGGCCAAAGCCACGGGAACAGAAGAAGAAATCCTGCAGGAGTTCAGAGCTGTCCGTGAAGAAATCAAAGCATATTGCAAAAAGTTTGTTGCCGAAAATTTATAAAAAAAGCTCTCGATTAGGAGAGCTTTTCTATTTTGTTGCTATTCTTATTCTTTAATCACTTTTATCGTCTGTTGCTGTCCTTGATTATCAAGCGTAATCAAATAAACACCATTCGAAAATCCAGACATATCAATACGGTTGGAAGAAGATACACTGTCAAACTTCACTTCCTGCAACAACTGTCCTAACATCGAGTAAACCGAGGCCTTTGACAAACTGATGTTCTCAAGGTACAGCACATCTTTCACAGGATTCGGGTAAAAACGGAACGCTGAAACAGGAGTTTCCGAAGTACTCAAAGTCGTAGCCAAAGAGAACTGGTAAGGTGTCTGATAATTGGTATTCGTCGGACTCGTGCTCGTTACTTTCAGAAAATAATTTCCAGGCGTTAAGGTTCTGGTAAAAGCAAGTGTGGTACCTGTATTGTTTTGAGCCGTACCTACTGCCGCTCCTGAACCGTCAAGCAAAGTCGCATTCATAGCACTGGTAACAATACCGCTCATCATAACATTTAAATTCACATTATCCGTAACGGTGAACTTGTAATAATCATTATCAGGATTGGAGGAATTGGCCTGAACCGTAGTATATCCGAAGTAATTTTTATTGGTATTGATTTCATAGGCCAGTTCTTTAAAATTCGGTTCGTCAAGCCCTTGCATGATCTGATAATAATAGCCCGGCAATTCCGTATGGTTCTCAATTAAATCCCAGCCGGAATTGAAATAAAATATTTTAGCGGGATACGTTAAAGCAGGGAAATAAGTATTCATGTTTGAAGACGGCTCTTCCACTACCCCATCTGTAGTAATATTGGTGCCGAAAGTATTGGTTATCCTTCCGATTACATTGGAAAAATCAATTAGATTATCAATTGGTTTCTGATTTAAACCCTGAACCACATCGCCGGCAACTCCATTACAGTTAACATCCAGATTGTAAAAATCCGGAGATAATGAATTATCGTTCATACTTACAGCATTCAGCACTTCATTTCCGCCGAAGAGGAATTTTCCGCCATCACCACTGTAATAGTAGGTTGTTTTCAAATCCCTTACCGCTTCCGACTGCCTGTCCACACTTGTAAAAACAGCAATTGGGTTATCGCTGGCATTACTGCCTCCATGCGGTGTTCCAACGGTTAATAGTTTTGCCACATGATGACGGTTATCCGCCTGCCAGTTTGTTGTATTTTGAATGTATTCTCTTGAACACAATCCGCCCATACTGTGCCCTACTAGGATCACTTTGTCTTTTCCGGTAAGCTGCAATACGCGTTCTACGGCTTTTTTTAAAGCAGCTCCCTGTTTAGCTATTGCCGATTGATTACTCAAAACGTTAGTTCCGAAGGAGCCGTCCACTTTCACATCAAAATTTACAAGATAATAGTCTCCGTTAATTACAGATGATTCAAAAGCAGCAATGTCGGCACCCGGTGCTGGATAGAAGTTTTTATTGGCTGTGGTATTGTTTCCGTTTGCATTCAGACAGAAATCGAATCTTCCGCCAAAGGTAAACCCGTATTGGCTGTCAAAATAGTTTAAACTGCTGTTCCAGGTTTCGGAATTGGAATTCAGCCCGTGAATAAAAATTATAGGATAAGGCAGTTTACTTTCAAAAACTCGGGAAGTGTTTTCCTGAATGGCCCGTAACGGAATTACTGAATCGTTTTTGTAAGCATACAATTCAAATTCTCTCGGTCGCGGTTTGTATTGAAAGGTTACGTCGTCCTGCGCGGATGCAGTAGTATAGATTAGGAACGACAAAAGAAATGCACTAATTGTAATTTTACACATAAGCATACTTTTTAAGATTGGGTATTGCTAATGTATAAAGAATTTGTTAAATTATTATGAATGCATAGTAAATTTTTTAAAAATATTGCACGAAAAAGAATAAAAAAAGCCTTCATATCCGAAATACAAAGGCTTGAGTACTGGTAAGAAGGTTATTTTATTTGTCTATCGAACCTAAAACACGCTGCATAAACGCATTAAGTGCTTCTTTTTTATCGGTTCCTTCTTTTACCATCTTATGAACTTCCAAAGCACCATACATATTGGAGATCAATTCACCAATAATATCCAGCTCTTCGTCTTTCAGGGACGGAACTTCGGTTAAAGCTTCAAGGACTTCAATAGTTTCCACGATATAATCCTGATCGTTTTCTTCAATGAATTGCGTCAGGTGTTTGATTACCGGTAATTTCATATTAAGCGATTTCGTTTACCAAATCCGTTAAAACTTCCGCTTTATTGGTTTGGGTTTCGTTTACCAGTTCTCCGTTCACAAAAGTGGCGAAAGTCGGTAAGTTGGAAACGTTAGCCAGTTTTCTTGATTCCGGAGAAAGTTCCGCATCCACCAAAACAAAGGTCAGGTTTTCCATTTCGGAAGCCAACTTCTTGAATTTCGGTTTCATAATTCGGCAGTTTCCGCACCATGACGCTGAAAACTGTACCACTACTTTTTCATTGGTTGCAACCAATTCCTGCAATTTATCTTCGTTTAACTCTATTAACATGAGGCTAATGATTTTGAGATTAAAAAGAAATTCCAAACTTCAGGCTCATTACTAAAACGAATCCTGTCATTTGGAATTTATAGGTGTTTTATAAATTAGTTTTTGCTCAAATATGCAGCAGTACTCAATCTGTCAGCGTTCATTGCTTCTTTTCCGTTTTCCCAGTTCGCAGGACAAACTTCTCCTTTAGTCTGAACGTGTGTGTAAGCATCGATCAAACGAAGGTACTCGTTTACGTTTCTTCCTAATGGCATGTCGTTTACGCTTTCGTGGAAGATTTTACCGGTTTCGTCAATTAAGTAAGTAGCTCTGTAAGGAACGTTTGATCCTTCGATCATATAATCACCCATTTCTTCGTTGAATACTTCTTCAGCATCTAAAATCCCTAAAGTTGAAGCAAGATTTCTTGTAGTATCAGCCAATAAAGGATAAGTAACACCTTCGATTCCACCGTTGTTTTTAGGAGTGTTCAACCAAGCGAAGTGTACTTCGTTAGTATCACAAGAAGCACCGATTACCACTGTATTTCTGTTGTTGAAATCCGGTAAAGCTGCCTGGAATGCATGTAATTCCGTAGGACAAACGAAAGTAAAATCTTTCGGGTACCAGAATAATAATACTTTTTTATTGTTTTTTACCGCTTCTTCCAAAACGTTGATTCTTAAGTTATCACCCATTTCAGAGATAGCATCTACTGTGATGTTCGGGAATTTTTTTCCTACTAATGACATAATTTATATGATTTAAAGATTATTAATTTTTAACGAGGCAAAAATAGAAATTAGAAAACATCCTTTCTATTAAGTCTGATTATAATTTTTTATTTCATGATAAGATTTTCCTATCCATCTAAAAAAACACCTCAATAAGATTACAAATACTATTTTTCTTATCTTTAAAGCACTGAAAATTAAGCTATGAGCAAAAGTAAACTACGAGAAGACAAAACCTGTTTAAATTGTGGTACAACCGTTGAAGAACGTTTTTGCCCGCAGTGTGGCCAGGAAAACACCGAAACGCGAAAATCCTTCCATTATCTTTTTACTCACTTTCTGGAAGATCTTATTCATTACGACAGTGGTTTCTGGAAAACCATGAAATACCTCCTCTTCAGACCGGCAAGACTTACCCGGGAATATTTGTCCGGGAAAAGAATGGCTTATGTTGCTCCGGTAAAACTCTATATTTTCATCAGTTTTATTACCTTTTTCCTGAGCGGTTTTTTCATGGGCAACCCGATGGATTTAAAAGCTACAAATAAAAATAACGAAGCAATTACCAATACGGATACCCTTTCCGCTTTTTTCAATAAACGCCAATCGGGGCTTTTTACGGAATACAAAACGGTTCATGAACTGGACTCGGTTCAGGCAACCCTTCCTGCCGATAAAAAATTAAACCCGGTGAACTATTGGTTTGCGAAAAAAATCACCAAAGTCAACGAACACAACACCCCAAACCAGATCCTCAGTAAGTTTTTCGTTTCCTTTAAACAAAATTTACCGAAGGTATTGTTTCTGTTCATGCCGGTGTTTGCTTTCTGGCTTTGGATATTTCACGGCAAAAAAAGATGGTACTATTTCGACCACGGGATTTTCACTT
This sequence comes from Flavobacterium pedocola, assembly GCF_053764385.1. NCBI lineage: Bacteria > Pseudomonadati > Bacteroidota > Flavobacteriia > Flavobacteriales > Flavobacteriaceae > Flavobacterium > Flavobacterium pedocola. The sequence continues at coordinate 281,512 of NZ_JBSNCR010000001.1, read as the reverse complement.
TACACTATTTCTCTTTCTTACTTCTGAGCACCGGTCTTTTAATGATTATTGATGCGTCAATGGATTATTTAGGCTCAAAGTTTTTCTTAGTCATCAAAGGAATAACCATAGCTGTTTATTTCCTTTGGAGCATCTTCTATTTCTATAAAGCCCATAAACGCATGTATGGTGAATCCAAATTTGTTTCCTTTGTTAAGGGTTCGCTTTTGATTTTCATCAATTGGCTGTTCATACTCTTTTTTATTGTATTACTCGCACTCTATTCAATAATAAGTATTGAATAAATCATAAAAATCACTACTTTGCTGAAACAAATATTTTCTTTTTGATACTAATTAAGATAAACACGATTTACACGATATGAGAACCAGTTTTATTTTCGCTTCGGCTTTAAGCCTTACGCTATTGAGCTGTACCGCCCAAAAACCAAAAGATGCGGCTCCGGCTGCAAAAGGTGCGGACTTTTCACTTTTTATCAATAACATCGAAGAATCCAATTTAAAAGCGAATCTTTATGTAATTGCTTCCGATGAAATGCAGGGAAGAAATACAGGAGAACCTGGTCAGAAAAAAGCCGGTGAATACATCATCAGCCAATATAAAAAATTAGGCATTTCTTTCCCTAAAGGCGCCGACAGTTACTACCAGAAAGTACCTTCAGAATTCATGAAGAAAGGTTTCAGCCCAAAACTAAACGATTCGGAAAACATCTGGGCATACATTGAAGGTTCTGAAAAACCGAATGAAGTTTTAGTGATTTCGGCACATTACGATCACGTGGGAATGAAAAACGGCGAAATCTACAACGGTGCAGACGATGACGGCTCCGGAACGGTTGGTGTAATGGAAATTGCCAAAGCGTTCATGAAAGCTAAGAAAGAAGGTCACGGACCAAAACGTTCTATTCTGTTTTTACATGTTACCGGTGAAGAACACGGTTTGCATGGTTCGAGATTTTATTCGGAAAATCCGTTGTTCCCGATGCAGAATACGATTGCCGATATCAACATCGATATGATCGGACGCCGTGACAACATCAATCCGAATGACAATAATTACATCTATGTGATTGGTTCCGATAGATTAAGTTCTGAATTACACACCATTAACGAAGACGTAAACAATAAATACACCAAGCTTCGTTTGGACTACAAATACAATGACCGAAACGATCCGGAGCAAATTTACTACCGTTCCGACCATTACAATTTTGCTAAAAAAGGCGTTCCGGCCATTTTCTTCTTCAACGGAATCCATGACGATTACCACAAACCGACAGACGAAGTGGAAAAAATCGAATTCCCATTATTGGCAAAAAGAGCTAAACTAGCCTTTGCATTGGCCTGGGAATTAGCCAACAGAGACAAACGCATCGTGGTAGACCGCGACGGAAAATAAAGCATAAAAAAAGGCTCTCGTAATTGAGAGCCTTTTTTTATGCTTTATAACTTGATTTTAAATCCGAAATTAAAAACGAAACCATCCAGTGGTGCCCATACTTCCGTAAACTGCGGTGTATTATTTGGGCCCGAAACAAGGCTTTCTTTTCTTGTCTGACGGTAATCAAATATGTTTTCCACATTTCCAAAGAATGTAAATTGCTTCCAGTAACGTTCCACAACCGCACCATAAGTCCAATATGACGGCGTTTTCCCTAAACTACTGAGTGTTTGACTGCTTTTGAATTCATAATCGACTCCTATTCGCCATTTCCCTGGCAAAGAATACAATAAATCGCCTTTAATACTGTGCTTTGGCGTTAATGTAACATTCGATTTGTTACCATAGAAATGATTCGTGGCTTCCGTAAAAGTATAGCCCATAAAGAAAACAAAATCACTGAAACCAAATTTAAAAAAAGTCTCTGCTCCTTTACTTTGCGTGTAACCGTCAGCATTTACAAATTCATAATCCGAGCCATTGTTTTGCAATAACAATGGATTATCCAGATAGGTATAAAAGAACATCTGATTAAAATTAATGAACATGTTCTCTCCAAAATTTATTTTGTAACCGATATCCGCATTTCCGCCATACGATTGCTCTGCTTGAGTTGCGTCACGGTTTATCGCCAAAACATTTTTATATCCTAACAATTCAGCTTCCTGGTTGAAAATACTCGCGTTTCTGTATCCCAAACCACCTCCTATCCGGGTAGTTAATTTATCCGTCCATTTAAACAAAGCTGAAGCACGGGGCAAAACATAAAGTTTTTCATCTGTCACATAATCTGTTCGCAATCCGCTTTCAATGGCTACTTTTTGACTTAAATCAAAGGTGTAATTCACAAAAGCACCAACGGTTTTGTACTTCTCATTTCTAAGATTTGCGGTTTCCAAAGGTGTTTCCTTAAAATCATCGGAGTAGAAATTCAGTCCTGTTATTAATGTGTTCTTTTCCTTCTTATACAAATACGATACTTCTGAAAACGAAGAGAGTTGTTTCCCGGAAAACTTATATTCACCTTCTGCAAAAGTCGGTACAATTAAAAGGTTTCTGTCAAATATATTGAAGGAATTCCTAAAGGTAATTGTTTTGTTTTCTGCAAGTTTATGATCCAACTTTACCTGCGTTGTGATTCTATTGATTTCGTTTTTCTCCTTATAAAAATGTGAACTGCTGATTGCTTCTTCATCCAACAACCCTACATCGCCTCCCTGACGCTTTTCAGTTGTAAAAGTACCGGCTACACTTAAATTGGTCTGATCATTAAAATAGAAAACAATTTTAGGATTGAAGTTGTATTTTACCAATTCCGGTAAGTCTGTAAAACCGTCATCATCTGCATCAAAAGCCCTGTGAGAATTTCGTTGTGCCAATAACGTATATCCTATTTTTTCATATTTGCGGCTTGTGAACATATTAACATCAAAAGCACCAATTTGTGAACCGTTAAGATGTAAAATAGTTTCATCGCTTTTAGGTTCTTTCGATATCAGATTGATTAAACCTGAAATGGCACCGCCCCCGTAAAGCGTTGATGCAGAACCTTTCACATATTCAATCTGACGAAGATCCAGCGGCGGAATCTGCATAATGCTCAAACTTCCTGAAAACCCTCCGTACAAAGGGAAACCGTCTTTAAGCATTTGGGTATAGCGCCCATCCAACCCTTGAATACGCACGTTTGCAGTATTACTTGTTGCTGAAGTTTGCTGCACCTGAATTCCGGTACTGTGCGTTAACAAATGGGCCACTTTACTCGGATCCATAGTAGCGGCTTCATCTATTTCTTCGGTAAGTACTTCCACACGAGTTGGTATGTTGGAAAGTGTACGGGCCGATCGGGTTCCTTCCACAATAATTTCATCCAATTCGGAAGAATGGCTTTCCGACATAAAAATTGTAACCGTTTCGGCCAAAGGCATTTCAATTTCGGTCTCTATAGTAGTATACCCTATATGAGAAAACACAAAGATGTGTTTTCCGTCAGGCAGGTTTAAAAGCTTGACTTCGCCCTTTTCATTAGAGCTTGTCCCGGTTTGGGTATCTTTTAGCACAACGCTTACACCTGCTAAATTTTCGTTAGTGATACTGTCTTTTACCACTGCAGTAAAAGTATTCTGGCTGAATGCAACGGAAATCGTGCAGAACAGCATAAGTAGTGAAAAATAATATTTCATCTGAATAAAATTGATTAATAAAAATTCCTCCTGAGATGCTGTACATCAGAGGTTAAGTATAAAATTCAATTAAGCAATTTTAGGAGGTTTCCAAATGTAGAGCAGCACATTCGGCTGGAAATCATCTTTATAGAAAATAATTTTACCCGGCTTCTGATAATAAACCCTTTGTACCTGTTTGAAGTATTTCTGTTCGGAACTTATAGCCAAAACCTGGAAGATTGAAAGATCTCCATGGTGATGAAAGGGAAGTTTTTCATGTTCCTCATGTTCCTCTTCATGATGACTACCGAAATAGTGGTCTTTCAGAAAAACAATAAAATCATTTTCGTTGTACTCCTGGGTATGGTGTGAGTAATGAGAAAATAAAGTTGGGAATCGCACGGCGTTTTCTGCTGCAAAAGGAAACACAATCTGCAAACAAATAAGAAACATTAAAAAACTCCCGAACAATCTCATACGGCAAAAATAAGTATTTTATCATTCCAGCTTCTAAAATTTCATTGTGGTAAAATAAAAAAGGCTCTCAATTATGAGAGCCTTTTTTAGTATTTCGGTTGACTATAAATCTTCTTTTACATCCGCATCCGGAGCATTTTTCATAACAGATTCGATTCCGTTATCACGAGAAGCAACAGATTCGTACATTTCACTGCTACCGATGATTTGCCCGTTAGTGGCTTTCAGGTTGAAGTATGGTTTTCCGTTTTTAGATTCCAAACGATCAAAACGAGCGTCGTCCTGTGAATTTTTCTTAACAGATTCGATTCCGTTTTCGCAAGCTGCTTTTGTAGTATAACCTTCGCTTGCTAAAATTACCTGTCCGTTACCTGCTTTTAAAACAAACTGAAACTCACCGTTTGCTCTTTTTGTAATTAAGAATGATCCCATGAATTTAATTTTTTATTGATTAATACTTATTTTTTAATGGTACAGACTAAAAATAGTAAGAATATGTTTATCAATCAAGAAAAAAACCAAAAAATGCAGAAAACAAAAAAAGCTCCGAGTAAAACTCGAAGCTTTTTGGGTGAATGAGGGGTCTCGAACCCCCGACCTTCGGAACCACAATCCGACGCTCTAACCAACTGAGCTACAATCACCATTTGTTGTACAACCCAAGTCTATGACTCAGTTTGCGAGTGCAAATATAGCGCAATTCTCAGCTTTCGCAAATATTTTTTTAAAAAAATTATATCAAATCCCCTAAACTGTTGACTGCCACATATCTTTCAACGGTAAATCCTTCGCCATAATCCTTTCCGATGAGCCTTCCAAGGTCCTGAGAGCGGTAATGCAAGCTATCCAAAAAGTTTTTTGTAGCAATCGGCGTGATCGGTTCGTTGGAATTTGAATCGTAAAACTGTGAAGTGTAGGCCATAATCGCTTCCACTTTTTTGTCCACAAATCCGGTAACATCCATCACAAAATCCGGTTCGATGTTTTTCCACTGAATATAATGGTACACTAATTTTGGTCGCCAAGCTTCCTGATTCTCACCATCAAGCTGCGTTTCAATTCGGCGCAGACCGGAAAGAAAACACGCATCGGAAACCAATTTACTGCCTTTTCCATGATCGATATGACGATCGTCAACAGCGTTACACAAAACAATTTCCGGCTTGTACTTTCGAATCATTTTAATGATTTCCAGCTGGTGCTTTTCATCATTTACAAAAAAACCGTCACGAAAACGCAAATTCGCCCGCAGCTCAACACCTAATATTTTTGCCGCAGCTTCTGCTTCTTTGTCTCTTATTTCCGCTGTCCCTCTGGTTCCTAATTCCCCTCTGGTCAAATCAATAATCCCAACTTTTTTGCCAAGTGAGATTTCTTTCGCCAGCGTAGCGCCACAGCCTAATTCAACATCATCGGGATGTGCCCCGAAAGCCAATATGTCTAATTTCATCTTAATTCAGTATTTTTTTCAAGGTAAGCGATTTGTTCACGGTTTCCAGAAATTCTTTTTCCGGATCGCTGTCTTTGGTAATGCCGCAACCTATATACAAATGTGCCGTTTTATCTTTTATTTTCATGCAACGCAAGTTTACGAACAAATCCGAGCTTTCACTTCTGCCCGATGAAAAATTACGATTGAATTCCCCTAAAAATCCGGCGTAATACTCGCGGTCGTAGCCTTCGTTTTCCAGAATGAAATCTTTGGCAATCAATTTCGGATACCCGCAAACCGCCGGTGTTGGGTGTAAAATCTTCAAAACGTCTTTCAGGCTGCTTGATTCGTTTAATTTGGCAGAAATATCGGTTTTAATATGAAGCAGGTTCCCCGCAGCTGCCGTGTAAGGACTTGAAACGACTTCTTCCGAAACATGTTTTTTGAGGTTTTCCAAAATGAAATCGGTAACGAATTGCTGTTCATCTTTTTCTTTCTGTTTCCAGTTTACTTCCTCTTTTCCTTTATTTACCTTGGTTCCGGCTAAAGCAACCGTATGGATTTCAAAATCTTTTACTTTCATCAATTGCTCCGGAGTCGCTCCCATCCACAACCCAATTTTCGGATGGAAAAAGCAATATTTAAACGCCAAAGGATAATTTTCTATCAACCTCTTAAACAATTTTTCTATGTCGAAATATTCAAGATCGATTTTCTCTTTCCGCGACAAAACCACTTTTTTAAAATGGCCGGAATTGATTTGAGTAATTGCTTTTTCTACTAAATTTTCAAAATTCGCTTTTGCTTTTTCATCCAATTCATAGAAAACCGGTGCTTCGGATTGGTGAACGGAAGAATCAACTTTATCGATAAGCACGTCCAGATATTCTTCAGGGAGCAAGACATAATCCTCTCCATTGAAAGGCGCAAAAACAAAACCTTTCTCATTGAAATTTTCAACAAAATACAAATGATCGTTTTGCTGAAACAAACCAATGATTTCTTCCGAATTCGGTTTGCAATACAATACAAACGGGAGATTTTGCTCCTGTTGGGTTTTAACTTTTAGAAACAATTCTGTCATATTATTTTCTTCTTGGCAAAACCATATTGGTGAGTTTGCAGAGTGATATCAGATTACCTTCTTCATCCGTAATTTTAATTTCCCAAAGATGTATCGATTTTCCTTTATGAATAATTCGGGCGGTTCCTGTCACGATACCTTCACGTTTGCTTTTTAAATGATTGGCCGATATTTCAATGCCTCTCACCTCTTCTTCCGCAGGATTCACGAACATTAACGAAGCGGCACTTCCAACACTTTCCGCCAAAGCAACGGATGCGCCGCCATGCAACAAACCCATTGGCTGATGAACCCTTGGATTTACAGGCATAGTCGCTTGCAGAAAGTCTTCGCCGGCATCTGTATATTCAATCTGAAGGGTTTCCATTAAAGTATTTTGAGAGAATTGTTTACAGAGCTGTAAAACTTTTTCCTTATCGAATTGCATAATTATTTCTTTAGAAATGTAAATTTAGCAAATGTCCGGACAATTCACCTAATGCCGACAACACTAATTTCCCTAAAAAAACGTTAATTAAGTAAGTGTATACTTTAAAATATTTCAATACTTTTACAAAAAACTAAACATAATGCGTCACTTTTTTAGCATCCTTTTTTTGGGAATACTAATTTCGCTTACTTCCTGCCGTCAGGATTTTGAATTCGAAGACAGCACGGGTGGGCTGGAATTCTCAAAAGAGACTGTTTATCTAGACACGGTTTTTACCAATATCGGTTCCAGTACTTATACGTTAAAGGTTTATAACCGAAGCGACAAGGATATTAAAATCCCGAAAATCCAATTAGCACAGGGCAATAGCTCAAAATACCGCATTACCGTTGACGGAATGATGGGAAATGATGCTGACGGAAACGGTATAGGTGACGGGAAAATTTTCGACAATGTAGAATTGCTGGCCAAAGACAGTATGTACATTTTCATTGAAACCACTATTGATTACAATGATTATGCTAATCCTGATTCGGAATATCTGTATACTGATGAAATTGAATTCCACAACATTAGTGGTGCTCCGCAAACCGTTGACTTAGTTACTCTAGTAAGAGACGCGTATTTCTTATTCCCAAAACGATTCTCTGACGGAACTTATGAAACTTTACCTATCGGTGATGATGAAATTTACGGTTTTTACTTAGACCATGCAGATCCGAACAACGGCGACGAATACCATTGGGGCAACGACAAACCTTATGTAATTTACGGTTACGCAGCTGTTCCGACCGGTGAAACGCTCACTATTGATCCAGGAGCCAAAATCCATTTCCATGCCGATTCGGGTTTGATTATTGGTAATGGTGCCACTATCACAGCTATTGGTGATTATTCGCAATACGATTCGGAAGGCCATGTAATTGTTGACAACGAAATAACTTTCGAAAGCGATCGTCTTGAACCAAGTTTTTCAGACACTCCGGGACAATGGGGCACAATTTGGATGACCGAAGGCAGCACAGGAGCTTTTGACCATGCCACCATAAAAAATGCAACGGTTGGCTTATTGATTGAACACAATGCCGGAACCATCACTATCGATAATACCCAGATTTACAATTGTTCCAATTATGGTATTTTAGCCAAAACAGGAACAATCAACGGTAGAAATATGGTCATTAACAATTGCGGACAAGTTGGATTAGCCTGCTCATTAGGAGGAACTTACAACTTTACACACTGTACCTTTGCCAATTATTGGCCGAGACCGAACCAGACGCCTGTATATATCGACAACGGTAGAACTGATTTTCCGGTAAATCTTACCGCTGCCAATTTCACCAATTGTATTATTTACGGCAGCAGCAGTTACGGAATTTCCTTAAAGAAACTCAATGACCCTGGTGTTACCTTTAATTATAATTTCAGAAATTGTCTGATCAAATTTTTCGATTTCGGACAGTTCCAGAACGATCCTTTGTACCCGATTGCCAACACCACTAACTATCCGGGTTGCATCATTGCGCGAAATTCAACAACAAACAAACCTGACTTTAAAAACCCACAAAGCAATAAATTGATTATCGGTGAAGATTCTGCCGCCAAAGGAACCGCTGATGCCGCTATAGCGACAGGTACATATGATATTTTAGGAAATCAGAGAACTGCTACTTCCTGGGATATGGGCGCTTATAATTTTGTTATATTTGAGTAAACCAAAAACCAATATAATTATGAACAAAGCAATTCTTACCTTGGCAATCGCTTCTTTAAGTTTAGTTGCCTGCAAAAAAGACGAGAAAAAGGCAGATTCTCAGTCTAACATTGATTCAACTGCTACAAAAACAGAAGAAGCTGTGGCGGCAATGCCGGATTCTGCAGCCATGACCAAAGCCTGGATGGAGTATGCTACACCAGGTGAAGCTCACAAAATGATGGCCGCCGAAAACGGTATGTGGGAAGAAGAACTTACAAGCTGGATGGCTGAAGGTGCAGAACCGATGAAAGCCAAGATGACAGCGGAATACAAAACAATTTTAGGCGGACGTTACCAGGAATCGGTTCACAAAGGAGATTTCATGGGATCCCCTTTCGAAGGAAAAAGCACTTTAGCCTATGACAATGCAATGGGAGAATATACTTCCACCTGGATTGACAACATGGGAACAGGACTTATGGTTATGAAAGGAAATTATGATGCCGCTACCAAAACTTTCAATATGGAAGGTCAAGGTGTTGATCCGATTACCAAAAAAACAAAAAAAATGCGTGAAGTAATCACGGTTGTAGACGACAACACCCGTAAAATGGAAATGTTCGATACCGGTTACGACGGAAAAGAGTTCAAATGCATGGAACTTATGATGAAGAAAAAGAAATAATCATACGATATTTTCAAAATGAAAAGCACAGGTTAAATCTTGTGCTTTTTTTATGATGACAAACTTTGTCAACTGACTTTTTTGGAATAAATTTGCACTTTCAAAACAACAACACACCCGATACATTTGATATTAAGAAAATTAATTAATTTGAACGTAGCGGAATAAAACAACCACACAATGATTCATTTCTTCGGAAACCAAACGAACACTGTTTTTGCTGTTCAAGCGCAAAACGAATTATCGACTGAAGACATCAACAAATTAAACTGGCTTTTTGGCAACGCACATAAAATAGAGAAATCCGCACTGTCGGATTTTTTTGTTGGACCACGTGCCGCCATGGTAACCCCTTGGAGTACAAACGCTGTTGAAATCACTCAGAATATGGGTATTTCAGGAATCATCCGAATGGAGGAATTTGAAAAATCAACTTCAGATTTCACGGCTTTCGACCCGATGATTTCCCAAAAATATGCAGAATTAAACCAAGATATTTTTACCATCAACATTCAGCCGGAAGCCATTCTGGAGATTGATGACATCGCTACTTATAACAAACAGGAAGGTTTGGCTTTAAGTGATGAAGAAGTAGAGTATCTGAATAATTTAGCCGTTAAAATCGGAAGAAAATTAACGGACTCTGAGGTTTTTGCATTCTCTCAGGCGAATTCGGAACACTGCCGTCACAAAATCTTCAACGGAACTTTCGTGGTGGATGGTGAAGAAAAACCGACTTCCCTGTTCAAATTAATCAAGAAAACATCGGAGACAAATCCTAACGATATTGTTTCTGCTTATAAAGACAACGTTGCTTTTGTTAAAGGACCAAAAGTGACACAATTCGCACCAAAAAGTGCTGACAAGCCTGATTTTTATCAGGAAAAAGAATTTGATTCCGTACTTTCCCTAAAAGCGGAAACGCACAACTTCCCTACTACGGTTGAGCCTTTCAGTGGTGCCGCAACAGGTTCCGGAGGAGAAATCCGAGACCGTTTAGCCGGAGGACAAGGTTCGTTGCCATTGGCGGGAACTGCGGTGTACATGACTTCCTATTCTCGTTTAGAAAACGGAAGATCCTGGGAAGAAGCTATGAACGAAAGACCGTGGTTGTACCAAACGCCAATGGATATCTTAATCAAAGCCTCAAACGGAGCTTCGGATTTCGGTAACAAATTCGGTCAGCCGTTAATTACAGGTTCGATTTTAACTTTCGAACACGAAGAAAACAACCGCAAAATAGGTTACGACAAAGTAATCATGCAAGCTGGTGGAATCGGATACGGAAAATTAGACCAAGCCATTAAAAAGAAACCACAGGAAGGTGATAAAATCGTAATTCTTGGTGGTGAAAATTATAGAATCGGAATGGGTGGTGCTGCGGTTTCCTCTGCAGATACAGGAGCTTTCGGTTCAGGAATCGAGTTAAATGCTATTCAGCGTTCCAACCCGGAAATGCAAAAACGTGCTGCCAACGCCATTCGTGGTTTGGTAGAAAGCGACAACAACCCAATCGTATCAATTCACGATCATGGTGCGGGAGGACATTTGAACTGTCTTTCTGAGTTAGTGGAAGATACCGGAGGTTTAATCGATTTAGATAAATTACCGGTGGGTGACCCTACGCTTTCGGCTAAGGAAATCATCGGAAATGAATCTCAGGAAAGAATGGGATTGGTTATCGGGGAAGAAAATATTGATATCCTTCAGAAAATTGCCGATCGTGAGCGTTCGCCTATGTATCAGGTGGGTGACGTAACTGCGGATCACCGTTTTACGTTTGAAAGCAAAACTTCAGGCGCTAAACCAATGGATTATGCTCTGGAAGATTTCTTCGGAAGTTCGCCAAAAACCATTATGACGGATAAATCGGTTGCCGCTAATTATGCAGATTTAAATTATACAACAGAAAATATCCCAACGTATTTAAACCAAGTACTTCAATTAGAAGCTGTTGCCTGTAAAGACTGGTTAACTAACAAAGTAGACCGTTGTGTGGGCGGACGTGTTGCGAAACAACAATGTGCGGGTCCATTACAACTTCCGTTGAACAATGTTGGAGTTATGGCGTTGGATTTCAAAGGGAAAGAAGGAATTGCCACTACTATCGGTCACTCCCCTGTTTCCGCTTTGGTGAATCCGGTAGCGGGTTCAAGAACAGCAATTGCTGAAGCTTTGTCCAACATTGTTTGGGCTCCTTTAAAAGACGGTTTAAAATCGGTTTCCTTATCGGCTAACTGGATGTGGGCTTGTAAAAACGAAGGGGAAGATGCAAGATTATACGAAGCGGTAAAAGGCTGTTCCGATTTCGCTATCGAATTGGGCATCAACATTCCAACTGGAAAAGACTCGCTTTCCATGAAACAAAAATATCCGAATGACGAAGTGATCGCACCGGGAACGGTTATCATTTCAGCAGCCGGAAACTGTTCTAACATTACTAAAGTTGTGGAACCTGTTTTGAAACGAAACGGTGGAAACATCTACTATATCAATTTGTCTCAGGATACCTTTAAATTAGGAGGTTCGTCTTTTGCACAAATCAACAACAAAATCGGTTCTGAGGTTCCTACCATTACTAATGCTGAATTTTTCAAAAAAGCTTTCAATGTTTTACAGGATTTAATTAAAGACCGTAAAATCAAGGCCGGACACGATATCGGAAGCGGTGGTTTGATCACAACTTTATTGGAAATGTGTTTCGCTGATGTGAATTTAGGTGCTTCTTTTGACTTGTCTGCTTTAGGCGAAAACGATACGGTAAAAGCATTATTCAACGAGAATATCGGTGTGGTTTTCCAGGCGGATGCTGAAGTGGAAGCGGTTTTTGCTCAAAACAATATCGAAATTTTCAATATCGGAACTGCTGCGGAAGGAAATACGGTTACTGTTAAAAACAATGCAGATTCGTTCACCTTCAATGTTTCTGAAGTAAGAGACACCTGGTACAAAACGTCATTCCTTTTAGATTCAAAACAATCGAAAAACGGAACGGCAAAAGAACGTTACGATAATTTCAAAAACCAGCCGTTAACCTATACTTTCCCTTCTCATTTTGACGGAAAAGCACCGGTTATCGACAATTCAAAACCAAGACCAAAAGCAGCCATCATCCGTGAAAAAGGAAGTAACTCCGAGCGTGAAATGGCAAATTCCATGTACTTGGCAGGATTCGACGTAAAAGACGTTCACATGACCGATTTGATTTCAGGTCGTGAAACTTTGGAAGATATCCAATTCATCGGCGCTGTGGGTGGATTCTCGAATTCAGACGTTTTAGGTTCCGCTAAAGGTTGGGCCGGAGCGTTCTTATACAATGAAAAAGCAAATACAGCATTGAAAAACTTCTTCAAAAGAGAAGACACTCTTTCTGTTGGAATCTGTAACGGTTGTCAGTTGTTCATGGAATTGGAATTGATCAACCCTGAGCACGAAGTTCACGGAAAAATGCTTCATAACAACTCCCACAAACACGAAAGCGGCTTTACGTCTGTAACGGTACAGAAAAACAATTCCGTAATGCTTTCTTCTTTGGAAGGCACTACTTTAGGCGTTTGGATTTCGCACGGAGAAGGTAAATTCAACTTACCGTACAATGAAGAGCAGTACGATATCGTTGGAAAATACGGTTATGAAAGTTATCCTGCAAACCCGAACGGCTCGGCATTCAATACGGCTATGTTGTGTGACAAAACAGGTCGCCACCTGGTAACCATGCCGCACATTGAGCGTTCAACTTTCCCTTGGAACTGGGCGCATTACCCAGACAACGGTCAGAAAGATGAAGTAACACCTTGGCATGAAGCTTTCGTAAATGCCCGTAAATGGATTGAAGCGAAAAATAAATAGAAAATAAACACTAAAAAAGAGTCTTTTGAAAAGGCTCTTTTTTTTATGCTATTCACAATAAAAACTAATGGTTTTATAAAGTTCTTCCACATCTACCGGTTTACTGAGTACTTTCTTTATTTTGGCCGCAGCAAAAAGCTCTTTGTTGACATCTTCCGAAATAGCCGTTAAGGCAACAATAGGAATATCCGGTTTGAATTTGGAGATGTATTCCGAGGCTTCAAAACCATCCATTATCGGCATCATGATGTCCATAAGAATCAGGGAATAATCCTCTTCCCCGACCATTTTACAGGCTTCCAGACCGTGATCAGCGATATCACAGATGTAGCCTTTTTTAAGTATCAGCTTTCTGGTTATCAATTGATTGATTTTATTATCTTCCACCAACAAAATTCTGATTTGGGACGGATCTTTTGTTTCTTTTACTTCAGCTTTGACCTGTGGTTCAGGAGTTACTTTATAATTCTCAAAATCCAAACTGAATTCAATTGTTGTTCCTTTATTCGGTTCAGAATCAATGGAAATGGCGCTTTTGAACAAATCAAGTGTTTTTTTAACCACGGTTAATCCAAGCCCGCTTCCGCCGTATTCATAATTGATCTTATCGGATCCCTGAAAAAAAAGTTCATAAATTTTATCCTTGATTTCCGGCGCAATCCCAATACCGTTGTCTTTAATTATAAATTGTACTTCGGTGTGATTCTCATTATAACTCAGCATTTTGGCTTGCACTTCCACAAGGCCATCTTTGGAAAACTTGAAGGCATTGTCAATCAGACTGAATAAAACCTGTTGCAGTTTAGCCTCATCAAAAATTAATTGCTGAGGAATCGAATCGTCAAAAAGCAACGAACTTGTGTTGTTATTATCCCGGTTCTTTTTAACAGAAGCCAATATTTTAGTCAACATTTCTTTTAAGGAAATCAAATCTTTTTTAGGGACATAATCGTTGTCAAAACTATCCAAAACATTGATCTCTATAATATTGCCCGACAAGTTATACAGGTTCTGCACCGAGGATTCCAACTGATCGATGTTCTTTTCATAATTCGTAATATCTTCCCGCATCAGGTGAAGCAACCCGTTTAACGTATAAATCGGGGTTCGCAGTTCGTGTGAAATCGTATCGAGCAATTTCTTTTTAACTTTTAAAGCGCTTTCCAGTTCTGAATTTGTCTTAAACAACAAGGTATTTTTTTCGCTTAGCAGATGATTGATCGAATTTTTAAATTTAGCAGTTCGGTATTGGATATAAATGAATATCAAAAGTGTGATAATGGTTATCAGAGATGCTATCAAAAGATAGTTTTTGTATTTTAAGTTTTCGCTTTTTAATTCATTCTGCTTTATAACGGACTGAAATTCAATATTTTTAACTTCCAGTTCGCGTTTCTGGTTCAGAAAGAGATTCATTTTTACTACCCGATAGACCAGACGCTGTTTAAAATAATCGTTAGCAATCCGCAAATTGGCGGCTGCTTCTTTAAATTTTTTCTGTTTTTCATATGATTTCCCCAAAATCAGGTAATAACGGGACCGCAACAGAAAGTCATCGTCATGTTTCTGATAAAAAGGTGACGCTTTTACCATTTCCAGATACTGAAAAGCTTCAGGCAATTGATCCAGACTGTAGTAACTTTCCGCGACGAATAAAAAAATCTCCGGCTGATCGGCATCTCCTCCGGTTTCCTTGTTGATATTCAAAAACTTAAAGCAATTCAACAAGGTATTTTTCCAGTCTTCTTTTTTCAGATACAGAAGAATGAGATTATAATACAAATCGACCTGCTTTTCTTTAGGTGCGTATTTGGTCAGGAATTTTTCGGATAACAGGGTGTATTTTTCATCTAAAGCTTCTTTGCCTTGTGAATTGTAAAAAACCGCCAGATGCTCATAATATTCTCCGCGGATGCAGTTGTTATTGTGTTGCTGCAGGACACGATCGACTTTATCAAGAGTTTTCTTCGCAGTGTTGTAATCGAATTGCGTTATCTGGAAGTACGAAATCTCAAGATAAAGGTACATTAACTGATCGTAATTTTTCTCCCGGAGCAGTTTCTTCTCTAATTTGGTAAGGATTTCATTGCCCTGTTGGTACAACTCATAATCGTTTTTTTCAAGGAGTACTTTGGCTTTTTCAAATTCATTTAAAACAGCCGTATCAATAGCGGTCTGATTTTGAAATGCAAAAGATGAAATAGAAAACAAAAGAAAAACACATAGTAAATTCAGTTTTAGCAACAAAAACCTTTTACCTGTAACAAAATGTTTTCCAAGTGTATAGCTGCGTTTCACGATCCAAAAAATTAGCTTGAATCAAGTTACGACAATAATCACTTTTAACCTAATAATTCCGACCAAGTCGAATATAATCAAGTTAAATTCAAACTGTTATAAAAGAAAAAGCCTCATCTTGAAATTTCAGATAAGGCTTTTCTTATGATTGACTGTAAAGCTTATTTAGCAGTTTTTTCTTTTCTGGATTCGTAAGCATGCAGAAAGTCACCTTTGGGTTTTCCTAAATCGAAAGAACTCCATTTTGTCAGTATACGGGTGCTGGTTCTGGCTTTGTCCCTATCCATTCCTTCATATTCGATTCTGTAGATAGCCGAGTACATTTCCGCACGTCCGACACCGTGATAACAATGGATTAAAACCGGATAATTAGCCGGATCGTCCATGATTTGAAAAAACCTGTCAAGGTTTTTCTGTTTTGGCACCTGATCGGAACCGTTGTTGTAATAGTTAACGCCCGGAATTTTGGCTACCGCTTCTTTTTCAGCAGTAAGTTCTTCAGGGATTTCAGGATTGTTTACTGAATCACCGGTTCCGGGAAAACGCAAATCCACAATACTTTTGATATGGTGCTTTTTAACGTAATCTTCTATTTCATCGGGCGGAATCACACCGCTTTTATACACTTTCCCTTCGGTAATGGTCTCGAAATTATGATTGATATGCATGTCGTACACGTATTTCCCAACGCCGACAGCAACAACCAAAAGGATCAATAAACCTATTTTTTTCTTCATAACTTAATTTTTATAATAAAGTTTCTGGTCAATAATTCTTTTCATATAATCCTGAACAAAAGCTTTACAGGCCTCTCCCGCCTGAATCATTTCCTTGTTCTTCTTACCTATCAGATTATTTTCCAGCCCTTTATCGTCTTTATGGTAATAGCCCGTAATTTGTTTCCCGTCAAATGTACAAATATAATTTCCCCTCTGAAACTGGTACTGGTTGGAATTATAATTCATCACATACGGAAGCGTTTGGGTATCGCCTATCAAACTTCTTCCCCAACTTCTGAAAGGTTTATTATACCCCACCATATCTAAAACGGTCGGGTAAATATCAATCTGTTGCGCAAGGTTTTTATTGACACCTTTCATACTGCCGTCCGGTTTGTAAATCAATATCGGAACAGCCTGACGGTTAATCATTTTATCATACTCCGGATAAGCCGTAAGATTACAATGGTCTGCCGTTATGATAAAAATCGTGTTTTTGAACCAAGGCTGTTTCTTAGCTGCTTCAAAGAATTTCTTAAACGCATAATCCGTATAACCAACGCACTGGTGCATTTTAATGGTTCCTTTTGGAAATTTACCTTCAAACTCTTTTGGCACCACATAAGGTTCGTGTGAGGAAACCGTAAAAATAGTTCCGAAAAACGGGCCTTTCTTCTTGTCAAGTTCCTTCTTCATGTACTGCATGAACGGTTCATCCCAAATTCCCCAGGATCCGTCATGATCTGCATCATTATTGTATTCGGTTTTTCCGTAATAATGATCGAATCCTAAAATGTTTCCAAACCCTAAAAATCCCATCGAACCGTTTGGCGCTCCATGGAAAAAGGAAGTATCATACCCCATTTCTTTAAGTGTGGAAACCAAAGACTGTATTTTTTGCTTAGGATATGGCGATGATGTAAAAGCGTCTTTAAACGAAGGAATTCCGGCCAAAACAGACGACATTCCGTGAATGGATTTGCTCCCGTTGGCATAAGCGTTCGGGAAAATCAAACTCTCCTGCGCCAAAGAATCCAGGAAGGGTGTATAACTCACATAATCCTTAATCTTCCCTTTCATATCTTCGTTGAAAGCGCCCCAATATTCACGCCCGTAACTTTCGGTTATGAAAAGAACAATGTTTGGTGTGGATTTTGGGTTATTCTCATACTTTTTGATCGGATGGAAATTGTTTTCAATAACACTCTGATCCACAAGATTGATTTTCTTAAAACTGGTTTTACCAAATGTCCTGATGATGGAAAAAGGCGTATTCAAAACAATGTCAGCATGTTGGGATTTTGTAACATGACGATTCGCATCAATCATATTCAACGGTCTTGTACTCTTTTTAAAATCACCTCGGATACCTCCAACAGCCATGGTCGCAACAACCACAAGCCCTACAACGGAAGATGAAAAATAGGCCAAATGTTTTTTAGGTGCTTCGTGTTCGATTCTTACTCTTTTGTACAGATAAATCCACAAAGCCGCCATCAAAATAAACAAAACATACACATGCCAATAGCTCACCATGAAACGGAAAAACATATTTCCTTTATTGCTCTCGTGTTCCACAATATCCAAAACCGCTACCGTAGTACGGGAATAGATATATTTGTAGTAGATAAAATCAATAAAATTCGTAGCGTATCCTATAAGGTTGCAAATGAAATAAACATAAAACAGGAATTTCTGATACCCTTTTCTCGTATTGTGCCAAAAAGGTAAAACCGAAAAGACAATAAACAACGCATTCAAGTATAAAATTGCCGTGGTATCGAATGCCATTCCGTGGTACTGAAGGGCAAGAAAATCGGTAACGGAATCTACCTTAAGAAGTTTATAATTGTAGGCAAAGAACAAAACTCTTGCTAAAAAGTAAAAGAAATAAGCCAAAAAGAGCCTATAAAACAAGACTTTATATTCTGATGTACGAAAAAATTTATTCATCTTAATTAAATGAAAATCAGTAAAATTAGGTCGCCAAAAATACAAAATATGCTCGCTTTTCTTCTAGTATTATTAAAACTTTAAGCAAATTTTATTATTTTTTTCATAATTTGCAGTTACTAAAAACCAATTTAATTATGACTAACGTTACCCGCCTATTTGATTTCCCTTATTATCAGCTGGAAAAATACAATCTACCGGATGCTCTCGTAACCAAGCAAAACGGTGAATGGGTTAAAACATCCACTAAAGAATATTTAGAAAAAGCAAACGCCATTTCAAGAGGATTGTTACGGATGGGTGTGCAGAAAAACGACAAAATTGCCATAATTTCCTCCAATAACAGAACCGAGTGGAACATAACCGATATTGGTGTGTTACAAACCGGGGCACAAACCGTTCCGATTTACCCTACCATTTCGGCTGAAGATTATGAATACATCCTGAACCACTCCGAATCAAAATACTGTTTTGTATCCGATCAGGAGGTTTTTGATAAAATCAATTCCATCAAAAACAATGTTTCTTCACTATTGGAAGTCTACTCCTATAATGATATTCCGGGTTGCAAAAGCTGGAAAGAAGTATTGGAGACCGGAAAAGACGAAAGCAATCAGAACGAGGTGGAAGAACGAAAAAACAGTATCACCACCACTGATTTAGCGACAATCATTTATACTTCAGGAACAACCGGAAGACCTAAAGGCGTTATGTTAACCCACCAGAATATTGTTTCCAACGTATTACTGAGTGCCCCAAGGGTTCCTTTACGTGAAGGCGACACCAGAGGATTAAGCTTCTTGCCTATTTGCCACATCTTTGAAAGAATGATCCTGTACCTATACCAATATTACGGCATCTCCATCTACTTTGCGGAAAGCATCGAAAAAATGAGCGACAACTTAAAAGAAGTAAAACCTCATGTAATGACAGCGGTTCCGCGTTTGTTGGAAAAAGTATACGATAAAATCTATGCTAAAGGAAGCGACTTAACCGGAATCAAAAAGAAACTGTTTTTCTGGGCAATCGACTTGGGCTTAAAATACGAACCGTATGGAGCCAATGGCTGGTGGTATGAATTCCAGCTGAAAATTGCCCGCAAACTGATTTTCTCCAAATGGCAGGAAGGACTTGGCGGACAGCTGGAACTTATGGTGTCCGGAAGTGCCGCGTTACAACCTCGTCTGACAAGAGTTTTTGCAGCAGCAGGAATACCTATTATGGAAGGTTATGGTTTAACTGAAACTTCACCGGTAATTTCCGTAAACGAAGTAAAGAACAAAGGTTTCAAAGTAGGAACTGTTGGTAGAGTATTAGACGGTGTTGAAGTAAAAATCGCTGAAGATGGCGAAATCCTTTGCAAAGGACCTAACGTTATGATCGGTTACTATAAAGATCAGGAAAAAACCGATGAAGCATTACAAAACGGCTATTTCCATACCGGAGACATCGGAAATATCGACAGCGAAGGCTTTTTAAAAATCACAGACCGTAAAAAAGAAATGTTCAAAACATCCGGCGGTAAATATGTAGCGCCTCAGGTGTTGGAAAATACTTTTAAACAATCCCGCTTTATCGAGCAGATCATGGTTATCGGTGACGGAGAGAAAATGCCGGCAGCTTTTGTTCAGCCAAGTTTTGACTTCGTAAAAGAATGGGCTAAAATTAAAGGAATCAGTATCGGGACAACCGATGCGGAAATTTCTACCAATCCCGAAGTAAAACAACGCATTGAGGAAGAAGTGGAAGAACTGAACAAGAAATTCGGAAACTGGGAGCAGGTTAAGAAAATTGAATTAACCCCGGATATTTGGTCTATTGATGCAGGCCACCTTACTCCTACCATGAAGTTAAAGCGCAAAATCATAAAAGAGAAATATCAATATCTTTATGATAAAATCTACAATAACGCTTAAAAATCAATCAACTCCTCACAAATGAGGAGTTTTTTATTAATTAACCTAAAAATAATTTAAATTTATTATGCATGCATAATAAATATTTTGTATATTTGAATCTATCAAATTTTTATGAAAGACAAAACTATAGACTACGCATTGAGAGCCACCTGGCAAGCAGTTGCCAGAATGTATAACGAAGAGGCTACCAAATATGGCGCAACGATGGCGACAGGATTTGCTTTGTTAAGTATCGATAGAGAAAACGGAACACCTTCCACCGCTATCAGTACGCGAATGGGCATGGAAGCCACCAGTCTGACAAGGACTTTGAAATCCATGGAAGAAAAAGGACTGATCATCAGAAAGAAAAATCCTGTCGACGGACGTGGTGTTTTAATTCATCTGACTAAGTTCGGACAGGAAAAAAGAGAACTATCCAAAGCTACCGTACTGAAATTCAATGAAACGGTAAGGCAGCATATTACGGATGAACAATTAAACCATTTTATGGAAGTTGCCGAAATCATTAACGAACTGATTTTGGAGAAAAACATTTTCGGAAACGAAAATCTTGACAAATAACTGAAACAAACTAAAAAATAGAAAATTTCTTATTACAGAAAAAAATGAAACGACTAATTAAAAAAGTAGCAGTCATCGGTTCTGGAATTATGGGTTCAGGGATTGCCTGCCATTTCGCGAATATCGGTGTTGAAGTTTTACTTCTCGATATTGTACCGCGTGAGCTGACCGAAGCTGAACAGAAAAAAGGTCTTACTCTGGAAAGTAAAGCCGTTCGCAACCGATTGGTAAACGACCATTTAGCCAACGCTTTAAAATCGAAGCCTTCTCCTATTTACGATCAGAAATTCGCCGGCCGCATCACAACGGGAAACACTACCGACGATTTAGAGAAAATCAAAGACTGCGACTGGATTATTGAAGTTGTTGTAGAACGATTAGACATCAAAAAAACTGTTTTCGAACAGATTGAAAAATACAGAAAACCGGGAACACTGATCACTTCCAACACATCCGGTATTCCGATTCACTTTATGAGCGAAGGAAGAAGCGAAGATTTCCAGAAACATTTCTGCGGAACACACTTCTTTAACCCTGCCCGTTACTTAAAATTATTCGAAATCATCCCTGGTCCTCAAACTTCAACAGAAGTCTTGGATTTTTTAAATGAATACGGTGAAAAATTCTTAGGAAAAACTTCGGTTGTTGCCAAAGACACTCCAGCCTTCATCGGAAACCGTATCGGGATTTTCGGGATCATGAGTTTGTTCCATTTGGTAAAAGATATGGGATTGACCATTGAAGAAGTGGACAAATTAACCGGACCTGTAATCGGAAGACCGAAATCGGCTACTTTCCGTACGGTAGACGTGGTTGGTTTGGATACTTTGGTGCATGTGGCCAACGGTTTATACGAAAACTGTCCGGACGACGAAGCCCACGAATTGTACAAACTACCGGATTTTATTAAAAAGATGATGGAAAACAACTGGTTGGGAAGCAAAACCGGTCAGGGTTTCTACAAAAAAGTTGACAAAGACATTTTATCCTTAGATTTAGACACTTTAGAATACAGAGCCGCTAAAAAAGCTTCTTTTGCAACGCTGGAAATGACCAAAACGATTGACAAACCAATCGACCGTTTCAAAGTATTGGTAAAAGGAACCGACAAAGCCGGGGAATTTTACAGAAAGAATTTCTCTGCCATGTTTGCCTTTGTTTCCAATCGTGTTCCTGAAATCACAGACGATTTCTACAAAATTGACGACGCGATGAAAGCCGGTTTCGGTTGGGAAAATGGTCCTTACGAAATCTGGGATGCCATCGGGGTGGAAAAAGGAATCGAGTTAATGAAAGAGGAAGGCCTTGCTCCTGCTGCTTGGGTTAACGATATGATCGCATCTGGTAACACTTCGTTCTATACGGTAAAAGAAGGCGCAACCTATTATTACAACATCAGTTCTAAAACACAGGTTAAAGTACCCGGACAAGATGCGTTCATCATTTTGAACAACATCCGCGAAAGCAAAAAAGTATGGAGTAACAGTGAAGCCATTGTTCAGGATTTAGGTGACGGAATCTTAAACCTAGAATTCCAGTCAAAAATGAATTCCATCGGAGGCGGTGTAATTCAAGGAATCAACAAAGCTATCGAATTAGCCGAAAAAGACTTCCGCGGCTTAGTAATCGGAAATCAGGCCGCGAATTTCTCTGTTGGAGCAAATATAGCCATGATTTTCATGATGGCCGTAGAACAGGAATACGACGAATTGAACCTTGCCATCAAAATGTTCCAGGACACCATGATGAGAGTTCGTTACTCCGGAATCCCCGTAATTGCAGCTCCCCACGGCATGACCTTGGGTGGTGGTTGTGAATTAACGATGCATGCCGACAAAGCCGTTGCCGCAGCTGAAACCTATATCGGTTTAGTGGAATTCGGTGTAGGTGTTATTCCAGGTGGTGGTGGATCTAAAGAAATGGCTTTAAGAGCTTCCGATACTTTCCGTAAAAACGACGTGGAATTAAATGTGCTACAGGAATACTTCTTAACGGTAGGTATGGCGAAAGTAGCGACTTCTGCTTACGAAGCTTACGATATCGGAGTACTTCAGAAAGGAAAAGACATTGTCGTGGTAAACAAAGACCGTCAGATTGCCGAAGCTAAAAAACACGCAATTTTAATGGCCGAAGCCGGTTACACGCAGCCAATTAAACGCAAAGACATCAAAGTTTTAGGAAAACAGGCGTTAGGTATGTTTTTAGTAGGTACCGATCAGATGGTGGCCGGACAATACATTTCAGAACACGATCAGAAAATTGCAAACAAATTAGCCTATGTAATGGCGGGCGGTGATTTATCCGAACCAACATTAGTAAGCGAGCAATACTTATTGGATCTGGAAAGAGAAGCCTTCTTATCCCTTTGTACGGAAAGAAAAACTTTGGAAAGAATTCAGTTCATGTTAACCAAAGGGAAACCGCTTCGCAATTAATATTTTGAATTATAAATGTTGAATTTCAAATGAAGTAAACATCTGAAAAACAACACAAATAATTTAAAATTCAAAATTTAAAAATTTATAACAATGAACAAGACAGCATATATAGTTAAAGCATACAGAACCGCCGTTGGTAAAGCACCAAAGGGAGTGTTCCGTTTTAAAAGACCCGATGAATTGGCCGCCGAAACCATCGAATACATGATGAACGAACTGCCGGACTTCGACAAAACCCGTATCGACGACGTAATGGTAGGAAACGCCATGCCGGAAGCCGAACAAGGTCTAAACGTGGGTCGTTTGATTTCCTTAATGGGATTAAAAATTAACGATGTCCCAGGGGTTACCGTAAACCGTTATTGTGCCTCAGGTATAGAAACCATTGGTATGGCGACGGCTAAAATCCAGTCGGGAATGGCGCATTGTATCATCGCTGGTGGTGCGGAAAGCATGAGTTATATTCCGATGGGTGGTTACAAACCGACTCCGGATTATAAAGCAGCCGCAGCAGGTCATGAAGATTATTATTGGGGAATGGGATTAACTGCGGAAGCCGTAGCCAAACAATTCAACGTTTCCCGTGAGGATCAAGATGAGTTTGCTTTCAATTCCCACATGAAAGCCTTGAAAGCTTTATCAGAAGGAAAATTCGACAAACAAATCGTTCCGATTACTGTGGAACAGACATTCATCAACGAAAATGGTAAAAAAGAAACAAAATCCTATACCGTAACCAAAGACGAAGGACCAAGAGCCGATACCAACAAAGAAGCCTTAGGAAAACTGAAACCGGTTTTCGCAGCAGATGGTTCGGTAACAGCCGGTAACTCTTCCCAAATGAGTGATGGTGCAGCTTTCGTATTGGTAATGTCTGAAGAAATGGTAAAAGAATTAAACCTTGAGCCAATCGCACGTTTAGTAAACTTTGCTTCTTCAGGTGTTGAGCCGAGAATCATGGGAATCGGACCCGTAAAAGCTATTCCAAAAGCAGTACAACAGGCTGGTCTGCAAATCAAAGACATCGAATTGATCGAATTGAATGAAGCCTTCGCCGCACAATCGTTAGCCGTAATCCGTGAATTAGATCTTAACCCGGAGATCATCAACGTAAACGGTGGAGCAATCGCTTTAGGCCACCCACTGGGATGTACAGGAGCGAAACTATCCGTTCAGCTGTTCGACGAAATGAAACGCCGCGGTAACAAATACGGAATGGTAACCATGTGTGTTGGAACCGGACAAGGTACTGCTGGAATATATGAATTATTATAAATGATGAATTTTAAATTTTAAATGGATTGATGAAGAACGATAATCTTATTGCAAATAAAACATTTGAATTTGCATTAACCATTATTCATTTATCTGTTCAGCTAAAAAAGGAAAATGAATTCATTATTTCAAAACAGTTAATGAGATGTGGGACAAGTATTGGGGCAAATGTCGAAGAAGCAATTGCTGCTCAATCAAAAAAGGATTTCATCAGTAAAATGTCCATTGCTTCAAAAGAAGCAAGAGAATCGAAGTATTGGTTAAGATTGTTGGACAAATCTGAAATCACAAAAATTTCAGTTGAAAAGCACCTTATTGAAATTGAGCATATCATAAATATTATTACCAAGATCATTAAAACATCTCAGGAAAGCATTTCAAAATAATTTAAAATTTATAATTCAAAATTTAAAATAATACGACAATGAACGATATCACAAGAGGAGGTCAATTCCTTGTAAAAGAAACAAAATGTGAGAACATCTTCACACCGGAAGATTTCAACGAAGAGCAAATCATGATGCGTGATTCTGTTAAAGAATTCGTAGACAAAGAATTATGGGCTAATAAAGACAAATTCGAGAAAAAAGATTATGCTTACACCGAAGAATGTATGCGTAAAGCCGGAGAACTTGGTTTCTTAGGTGTTGCCGTACCGGAAGAATACGGCGGTTTAGGAATGGGCTTCATCAATACAATGCTTACCTGTGATTACATTTCAGGAGCAACCGGTTCATTCTCAACAGCTTTCGGAGCACATACCGGAATTGGTACCATGCCGATTACGCTATACGGAACGGAAGAGCAAAAGAAAAAATACGTTCCTTTATTAGCATCAGGGGAATGGTTCGGTTCGTACTGTTTGACTGAGCCGGGTGCCGGTTCCGATGCCAATTCAGGAAAAACCAAAGCAGAACTTTCCGCTGACGGTAAATCATACAAAATCAACGGACAGAAAATGTGGATTTCCAATGCAGGTTTCTGTCACTTAATGATTGTTTTCGCCAGAATAGAAGACGATAAAAACATCACCGGTTTCATAGTAGAATATGATGCCGCGAATCCAAACGGAATCACACTTGGTGAAGAAGAACATAAATTAGGTATCCGCGCCTCTTCTACCCGTCAGGTTTTCTTCAATGACACGATTGTCCCGGCAGAAAACATGCTGGCCGGACGTGGCGAAGGTTTCAAAATCGCGATGAATGCCTTAAACGTTGGTCGTATCAAATTAGCAGCCGCTTGTTTGGACGCCCAAAGAAGAACGATTTCTGCTTCTGTTAAATATGCAAACGAAAGAATGCAGTTCAACACCCCGATTGCCAACTTCGGCGCTATCCGTTCCAAATTAGCGGAAATGGCGGCTTCAGCTTATGCAGGTGAAAGTGCGACTTACCGTGCCGGTGGAAGTGTTGAGGAAAGAATCAATTCGCGTGTTGCGGAAGGAAACTCACATCAGGAAGCCGAACTGAAAGGCGTTGAAGAATTCGCTATCGAATGTTCCATCTTAAAAGTAGCGGTTTCAGAAGACATCCAAAACTGTACTGACGAAGGTATCCAAATCTTCGGAGGTATGGGATTCTCTGAAGACACTCCGATGGAATCTGCATGGAGAGATGCCCGTATCGCCCGTATTTACGAAGGTACGAACGAAATCAACCGTATGCTTTCCGTAGGGATGCTGATCAAAAAAGCGATGAAAGGCCACGTGGATTTATTAGGCCCTGCCATGAAAGTAGGAGAAGAATTAATGGGAATCCCGTCATTCGATGTGCCTGATTATTCAGAATTATTCGCAGAAGAGAAAGAGTTAATCGGAAAACTGAAAAAAGCTTTCTTAATGGTAGCCGGTTCTGCTGTACAGAAATATGGTCCGGATTTAGAGCAACACCAGCAAATGCTAATGGCCGCTGCCGATATGTTAATCGAAATTTACATGGCGGAATCTGCCATTTTAAGAACGGAAAAATTAGCCAAAGCTAAAGGTGAAGCTAATGTAAAAGAACAAATCGCAATGGCGCAATTGTACTTATATCACGCTGTAGACACCATCACTCAAAAAGGAAAAGAAGGAATCGCTTCTTTCGCTGAAGGTGATGAACAACGCATGATGTTAATGGGATTACGTCGTTTTACAAAATACACAAATATGCCTAATGTAGTGGCTTTGCGTGAAACCATCGCTGCCAAATTAGTTGCTGAAAACGCTTATTGCTTTTAACCGATTGCAATAAATTTTGGTTTAGTTTGTTTAAAAACCGCTCAGGTAGTCAATACCGAGCGGTTTTTTAATGCATTTTTAACAATCCAATCGTCTAAATTTTCTGTAAATTTGAAAGAAAAAGTAATCATGAAAAAAACCATCATAGCAACATTGGCTGTAATTGCACTTACTGGCTGTAAAACCAAAACAGAAAGCAATCCGAACGAATTGAAAATCGCTCTTGAAGCCAAGAGTGGCACCAAAACGGCCGGAACCGTTGTCTTTTCTGAAAAAGGCGGAAAAGTTACTTTTACAGCGAATATCTCGGGTTTAACCCCGGGAGTACATGCCATCCACATTCATGAGAAAGCAGATTGTTCGGCTGCGGATGCCTCTTCTGCAGGCGGTCACTGGAACCCGACCTTCAAAAAACACGGCAAATGGGGACAAGGGGAATACCATAAAGGCGATATCGGCAATTTTACTGCAGATGCTAACGGAAACGGAAAAATATCGTTAACTACAGACGAATGGTGTGTCGGTTGTGGCGATCAGACAAAAGACGTTTTAGGCAAAGCAATCATTGTTCATCAAGGTCAGGACGATTTCACTACCCAACCTACCGGAAATGCAGGTGGCCGTGTGGCTTGTACTGCTATCATCAAATAAATTAATGAAAGAAAAAGAGCTTCATTATTTCAAAAATGCTGAAGAATGGCGCGCTTGGCTGCATGAAAACCACAATGTTTCCAAAGGCGTCGATCTTATTTTTTACAAAGTCGGGAGCACCATGGAAAGCATGCGTTGGGAAGATGCCGTTCAGGTAGCACTTTGCTATGGCTGGATCGATTCTACTGTAAAAAGGCTAGATGACGAACGCCGGAAACAAATGTTCACCCCAAGAAAAGACAAAAGCGTTTGGAGCAAACTCAACAAATCGTATATCGAAAAACTCATTGCCGGCAACCTGATGCACGAAAGCGGTCTGAAAAAAATCGAAATCGCCAAACAGAACGGTTCGTGGACTTCCCTAGATCATGTGGAGGACCTTGTAATTCCTGATGATTTGCAACAGGTTTTTAACCAAAATAAAAAGGCAATGGAGAATTACACCAATTTCAGTTTCAGCTATCGCAAGAGTTATTTATATTGGTTGAATCAGGCCAAACGAGAAGAAACCCGAAAAGCGAGAATCGAAGAAATTGTAAAACTTTGTGAAGCCAATAAGAAATCAAGGCAATAATTACCGAAAACTTAATGCTAAACTTGTTTTGGATACCTAAAATACAATAGCTTTGCCGAATATTTCAGCGTAATGATTAACCCTTCAACAAACGGATGGATTGACAAGTTTTTTGCAGAGCAACAACCTCTGCCCTTGCCTGTTGTAATCTATTCGAAGGAATTTTACCTGAACGTACGAAACACCGGTTTCATCTACGGGCATACCGTCGATTTTGATACTGAAAAACCAATCCTCACCAAAGGCTGGACCACTCAGGAAATAACCAAGGTCGCTTTACTTAATACCCTTTATGGTGTTTTTGGGTTGATCACCCACGACGGGACGCCAAAAGATTTCATCGAAAAAGCCAACGGTTTTTACAAACAGATGAACCCGGAAGGCTTTACACTGTTAAAGAAAATGTTGCCGGAAGCCTCTGCCAGTCATCGTTTGGAAGAAATGATTGACGAACGTGTACAGACCAATGATAACATCATCAGCAAGAACTTTTCGCATATTCTTACCAATGCGTTGTTGTTCATGGATGTACTGGCTTTCAGACAATACCTTTTGCACAAGGATATTCCCGTGAATTATCTGAAAAAACTAGAGGAAAACATCATCAGTATCGTTTCGCTGGCTTTAAAAACGAAAAACATTAAATCCCATTACGACGATTTGCTTATCAAACTTTTCGAATCGTCAGTCCGGTACACTAAGTTTTCTAAAATCAATGTTGAAAACCTTGAAATGCTGGAACTTGAATATTTTGCTTCCAACTTAGAGAAAAACTATCTGCTGGATATGGCTGGAATGGCGATTTGGAGTGACAATGTTCTGGAACAAAAAGAAAGTGATTTTCTGTACAAACTGTCTGATTTACTTGAAATTGACCGAGGTTATGCCATACAGAGCATTGAATCGATAGACGATTTCATCCACAAATACAAAAAGGAAATTCCGTATTTCAAATATTCGAACCCGGTAAAACATTTTTACGATCAAACTACGCAGAATGTCCACATTTTGCTTTCCAGAAACAAAAATCGTCTGGTAAAAGAAATAACGGAAAGTGGTGAACTGATGAGACTTCTCGCCTATTCCACCAAAAGGGATTTGACAGACAAAGAGAAGAAACGAATGAAAAAACAAATATTGGACATCTGTAAAACAATACCGTCTTTGACAATATTCCTGTTGCCTGGCGGCGGATTGCTTTTACCGATTCTGATAAAATTCATCCCGCAGCTTTTGCCTTCTGCGTTTAATGAAAATTTAGATCTTGATAACGAATAAAAAAATCCGTCTCGTTGCTAAAACGGGACGGTTTTTCTATTTAAAACTTCAATTGATAAACTTCGTCTAACTGATCGTTGGAATCTATGTTTACGTTCAGATCGGTTACATAACCGGAATTTAATCCGTAAACCCAACCGTGAAGGCATAGTTCCTGCCCGTTTCTCCAGGCGTTCTGTACGATGGAGGTTTTGGCTAAATCATAAACCTGCTCTTTCACGTTCAATTCCACAAACTTGTTGAATCTTTCGTTTTCATCCATAATCGAATCTAAATATTGTTTATGGAATCTGTAGACATCCTTAATGTGACGGATCCAATTGTCGATAATTCCGATAGAATCATTTCCCATGGCCGCTTTTACACCACCACAACCATAATGACCGCACACAATGATGTGCTTGATTTTCAAAGCATTAACAGCATAATCCAATACACTCAACATATTCATGTCGCTGTGCACCACCATGTTGGCAATGTTTCGGTGTACGAATACTTCTCCCGGTGATGCCCCGATAATTTCGTTCGCAGGCACGCGGCTGTCCGAACATCCGATCCATAAAAGCGGCGGCTGTTGGCCTTTTGCCAGGTCTTTGAAATAATCCTTATCAATGGTTAGCTTCTCTTCTACCCATTTCTTATTGTTGTCTAAAATCTTTTTATAAAAATCGCTCATCATATCGTATTAAGATTACAAAAGTAATTAAAACTATTTTACCAGTTCTTTTAAACTTAACTGAGGATTTTGCTCGTCTCTGATAAATTCAGTTTCGTGATAAAATTCCACGGTTCCGGTTTCGATGTTGTACATAGCGCCAATGATTCCTATTTCGCCGTTTTCAATCATTTGCTCCAAGATGTAACTTCTCTGGATAATTGATTTTACGGTGCGTTTCACATTGATTTCGGCTACATTTTCTACAAATTGACCGTTTTTTGAACTTCTGTCGCCTGTGGTTTGCTGCTCTTCGTAAACGGCAGGCTGTAATTTTGACAACAATTCCGTCAGATTGCCCATTTCTACATGGTCGCAGGCACCTTTAACCGCACCACATTTTGAATGCCCTAATACCACAATCAGCTTGGAACCAGCTACTTTACAGGCAAACTCCATACTTCCTAAAATATCGGTATTGGCTACATTTCCGGCAATACGAATGGAAAAGACATCGCCCAATCCCTGATCAAAAATCAATTCGGCAGATGTGCGACTGTCAATACAACTCAAAATGGTTGCGAAAGGCCATTGCCCGTCGCGGGTATCATTCACCTGTTCTAACAAATCGCGGTGCAATTTCAGATTGTTAACAAAGCGGTTATTCCCTTCCTTTAAAAGTTCTAAGGCTTTTCTTGGACTAATTTGTGATTGTAATTCTTTATTTAAAGTTCTCATGATAGTTGTATTTTATTCGTTCTAAAACGTTTATTATTTCTTCTTTTTAAATTCTTAGTTGGTCGTCAATTCATCGATTGCTTCCTTATGCGAGGATATTGAACTTTTCCGGTATTTAATTAAAGCATCATGCTCCATAAACACGTGACTGCTCTCATACACATTATTATCAAGCTCATACGCATCTTTAAAACCTATTAAAGTCAGATCGATATTCTTCTCCGGGGCGTTTATCTGCTTGAATTCCTTGATTAAATCGATAACATCGTGTGCAATATAAACCGTATCGGAAGCATTGATAACCACTTTCGAATTTTCAGGCAAATTACTCAATGTCAACTTAATAGCCGCTTTGTTTAAAAATGAAACCTCCTGTGCTAAATCGATGTGGATAATGTCGCCGTCTTCATATTCCTCTTTGCGAAAATAGTAAGCTCTTTTCAAATTACCTCTCAACACAAAGAAAATACTGATGATCATCCCCAAAATAACGCCTCTCAGCAAATCAAGGAAAACCACCGCTAAAAGCGTAGCCATAAACGGAACAAACTGATATTTCCCTTTATGCCAGAAATGCATAATCGTTACGGGTTTTGCCAGTTTATACCCAACCAGCAACAAAACTGCCGCAAGTGTTGCCAAAGGAATTTTATTAAGCACGACAGGAATAGTAAGCACGCACAGCAATAAAAAAGCACCATGAATCATCGTAGACAGCTTGCTTTGCGCCCCGGCATTCACATTGGCAGAAGTC
Source organism: Flavobacterium pedocola (assembly GCF_053764385.1). Classification (NCBI taxonomy): domain Bacteria; kingdom Pseudomonadati; phylum Bacteroidota; class Flavobacteriia; order Flavobacteriales; family Flavobacteriaceae; genus Flavobacterium; species Flavobacterium pedocola. The sequence goes on along the minus strand of NZ_JBSNCR010000001.1, from coordinate 250,214 downwards.
CTTACCACCACAGAAGTCATCGGTAAACCGCCTAATAGCGAACTAATAATGTTTCCGATTCCCTGGGCGCGTAATTCGTTATTGGTGTCTGAAAATCGTTTGTGCGGATCCAGGCGGTCAGCTGCTTCAATACACAGCAAGGTTTCGATGGATGCCACTACAGCAATAATTGCCGCAACACCCCATACTTTTGAATTCATAATAGCTGTAAAATCCGGTAAGACTATAATGTTTTTAAAATCTTCCACAGATGAAGGAACCGGTAAAGAAACCAAATGTTCCTTGGCAACAGCCAATGAGCTTCCGTTAGCGGTGAAAATTTCGTTCAGAATCACACCGGTTATAACCACAACCAATGCCCCCGGAACTAATTTCAATTTCTTTAAAAACGGAATTTTATCCCAAGCAATTAGAATGGCTAACGATACCGCCGCCACAAATAATGAACCTATCTGCATTTCTGCCGGTATCTCCATAATTTCAGTTATGGTATTTCTGCCGTCTTTTTGAATGAAGGTAAAATCTCCAAAATGGTCTTTATCCAAACCAAAAATATGAGGGATTTGCTTTAAGATGATAATAACTCCGATACCGGCCAACATCCCTTCGATCACATTCGTTGGGAAATAATTTGAGATACTTCCGGCTTTAAGAAACCCAAGTATCAACTGAATCAATCCTGCCAATAATACGGCTGTTAAAAAAATATCGAAGGCTCCGAAATCCGTAATTGCCGTTATCACTATGGCAGTCAAACCAGCTGCCGGCCCGGAAACACTTACATGGGACTTACTTAAATAACCCACAACCAAACCTCCTACTACACCTGCAATAATTCCGGAAAACAAAGGTGCTCCGGATGCCATGGCAATACCCAAACAAAGCGGTAAAGCCACAAGAAAAACCACCAAACCTGAAGCAAAATCAGATTTAAGGTGACCAAAAATATTTGTCTTTTTTGTCATAATTCCGATAAAATATAATACAATAAATGCGCTGGAAATCAAGGATGTCCAACTCAAAAAAATCATTCTAATGTATTATACAAACTCGGGCGGAGGGGAAAAAATCTCTTCAGAAACATTATCGTGCTTCTGCTCGTTTTCAGTAGTGATTTGGGATCTTTTTTCGGTAAAACATACACTTGGAAGCTGTAGTATATCGCCAATACTCACAGGGATTTCCTTTACTTCTTTGTGTATTTCTTCTTCCGAAAAAGTGTAAACAACAGATGTATCAGCATCACTCTCCAAAATACCCACCACGGTAGGTGTTGCCAGGAAAGCAAAAAACAGGAACAATACTATGTTTACCAAAATTTTCATGTGGCGAATTTATAAAAAATAGCCGAAGCTAAAACCTAATTATGATTATTTTAATATTCCGGAAGGATTAAATTTTCTCATCAAGCCATGCCTTCATCATCCAGATCGTCTTTTCCTGTTCGGATATAAAATCACTCATCATCGAATTGGTTCCTTCATCTTCAATATCTCCTGACTGCTTTAAAATTACTCTTTCGATTTTTAATAATTCGGTCAGTGAAGTGGTTACCAACTGAATCGCTTCTTCATCATTGGAAATATCCTTCCCTACCTTGATCTTCTTATTTTTGATGTAATCTTCAAAGGTATGCAAAGGTGTTCCTCCTAGAGTAAGGATTCGTTCGGCGACCAAATCGATTTTTAACTGGCTGTCGTTATAAAGTTCTTCAAATTTCAAATGCAGATCAAAGAAACGTTTTCCGCGGATATTCCAATGTAAGCCTCTGAGGTTCTGATAATAAACCTGAAAATTAGCTAGTAAAATATTCAGTTCCGCAACTAATATTTTTGTTTCTTTAACGGGTAATCCTAAACTGTTCGTTTTCATTCTGATAGTGTTTAATAGTTAATCTTTTACAAAATTATTCAATTTTTAAAGCCTGAAGTATAAATATAATCGATTGATTTTATATTTTTATCAAAAAATTCTATCCGATGACCATTACACAATTATATTACGTTTTAGCCGTAGCGGAACATAAGAACTTTACTTTGGCAGCCGAAAAATGTTTCGTAACTCAGCCAACGTTGAGTATGCAGATTCAAAAACTGGAAGAAGAGCTTGATGTCCTGATATTTGACAGAAGTAAAAAACCGATTCAACTGACGGAAATCGGTCAGAAGATTGTTTCCCAGGCGCGTAACATCGTTAACGAATCCGATCGGATTAAGGATATAGTCGATCAGCAAAAAGGTTATTTTGGAGGTGATTTCAAAATTGGTATTATCCCGACGATCATGCCAACATTATTGCCGATGTTTCTGAATAATTTCATCAAGAAATACCCGAAAATCAATCTGATTATTGAGGAAATGACAACGGAAGAAATCATCAAACGCCTGAAAAACGGTCAGTTGGATGCCGCAATCGCCGCTACTCCGCTTGAGGAAGAATCCATTAAAGAAATTGTTTTGTATTACGAACCATTTGTGGGTTATTTCCCTGAAAATCATTCTAATTACAATAAAGCTGAAATTGAAGTCGAAGATTTGGATTTAGAAAATGTATTGCTTTTGCAAGACGGCCATTGTTTTAGAGACGGTATTTTAAATTTGTGTAAGAATGCTAATCAGCACAAAGGAAATCATTTTCAGATTGAAAGCGGAAGTTTCGAAACCCTGGTTAAATTAGCCGATGAAGGCTTAGGATTCACACTGCTGCCTTATCTGCACACACTTGATTTAAGCGAAAAAGACAAATTAAAACTAAGACACTTCAAAGAGCCAAGACCTGCAAGGGAAGTAAGTTTGATTTTCCCGAAAAACGAATTGAAAATGCACATCACCGACGCTTTGAGATCAACTATTTCAGGTGTGGTTAAAGGCGCTATTGCTTTTCACAACGTGGAAATTATCAGTCCTTTACCAAAAAAATAAAGGAACCTTTTGGGAGGCTCCTTCTTCAATTAAGTTAAGTTTTAGATAGGGTAAAGTTCAGTTCATTCGCTGATAAGTTTTAAGCAAGGTTTAAGTTCGGGTTTTTCGTTGGTATAAAATAACAGCCAATTTCTAAGTTGCTCGATTTCGTAGGGCAATAAACTTTTTATTGCTTTCTTTAATTCTTTCATAAAAAGTACTGGGTCAAAACTCACACTCTCTAATACCGATTTGGTATAATCATAAATCATTCGAGGCATAACCGTTAAGTTTTAGTTAATAATTCAAGAACGTTTGTTAAAATTATAGAAAAAAATATCTCCTTCCAAAAAAAAAGACAAAAAAATATCGTTTAAACGCAAAAAATATCGTTAAAAGGTAAAAATCTTACATAATTTAACTTAAAAGCTTACATTTTAAATAATTGTACAGAATAACAAAAAAAGGAGCCTAAGGCTCCTTTTTTTGTTATTTTTTTAAGTTAGTCGTTATGTACAAGTAGTAAACAATTTTGCAATTCCGGTTTTTCGGAAGTATAGAACTTTAACCAGTTGATTAATCTTTCAAGTTCGTAAGGCAGTAGACTTTTTAGGGCCTTCTTCAATTCTTTAGCAAAAAGGAAAGGATCGAAACTCACTTTTTCAAGTACAGATTTGGTGTAATCATAAATCATTCGCGGCATAAGTCATTGATTATTAGTATTTTATCACTGTAAGAACATGATGTAAAATTATGCAAAATGATTTTTACCACCAAGAAAAAAAGCAAAAAATTGCCGTTTAAATGCAAAAAATATCGTCAAAGTACACAAATAATTTAAAATTGATGTTAATTTCTTACAGATAAAGCACTTGCCTATTCAGTTTGGCGCAAAAAAAAGGAGTTAAAAACTCCTTTTATTGATTTACGTAAACTAAACATTGTCTTAGTTCCGGTTTTTCCTTGGTAAAATTTATAAGCCACTCGGTAAGTTGCTCTAATTCATACGGTAACAATATTTTTACTGCTTTTTCCAATTCTTTACAAAACAAAATCGGATCGAAACTTACTCTCTCTAAAATAGATTTTGTGTAAGTATACATTGCTCTTGGCATAATTGTTTAAAATTTGGTTTAATTAGGGTAAGAACGCTTAGTAAATATATAAAATAATTTTACATTTTACTTATTATCAATTGAAAAATTATTAACATTAAAAAAATATCACATAATTTTAACATTTATAGTTTATTTCTGTTTTTTTGCCCGAAGCATTTCTCTTTTACCCGGAGGTCCAGGTAATTTTTCAACGGAAAAGCCAGCCTCGATCATCGCTTTTTTGATGGAACTCCTGCAGGCATAGGTAACCAGCACCCCTCCGTCTTTTAACGCTTCAAACATTTTTCTGAAAATCGCAACCGACCAAAGCTCTGGCTGGTACTGAAATCCGAACGCATCAAAGTAAATCAAATTAAAGCAGCTTTTATCTTCAATTTCGTTAAAGTATTGTTGCCTTTTTGTTAAACTGAAATGCTCCGAAACAGCAGTCTTTACGCCCCATTCCGAAGTATGCATTCTTTTAAAATCGCTATCGTACTGAGTAGCATTCAGTTGCGGAACATAATTGAGTTTTTCCACTTCTTCCGGAAGAATCGGATAGGCTTCAACCCCAACATAATCGATATGCTGTTTCAACTGATTGGCTTCAAGAAAAGTGATAAAGGCATTCAAACCCGTACCGAATCCGATTTCCAAAACAGCAACGGACTGCTCCTGAAAAAGTGACAGTCCGTTTTGTATGAATACGTGCTTGGCTTCCTGAATGGCTCCGTGCCTGGAATGGTAGGTTTCCCCCCACTCTTCCATCAGCAACGAAGACGATCCGTCTGCCGTTTCAATGATTTTTCTTTTCAATCTTATTCGATATAAAGTTTTTTAATCCTAGGGATTGGCCCGCCACATTTCACTTCGTGGCATTTGATACAGGCATCCACTCCATTATTAAAATGTTCTTTGGCATTCTTAGGATCACTATAAATCAACTCCTGCGCTTTGATGAATTTGGCAGCCTGCTCTTTGAAGAAAGCATCGTTTTCCTGCTTATCGGTCATTACAGCGCTGTGGATTTTCATAAAATGCGAGGGAAGCTTCCCAATAGTGTCTCCTGCCTTGATACGGTCTTTCAAACGTTGATTGTCTACATACATCTGTTCCATCAAAACTGCCATTTCAGACATCTCATACATTTCAAACTGCTTTTCTTCTTTAGCAGTATCCTTGCTTTCAGAAACGGCTTCTTCCTTTTTCACACAGGAAAAAACAAGTAGCGACGCAACAACTAATAGTAAGATTCTTTTCATTATTTACTGATTAAAACACCGTCTGCCATGAACGAATAGGTTACTTTAGGCTGGGTGATACTGTCAATAGCTGCCTGTGATTTTCCGGCATCTTTCGCATAATGCTTTTGCTCGTCAACTGTTTCAACACTAACAAATGCTTTTCCGCTAACAACCGCTTCCTGATTGCCGGCATTCATCGGAACGAAGAAAGCATAATCCTTAAATTTAACAAAAGCTTCCTGCTCTTCACCCAAATCCATTGTCATCCAGCAGCCTTTTTTCTGGCATACGCCGTTGATTTTAGACTTGAATTTTACCTGAAGCGTATCTTCTTCTTTCAATCCTTTGAACTTTGCCATCATTTGAGCGTTGGTAAGGGCTTCGGCATCCGTAATACTGTCTCCGAAAACGGCATAGTCCATTTTTTGTGCTACTGCCTCAGCTTTAGGCTCTTCCTGTTTTTTAGTGCAACTGAAAAGGGCAACTGCAAACCCTATTGATAGTACAATTCTTTTCATAGTAATCCTGTTTAACTTTTTTAATTGGTTTTCAAAGAAACAAATTTAATTTAAATGAAAAATCTACTTTAAGCTTTTTTTAATTCGTATAAGAAAATCTAACAAAATGGCAGCTTTTATTGAGAATTCAAAAACAAATTAATAGTTCCGTAAGCAATTATGTTATTTTTTTAGCCCCTTTAAAATAGGTAGGATTTTTTATTAGATTTGCATCGACACAACTGGTTCGTTATCCTGCTTTAAAACATTGTTTTAAATTGATAATCAACATGTTATTGTTGCAGTACTTTAATTTTAATTAAATGGAATTAACAACAATGAGTAACATTAAAATTGTTACGGCTAAAGAAAGTAAAATCAATACTGTTGATTTTGAAAACGTAACTTTCGGAAACATCTTTACAGACCACATGTTGGTGTGTGATTACAACGACGGCGTTTGGGAACAACCCATAATCATGCCTTACGAACCTTTTACCATGGACCCATCTTCAAGAGTCTTCCACTACGGACAGGCAATTTTTGAAGGAATGAAAGCCTACAAAGACACCAACGACGATGTTTGGTTGTTCCGTCCGGATCAGAATTTTGACCGTTTTAACAAATCGGCAGTTCGTTTAGCCATGCCGGAAGTTCCGGAAGAGGTTTTCTTAGGAGGTCTTCACAAATTACTTGAAATCGAAAAAGACTGGGTGAAAAAAGGAAAAGGTAACACCTTATATATACGTCCTTTTATGATTGCTACCGGACACGGAGTAATCGCATCACCATCAAATCAATATCGTTTCTGTGTTATTCTTTCTCCTGCTAGAGCTTATTACTCAGGTGAAGTGAAAGTGGTAATCGCAGATCATTACAGCCGTGCCGCTAATGGTGGTATCGGGGCAGCTAAAGCGGCAGGAAATTATTCAGCACAATTCTATCCTACGAAATTGGCTAACGAAAAAGGGTTCCAGCAAATCATCTGGACCGACGATGCTACGCATACTAAATTAGAAGAAGCGGGCACCATGAACGTTTTCTTCAGAATTAACGATACGCTTTATACTGCACCAACCAGCGAAAGAATTTTGGACGGTGTAACCCGTAAGAGTATTATCGAATTAGCGAAACACATCGGAATTAATGTGGATGTACGTCCTGTTTTAGTTTCCGAAATTGTGGAAGCCGCTAAAAATGGTAGCTTAAAAGAGATTTTCGGAGCCGGAACCGCAGCAGTGGTTAACCCAATCGCAGGATTCTCGTATCAGGATGAATATTATGAATTACCGAAAGTCGAGAATTCATTTGCAGCCGATATCAAAGAAAAACTAACGAATATCCAATACAAACTGGCGGACGACACGTTCGGTTGGACGGTGAAGGTTTAGTTTTCAGTCGCAGTCACAGTTTTCAGACTTAAATAATTAAAAAACTCCTAAATTTCTTTAGGAGTTTTTTGTATCTGTCAACTGAGACTGTAAACTGCGACTGTCAACTGCGACTGTAAACTGAGACTATCCTAAAATTGTTTCAAAATTCGGTTTAAAGTAATTCGGCCCTTTCATCACTTTTCCGTCTTCACGGTAAATCGGTTTTCCATCTTCTCCTAATTTGCTCATATTGCTGCGTTGGATTTCATCGAAAACTTCTTCGATTTTATGTTGCAAACCGTGTTCTAAGATCGTTCCGCATAAAATATACAGCATATCGCCTAATGCATCGGCAATTTCAACGATATCATTATTCTGAACGGCTTCCAGATATTCTTCATTTTCTTCCTTCATCAGGTTAAAACGCAAGGTGTTTTTCTGTTCTCCCAAGTCTCCTTTTGGAGAAAAATTAACGCCTAAACCAAACGCCTGGTGGAATTCTTTTACTGAGTTGATTTGTTTCTGCATAATCCAAAATTTTGTGAGGAAATTAAATAAAAAGACTTTTCAATAAACTATTTTTGCAGAAACTTTCAAACTATGTTTTCAACAGGTCAGCTTGCCTTTGCGCTTTTTTTTGTAATCGCCTTTGTTTCCGTCATGATTTACGTCTACCGAAAAGATCTGGCGCTTCATAAAATACACTATAAAGGAAGCCTTTGGATTCTCTTCTTTTTCCTGCTTTTTATAGGAATTTTATTTATAATTAAGTTAGTTCTGAAAGAATAAATATTGTTATCTTTGAAACAATCATAATTAGACGAAAATTATGCGCATTGTAAAATATATTTTCCTCCTTATACTACTTGCCGCCATCGCAGTATCAGTCTACGTTGCAACCCAACCGGGAGACTTTGACATTCAGCGAAGTAAGGTTATCAATATTTCTCAGCCTGTTTTATACGATTACATCAATGATTATAAAAACTGGGAAGACTGGGGCCCTTGGGCAGAAGAAGACAAAACCATCCAATATACCTATTCCGAAAAAACAAAAGGCTTAGATGCCGCTTTTTCCTGGACCGGAAAAGAAGGTAACGGTAAAATGAAAACGGTAAAAGTGATTGAAAATGACAGTCTTTTCCAGAAGATTTATTTTGAAGACGGAGCACCTTCAGACATCATCTGGGGTTTTCAGAAAGTGAACGGCGGAACCAAAATTACCTGGCGAATGAAAGGTAAAATGGATTTTGGCATGAAAGCTTTTTCAATATTCAGCGGTGGTGTGGAAAACATGATGGCGCCGATGTTCGAAAAAGGGCTTAACAATATCGATAATTTACTGGTAAAAGAACTGAAAGCCTATTCTGTAAAGATTGATGGGTTAGTCCGAAAACCGGGTTGCAATTACATCAAACAATCCTTAACCTGTAAAATAAGTTCCTTGTCGCGTAACATGGGCATCCTGATGCGTACCATCGATAAATTTGCCGAAGATAACAAAATCACGGTTAACGGAGCGCCTTTCACCATCTACGACAAATACGATGAAGCCAGCGGAATTGTTTCTTTCTCGGTATGCCTTCCGGTGGAACAGGAAATCTTTACCTCTGAAGGAAGTGATATTTCAACCGGAAAATTCTATTCTTATCTTGCCTTAAAAACAACCTTGAAAGGCGATTACTCACACAGTAAGGAAGCGTGGAATAAAGCTTACGCCGAAATCGAGAAAAAACACTGGCAGGAAAATCATTCCGGAAAATATATTGAAGTTTACAAAGTGGGTAACAAACAAAGCCACAAACCATCCGAATGGGTTACTGAGATTTATATCCCTATTGTGGAAAAAATAAAACCGATAGCCCTCCCACCTGTTTTAAAAGATACTACTAAAGTGCAATAAAAAAAGTCCCTTTCGGGACTTTTTTGTTTATAGCATTATTTGTTTACTCGTTTTTAAGCAATTGTTTGATTACGGTTTCGGCTGCGTGCAATCCGAATAAGGCCGGCATCCAGCTGTTGGTTCCGAAGAACGATTTCTTGAAGTTGCTTCCGTCGGTCATTTTTAAACTGCTCTGATCCGGTTTTTCCACTGAGAATACAGCTTTTACACCACTTGTAATCCCTTCTTTTTTCAAACGCTTACGGATTACTTTAGCCAAAGGACAAACATCTGTTTTACTGATATCCTTTACAACAACTTTACTGGCAAGCATCTTTCCTCCAGCTCCCATATTGCTGATTACTTTTACCTTTTTGCGTTTAGCAGCAAGAATCAGATTTAATTTTGGTGTGATACTGTCAATACAATCCAAAACATAGTCGTATTCCGGAGTTACCAATTCGAAAGCTCTTTCCGGTGACAAAAATTCCTGTACACGGGTTAACTCCAATTCCGGGTTGATGTCCATCAAACGATCGCCAACGATTTTAACTTTTGGCTGCCCAACCGTTGAATGCAAAGCCGGCAACTGACGGTTCACATTGGTAATATCAACCGTGTCACCGTCTACAATAGTCATTTTCCCAACACCTGCTCTTGCGATAAATTCAGCGGCAAAGGAACCTACTCCCCCCATCCCCACTACCAATACATTGGAGTTCTTTAATTTCTCTAATCCTTCTTTTTTAAATAATAATTCGGCTCTTTCTGTCCATTCTGCCATTGCAAATCATTTTGTGTAATGCGATTCCGGTCGAAAAACCGGTCAGGCCACTACGGGTTAAAAACTAACTTAAAATTATCTTCGATAATCTGTTCCACATCAATGTTTTTTATTGATGCAGCTTTTATGTAAACATCGTGGATGCTTTCTTCAATTGTATCGGTTTCCAGAAAAAAACGATCATTCGGAACCTGTTCAAATACAGACGCCAGTTCCGGGTTTCGAAGCAGGTATTTCCCAAAAGACAAATAAAAACCGTTATCCAACAGCGATTTGGCTACTTGCCAGTTTTTGGAAAATCCGTGAATAACCATCGGAACTTCGATTTTTAAACGCTTTTTGATTTCAATTACTTCCTGATAGGCGGAAACGCAGTGCAAAATTACAGCTTTTTGGTATTGTACCGCCAACTGTAACTGTTTTTCAAAAACTTCTGTCTGAATATCCAAAGGCATTTCAATTCGTTTGTCCAGTCCGCATTCGCCTAAAGCCAGGCAGTTTCTCTGTTGCAGCTTGTTTTCAATACTATGCAGATGCTCATCCACTTTATCCAAATCAATGTACCACGGATGAATCCCAATTGAAAAGTACTTCACGGAAGCATCGAATTCATTCGGATACTGGTTGACAATTTCCAGTACATCTTCCTGATTACTGTATTTATGAGTGTGGATGTTGAATTTCATTGCTGTTAACTGAAAACTGTGACTGTGACTGCTACTGAGACTGAGACTGCTACTGAAAACTAATCATGAAACTTCTTCACTCCTGCCTTCACTTCGACTTTTAAATCGTTTTCTTTTGGCGGAATCGGACAGGAATACCCTTCATTATAAGCACAATAAGGATTATACGCCTGATTGAAATCTATGATCATTACATCCTTGCCGGTAGCTTCTAAATCGATGTAACGTCCGCCGCCGTAACTTTCCACACCGCTGGTCAAATCCGTGAAAGGCAGAAACAGGTGATTTTTGTATTTCTCCTGTTTTGAAAGCTCTATGTTTCTGTAAATGTTCAGTTTGCATGGTTTGCCCTGCAATTCAAAATGAACTTCACCGTATTTCACATATAAAGGCTTTCTGACTCCCGAAGTTGGCATCACAAAAGGCTTCTCTTTAGGTGTAAGTACCAATTTGGCTTCCACACAGAAATCTTTGTTCATCTCGTAAAAATCAAGGCCTTTGAAATGTGCAAGATCTTCTTCCTTTAAAGGGCTTTCTTTTTCATCAGCAAACTCCTTATTCATTTGTAGCTGAAAGGTTTTTGCATTTTCTTCATTGCATTGTGCCAGAGCCATTACCGGAAACAAAAACGCGAAAACTATTTTTTTCATAACAGATTACTTTCTGCAAAAATAGTTAAAATTCAATGTAAAAAAATTCACAACAATTTAACAGCTGTAGCCGGGAAATCATTACCTTTAAAAGGTGCTTAGTTTGTACCTTTGCGCTAAAATTATTCCTCCCCAATGCTTTCAACCGCTTTTAACCGATATATTAGTAATTTCACAGGATTTTCAAGGGAAATCTGGATACTTACCATTATAACTTTCATTAACAGAGCCGGTACGATGGTGCTTCCGTTTTTATCAAAATACCTTAAGGAAGACCTGGATTTTTCATACGATCAGGTGAAATGGGTTTTGATTTGTTTCGGAGCTGGCTCCATGGTTGGCTCTTGGCTTGGCGGAAAGCTTTCGGATAAAATAGGTTTTTATAAAATCATGATTTTCAGTCTTTTTACAAGCGGAATTGCTTTTATAGGGCTGCAATTCATCACCAGTTATATAGGACTTTGCATTGCCATGTTTTCCATTATGGTAATTGCCGATATGTTTCGGCCGGCCATGTTTGTTTCCTTAAGCGTTTATGCAAAACCGGAAAACAGAACCAGAGCACTAACCCTGGTAAGGCTTGCCATTAATTTAGGATTTGCCGCAGGCCCGGCTATTGGTGGATTGATTATTGTAACCGGAGGTTATTCAGGGCTATTTTGGGTGGATGGTGCAACGTGTATGCTCGCGATTACCATTTTCGGGCTGTTAGTAAAAGAAAAGAAAAAAGAGGCTGTTCACAAAGAATCAGAACATACTGAAGTCAAGAAATCCGTTTTTACGGATGCTCCTTTCTGGATATTCCTTTTTATCTGTACGGTTAGCGGAATTTTGTTCTTCCAGTTGTTTACCACACTGCCTTTGTATCATAAAAAGCAATTTAATTTAAATGAGTTTCAGAGTGGATTACTTTTGATGCTTAACGGGCTGATCATTTTCTTTTCCGAAATGGCTATCGTAGGTTATGTGGAACGCAAAAAAATTGATAAGGTAAAAATAGTTGGCTACGGATTGCTTGCCATGACCATCAGCATGTACTTACTACTTATTAATATGTGGGCCGGAATGCTTGTGATTATGATGATTTTCATGAGTTTCGGGGAAATGTTCGCTTTCCCTTTTTCTAACTCTTTTGCCATGAGCCGGGCTCCTAAAGGGCACGAAGGCCGTTACATGGCAATTTTTACCATGGCTTACAGCCTTGCACATATTCTGAGCTCCAATATAGGCTTTGAAATTGTTGACCACAAGGGCTATCAGGCCAACTGGCTCTTTATGGGGTCGCTTGGAGTCCTGGCACTTCTATTCACAGTATATCTGAAAAAATTACTGGCTGAGGAAAATGCCGGATGACAAAATTCAGAATCTTTGTGGTATTACAGGATTTGTTTCACTTTTTGTCAGGGAAAGCAGTAAATTAGTGGTAAATTAAATTCGTTATGCGGAACGTTTTACTTTTACTACTCTTTTGGAGTACTGTGACTTTCTCCCAAAATGATGTCAGTAAATTAATTGACAGCCTCACTTATAATTTACCCGATAAGGAAAAAGCGCGGATTTCCCTAAAAATAGCCGATGAACTTAAAAGCTTGGATTGGAAAAGATCGTTACATTATATCGAATACTCCGAAAAACTTGTAAACAACCTTGACTCCGATGAAATTACTGCGGAAAACAATGAAAAAATAGCAGACATCTATAACGAGAAAGATGCTTTTGACATTGCCTTAACGTATTACCTGAAAGCTTATGGATATTATCAGGAAAACAATGTTGGCGAAAAAAAATACCATCTGGAAAATTCACTGGCGATCATTTACGCTCGTTTGAACAACAAGCAAAAAGCCCTACTCTATTTCAATAATGTGCTTAAGCATCACCGGGAGAAAAAAAACACGATTTTTATAGCCAAAGCGCTTAACAACATTGGCACTTTATACATGAGCAGCGGTACTCTGGACAGTGCCATGGTCAATTTTAAAGAATCCCTACGCCTTACGGAAAAACTAAACGACGATAAACTAAAAGCCATCTTATTCAACAATCTGGGGATTTGTTATACCCGCTTGAATATTTTCAAAGAAGCTAAAAGTTACTTCGACAGGTCTTTGGAAGCTGCCGGAAAAACCGATGACAAAAACAAAGCCTGGATTTACAATTCCATTTCCAAGTTATACCTGCTAAAAAAAGAACCGGACTCTGCACTCTCTTATGCACAGAAAGCGGCTGTATTACTCAAGGATGAAAAATTTAGTTTTGAAAATAAAAATGCGTTAATCAATATTTACAAATCGTACCTTTTAAAAGGGGATTATAAAAATGCGGCCAGCTATTTTGAAACGTACGATGAGATAAGGGACAGCCTGAACATTGAAGGCAAAGCCATGAACGTAGAAAAAATAAAACTGGAGCAGGAATACAAAGAAAATGAAGAAGTGAGGCTTTTAAAGGAAAGCAAAGAAAATTTCAAATATTACATTATTGGGTTAAGTCTTGTAACTGTAATGTTATTTCTCTCGATTTTACTGATCAAATACCGGAACAAGCTCTCCAAAGCACAGTTGGAAAAAGATTTATCCGAAGCCAAACAAAAAGAACTGGATGCGAATCTTGAACTCAAGAACAAGGAGCTGATCACCCATTCCATGATGGAAATACAACGCACAGAGATTGTGGAGCAGATCATAGACGATTTGAAAGAACTGAAAACACAAGCCCCAAAAAAAGACTCGCAGCAAACCATCGATTTAATTATCAAGCAACTGGACAAAAAAGATAACAATGGTCTTTGGGAAGAATTTGAACTCCATTACGGCCATGTGAACGAATCATTCTATAACATACTCAATGAAAGACATCCTGAACTGACGTATCGGGACAAAAGGCTTTGCGCCTTATTAAAACTCAATTTGACCACAAAAGAGATTGCCCAGATTACAGGTCAATCCATAAAATCGCTCGAAAACGCAAGAACACGACTCCGAAAAAAATTAAATCTGACCAACACTAACCACGATTTAGTGACCTACCTTGTTAATTTAAGTTAAAATCACAAACGGCTTACCACTCGTTTTTGAAGAAAATTTAACAAACGGTCATAAAAAACCCCCTTTAAAATCAATGCTTTATAAAACAAAGAGTGGTAAACGAGTGGTTAAAAAAACAAGAGGAGTGGTTTATAGAGGGTACTAAAATAGCTTCCGGATTTTGGATTAAATAATTTTGACTTAACAAATAATTCACGACACGTTTTTGAATTATGCTTTTAAAAAATCAGTCAGAAGAATTTTCAAATCTAAAACTATCAGTACAATGAAAAAAATTACTTTATTATTATTCGTTTTACTTACTTCCTTATCCGGAAAGGCGCAATGGACTACCGATACTGCTGTAAACACCCTGGTTGCCGATGTAATTAACCTTGACCAAAAAGTTGTTAAATGTCCTAACGGCAGTACCTACGTAGTTTTTTGGAAACAAGTGGCGGCACCTGCCAATTTTGAATTGAGAGTACAATTGTTAAACGCAAACGGTGTGGCTCAATTTGGAACCGAAGGGATGTTAATCAGCAATACTATTCCCATGGGAAGTTTTACATCGATTATGAAAGCAACCGGCGATTCAAAAGACAACCTTTATATAGGTGTTACAGGCACAGGAACCGGAACACCTGCTTATGCCTTTAAAATAAACCAAACCGGAACCATGCTTTGGGGTGCTAACGGAATAAGTTTAGGAAGTGGTTATGTAGTAACAATACTCCCGATGGAAAATGACAGCGAGAATGCAGTAATTCATCATATGGCACTTTCCGGACCGTCAAAATTACAAAAATACTCCCCGACAGGTACTCCAATTTGGGCTGCACCGGTAGATGTACTTTCGGATACTCCAACTACCCAAACAACGCCGGCAAGCCTTTTTGAATTGTCTAACCAGCAAATCATGGTGGTATTTCATAAAAGAGTATCGGCAGGTACCACAAGTAACCTTTTTGCTCAAAAATATAACAGCAGCGGTGTAGCACAATGGGCAGCACCTGCACAGTTAGCAAACAAAGGAACGGCCTATAACAATATGAATTATGGAGGTGCTCAGGATGGCGATGTGGTTTACTATGGGTATTCCGGAAACACAGGAACACGTTCAGATTCCTATGTTCAACGAATCAATCCGGATGGTACGCTGCCTTGGAACATTAACGGTGTTGATTTTGACACAAACGCAACGCTATATGAAACAGATACCAAAATCGCGTTCTCTCCAGGTTCTGATTTTATTTGGGCTATATCGAATTACACGCCTTCCACCCAGGATTTACGAGGGGAATATGTTCAAAAATTTAATAAAGTAACCGGGGCCCGACTATTTACCGATAATGCCAAACAGGTTTTCCCTGTAGAAGCAGCCAGAAAGACCCATTCCGGAGATTTACAGCTAATCAATGATGCGCCACTTTTCTTAATTACGGAAGGTGTCAATAATGGCGTATTACCTGTACCGATCAAAGCAGTTCTTTTAGATGCCAACGGTGATTTTGCATGGACCGAGCAATCGCTTCCTGTTGCTACTTTTAGTGCCGCTAAGTCAAATATAACTTCCACAAAGCCGGTTAACAACACTGAAATGGTTGTGGTTTTTACTGAACCTAAAGTTGCAGGTCAAAATAGAATTTACGCTCAGAAATTTATCTTACCGACCCTTGGCACAAACGATTTCGGAACCTCTGAAAATACTGCAATGGTATACCCGAACCCGGCAACCAGTTTCTTCAATATCAAAACCGCTTCTGCGCTTAAAACTGTTTCGGTTTATAACACCTTAGGACAAAAGGTTTACAGCAATGACTCATACGATTCCTCTGAATTAAATATTCCAACATATAATTGGGCAAAAGGCTTATATACGATTAGTATAGAAACTACGGATGGCAGAAAAACAACTAAAAAACTTATCAAAGACTAACTATCACAACTGGCTATTCACTTAAAGTTCAATAAATTTTTATTACTTTAGATCAAATCTCGATTCGTCGGGATTTTTTTATTATATTCACTATCAACATTTTATAAATTCCACACCTATTTCTTCAGCGTAAAAAATGTTAATAAAACTATAAAATTCGTTATTCAACTAAAAATATAGTTGCGTAACTAGAATTATAGTTGTAAGTTTGTTCTGTGCTTGAATGAAAGCATATTTGCGTTAGGGATAGAGGCGATATCCTGTCATTGAGAGATTGCCACGCAAGCTCGCAATGACAGATAAAGCCGAAAGCCCGATTCGCCTTTTTCGGCGAAAACGCCCATATAAATACATATAACAGAAAATAGAAAATAGAGTAAAGATATCATGCAAAAGTTAACCAACAAAGAAGAAGAAGTAATGCACATTTTATGGAAGCTGCAAAAGGCTTTCGTGAAAGAGGTTTTGGCAGAAATAACCGAAGACCAGCCGCATTACAACACGCTTTCGACCATCATCCGTAATCTGGAAGAAAAAGGGTATGTGGCACACAATGCCTTCGGGAACACGCACCAGTACTACCCTATCGTTTCCAAAGAAGATTATCGTAAAGGTTTTATGAATACCGCTATTGAAAATTATTTCAATAACTCCTATAAAAGCATGGTTTCCTTTTTTGCCAAAGAAGAGAAAATCAGCGCTAAAGAATTACGCGAAATTTTAGAAATGATCGAACAGAAAAAATAAAGCCTATGGAAGCTTTTGGAATTTATCTGCTTAAAGTTAGTGCCTTGATGGGAGTTTTCTATCTCGCTTACTTTTTATTCCTTCGAAAAGAAACGTTTTTTAATTCAAACCGCTGGTTTTTACTGGCCGGGTTGATTACTTCGATGGTCATGCCGTTGATAACCTATACAAAAGTGATTTGGGTAGATCCGGCGCCGGTTTATGAGTATTCGGAAATTCAGAACTCTTTTGTGCCTGTTGAAGAATCTTTTCAGATTAACTGGTTTTTGATTCTGGCCATAGTTTACGGAATAGGAATCGCAGTTTTTCTGGTAAAATTTATAGTGGATTGTTTCGCCATAAAACAATTACTTGAAAAACCAAAAGCCATCAAACGCAGTAATTTTTATCTGATTGACACCGAAAAAGTGCAATCGCCGTTTTCTTTCTTTAATTATATCGTTTACAATTCTTCGGTTTTTAAAGAAGACGAACTGGAAAATATTTTACAGCACGAACAGGTTCACAGCGCGCAGAAGCACTCGTGGGACATGATGATCGCCCAGATTTTCTGTATCGCGTTCTGGTGCAATCCGATAGTGTGGCTGTACAAAAAAGCCATCGCTCAAAACCTTGAATTCATTGCCGATGCCGAAGCAACGAAAAATATAGAGGATAAAAAAAGTTATCAGAAAACCTTATTAAAAGTAACAATGCAGTCGCAGTGCATTGCAATCACCAATCCATTTTATCAATCATTAATCAAAAAACGAATCGTTATGTTAAATGCAAATCAATCAAACAAAAAGAACTCCTGGAAGTATTTCGTGGTACTGCCGTTATTAGTGGTTTTCATGTTCCAGTTCCAAATGAAGGTTCTGGCGCAGGAGAAAAATTTCCCAAGGGTAGCCGAACAGGAAATAAACCGAAAAAGAGTTGCTGTGGTAATTGATAAGAATTCTTCAGAAAGCGACATCAAAAAAGATGCTGTAATGCTGAAGAACGAATTTGATGTTACCTTAAAAGTTTCCAAAGTAAAACGCAACACCAAAGGAGAAATCACCACCATTAAAGTAGAATACAAAGACAAAGACGGCAAAAAAGGGACTACGCACGTAGAAAGCGACGAGCCGATCCAACCGATTCATTTCTTTAAAGAAGTGGATGAAAACGGTAAATCTGCTATTGGTTTTGGTGCTCCAAGAGAAAGAGGTCCGAGAGAAGGCTTGGCAAAAATCCACAAAATCAAACGTCTTGATAATGATGGAGAAGCAGTACAGGTAATCATCGACGGTGACGAAGACGGTTTAACATGGGCTGAAAATTTGGATTTCGATTTTGATATCGAAGCTCCTGAACTTCCGGAAGCTCCAGAATTAGAGGACAAAACAGATGCTCCTAAAGCACCTAAACCTCCTAAAGCACCGAAAATGATCAAGAAAAACATTGTTATCAAACAAAACGGTGACAAAAAAGAAGTTTGGATCAATGGTGAAAAAGTATCCGAAGACATGATTGGTGCCATGGATTTAGACGAAATGGGAAAAGCCTACACCTTCAACTTTAAAGGACCAAAAGGAAGCAAAGGCGAGAAAGGCCATAAAGGAATGATCATCTCTGATGAAGACGGACAAATGATCATCAGCAGAACCGAAATCGACAAAATAAGGCAAGAAGCCATGGAAGGCGCTAAAGTACATATCGAGAAAGCAAGAAAACATATGGCGGAAATGCGCCCGGAAATGGACAAAGCAAGAATCCGTATGCGAGAAGCACAACCGGAAATGGACAAGGCCAGAGAAGAGATGCTAAAAGCGAAAGAAGAAATGCTAAAAGCAAAAGAAGAAATGAGAAAGGCTAAAGCAGAATTGGAAAAAGCAAAAGCTGACCTGAAAAACAAAAAATAACAATCAAAAGACCGCTGTTAACAGCGGTCTTTTTTTATTCCTATCTTTGCCCAAAATAAAAGGTTTATGTACAAAGTATTAGCCAAAATAAACAAACTGATTTTACCGAGTTTCACCAAACAACGCCTGGATTTAGCCAAAGCCAAAAAATGGCAGAAAGCAATTATCGCCTATCGTTATTATGTTACGACAAGAGCACTTGGGTAATTATAAGTTATGAGTTATGAGTTAAAGAAACGACTGACAACTGAGACTGTAAACTGAGACTGAGACTGCGACTATAAACTAATAAGTCATCGCTGCAAAAATCTCCTTATCACCAAGTTTTTCCCTTCCGTTAAGGAAAGTCAGTTCCATCAGAAAATTGCACTGTACGATCTCACCACCCAATTTTTCCACCAATTCACAAACCGCTTTTGCCGTACCCCCTGTAGCCAGAACATCGTCGTGAATTAGAACCTTTTCCCCTTTTTGAATGGCGTCTGTGTGGATTTCTAAGGTATCCGTGCCATATTCCAATGCATAAGACGCAGATAAAGTACTGAACGGCAACTTATTAGGTTTTCGTACCGGGACAAAACCGGCTTCCAGTTCCTGCGCCAATAAAGAGGCGAAGAAAAAACCACGGCTTTCAACCCCCACGACCTTATCTATTTTTTTATTCCCTAAACTATTAACAAGCAATGACAAACACTCTCTTGTTGCTTCAGGGCTTGCCAGCAATGGAGTAATATCTTTAAACACAATTCCTTTTTTTGGAAAATCCTGAATATCACGTATGTACTGCTCTAATGACATTTTTTTATAATTTTTATTTGATTTTGATTTGCAAGTTACACATTTCTTCCTATATTTGCACCCGTTAAAACAACGGCCTCGTGGCGCAACTGAATAGCGCATCTGATTACGGCTCAGAAGGTTACAGGTTTGAATCCTGTCGAGGTCACAAAACCCTGCTAAAGCAGGGTTTTTTTTTGCCTCCCCAAATTTAAAGCTTACCCTCAATTTTAATCATAATTAACTGATTTTTAGTTATATTTATAATAAATAATCTGTTAGGTCCTTCAAAATGATTTTTGAGAAAATAAGCAGCTGGTTTCTAAAACGCCCTAAAACTTCAGGGCTGTTTATCTTTTTGATTATTCTCGTTGGATTAAACTCAACCATATTCCTCCAGTATCTCGTTGTTAAAAACAAACAGCTCGACGAAATGAACAATATTCTAGCAGTGGTGCATCAGAATATTGAGCAAACTTTAAAAAACAGCTACGCAACTACCATAAGTTTGGCCCTTACCGTAGATGATGAAGGAAACGTCAACAATTTTGAAGAACTTGGAAAAAAACTGGTAACCGCCAACAATGCCATTGATGCTGTACAACTTGTACCCAACGGGGTCATTAAATACACCTATCCGCTGAAAGGCAATGAAGCCGCAAGAGATTTCGATATTTTAAACAGCCCCCTGCATCGCGAAGCCGCACTCAAAGCAATCGAAACCCAGAAGATGTATTATGTCGGCCCCATTAAGCTAAAACAAGGCGGTATCGGTATTGTAGGACGACTTCCGGTTTACAAAAAAGGTAAATTCTGGGGATTCTCTGCGGTTGTCATTCATTTTTCCACGTTTATTAAATCGTCAGGGATTCAGAATTTCAGCAGCGACAAATACTATTTCCAGCTTTCCAAAAAGAACGGAACAGAAGGAAAAGAAGTTTTCTTCATGGAAGACAAATCCAATTTCAGAGACAAAACCTATAAAAGCGTAACCATTCCTGAGGGCGATTGGACACTGTATATGATTCAGAAAAACGAATCCAAACTCCTGTGGCTTACCCTCCCTATTTTCATACTGGCTTTCATTCTGGCCCTGATTTGCGGGATGTTTGTAACCCACATTCTTCAAAAACCTTCCGATTTACAAAAACTGGTCAAAGAGCAAACGGAAAAACTGGTTAAAAGCCAATTGCTTTTCAAATCTATTTTTGACAATGCCGGACTGGGGATAACCCATACGGATTCCAACACCGGTGAATACATCAAAGTGAATGATAAATTTGCGGAATTAACCGGTTATAGCCGTGAAGAACTGGAAAAAATGACCGTTATGATGATTACCCATAAAGATGATCATGAAAACGACACCAAACAAATGAACCTACTCAAAGAAGGTAAAATTGACAGTTTCTCACTTGAAAAAAGATACCATCATAAAACCGGTCATTTAATCTGGGTAAACATAACAGTAACACCGCTTTGGCGAAAAGGCGAAACCCCTAACGCCCACATGACCATAGTGGAAGACATCACCAAAAGAAAACAGTACGAAAGAGACCTGCTTCAATCACGATTAAGTCTGGAATCCCTCATCAATACTATTGACGGAATTGTTTGGGAAGGTTACCCGGACAAACCCGGCGTTACGTTTATCAGCAAGCAATCGGAATCTATTTTAGGTTACACGGCTGAGGAATGGAAAAGCAACGATAACTTCTGGTACGATCATCTGTACCCTGAAGACCGGGACAAAGTAATTGAACTCACCAAAGAATGGTCAAGTTTGAAAAAACCGCATATACACGAATACCGCATGATCGGTAAAAAAGGGAATCTTATCTGGGTAAGGGACATCGTTAATGTATTTATCGAGAAAAACGGTTCTTTCAAATTCAGAGGGATTTTGATCGACATCACCAAATCGAAGGAAACGGAAATCGAACTCAACAATTCGTTCAAACTGGTATCGGAACAAAACAAAAGATTGCTTAATTTTTCACATATTGTTTCCCATAACCTTCGTTCCCACACCAGCAACATCCAGTCACTTATCAACCTGATTGAAATGAGTGAAGACAAAACGGAGCAACAGGAATTGTTAGGCTTGCTGAAATCGGTTTCTGAAACACTGGACGAAACCATGGACAATCTGAACGAAGTGGTATCGATCCAAACCAACATCAATCCGTTGGTTGAAGAGCTGAACCTAAACCGATTCATCAAACGTGTTCAGGAAATATTGCGAGATCAGATCCTTAAAAACGAAGCGACGATAATCAATCATGTTTCCGAGGATGTTTCCGTAAAATTCAATGCTGCTTATCTTGAAAGTATATTGCTTAACTTTATATCCAATTCGATTCGTTACAGGCATCCGGACAGAAAACCGGTTATAGAGCTTTCGTATCTTGAAAGAGATAATTATAAAATATTGGAAATCAGCGATAACGGCATCGGAATTGATTTAAAAAAGAACGGCGAAAAACTCTTCGGGATGTACAAAACCTTTACCAACAACCCGGAATCAAGAGGAATTGGACTGTTCATCACCAAAAATCAGATTGAAGCCATGCACGGAAAGGTTGAAGTGGAAAGCGAAATAAACAAAGGAACCCTATTCAGAATTTATTTTAAGTAAAATGCCGCAGGACAAAACCATATGTATTATAGATGATGACCCTATCTATCAGTTAGTCACCAAAAAGATGATTGATAAATCCGGGCTGTTCCACGATGTTTATTCTTTTACCAACGCCCTGGACGCCATACATCATTTTAAAGAAAACGAAAACCTTCCGGATGCCATACTGCTGGATATCGAAATGCCGCAGATGGATGCCTGGGATTTTCTTGATGAACTGATAACCGTTCAGCCTTCTTTTCAAAACCAAAAAATAATTTACATTGTAAGTTCCTCCATTGCTTCTGAAGACAAACAGAAAGCCGAACATTACAATTGTGTCAAAAATTTCCTGAGTAAACCGGTAAATTTAGAAAAACTGCAAACCATCGCAGAAGGTTAATAGCTATATTTGTACTTTAATTATGTGCAATGACAGCTGATTTCATCTACGACAAAGAATACAAAAACAACATTTTTTCGGCCTACGAACTCCAGTACAAGGAATTCGAAAACTGTACTTTCATCAACTGTGATTTTACTGAGGCCGGATTTTCAGGTACCGTTTTTATTGATTGTACCTTTTACGAATGCAATTTTAAGGATGCCAAAATAGGTCACGTTAGTTTCCGAAACAGCATTTTCAACCATTGCAATTTCACGGCTGTAAACTTTGCGATGACCGATCAGGTGATTCACGAGTTCCATTTTAATACCTGCCTTTTGGATTATGCCCAATTCTATGCGTTGAAACTCCGTAAAATCAGTTTTACCAATTGCAGTATGGTCAGTGTGGATTTTATGCAAACCGATTTGTCCGATGCCTTATTTGACAACTGCAACCTGCGTTTAGCCGTTTTTACGGATGCCAACTGTGAAAAAGCCGATTTTTACACCAGTTATGATTATTCCATCGATCCTGAAAAAACAAAACTGAAGAAAGCGATTTTCTCTTCGGATGGCATAAAGGGATTGTTAGCCAAGTACAACCTTGTGATAAAAGATTAATTATGATGATCAGACGTTATCAGAAAGAGGATTTCAACGAGCTAATCGCCTTACTCAAACGCAATATTCCGGAATATTTCGCACCGGAAGAAGAAGCGGATTACAGTGACTATCTCACCCATCATCTGGAAGATTATTTTGTGGTAACTGAAGACGACACTATCATCGGAGCTGGCGGTATCAACTATTTCCCGGAAGAAAAAACTGCCAGAATTTCCTGGGATGCCATACATCCTGATTTTCACGGAAAAGGTGTCGGACGCAAACTAACCCAATACCGAATCGACCTGCTGAAAAACAATCCCGAAATCAATCTGATTGTAGTGAGAACCACACAATTGGTTTATAAATTCTATGAAAAAATGGGGTTTCAGTTGGAAAAAACAGAGAAAGATTTTTGGGCGGAAGGCTTCGATTTATACCAAATGAGCATCCGTCTTAAGTAACGGTGTTACTCTTTGATAATCATAACAGAACCTTTAAAACCTGTCGCTAGATCCCACTGATTTCCGGTAATCAGCGCTCCTTTTTCATCAACAATATAGAATTCTGCTGTGTTTGGCCCTGAAGTCCCTTGGTTTAGCGCCTCAAATTCAATTTTATTAAAGCCTTCGGTCAACCCAATCTCAATGGATCTTGATTGATTAATCAGCTGAACCTGATCAACAACCACCATATTGTTGATGTAGATTTTAATCTTATCACCGTCTTCCGCCATATGGTCACGGTAGAGGATTTTCACAACTTTGGATTTGGTCTTAAATTCACCAAAAGACTGGTTTCTCCTGAAAACCTTGGTGTTTTCATCACCTTGCTGCTTCGGTAAAGCATTTTTAGGTATTTCTCTCGGATTGGCAAACACTTCTTTTTTTACGGAAGCCTGATCCCCTCCTATTTCAAAGGATTTGTTTTCTTTAGGAAAGGTAAGCGGTTTATGTTCATCATAAATAGACGGACTGAAATCAATGGCTTTAAACCTTGATTCGGCTTCTTTTTGCGGTACAAGTTCTACATCGGGGTTCTTAGTCTGTGGAATTACGATGGAATTCAATCCTTTATCTTTTTGAGCAAATGCTTTAAAAGAAAAGGTTGACAGCAACAATAACCCAATTATAATTTGTTTCACTTGTTTAGGATTCGTTTACATCACAAAACATTATTTTTAAACAGCGTTCTGTGAATTACATTTTCAAAAATAGTAAATCAAAAACTATTCCATTCATAAAATTTTCACAGAAATCGTTAAAAATGGTTAAATTTGATTACAAACCAATTTGCAAATGGAAGAACTTTTACTCTTTTTTGCTTTAGCATTACTTGCTGAAATAATTGGAACTGTAAGCGGTTTTGGTTCTTCAATACTATTTGTTCCGCTAGCCGCTTTATTTTTTGATTTTAAAACTGTACTTGGAATTACCGCTGTATTTCATGTATTCAGTAATATTTCTAAAATCATGTTGTTCCGCAAAGGCATTGACAAAGCTATTTTTATCAAACTGGGACTGCCGGCAATTGTTTTTGTGATTATAGGTGCTTTTTTAACCAAATACATTCCACAGAAAGAAATTGAACTCGGCATGAGCTTTGTATTACTATCATTATCCGTCTACTTAATTTTTAACATCCATAAAACACTTAACAGGACCGACAAGAATCTTTTTATTGGGGGAACTTTATCCGGGTTTCTGGCCGGCTTAATCGGT
The DNA here is from genome assembly GCF_053764385.1 of Flavobacterium pedocola. NCBI lineage: Bacteria > Pseudomonadati > Bacteroidota > Flavobacteriia > Flavobacteriales > Flavobacteriaceae > Flavobacterium > Flavobacterium pedocola. The sequence continues at coordinate 225,395 of NZ_JBSNCR010000001.1, read as the reverse complement.
ACTGGTGGTGCCATTCGCGGACTTACTTTAAGCGCTTTCAATCTGGAGAAAGACATTTTTATTGCCACATCTGCTTTAATCGATTTAGGAGTTGACTCCAGCAGGGCTGCAATTTATATATACAACGGTTATTTCCTCAAAGAACATCTCATTTATATTCCCGGACTGGTTATTATTAGCATTTTAGGGACCTGGATTGGGAAAAAGATTTTAGAGAAAACCTTGCAAAAGTACTTTCGTTATATTGTTTTGGGAGTGATTCTGATTACCTCAGTGTTACAATCGGTGAATTATTTTTACAAATAAAAAAGTCCCTCAAAAATGAGAGACTTTCTTTTATAATTTAAATGATGACTAGAAAACGAACATCGCTCTTTCGCTCATCATGTCGTTTACCTCATCGGCAACCTGTTCCAGTACTTCTTCGTTGGTATGGTTCATGATAACACGGTCGATCATGTCCACAACCGTTTCCATATCTGCTTCCACCAAACCACGAGTTGTGATTGCAGGCGTTCCCACACGGATACCTGAAGTTACGAATGGTGATTTATCATCAAAAGGCACCATGTTTTTGTTCACGGTGATTTCCGCTTTTACTAACGCGTTTTCAGCTTCTTTACCGGAAATTCCTTTGTTTCTCAAGTCGATTAACATCATGTGATTGTCTGTTCCTCCGGAGATGATGTTGTAGCCTCTTTTTACGAAAGCTTCCGCCATTGCTTTAGCGTTTTTCTGCACCTGCATTGCATATTGGAAGAACTCATCTGTTAAAGCCTCACCGAAAGCAACTGCTTTAGCCGCAATAATGTGCTCTAACGGACCACCTTGATTTCCTGGGAAAACCGACATATCCAATACGTGTGACATCATACGGATTTCTCCTTTTGGAGTGGTTAAGCCCCAAGGGTTTTCAAAATCTTTCCCCATCATGATCATTCCACCGCGAGGCCCACGCAACGTTTTGTGCGTAGTTGTTGTAATAATGTGACAATGAGGAACAGGGTCGTTCATTAATCCTTTAGCGATTAGACCTGCAGGATGCGCGATGTCTGCCATTAAAATTGCTCCAACAGAATCCGCGATTTCACGGAAACGTTTGAAATCCATATCACGGGAATAAGCTGAAGCACCGGCAATGATTAATTTTGGCTGTTCTTTAGTAGCTATTTCCTGGATTTTATCGTAGTTCAGACGACCTGTCTCCTGCTCTACACCGTAAAAAACAGGTTGGTATAATTTTCCTGAGAAGTTAACCGGAGAACCATGTGTTAAGTGACCACCGTGCGATAAATCGAAACCTAAAATTTTATCACCTGGCTTTAAACAAGCTGACAAAACAGCTGTATTTGCCTGTGAACCAGAATGTGGCTGCACGTTTACGTATTCAGCTCCGAAAAGTTCTTTGGCTCTGTCGATAGCGATCTGCTCGATAACGTCTACCACCTCACAACCACCGTAATATCTTTTACCCGGATAGCCTTCTGCATATTTGTTGGTTAAAACAGAACCAGCAGCTTCCATCACCTGGTCGCTTACAAAGTTTTCTGATGCAATAAGTTCTAATCCGTGGATTTGTCTGTCTTGTTCTTCAAGAATTAAGTCGAAAATTTGTTCGTCGCGTTGCATTTTCAATAAAGTTTGTTAAATCGAGTTCAAAAATACAAAAAGTGTTTGGTAAAATCCCAATTGAAAGTATATTTGATGATTGAAAATTCAACATTTACTAAAAACACGACATCATGCCTATAACAGCAAACGATCCTAATAGAACATCATGGTTATCAGTTCCTGAAAATTGTGATTTCCCCATTCAGAATATTCCTTTCGGAGTTTTTATCACTAAAGAAGATGTGGTGACCATCGGTACACGAATCGGTGATTTTGCCATCGATATGGGAGCGCTTCAGCAATTGGGCTATTTTGAAGGTATCGACTTAACTGACGATATGTTCATGCAGGACACTTTAAACGATTTTATCGGAGACGGAAAAAAAACCTGGAGACTGGTTCGTAACCGTTTAGCTGATATTTTCGATGCCAACAATTCCGAATTACGCGATAATAAAGCACACCGCGACGTAGTGGTTTTCAAGATCAGCGATGTGGAAATGCAATTACCGGTTCATATCGGAGATTACACAGATTTCTACTCCAGCAGAGAACATGCTACCAACGTAGGTAAAATGTTCCGTGACCCGGCAAATGCCTTGTTGCCGAACTGGTTACACATTCCGGTTGGGTACCACGGAAGAAGCTCTACGATTGTGCCTTCAGGGATTCCGGTACACCGTCCAATGGGACAAACATTACCAAATGACGCTACAGAGCCTGTTTTCGGACCATCCCGCTTAGTGGATTTCGAATTGGAAACCGCTTTCATCACTACCGATGCCAACATCATGGGGGAAAATATCCCGGTTGGTGAAGCTGAGGATTATATCTTCGGAATGGTATTATTGAACGACTGGTCTGCGCGTGATATCCAGAAATGGGAATATGTACCACTTGGACCCTTCTTAGCGAAAAACTTCGCTTCGTCAATTTCACCATGGATTGTAACGATGGATGCTTTGGAGCCTTTCCGTTGTGCATCCCCTAAACAGGAGCCTACGCCGCTTCCGTATTTACAGCAAACAGGAGATCACGCTTTTGATATCAACTTAGAAGTGTCGATTACTCCGGAAAATAATCAGGAGACTTTGGTTTGTAAATCAAACTTTAAATACATGTACTGGACCATGAGCCAGCAATTGGCACACCATACTATCAACGGATGCCGAATCAATTCCGGGGATATGATGGGCTCAGGAACTATTTCGGGATCGGCCGAAGATTCTTTCGGATCGATGTTGGAACTTACCTGGGGCGGGAAAAACCCAATCCAGATGAAAGACGGTTCTGAGCGTAAATTCATCAACGACGGGGATACGGTTATCATGAAAGGTTTCTGTAAAAATGATACAGTACGAATTGGTTTTGGAGAAGTTTCCAGCAAGTTGCTTCCTCCTATTCCAACGAAATAATTTCAATTTCAAAAACTCCGAAAATCGTCTTCGGAGTTTTTTTTTTTGCCATTTTTCAGATAATGCCCTAGCCCCGATAGAAACGGCATCCTTTTTGTATTACTTTTTCTGTAAGACAAAAAGATATAGTGAATAGCGGGAAAAGCTCCTGAAAAATTATATTTTTGCTAAAATTTATCGTTTATGAAGAAAATTACTTCTCTGGTTTTATTATTGGTATTTGCTTATTCCTGCGGTGTAAAACAAACACAAAGCATGTTGAGCGATGGTGACTACGACGGTGCCATTTCCCGTGCTGCGGAAGCCTTAAAAACGAACAAGACTTCTAAAGGAAAACAAGATTATATCTACCTGATGGAAGAGGCTTTTGCCAAAGCGAAAGAGCGCGATTTACGTGCCGTGGATTTGCTGGCGAAAGACGGTAACCCTGCCAATCTTGAGAAAATATACAATACGTATTTACAATTGAATTCGCGTCAGGAAAAAATCCGACCGTTATTGCCTTTGCGTTTGATCAAAGAAGGCAGAAATGCGATTTTCCCTTTTGAGGATTATTCCACGGAGATTGTAAACAGTAAAAACGCTTTATCGAAACATCTTTACGACAACTCCAAATTACTGTTGAAAACCAATGACAAAATGAGTTTCCGTCGTGCTTATGATGATTTCGCCTATCTGGAAAACATTAATCCGGGTTACAAGGATGTGAAACAATTGATGGACGAGGCGCAGTTTAAAGGAACTGATTTTGTGCACGTTTACACTAAAAATGAAACCAACATGGTGATTCCTGCGCGTTTACAGAACGACTTACTGGATTTCAGCACGTTCGGGCTTAACGATAAATGGACCGTTTACCACAACAACCGCCAGAAAGGGATTAATTACGATTACGGCATGATCGTGAATTTCCGTCAGATCAACATTTCTCCGGAGCAGGTTAAAGAGAAAGAGTTCATCAAGGAAAAACAAGTTAAAGACGGTACAAAACCTTTATTGGATGCTAACGGGAACCCGGTTAAAGACAGTTTAGGGAATCCAATCCGCGTGGATAATTTCAAAACCATCCGTGCCAATATTTATGAATTCCGCCAGTTCAAAGCCTGCCAGGTAACCGCTAAAGTGGATTATATTGATTTCAGAACCAATCAGTTGATCGACGCTTTCCCTATCGCAAGTGAATTCAACTTCGAATATATTTATGCTAATTACAATGGAGACAAACGCGCTTGCGAAGACAATTATCTTCCTTATTTCGAAAGAAGAGCGGTTCCGTTCCCAAGCAACGAACAAATGGTTTACGATACGGGTGAAGACCTGAAAGCAAAACTGAAGAACATCATTACGCGAAACAAGTTCAGAAGATAAAATCTAAAATTTTTGTATTAAATTACAGTAAACACCTTGTTATCAAGGTGTTTTTTTTTGTTCCTAATTTATTTTTGTAATATATTTACTACTTAATATTTAATTTTTTATTTATGAAAACAAAATTTTTATTGTGCGCCACATTACTTCTCGGACTTCAGTTTCAGGCACAGGAGCTCTCCAAACCAAGGGAAATTGCAATTAAGGGGGCCTATTCCAATCCCGTTGCTTCTCCGGACGGTAAGTATGTTTTGCTGACCAAAGAACACAACAAAGGCGTTTATCTGCTTGAAATGAAAACCAAAAGAATAACCGTGGTGTCCGACAAAGACGGAAGCGGTTACGCCTACACCTGGAATAAGGACAGCAAAACCTTCTATTACAAAGAAAAAGGTGAAAAAGCGTATTTCTCCGATTCAAAAGTGAAAGCGTTTTCCGTAACACAGAAGAAAGCAAAACCACTAAACCTGAACCACAATTTCCTGCCATCCTTCAAAGGCAATAGCAAAAAGGTTGTCCACACGAATCCATCAACTTTAAAAATTGAAGCCACGGATTTAGAATCTTCCAAAAACTGGGTGGTAACCAATGACGAAGGCCAATTCTACAATGCAATCCTCTCCAACGACGGCACAAAAGTAGCCGTTCATAAAGGAGCTGATATTTACCTTTATAATGTTGACGGAAACGATAAAGGAAAATACATCGGTACAGGATTGGCAACGGCTTGGTCTAAAGATGATAAGTACTTAATCGGTTTTTTAGATGAAAGCAAAGACGGGCATTCGGTAAGCAATGCCGAAATACTGTTGTTCGATGTTAGAACTTCGAAAACGATAAAACTGACCACCACTGAAAATCAAATCGAAATGCTCCCTTCGCTTTACGGAAACAATCAGGTGATTTTCTCCGATGAAAAAACCGGTAAACTATTCGTCTCACAATTAAAATTCTAAGCCATGAAAAAACTATTCACTATACTTTTCGCCCTCTTTGCCGCCTTTACACTAAAGGCTCAAATTGTAGTTATCGATCCGGGGCATGGCTACGGAGCCACCACAAGCGACAATCCCGACGGAAGAACCGCTACCGAAATCGAAACTTCACTGGAAGTAGGTTTACGCACCCGAACCTTGATCCAGAATTCCTGTTCTGCCTGGACGGTTCAAATGACACGAACCACCAACCTAAACAGCTGGATTTCCGTAACGCAACGTGCCCAGATGGCCAATAACTGGAATGCCGACCGTTTGTTAAGCATCCATTGCAATGCCGGTGGAGGAACCGGAACGGAAACTTTCTATTGTACCGATTCTGATACTAATACAGCACCTGATATTGCTTTCGCACAGAAAATCCAAAACGATATGGCCACAAACGGCGCCTGGAACAACCGCAGATGTGTGGAAGACAATAGCTTTTTAGCGTATCATTTGGGGGTATTGAAATACTCTTCTGCAACGGGCTGTTTGAACGAAATCGGTTTTGTGGATTCTGCGGATGCTACGAAACTTACTAGTTCTGCCTGGCGTGATACGTTTGCCCTCTCCTATTTTAATTCCTTAAAATCAAACTTAGGCGTTACCTGTTCGGCTCCGCTTCCGGGTGCTTTTACACTTACAGCAACTCCGGAATGCAGTGGAACAACCAGTCAAATACGATTGAACTGGACGGCTTCTTCCAATGCGAATTCTTACGATATTTACCGAAACGGAAATCTATATGCCAGTGACATAACCGGAACCCAGTTTCTGAATACCTACATTACAGTCGGAACAAATTACACTTATTATATCAAAGCCAAAAACACCACCGGTTCCACCAATAATTCAAATGGGACTTTATCGGCAACGGCCATTACTTGTGCTCCGGGAAGTTTTACTTTAACAGCAACAGCCACGTGCAGCGGAACTACAAGCGCCATCAATTTAACATGGACGGCTTCGGCAAATGCGACCAGTTATGATATTTACAGAAACGGCAATTTATACGCTGCCGATGTTACCGGAACGTCTTTTTTAAATACCTATCTGATTACCGCCGGTTCAACGTATACCTATTACTTAAAAGCTAAAAACAGTGTGGGTTCCATTACTAATTCCAACGGAACAAGATCGGTTACGGCGATTAGTTGTGCAAAAATATCTGATGAAACTGCAACCTCTAATGAGCCGGAATTTACATTTTATCCTAATCCAGCCAGTGATTTTATAACATTGGAGTTTGAAAAACCAACTGTTGAGAATATTGAAGTAACGATAATGGATGTAAACGGCAAAACAATTTTTACAGACAATATCCCTTCGGACAAACAGACTAAAACCATTGATATCAGCGGATTTTCATCCGGAATTTACTTTCTGAAAGCAGCCAGCAACGGCAAACAACATTTCAGGAAAATCATTAAAAAATAATCTTAAAAATCCGGAGTTAACCACTCCGGATTTTTTTTTGCTTTTTTATTTTACAAAATCCCTTTTCAATCGTCTTCCTTTTGACAAAGCAAAATATTTTAAAATAAATAGTACCTTGTATTGCATAGTATTATTTTTTGCATTAGCTTTGCACCATCATCATCAATCAACCCGAGGCGCAGCCGAACTGTTTGGAGCGTAGCGGAAAAAAAATTAATCAAAATGAAAGTAAAAGCGATCATGCTTTGCTTATTAGCTTCTGTTGCTACTATGCAGGCTCAACAATCCGTTCCCCCAACAATTACAACTTCTGTTAAAATGGATGCCACGGGAACTTTATCCGGAAAAATAATCGACCGGAAAACAAATGAACCTTTACCTTATGCGACCGTTACGGTCAAAGAGGGAAACAATGTAATTTCCGGCAGTCTTACTAAAGAAAACGGGACCTTTAGCCTAAACAATTTACCGTTAAAAACATTAACCGTTGAAATTGGTTTCATGGGTTATAAGAAATTTGAAACCACCCTGAATTTTTCAAAAGAGGAAAACACTATCAATTTAAAAAACATTGCGTTAGAAGAAGAAGCAAGACAATTGAGCGAAGTAGTGATTACCAAAGAGAAAACGGCTATTGTTCAAAAGATTGACAGAAAAGTCGTTACCGTTGGAAAAGATTTACAGGCTACGGGTGCCACTGCTGCCGAAATAATGAACAACATCCCAACAGTAAACGTTGATTTACAAAACAATACGGTAAGTTTAAGAGGCAACGAAAATGTAAAAATCCTTATTAACGGAAAGCCTTCAAATTTAACGGCACTTCAGGCTTTGCAACAAATTCCGTCTACATCCATCAAACAAATTGAGTTGATTACCAATCCATCGGCAAAATACAATCCGGAAGGAATGAGCGGGATTATCAATATCGTTCTGAATAAAAATTCAATGATGGGTTTTAACGGGAATGTAAATTCGGGAGTGGTTTTCGGTATCGTTCCGAAGTTCAACGGTTCCATCGACATGAATTACAAAGTAAATAAATTCAATTTTTACAGTACCTATTCTTTAAATCACGGGAAAAGAATAAACGAGGGCATTGTGCATTGGGACAAATATAACAGTGCCGAGGATTATGATTTGACCTTTAAAATCACGGAATTCAACAAAGAACATTTTACCAAATTAGGCACGGATTATTACATCAACGATAAAAATACTTTGTCATTTTATACTTTACAAACGTTTAACAGCCCGGTTTTTAAATTTGAAAATGGTGTAAATTATTACAATCCGGCTACTGCTGATCAGGTTCAAAATCAAAATGCTACAGGTAAAACCAAAAATCAAACTTATAATGTAGCCTTCAAACATATTTTTGACAAAGAGGAAAAAACATTAGACATCGAATTAAATTACAATACAGACAAATCGCCTGAAAACAGTATATATGTAGACGGAAATGATACTTTTTTACGTAAAAACGATGTCACCAAAAACGGAAAAAACTTTATCGGGAATATTGATTTTGTCAATCCGATAAACGAAACAACCAAGATTGAATTAGGTCTTGAAAGCCGATTAGACGAAACGTCCAACAACTTTTTTGTAAACGATGCTTTTGATGCCGACTTTAACTTTAAAAGAGATATTCAGTCTGCCTACGGAAACATTAGCAAACAATATACAAAATGGAGTTATCAGCTTGGATTGCGTCTGGAAAGTTATAACGTAAACGGAACCTTCAATAAAACTGGGTTTTCGAATGAAACCTTCACGGATTATATTTTTACAGCCTATCCCTCAGCATTTTTGACGTATACTCCTTCTGAAAACAATTCCTTCAATTTTAATTATTCAAGAAGAGTTGACCGTCCAAACATGGAGCAGGTAAATAAAATCAGACAATGGAGCACTTCAACTGTTGAACAGATAGGAAATTCGGAATTAAAACCTCAGTTCACAAATTCAATAGAAGCAAATTACACCCGAAAACTGGAAAAAGGGAACATTACAGCCGGTGCTTTTGTAAGACTTATCAAAGACGACATCAATCAGGTGTTAACAAGTAATCCTTACGATCCAACAAAGCAGTTGATGACCTTTAGAAACTTTGACAAAAATCAGGAATATGGCTTAGAACTTTCAGGTAGTTATGAATTCAAAAAATGGTGGAATGTAAACTTTGGACTGGACAATTATTTTACCAATTCAAGAGGAGTCCTTGAGAAAAGAGACGGGAATTTATACGAAGAAAAGTTAAATGCTGTCATTTTCAATTCAAGAATGAATCACACTTTTAAAGTAACTAAAAACTTCAGATTGATTTGGTTTACCATGTATTCCGGCGGAAAAAAGGGCCTACAATTCTCCAATAAAGATATGTGGAAAACCGATTTAGGATCACGATTAGACCTGTTTGAAGGAAAAGGCTCTTTAAGCTTACGATTCAACGATGTTTTCAAAACGATGAAATCCCGCTTTATTTCTACAGAACCGGCACACATAACCGGTACTTTCAAATGGGAGAGCCAAACGGTTAACCTAAATTTCAGCTATCGATTTGGAAGCGGTAAAAACAAATCGCTTGACCGAAAACAAAGAGACAATAACGTAAAACAAGGCGGAGGAATGTTTTAAAACCAACCTTTATCTTACCAAAATGCCTGCTTTAATCAGCAGGCATTTTTATTTTAGTACAAATTACAGAAACCGTTTTAAATCTTCGGCATCAATACCGTCATGGGAAACATCATAAACCGCCTTTCCGTCTTTAATCACAATTAGTTGTGGCGACTGATGCACCACCTCAAATAATGAGGCAATTTCATTGGAAACCGGTCTGTATTCCAACAAATCCAGAAAATAAGGTGTGATGCTGTCCTGAAAATCAAAGGCGTTTTCAAACTGCTTCAAAGCCATCCTGCTGATACTGCAACGGGTGCTGTGCTTAAAAATAAGAATGGGTTTTTCTAAAGATTGCTTTACGATTTCCTCTAACTGATGCAATTCGGTTAAAGGTTCCCAATTCATTTTTGATTGCGAATTTCTGTCTTCAGATTCTCCAAAAAGACTTTTAAAAAAACTCATGTTATTGTAGTGTTTCTAATTGATTTTTCATGATTTCAGCATCAGGCAACAGATTGTGCTTTTCATAAAAGGCAATCAATTTCCCAAATCTTTCAACCGTATTAAAACCAAAATTATGATTCATTTTTTTCACACAAACCGAACATAACGTATTAGGTCTTGAATCGGCTTCCGGTAAGTTATTTACTCCGTTCATTACACATTGTGCGTGTGTACAATGCTTCATTTTAAACATGTGCCCGATTTCATGTGCCGAAACTTTTATGGTTCTTCTCAACGCTAACGAAAAATCATTGCCGTTAGGCTCATAGCGAAACATGGAACCCACTCCTACCCCCTCTGAATAAGAGGCCAAACCGAAAACATAATTCCAGGAAGGCTTCGGATACAAATCTTTGGAAGTGATCATCATGATCACCAAAGCATCTTTAGGTTTCAAACCGGGAATATACTCATGAATCAGGAAAGCGGCATCGAGCTGTTCGTTCATTTCATTCATTCTTCGTTTATCGACGGGCACAACATTATCCTTAATGGCAGGCATCTTCACGGTTTTAATTCCGTAGAAAAGCTCGAGGTACTCCACAGTCAAATCTAAAATTTTACTTTCCTCTGGTGTGAAATCGCCCATTGGTAATATGTAAATCTTATTTTGCTTGTCATTGGGCTTCATCGGAGTCAATTTTGAATAAGCCTCAAAGGTTTGCCCTTTTTCAGGATGGTCCGCTAACCATTCTCCGGGTTGTGGTTCTCCCAACAAAACATCGGTTTCTGCAATTTTCTGAAAATCATCCTTCTCTTTACAGGAAAACAAAAGCAAAAACAAGACTAGTAAGACTGCTGATTTCGTCATTATTTCATAAATTTAAGACATTTTGTCTTAGTTTTTCATCCATTTAACCTTTAAAACCCATCAAAACCAGTCATTTTGTCCTATTTTTCACATTGGAACACAAATTGTCTATTTGATTGCAAAGCTAAACAAAAACAACGAACGAGATATAGCACATAATAGTATGAACGTAAATAATTTAACCATCAAATCCCAGGTTTGATATTAAGAGGAGGAAGCCCAGTGGGCTTCAGGTATACAAACTTTAGCGTGTTACTAAACAAAACAAATAGATAAAAATTATGAACATAAATAACTTAACAATTAAATCGCAAGAAGCTTTGCAGCACGCACAGCAGATTGCACAAGGCAACGGCCAGCAACAGTTGGAGAACGAACACATCTTCAAAGGTATTTTGGAAGTGGACGAAAACGTTGCACCCTTTATCCTGAAGAAACTGAATGTAAACCTAAACCTGTTCCGACAGATTTTAGACAGCACCATTCAGAGTTTCCCGAAAGTTTCCGGTGGTGATTTAATGCTTTCCCGTGAAGCCGGAACCGCTTTAAACGAAGCCAACATCATCGCTAAAAAAATGAACGACGAATATGTTTCCATCGAACATTTGATTTTAGCCATTTTCAAATCGAAGAGCAAAGTTGCCCAAATCTTAAAAGATCAAGGTGTAACCGAAAAAGGCCTGGAAGCCGCTATTGGCGAAATCCGTAAAGGAGAGCGTGTAACTTCAGCCTCAGCCGAAGAAACCTACAATGCGTTAAACAAATACGCGAAAAATTTAAATCAGTTGGCCAATGACGGTAAACTCGATCCGGTAATTGGCCGTGATGAAGAAATCCGTCGCGTATTACAGATTTTATCGCGCAGAACGAAAAACAACCCAATGCTGATTGGGGAACCCGGTGTAGGTAAAACCGCGATCGCAGAAGGATTAGCACACAGAATTGTAGCCGGAGATGTTCCAGAAAACCTTAAAGACAAAATTGTTTTCTCTTTAGACATGGGAGCCCTGATTGCCGGTGCAAAATATAAAGGGGAATTTGAAGAACGCTTAAAATCGGTAGTAAAAGAAGTAACTTCCGCGGAAGGCGACATTGTTCTTTTCATTGACGAAATCCACACGTTGGTGGGTGCCGGAGGTGGCGAAGGCGCAATGGATGCCGCGAACATCTTAAAACCTGCATTAGCCCGTGGTGAATTAAGAGCCATCGGAGCTACAACTTTAGACGAGTATCAAAAATATTTCGAAAAAGACAAAGCGTTGGAGCGTCGTTTCCAGAAAGTCAACATCGATGAGCCGGATACCGAAAGTGCGATTTCCATCCTGCGCGGTATCAAAGAAAAATACGAAACACACCATAAAGTACGAATCAAAGACGATGCGATTATTGCTGCGGTGGAATTGTCCCAGCGCTACATCACCAATCGTTTCCTGCCGGACAAAGCCATCGATTTAATGGACGAAGCCGCTTCCAAATTGCGCATGGAAATCAATTCAAAACCGGAAGAGTTAGACGTTTTGGATCGTAAAATCATGCAGCTGGAAATTGAAATTGAAGCGATAAAAAGAGAGAATGACGAAACGAAACTGAAAGTTTTAGGTTTAGATTTAGCAAACTTAAAAGAAGAACGCAACGAAGTCTATACCCGATGGAAATCCGAGAAAGATCTGGTAGACCACATCCAATCGGTAAAACAACAGATTGAAGATTTCAAAGCCGAAGCCGAACGTGCCGAACGCGATGGTGATTACGGAAAAGTAGCCGAAATCCGTTACGGAAAAATCAAGGACGCTCAGGAAAAACTAGACGGTTTGCAGAAACAATTACAGGAGAATCAATCGGATAAATCGTTGATCAAAGAAGAAGTAACACACGACGACATCGCTGAAGTAGTTGCAAAATGGACCGGAATCCCGGTAACCAAAATGCTGCAAAGCGAACGCGAAAAATTACTGAAACTAGAAGATGAATTACACCATCGGGTAGTCGGCCAGGAAGAAGCAATACAGGCTATCAGTGATGCCGTGCGCAGAAGCCGTGCCGGATTACAGGATCCCAAAAAACCAATCGGTTCCTTCCTGTTCTTGGGAACAACCGGTGTCGGTAAAACCGAATTGGCAAAAGCTTTGGCAGAATATTTATTCGACGATGAAAATGCAATGACCCGAATCGACATGAGCGAATATCAGGAACGTCACAGCGTGAGCCGCTTAGTAGGTGCGCCTCCGGGTTATATAGGTTACGATGAAGGCGGTCAGCTCACGGAAGCCGTACGAAGAAAGCCATATTCCGTTGTATTGCTGGACGAAATTGAAAAAGCGCATCCGGACACCTTCAACATTTTGTTACAGGTTTTGGACGAAGGACGTTTAACGGACAACAAAGGAAGATTGGCCGATTTCAAAAACACGATCATTATCATGACTTCCAACATGGGAAGCCACATTATACAGGAAAAATTTGAGAATTTAACCCGAGGCAAAGCCGAACTGAGCGGAGCTAAAGGCGGAATCGAAGCGACAACGGAAGCGGCAAAAGTGGAAGTATTAGGCTTATTGAAACAAACGGTTCGTCCGGAATTCATCAACCGTATTGACGAAATCGTGATGTTCACACCGTTAAGCAACGACAACATCCGTGAAATTGTTGGCTTACAGTTGAAAAGTGTTATCAAGATGCTGGCACAACAACACATCACAATGGATGCCATACCAGAAGCTATCGCCTATTTATCTGAAAAAGGATACGATCCGACTTTCGGGGCAAGACCGGTGAAACGCGTGATTCAGAAGGAAGTTTTAAATCAGCTTTCTAAAGAAATCCTCGCCGGAAAAATAACAACAGACAGTATTATACTGTTGGACAGTTTTGACGGACAATTGGTTTTCCGAAACCAGACAGACAAAGAGTAATTTAGTTTTTTCATATTTTTTATTTTTGGTTTTTGGTTGTACCCGACCGGTTCTTAGGAATCGGTCGGGTATTTTTTATTTAGGCAGCCAATCATCCGATAAAAATGACCATCAATAGAAAAACCGGCAGCAACCTAGCTTATCTCTTTAAAAATCACTAATTTAATATTGAAAACCACAGTTTACCGAACTCCGCCCTACAATTCAGAACCATGAAAAAGAGTATCTCAAAAATAACTGATGCGATTTCAGGGACCGAAAAAAACATCCTTAAGGCTTTATTCAAAAATGCCGTTGATCCTATAATGATTATCAATCACAATGGCGCAATTTCAGACTGTAATAAAGCCATGTGTGAGATGTTGCATCATACTCGTAAAGCCATTTTACAACTGAATATTTCATCGCTCATCAAGCAGAATGAATCCATTGAAAACAGCATCACACTGGAAACGCTACTCAGCCACAGTGGTAATTTTACAGACCTTAAATTAATCGGCCGCAATGGCAACATCGTTTATACGGAAATCAACACTCAAATTCTGAATGACCAGCAAATCCTGGTTATCTTCCACAATATCAGCGAACGGGTAAAAAAATTCAAAATCATCAACAAATCAGGAGAAAACAATAAGGATATATTTGAAAATAATGACATCGGTTACACACTGGTTGATACAAAATTCAATATTGTGTACTTCAATGAACAGGCACGGCAAAAATCAAAACTGTTTTTGGAAAAAGAATTTAAAGTCGGGGATTATTATCTCGATACGCTTGCCGAAAAGCGTAAAAATTTTGTCCTCAACAATTTCAAAAATGTCCTGAAAGGCAAAACTGCACGATACGATATTGAATATCCCGTAAAAGACGGTTCCATCAATTATCTGAAAGTGGTTATGGTTCCCATTCGCGATAAAAAAAACAATGTCATCGGCATTTGCATCTATTCCATTGATTTCTCATCCAGAAAAAAAATGGAGCATGAGAAAGACATCGCCCTTTACCAACTCAATGAAAGGATAAAAGAACTAACAACGTTATACCTTGTTGGTCAGATTTTTGAAAACGAAAAACGGTCTATTCCTTCATTGCTCAAAGAAATTGTTGACATACTTCCTTCCGGATGGCAGTTTCCGGAAATTACCGCGGCAAGGATTACCATTGGTAAACACGAAGCAAAAACCACCAATTACAAAAAAAGCCCATATCTTCAGCAAACAATCTTTTCAACCACTGATTATCAAAGCGGTACAATTGAAATCGTGTATCTTGAAGAAAAACCTAAAGAGTACGAAGGCCCGTTTCTTGAAGAAGAACGTAAATTGCTGAATATGATTGGAGAAATTCTCAGGGTTAATCTGTCAAGAAAGTACGAAATGCAGGCGCTCAAAAAATCTGAAGCCAATTTACAGGCTATTTTCAACACAACGGAAACGGCTTACACCCTGATTGATAATGATTTGAAAATCATCTCATTTAATCAACAGACAAAATCATTTTTTAAGAAAGAACTCAAAAAAGATATCAGACTTAATAAAGTTTTTCTTGATTATTTCTCTACGGAGCAAAGAGAAGATTTTTCAGTATTAATTCCGAAAGTTCTAAAAGGAGATACTATTGATTTTGAATCAAAATTCAAACAAAAAGACACTACTGAAAATTGGTACTATATCAAACTGGCACCAGTACTGGATATTTCTAAAAAAGTTTTGGGTTTTATGCTTACCGTTAATAACATTACCGAACGCAAACGATTCGACGAACACATCAGAAACCAGCTGCTGTTGCTTAAAGAACTTTCCTTTATCACTTCCCACGAATTAAGGCATGAATATGCAAAACTGCATTCCATAGTCGATGTGCTCAATCAGGACGACCGTTTACTTGGAGAAGAAAGAATCCTTGTGCAGGAAGGCATCAATTCGTTCAATAAAATAAACGCCATCATCTACAAACTGAACGATAAACTAACGTTTGGTCAGTCTATCGAAATGGACTCCATAGCACGGAAAAAGAACATGGTGGAAGACATTCTACTGGTGGATGATGATTTGATTACCAATTTGCTCCACTCAAAAGTTCTGGAGAAGTTCTACCAAAAAGAAAAAATCCATACCAGTCAATCCGTGGACGAAGCCATAATTTACTTAAAAGAAAACGACAAAAAAGGAAACCATTTGATATTGTTGGATCTGAACATGCCTAAAAAAACCGGTTGGGACTTTCTTGTAGAGTACCGGAATTTTGAAAAACAATCGCCTGTTATCATTCTTACATCCTCCATCGATCCTAAAGACAAGAAAAAAGCCAGGGAATTCGATGTGGTCAAAAATTTCGTCTCCAAACCGCTGCGTTTTGACATAATCGAAAAAATAAAACATCAGGTATATATTTGATATTTTTCATCCGTTACAGACAATTCTATTGCTGTTAGCCGGAAATCCGATTATATTTTCTAACTTGTATGGAGGAAATTACAGCGCAAAATCGATATCATGCTTCCAAAAAAAACCATCTTTTTATTGCTGCTTTTCACCACTACGGTTTTTTCTCAACAAAAAATTGAAAACATGATAATTGTAACCATTGACGGTTTGCGATGGCAGGAAGTTTTTTACGGAATGGATGCCCGGATTGCCTCTAAGAAAAAGTACAATCCTTCTAAAAGTAAAGCGGCTTTTAACGATTACAGAGGTCATAATTATAAACAACGTCGAAAAAAACTGATGCCTTTCCTTTGGACGGTCGTTGAAGAACAAGGTCAGCTGTACGGTAACCGGAAGCACGGATCGAAAGTAAACAATGCCAACCCTTACCTGTTTTCCTATCCCGGTTACAGTGAAATTTTTTGCGGTTATGTCGATAAAAACATTGATTCCAATGGCTATCCTGAAAACCCGAACACCAACATCCTGGAATTCCTCAACCTCCATCCTTCCTACAATGGAAAAGTGGCGGCTTTTACGGCTTGGGAAACTTTCAACAGAATCCTAAACGAGCAGCGTAGCGGATTTCCGGTTTTTGCAGCATTTGACAGCATAGGAGGAAAAAATCCCAATGAAAAGGAAAAACTACTGAACAACATGCTTCAAAACAGTTTAAAACCCTGGAACGATCGGGAATGTTTAGACGTTTTCACCCATTATGCCGCTATGGAATATCTGACGGCCAGAAACCCTAAAATAGTATACATTGCCTATGGCGAAACAGACGAATGGGCGCATGTGGGCAAATACCAAAACTACCTGAACGCTGCAAATCAGATTGATAAATGGCTGGAGGAAATCTGGAATTATGTGCAATCATCACCACACTATAAAAACAAGACCGCGCTTTTAATTACGGTAGATCACGGCAGAGGAAGCAAACGAAAAAGCCACTGGACCAAACACGGTGAATCCATTCCCGGGTCTGATCAGGTTTGGTTTGCCATTATGGGGCCTGGAATACCCGCTAAAGGCGAAGTAAAAAAGAAAGTACAGTTATACCAGAATCAGATTGCACAAACCATAGCCGGTCTTCTGGATATGAAATTTATTGCGGCGCATCCGGTAGAAGAAAGTTTCTGTACTGAAATCTTCAGCAAATAATCAAAATCCCCTTTTCCAAAGAATTCATCAAACGGGTACATTCTTTCTATTTTTTTCTATTTTTGAACACCAAACAAAAAAAATGGAAGAATTCACTCTAAACCAAAAGCTAAAACATTTATTCTCTTTTCCCGTAATCGTGGCGGCTTTAGGCTATTTCGTTGATATTTACGATTTATTGCTTTTCGGGATTGTTCGTGTCCCGAGTTTAAAAGACCTTAATTTAGATGCCGATACTGCCGGAACGCTGATTCTGAATTATCAGATGACGGGATTGCTTTTAGGAGGCATCCTGTGGGGAGTTCTGGGAGATAAAAAAGGAAGACTGTCTGTGCTTTTCGGCTCGATTTTAGTGTATTCGATTGCCAATATCGCCTGCGGATTTCTGCCGCAAATGCCATTTCAGGACAAAACCACCATTTATGCCTTATTGCGTTTCATAGCAGGAATTGGTCTTGCCGGAGAATTAGGCGCAGGAATCACTCTAGTTTCCGAATCGTTACCCAAACAGTTACGCGCCATCGGAACCTCCATTGTAGCAGGATTCGGTTTGCTTGGTGCGGTAGTAGCGCAATTAACCGTTGAATTAGCCGGGGACTGGACTATCGCTTACATCATTGGCGGTGGCTTAGGATTGTTATTATTGTTCTTACGGGTGAGTGTAGTTGAATCCGGAATTTACAACGACATAAAACACGAGGAAAACATCGAAAAAGGGAATTTCCTTTCCTTCTTTACCAACTGGGATCGTTTTGTAAAATACCTGAAATGCATCGCCATCGGCCTACCTACTTGGTTTTGTATAGGCATTCTTGCCATGATGGCGAATCAATTTGCACCGGTGATGGGAATCCGTGACATTACCCCCGGAAAGGCAATTATGTGGGCGTATGTGGGTATTTCTGTTGGTGATTTTGCCAGCGGTTTTATTTCCCATTGGCTGCGTTCCCGAAAAAAAGCGATCTTATACATGATGCTTTTTACCATTGTTGGCGTTGCTTTATTGCTTTTCTCCGGAAAAATAACCGAGAATATGTATTACTTCTATTGCGCCTGGCTGGGACTGGGTACCGGATATTGGGCGATGTTTGTCACGGTTGGTTCAGAACAGTTCGGAACCAATATCAGAAGTACGGCTACCACAACAATTCCCAATATGGTTCGCGGTTTAGTTCCCGTAATGCTTATTGCCTTTGACAGCTTTAAAGTAAACAGTGGTGTAATCACAGCGGCTGCAATAGTTGGTATTGTAGCTTTTTCCCTTGGAATCTATTCTACGGTAACCATCGAAGAAACCCATAACCGTGATCTGGATTTTACAGAATAAATTATTTGAATAAAAAAGAAAAGTCCCGGGTTTATTCGGGACTTTCTTTTTGGATTAAAAATATAACCCAGAAACTAAACACATATTTTTAACTCGATTATTTGCGGATAAAGATGTTGGTAAAGTATAACTTTCCATCTGCATTGGCTCTTACCGATATACCACAGTGGGTATAATTCCCTTCCATGTTTGCTTTGTGCGAAGGGCTGTTTAACCAGGCCGTTACTACAGATTGTGCTGTTAAATAGTTATAAGCAACATTCTCTCCTACTGACAGTGCTCCCACTGTAGCGCGTAAATTATCTTCTCTTTGGGCAAAAAGGGCGTGCGATAATGTATTGTTAGCAATCATATACTGATCGTGTTCTTCTGAAACATTCGAAATATGATTGATTTTCTCTAATTGATTTAAACCTAATCCGGCGCGATGAGCATTTACAAGGTTTAAGATGTCCAATTCGATTTGAGAATAGGTATAGTTATTTTTGATAACATATTCCGATGAATTGGCAGGAGATGAATCCTCAGTACTTTCTGAAGAGCAAGAAGCAAAAGTGATAAGTAGGACAATGATCGATAAGGGGCGGAAGATTGTTGATACTTTCATAAATTAAAATTTAAATGTTATTGCTTCGCTACCAATTATTTTTTCGTAACTAATTGATAACGAGACAAATGTACATCAATTTCGATTAACTGCAAATTAAATCGACGAAATGCACGAAATTTTAACATTTAAAGCTAATTTACTGGTTTTCAGTGCGTAATATCAGAATTAAGCACAAAAAAAGCACTCAAATTTGAGTGCTTTGAAGAGGTATATCTTTACTTTTTTAAATTCCTTTTAAAATATCTCCTTTAGAATTGACAACTATGCGTTTAGTTTCTTTGTCTTTAGTGAGTTTTAAATTGTATTGTTTTTTAGTAATCTCACCGTCTTCCTGAGCGTATAAATACTTGTCATTCTCAATTTTCCAACCTGGAAATTGTCTGTAAACGCCATAAACAACGGTCATTGGTAAAACAACGTTATCATATTTTTCGACAACTCTTGTAAGTTTACCTTTTTCATTATAAGTGGCTGCCAGAGAAGCGCCTTTAATTTTCATTGTCACTAAAAAATTATCATAACCTTCGTAATCTTTACCAAGCTCGTAAGCGATAAAAGCATCCTGCAAATGTTTGATTTTAGCATCTTTGCTCTCATATTCAGGTAAATAAACAGAGAAATCATCACCGGCGCGTTTAATAACGATTTCCGGTAATTTTTTGGCGTCCATGGCATTTTCATCGTCGTTGCCTTTTGGACTCTCCTGGGCGTACGAAACTACAGTAAAGCCCAAAACAAATAATAGTTTTGCAATTGATCTCATAATGTTCGATTTTGATTAATGAATTATTAAACTCGTAAAATGCCAACGCAAAGGCTTACTGTTACTTCCCCTTTTTGTTACTGATCAGCATAATGATTTAAACCGCAGCATTAGAAACCGTTAAATAGGAATAATAAGGTTAACTATAAGAGCTATAGTAGATTGAGATTTGTCAGATAAAGTTAGGTTTTTTAAATACACCCGATTGTTAAAATTATCTACATAAAATGTTATAATTTCTTAAGATATTTTTGCCCCGCTATTCTGCATAAAAAAAGCTGTCAAAAGACAGCTTATACGGTTTTGTAAATTCGTTTTATCGGAATGACCACTCCTTGTTTTAAAATGATCCGTTCGTCGGTCAGTCCCCAAATGGTTGTGTCGACCATTTTTTTGGATTTATCATCTTCAAAAAAGATTTTTATTTTTAAATGTTCAAGGTTTCCTAAGGATAACGCTCTGTTTAAATCGTTTTTGCGTTGTAAAATGGCCTGTTTGTCATCTTCCAAAACATCGTCATCCGGGAAAAACAAAGTGCTAATCAACTCTTTGTCAATTGTTTCATAATTCGGTTCCATGCTATTCTGTATTAGTTCGTAAGTTTTTGGTCTTATAAATTTAATAATTTTTATAAAATAAACAGTATTTGGAATAATTTTTTAATGCATTTCTTAAATTATTTTGAAAAGAGTATTTTTACAGAAATTTACTTCAGTATGTTAACTTTTGATTTTTCAGATTTTCCTGTTTTGGAAACCGATCGGCTGACCCTTCGACAAATCCGTAACGAAGATGCTCCGGAACTGTTTGCACTTCGTTCCAATCCGGAAGTAATGCAATACATTCCGCGTGAAATGCCCAAACAAATTGACGATGCTGTCAAACATATAGAATTTATGCGCAGCTTACTGGAAAAAGGCGAAGCGATTAACTGGGCGATTTGTCTGAAAGAAAAACAAAAGTCAATCGGTATTATTGGTTTTTTTAAAATCCAGCCGGAAAACCATCGTGCGGAAATCGGTTATATGTTAAATCCTGACTTCAAAGGAAAAGGAATCATGAGCGAAGTTTTAACAGCCGCCATCCAATACGGTTTTGAAGGCATGAAACTTCATTCGATTGAAGCCATTACCCATACTGAAAATGTTTCCAGCTGGAAATTGCTTGAGAAAAAGGAATTTGTTCGCGAAGGACATTTCAAACAGGACACTTATTGGCAGGGAGTATATTCGGATAGTTTTGTCTACTCTCTTTTAAACCCAAACGAACGTTAATTTTTCCGTTATATGAAATTACTACTTACCCTGATTATTATGTTGTCCACACAACTTGGCATTTCCCAAAACAGCACCACGACCTTCTACCTGATTCGTCATGCGGAAAAAATGGACAATTCCGGAAATCCTGAATTATCGGAAAACGGATTGAAACGAGCAGAAAACTGGAGCCGTATTTTATCCGATATAAAATTTGATGAAGTCTACAGCACCAATTACAAAAGAACTATGACCACTGCCGCTCCGACCGCAGAGAAGAATCAAAAAACGGTCAAAACATACGATCCCAGAGCACTTGACACTAAAGTATTCCTAAAAGAAAACCTGAATAAGAATGTACTGGTTGTCGGTCACAGCAACACCATTCCGAAACTTGTCAACCAGTTAATCGGGAAAGACGTTTATGCGGATATTGACGATGCGGTTTTTGGTAATCTCTACATCGTAACCATTAATGGGAATTCCGTTAGCTATCAGTTATTGAAATTACAGTAGGGAACTATTGCGCCTTCTTCAATTTGTTCTTACATTTGCGCTCCTATGCAGAAAACTGTCAACATACTAAACAAAAGGGCTAAGTTCGATTACGAAATACTCGAAAAATATACGGCCGGAATAGTTTTGACCGGAACGGAAATCAAATCGATCCGTTTGGGCAAGGCTGGTATTGCTGAAAGTTTCTGCGAATTCCACAACAGTGAGCTGTTTGTAATCAATTCAAACATAGAAGAATACCTTTACGGAACGCATTACAACCACAAAGCCAAAAGTGAACGTAAATTACTTTTAAACCGTCGTGAATTGAAAAGTCTGGAGAAAAGCCTTCAGAATAAAGGGTTGACGATTATTCCTTTGCGTTTGTTTACCAATGAAAAAGGTCTTGCAAAGTTAGACATCGCCCTTTGCCGCGGAAAGAAAACCTTCGACAAGCGAGAAACCATAAAAGACCGCGACAACAAACGCGATCTTGACCGTATCAAAAAATCACATTAATTTTTATCTTCCAACAGCGGAACAAAACGGAAATCCCCGAATTCGTGTTTCTCGAACTGGGTTTCATTTTTGCGGATTAAAAGTGTCATTACCTGTACATCTTCCCCAACCGGAATCACCAGCCTTCCTCCTATTTTAAGCTGAGCCATAAGCGGTTGCGGTATAAACGGAGCACCAGCCGTTACAATAATACTATCGAAAGGTGCATACGCAGGCAACCCTTTATAACCGTCACCAAAAGCCAAATGTTTAGGACGGATGTGCAGTTTCGGTAATAACAGCGAAGTCGTTTTGAACAATTCATTTTGTCTTTCAATGGAATACACTTTGGCACCCATCGTACACAAAACAGCCGTCTGATAACCCGAACCGGTTCCGATTTCAAGTACTTTATCATCTTTTTTCACCTGAAGCAATTCGGTTTGAAACGCCACAGTGTAGGGTTGAGAAATAGTCTGTCCGGCCCCTATCGGAAAGGGTTTGTCCTGATAGGCGAAGTCTTCAAAACTTGAATTCAGAAATAAATGACGCGGAATCTTTCTAATCGCTTCCAATACGTTTTTATCCGTAATGCCCTTTTTCTCCAATAGGCTTACCAACTGATTTCGAAGTCCTTGATGTTTGGCTAAATCTCTCACTTTTTCGGCTTATTTGTTTCTGTAAAATTAGGCTTAAAAATTCCAAAAATCAAATCCCAAACTCCAAAAAGTGTAATCGTTTTAAAATTGGAATTTGGAATTTTAAAAGTTGGGATTTACTATTTTTAATTTTACATTTGTTAAAAATAGTTTCTATGCTTAAAGTAGGCGTTTTGGGTGCGGGCCACCTTGGAAAAATACATTTGCGATTACTACAACAATCTGAAAAATATGAATTAGTAGGCTTTTATGATGAAAATCAGGACTATGCCGAAAAAATAGCTCAGGAATTCGGTTACCAGCGATTCGACACCATCGCCAAATTGATTCACGCTGTAGACGTGGTTGATATTGTAACCCCTACACTTTCCCACTACAAATGCGCTCGCGTAGCCATCAAATCCGGAAAACACGTTTTTATTGAAAAACCGATTTCCACTACTGTTGAAGAAGCCGAAGAAATCATCGCTTTGGCCAAAGAATACAACGTAAAAGGACAAGTCGGGCATGTAGAACGTTTCAATCCTGCTTTTAAAGCGGTTAAACATAAGATCGAAAACCCGATGTTTATTGAAACCCACCGTTTAGCGGAATTCAACCCGCGAGGTACGGATGTTCCCGTGGTTTTAGACTTGATGATTCACGACATCGATGCGATTCTAAGTGTTGTCAATTCAAAAGTGAAAAACGTAAATGCCAGCGGTGTAGCCGTTATCAGTGATTCTCCGGATATTTCCAACGCAAGAATTGAATTTGAAAACGGTTGTGTGGCTAACATTACTTCCAGCCGAATTTCGATGAAAAACATGCGTAAATCGCGCTTCTTTCAAAAAGACGCCTACATCTCGGTTGATTATCTAGACAAAGTTTGCGAAGTGGTAAAAATGAAAGACGCTCCGGAAGTTCCGGGTGATTTCGATATGATTTTACAGAATGCGGAAGGGGTAAAAAAACAAATCTATTACGATAATCCGTCAGTTGAACCTAACAATGCCATTTTGGACGAACTGGAAACCTTTGCGGATGCCATCAACAACAATACAACTCCGGTGGTAACTTTGGAACAGGCAACCGAAGCATTACGTGTGGCCTACCAGATCATTGACTGCATGGAAAAAAAGTAACTCATAACTCATAACTTATAATTTATACTCAACTAATGAAAAACATAGCTGTAATCGGATCAGGAACCATGGGCAACGGAATTGCTCACACTTTTGCACAATCAGGTTTCACCGTAAAATTGATTGATATTTCAGAAAAAGCCTTGGAAAAAGGAATGGCAACTATTGCTGCTAACCTTGACCGTATGGTGGCAAAAGGAACAATTTCCGAAGAAGACAAACACAAAACCATCGGAAACATCATTACGTATACTGATGTAAAAGACGGTGTAGTCGGGTGTGATTTAGTGGTGGAAGCTGCTACGGAAAACGTAACTTTAAAACTGAACATCTTCAAACAATTAAGCGAAGTTTGCGATCATAATGTAATTTTGGCGACAAACACCTCTTCTATCTCCATTACTCAGATTGCAGCGCAAGTGGTTCATCCGGAAAGAGTTATCGGAATGCACTTCATGAACCCGGTGCCGATTATGAAACTGGTGGAAATCATCCGTGGTTATAATACTTCAGACGAAGTGACTAAAATCATCATGGATTTATCGTTAAAATTAGGAAAAACACCAACGGAAGTAAACGATTATCCAGGTTTCGTAGCGAACAGAATTTTAATGCCGATGATCAACGAATCCATCGAAACTTTATACAATGGTGTGGCCGGAGTAGAAGAAATCGATACGGTTATGAAATTAGGAATGGCGCATCCGATGGGACCCCTTCAATTAGCCGATTTTATTGGTCTTGACGTATGTTTATCGATCTTAAACGTTATGTACGACGGATTCAAAAACCCTAAATATGCACCATGCCCGTTATTGGTAAATATGGTAATGGCCGGTAAATTAGGTGTGAAATCCGGAGAAGGTTTCTACGACTATTCCGAAAGCAAAAAAGCAGAGAAAGTTTCGAAACAATTCAGTAAATAAAAGTCACAGTTTACAGTCGCAGTTCTCAAAATTCTGAATACTGCGACTGTGACTGCAAACTAAGCATATGGCTCAAATCATTCCATTCAAAGCAGTTAGACCCACGGCTGATAAAGTAAGCCTGGTAACTTCGCGTTCCTACGACGATTACGGAGCAGCGGAACTGGCCGCCTACCTGGAATTTAACCCGTTTTCGTTTTTACATATCCTGAATCCTGCGTATGTCAACCAGCAGAAAATCGGTTTCGAAAAGAGATTTAAAGCCGTTGCCCACAAATACGAAGATTTCAAAAAGGAAGGCATTCTGATTCAGGAAGATAAAGCCGTTTTTTATCTGTATGAAATTCAGTCGAAGAACCATACATTTACGGGGATTCTGGCCGGAACTTCAATAGATGATTACCAGAAGAATGTCATCAAAAAACACGAAGACACCTTACAGTATCGCGTAGAATTGTTCAAAGATTATCTTCACCAGACCGGTTTCAATACCGAACCTGTTTTGATTACTTACAAAGACGATTCCGAATTAACCGACTGGATTACAGCCAAAAAAGATTCTCGACCGGTTTACGAATTCTCAACCACCAACAAAGAAAGGCATACGCTTTGGACCGTTGAAAAGGAAGAGGAAATTCTCTGGCTGAAAAACAAGTTTGAAAAAATCGGTGATCTGTATATTGCGGACGGACATCATCGTTCCGCTTCCGCAGAATTATTGTATGAGGAAGACAAGCATCTGGGCAACGAAAATCTAAATTATTTTATGAGTTTCCTGATTGCGGATTCCAACGTGAAAATTTACGAATACAACCGAATCATCAGTGACTTAAACGGACATTCCAAAGAAGATTTCATCAAAAAAGTAGCGGAAAATTTCGTAATCAAAACCAAGAAACAGGAATTATGGAAACCGAAGCACAAATTTGAATTCGGGATGTATTTCGATGGGGAATTTTATGCTTTGCGTTTGAAAGAAGAGAAATTCAAATTCAATAATGTGCTGTCAAAACTCGATGCTCAAATCCTTTACGACACCGTTTTAAAACCCATTTTAGGTATAGAGGATTTACGTACCGATGACCGAATCGCTTACATTCCGGGAACCAAATCCATAACTTCCATAAAAGAATTGGTGGATAATGGAGAATACGAAGTGGGTTTCATGCTCTACCCTATCGACATAACCGAAATTAAAGCCATTGCAGACGAAAACCTGATAATGCCACCGAAAAGCACTTATATCGAACCAAAATTCCGCAGTGGTTTGGTAGTGTATGAATTATGATGTTAGAAGTCACTTTACAAATACATGGGAAAACAAAACCATAACTATTTTTTTAAAAAAATCATGAAAACAATTCTATTACTAGTATGCTTACTATTTAGTTCAATTTTCTTTGGACAAGTTTCATATCAAATTAGTTCAAATACACCAATAATAGAGGAAAACCTTCAAACAGCAATATCAAATATTGGTACCAATCAATCAACCATATATATTAATGGAAATATCAGTTTAACGAGTTCAATAACTATTCCTAAAAATATTACTTTAAAATTTTTATCAGGTTCGCTGATTTCTTTAAATGATCATAATTTAACAATTAATGGAATTATCGATGCAGGACTTTTTCAAATTTTCAATTGTAATGGAACAGGTAAAGTAGTTGGTGAACCAATAATTGAAAATGCATATCCAGATTGGTGGAAAAACCCAGCTGAATATTTTTGGAGTGATGCAATACAAAGTGCAGTAGATTTTTATCCCAAAGTTTTCTTTTCCAGTAGACCTACAACTACACCTATTGGTGTATTTGACGTTACTGCTTATCATATACACAAACCTATCGTTTTAGACCTAAGTAAATCATCTTATTTACTTACAGGAGTGGGTAAAAAATCACAATTCAGCACATATTGGGGCCGAACTCTGCATGGATTTAATGGATTTGTATTTTCTTGTAAAATTCCACCAATTCCACCAATTCCACATCCTGGATATGATAAAGGGGTGATATTTGAAAATCTTTCTTTTTTCTGTGAAAATGGAATTCAAATTAACGATGGAGCTACTAATGCAAATTATTCAGATGATGAACAAAATATTGAGAATGTAAAAATTAATTATTGTCTTTTTAAATATGAAGGAGAAAATCCAGCAAGTTCAATAGCTATATGGTTTAAAAAAGTGTTTGATTCCGAAATATCGAATAATAAAATAGAAGGGTTTGGTGTTGGTATTAAACTTGAAGGTTCTGATATAAACAACATTAGAGACAACAGAATCACTGATTTTTATAAATATGCAATATTAGATTTAAGTCATAATACTTTTGGCTCACAAAACACAATTGTACACAATGACTTATTAGTATATAAAGGAACTGCTGAAAAAGGTGCTTTTATAAAATCTACCTCTAATCATATTATTATCAGAGATAATTATCTAGAAAATAAATCAGGGAATCCTAAACTGTTTGCCTATATTGATTGTTCAAAATTCGATTTAACAACCAACGAAATCAACACCGGAAGTTTTTCAAAATTTATAGATATTACAGGGAACAGATGTGATATAGTTAATTCTTCCGTGACAAAATGGAACTATTATATAACCGAAAAATTCAAAGGGCTGAATTTAGCCGAATTACCCAATATAAGTGATTCGAATTCTGAATTGGATTCTTTTGAAAATTTAAAGAATAAAGTTATACCCTCGACATTTGCACTTGATTCAAATATTGAAAACCCTGTCAGTCATATTCCCTTGAAAGTTATAAGTACAACCGATTGGGATAAAACCATAAATATGACAAATTGTGAATCTTTTAAAGGTTGGAATCATAGTTTTTCTACTTCAAAACTGTTAAATAATGGAACAAATGGGGAGCTAATAATTGATTCGAAAAACATTTCTTATCATAGCAAGCGCGGTGATTACTCACTTCAAAGGTTTAATTCAAGAAGCTTTTTAATAGACCCAGACAATTCGGTTTTTATAATGCTAAATCAAAAATCTGAAAATAATATTCCAATAGACTTTTTTAATGGTGGGGCAACAATCAGAATCAAAATTAGAAATTATCGGACATCTACAGCAGAAACTTTGGACACAAATACTAATGATTTATATTTTGCTATAAAAACATCTTTAGTCGCAAATCCACCTCCAACTTTTTATAAAGCAACCATAGATATTCCTGATGGTGATAATTATTCAATCATAAAAATTAATGTCCCAGAATGTGCTTTTTCAAATCCAACATGTGAATTTTTAGATTTAACTAAAGATTATTATCTTCAAATACACGCCAAAAATTCAACAAAAGAAATTAAACAGATTAGTATTGAAGGTACTGATACAACAAGTACAGTTGCTAAATCAGAAGCTGATAATCAAAGTGATCCATTAATAAACAACGAAGAGGAGACTGTTCAAACTTTAATTGTAAAAGTTGATAATACTATTAAAACATATCCAAATCCAGTGCAAACCAATTTAAGTATTGATATTAAAAATGGGGATATTATCAAATCTATAGAAGTTTATACTGAAACTGGAGCTTTTATTGGAGATTATACTGATAAAATTAAAAACAATATTATAGATATAAGCTCATTACCTAATGCAACATATTTGGTAAAAGTTAAATGTTTTACACAAACCACTAAAACAATTATTAAAGAATAAAACAATTAGTGGTTAAATACTTTTTTAAAATAAATGTCGATCCAATCCAACCTCCAACATATTAAATCCACTCTTCCGTCGCACGTAACTTTGGTAGCAGTTTCCAAAACCAAACCGGTTAGTGATCTGATGGAAGCGTACAATGCCGGCCAAAGGATTTTCGGGGAAAATTATGTTCAGGAATTGGTGGACAAACAACCCCAGTTTCCTAATGATGTTGAATGGCATTTCATTGGACATTTACAAAGCAACAAAGTAAAGTACATTGCCCCTTTCGTCAGTTTGATTCACGGAGTGGACAGTTTGAAATTACTACTGGAAATCAACAAGCAGGCTCTAAAAAACAATAGGGTGATAGACTGTTTGCTTCAAGTTCATATTGCTGAAGAAGAAAGCAAATTCGGTTTAGACGAACAGGAACTGAACGAAATTTTATCCTCCGACGCATTAAAAGGGCTGAAGAATATAAAAATTGTCGGTTTAATGGGCATGTCTACTTTCACGGACAATCAGGAGCAAATCCAAAAAGAATTTCAAAACCTGAAAGCCATTTTCGATAAATACAAAACACTGAAAACCGAAAACTGCGACCTGCAAACCCTTTCCATGGGAATGTCCGGCGATTATCCGCTGGCAATTGAGTGCGGAAGCACAATGGTTCGCATAGGAAGTAGTATCTTTGGAAGCAGATAGCAAAATAATCACTAATAACTAATAACTCATAACTTATCACTCATAACTGATTTTGTACGCAATTCTCGACATAGAAACCACCGGAGGGCAATACAACGAAGAAGGTATTACGGAAATCGCCATCTATAAATTTGATGGTCACGAGGTTGTGGATCAGTTTATCAGTTTGGTCAACCCGGAAATCCCGATTCAGCCGTTTGTGGTGAAACTTACCGGTATCAATAATGCGATGCTTCGTTCGGCACCTAAGTTCTATGAAGTGGCCAAGCGCATTATTGAAATTACGGAAGGCTGTGTCATAGTGGCGCATAACGCTTCTTTCGATTATCGCATTTTACAGACCGAATTCAGACGATTAGGTTTCGACTTTAAAAAACCGACGCTTTGTACCGTGGAACTTTCCAAAAAATTGCTTCCGGGACATCAGTCCTATAGTTTAGGTAAGCTCGTACGTTCGTTAGGCATCCCAATGGCGGACCGACACCGTGCTTCCGGAGATGCGATGGCGACTGTAAAACTTTTCAAAATGCTGCTTTCCAAAGATCTGGAAAAAGAAATCGTGAAAAGTTATGTGAAAACCGAAATCAAAACCGGTATTTCTCCTAAATTAATGGATATTGTTGATGGTATTCCTTCCAAAACCGGCATCTATTACATCCATAAAGAAGACGGAACAATTATCTACATTGGAAAAAGCAAGAATATAAAAAAACGTGTGAATCAGCATTTTACGGCTACTTCACGCAAATCCAAAAAGATTCAGAACGAAGTTTTTGCAGTTACCTATGAAGAAACAGGAAGTGAATTGATTGCCCTTTTAAAAGAAAGCGAGGAAATCAAAGTCAACAAACCGATTTACAACCGTTCGCAACGCAAAACCATTTTCCCATACGCTTTATATGCTGAGAAAAATGAAGACGGATATCTGGCCTTAAAACTTCAGAAAACAGACGGACGCAAAAAGGAAATCACTTCGTTTGCAACCCTTTTGGAAGGAAAAGCCATATTGCATAAAATAACCGAAGAGCATCAGTTCTGTCAAAAAGTAAACGGCTTGTACAATACTAAAAAAGGCTGTTTTCAATACGATTTAAAACAATGCCTGGGCGCTTGCGTAGGTAAAGAATCACCGGAAGATTACAACAAACGTGTAAATTACTTCCTGGAAAACAACCAGTTGCAAAACCAGAATATGGTTATTGTGGACCGAGGCAGAAGCATCGACGAAAGAAGTGCGGTTTTAGTGGAAAACGGTGTTTACAAAGGCTATTGTTTCTACGATTTGAATTATCAGGTCAACAACATCGAAATCCTGAAAAACATCATCATCCCGATGCAGAACAACCGTGATTCAAGGAACATCATTCAGAATTACACCCGAAAGAAAAAGGTGCTAAAGATTATTAAGTTTTAAGTCTCAGTCTCAGTCTCAGTCTCAGTCTCAGTCCTCAGTCAACAAATTTAAAAACGCAGGTTTGAATTTTTTAATCACCATAATCGGCCCGACGGCAATCGGAAAAACCGCTTTGAGCATCAAACTGGCGCAGCATTTCGGTTGTGAAATCCTTTCGTGTGACAGCCGGCAGTTTTTTAAGGAAATGCGGATTGGTACGGCTGTTCCCAATGCGGAGGAATTGGCTGCAGCGAAACATCATTTCATACAGAACATCTCGGTTTTCGATTCTTATTCGGTTGGTGATTTCGAAACGGAGGCCATTGCTAAATTGGAAGAACTTTTCAAACAGAACAATGTCCAGATTATGGTTGGCGGTTCCGGTTTGTATGTCGATGCTGTTTTAAAAGGTTTCGACGATTTTCCGGATATTGAGGCATCCGTACGCGAGGAAATCAATGCAAAATATGACACATTAGGTATTGATTATCTGCAAAATACCCTAAAAGAACTTGATCCGGATTTCTTCCGTAAAATTTCAACGGAAAACCCCCAGACCTTACAAAACCCACAGCGCATGAAACGTTTTGTGGAAGTTTGTCTGGGAACCGGAAAGCCTTATTCTTCCTTCATCGGATTACGAAAAAACCAGCGCAATTTCACACCTGTTATTATTGGTTTGGAAGCTGACAGGGAAAAAATGTACGACCGCATCAACTTAAGGGTTGATTTAATGATGAAAGAAGGTCTGCTGGAAGAAGCCAAATCGGTATATCCGAACAAACATCTTAATGCTTTACAAACAGTAGGTTATCGCGAACTTTTCGATTATTTCGACGGAATTACTTCTTTGGAATTCGCTGTTGAAGAAATCAAGAAAAACACACGACGCTTTGCCAAACGCCAAATCACCTGGTTCAAAAGAACGGAACATGCCAAATGGTTTGATTATCAGAGTGATGTTTCGGAAATCGTTAACTTTGTGAATAGCAAAATGAATTCATAATTCATAATTCATAACTCATAATTCATAATTCATAATTCATAACTCATAATTCATAATTCATAACTCAAAAAAATGCCTATCTCACCTAATTTCACTTCAGTTTATTCACACGAATGGGAAATCAATTTTACCCAATGTGCACCGAATGGCTATCTGAAATATGTGGATTTGTGCAATTTACTGCAACTCACTGCGGCGGAACATTCCATTTTGGGCGGACTGAGTTTCAACGACATGCAGGAACACCATCAGGCCTGGGTTTTGAGCAGAATCCGTATTGAAATTGACGCGTTACCGAAATGGCAGGACAAAGTAGTGGTTAAAACCTGGATTGAAAGTCTGGAAGGGAACAAATCGATCCGTAACATTGAAATGTATCTGAACGATAAAAAGATTGTCGGCACAACTACCTTTTGGGCGGTTTTCAATACACAATTGCGAAAATCGGAAGGGTTGGCTTTACCGCATGAACACTTCGAAAAATATCCGGAACATCAGGCAACTTCGAAAAGTTTTTCAAGAATCAACATTCTTCAGGAAACTGAAAAAGTTGGGAAACGTAATGTGGTTTTGTCCGATTTGGATATTGTGAATCATGTGAACAACACGAAATACCTTGAATGGTGCCTGGATAGCCTACATCCGAAAACGGTTCTTAAACAAGAATTCAAAGCCTTGGAAATGAATTTTCTGCGTGAGTTGAATCTGTTTGAAATCGTAGAAATAAATGCCAACCCAGAAAAAGATTTCTTCACCGTAACCAAAGAAGGGAAAGTCTGTTTCGCCATGGTGCTGGAAAAATAAAAAAGCCCTGATTTCTCAGGGCTTTTAACCAATAATTAGTATTCTTAACTGTCTATTCGGCAGCTTTACCTTTAACTACCAAACGGAATCCTTCTCCGTGAATATTTAAAATCTCAACGTCTTCGTCCTGTTTTAAATACTTACGTAATTTAGCGATGTAAACATCCATACTTCTGGAAGTAAAGTAGTTATCATCTCTCCATATTTTTGTCAAAGCCAATTCACGAGGCATTAAATCATTTTCGTGCAAGGCCAGCATTTTCAGCAATTCGTTTTCTTTTGGTGATAATTTGATTGGCTCATCACCCGGATAAGTAAGGAAACGCAATTTTGAATTCAAATGGAATTTACCGATTTCAAATTCGAATTTCGTAGTATCCGTTTTAGTTTCAGACGCCTTACGCATGATAATCGCTTTGATTTTCATCAGCAATACCTCAGAATCAAAAGGCTTGTTCAGATAATCATCTGCTCCAACCTTGTATCCTTTCAATACATCTTCCTTCATCGATTTGGCCGTAAGGAAAATGATAGGCACTTCTTTGTTCTTATCGCGAATCTCTCTTGCCAGCGTATAACCGTCTTTGTAAGGCATCATCACGTCAAGAATACACAAATCGAAGTTGTCTTTCTTGAATTTTTCGAAACCTTCCATACCGTTTTTGGCCAGAGTGACGTCAAAATCGTTTATCGTTAAATAGTCTTTTAAAACTGCACCAAAGTTTGGATCGTCTTCTACTAACAGGATTTTTTTGTTAATTGTATCCATATTTCTTAATTTATTAATGGCATTTTAATAGTGAAAGTACTGCCTTTTCCTTTCTCGCTTTCTACAAAAATATGACCGTTGTGGTCGTCAATAATTCTTTTTACATAGGCCAGACCTAAACCATGACCTTTTACATTATGCAAATCACCGGTGTGCTCGCGGTAGAATTTTTCAAAAATTCTCTTTTGTGCTATTTTACTCATTCCGGTTCCCTGATCTTTTATTTTAATCAGGATGAAGTCTTTCACGTTTTCCGTGGAAACTTCCACTACCGGTGTTTCCGGTGAATATTTTATCGCATTGTCCAATATGTTCACGATTACATTGGTGAAATGGACGTCATTCAATAAAATCGTTGTTCGTTTCGCGTTGAGATTTGTTTTGATCACGCCTCCCCTGTCTTCCACGATCAGGTTCACATGCTCGATGGCGTCTTCTACGATATCATGTACATCGGTTGGTTCTTTGCTGATTTCCAACTCTCGCTTTTCCAGTTTTGATATACGGAGAACATTTTCCACCTGCGCGTGCATTCGCTTGTTTTCGTCGCGGATCATTTGCAAATAGCGCTGAATCTTCTCTTTATCTTCAATGATTTTCGGATTTTTGATTGCATCGAGGGCCAAATTGATTGTAGCAATCGGCGTTTTAAACTCGTGCGTCATATTGTTGATGAAATCCGTTTTAATCTCTGAAATTTGTTTCTGCTTAATCAACTGATGTAAAGCACTGAAATAAGCCACAATGATAACGAGCGTAAAAATCAATGAAAGCAACGTAATACCTACCAATGAAGAGAAAAGGAATTTTTCCTTCTGCGGGAAACTTACCAGCAACTGGTATTTCGATTCTCCGTCATTATCGGCAAAAACAGGAACTCCGTAAGTGGAATTCTTATCGTAATTAAAATTCTCGGATTTTACTTTCGTGGCCAGACCACTGCTGTAAATACCGAATTCAAATTGCGTCTTTACTTCATACTCACGTAATTCGTTCTCAAGCATCGCTCGCAACCGTTCCACGGAAATTCTTTCCTGAATCGATTTCAAAGCCATAATATCCTTAAAATACGTTTCAAACTGTACTTTATCAAGAATATCGAGTCTTCCTGATTTTTCAATGGTAACATCCGGAGCAGAAGTCTTCTGAAGTCCCGAATTGTCAATCAGGTTACCGTTATAAATTTCAGTCTTACGCTTGGAAACGAAGTTTTTGATTTTTACTGAATCAGCATTTTTATCAAAGAACGATCGGTTGATATTGTAATCTTCCTGAATGATGGTATTCGAATAAATGATCTGCTCATTTGTTCTCGGATTGCGCTCCACATAAAAGTACTCTTTAAGTTCACTTTGCTTAGGTGCTTTACCGATACTGTCTTTCAGTCTGTTGTATTTCTGATAGAACTCAAAGGCTTCCTGTTGCTGCAACTTATTGGCTACATTTCCAATAACCTGCTTTACGTGGTATTTGAACTGCTCTTCGTTATTCTTGTACGATGTATTAATCCAATACAACTGAACCAGAATAATTCCTAAAAGGGACAAGCTCATCAAAATAACCAATAACCGGAAACGTGTCTTATTCATCAAAACAAAATTAACATTTTAACATTTAAGCCTTAAAAATATTAACCAAAGATTAACATCTGCTTAAGTTTTTACATTTTATTCAATTCTTTAAGAATTTCTTTAGCTTTTTGCTTAGCTTCTTGCAAATTGATATTTTCGATTATATAATCACTCAATGCGGCTTTTTTTTCATCCGACCATTGATTTTTCATGCGCTCAAAAACCTGATTTTCAGCTACCTTATCACGAGTTACGACTCTTTGGATCCGAACCTGTTCCGGTGCGGTAACCAAGATGATTTTATCACAATCTATATAACTGCCACTTTCGAATAATATTGCGGCTTCTTTTATCACAAACGGAAATTTATGATGTTGCCTCACCCATTCAAGAAAATGCTTTTTCACTTCTGGATGCACAACTTTATTAAGCGCTTTGAGTTTCTCTGGTGCTGAAAAAACCAATTCCGCTATTTTTTTTCGGTTCAGACAGTTGTTTTCGATTACATTTTCTTCAAAAATTGACTGCACTTTCTGGATCACATCCGGCAAATCCATTATTTCTTTGGCCGCCTCATCCGCTATATAAACAGGGACACCCATTTCATTGAAATAATTAGCGATGGTCGACTTTCCGCTACCGATACCTCCCGTTAATCCAACAATTTTAGTCATACTTTATTTTTTAAAGAAAAGCTCGGGAAAGACAACTTGCGGTTCCTTTTTCAAAAGTCTCACTTTTATAAAAGACGATATAAAGCCAATTCCGTAACCTAAAAACTGAAAAAAAGCGGCAAAAACCACTAAAAAGCCAATCAAAAGGCTCATGGTTTCTATTGAACCTACCCAAAATAAGATCAGGAAATAAGCGGCATACAGTTTTACCGGAATGGAGAAACCGAATGCCCACAAACCCAAAGACACCAACAATCCAAAAAGGAAAAATGTCGGGAACCAAAACGTTATTTTGCTGTATTTCGGATACCAGGAATCTAAAATCGGGCGCGCTTTTCCGAACTTATTAACCTGTTTGTAAAATTTACTGAAATCGATTCTTCGCTTATGATACACATAGGAATCTTGAAAAAGCCTTGTTTTAAAGCCTAATTTCCATAAACGGATGGCTAAATCAGGATCTTCTCCCGGATGGATATTTCCGAATCCCTGAGAAGCCTCAAATGCTTTTTTAGACAAACCCATGTTAAAACTTCTGGGCTGGAACTTCCCGATTTTCTCTGTTCCACCTCTTACACCGCCTGTAGTCATGAAAGAAGTCATGGTGAAATTTATCGCCTTTTGAACCGTTGAAAACGAATCCAGAGCATTATCGGGACCACCGAAACAATCCACATAATTCTCTTTCAGATTTTTATCCACGGATGCTAAATAATGCTCCGGCAAAATACAATCGGAATCCAGAATCAGAAAATAACTTCCCATGGCGTGACGCATTCCGAAATTTCTGGAATCACCAGGTCCCGAATTAGGTTTGTTGAAATAGGAAATGAATAATTTTTCTTCATATTTCTTTACAACATCATGACAGGGAATTGTTGAACCGTCTTCAACAACAACTACTTCAAAATCTTCATGGTACTTCTGTTCTGTTAAGCTTTTTAACAGTTCTTCAATCTCATCAGGGCGGTTATAGACCGGTATAATAAACGAAAAATACATTATCGGTAAATAATTTTAACAAAGATAACGCTATAAAACAAAAAAGCCACCAAAATTGGTGGCTTTTCATATTTTCTAAAAGATTTATTCTTTTACAACTTTAATTGATTTAGTCCCTTCCTGAGAACTAACCTTTACAATATAAGTCCCTGAACTCAATCCGGACATATCGATTTGTCCCTGAGTAGCATTCAATGCTTTAGCAGTTACTTTTTGACCTAACATATTAAAGATCTCTACAGAAGAAATTTCAGAAATATAAGATACATTCAACATGTCTTTAACCGGGTTCGGATAAACTTTAAACATTGCGTTATCCCACTCATTACCACTCAAAACATTGTAAACTGTTACTGCAAATCTATTTGAAGTAGCATTTCTGCTTTCGCAACCTGTTTCGTCTGTTTGTGTAGCATAGTAAGTTGTACCATCTACCAGCAATGTTGATTGAGGCAACAAATTTCCGGCTTGCGCTTCGGAATACCACCTAAGATTTGTCCCGTTAAGCTCTACGTTTGCCAGGGTTTCACCATCTGTAAAAGTCTGAACTGAATTACCGGTTGGGGCTGATGGATTAGGAGCTATAGCAGCATTGAAACTCGTCACTACTATACAGCCTGTCATAAGATCTTCAAGTCTTACATAAATCACCTGAGATGTTGACACATAACTTTGCGGATTCGTAATTATATCCATGTCTCCGTGCGCACCACTTAAAGTAGTATGATAACTAACTGCATGTGATTGAGGATTCAAACCGTTCAAAACAACCGGGGTGTTCTGTGTTAAATCAAATGTATAAGGCTGAGGCGCTGAACTACACAATACAATATCATTCGGTTGTCCGCCATTGATTTGAGGCATCGGAGTAAACGTATACGAATCGTTTAAAACTGTTGCAGCGCAATTCATGTAAGAAACTTGAGCTGTATAGGTTTCCTGAACTGTAGAGCAGGTATTTAATGTGGCTCCAGTTCCTATCGCATTTCCATCTTCAAACCATGTTATTGTCGGTACAACAACATTGCCGTTTGGTGTAAACCTCCATGCTTCATTGGTTGCTGACCAATTTCCACCATTTCTCCCCGGAGCAGCTGTTGCTATAGTCCCGGCTTGATTTTGAACACCTATCAATCCGTTACCATTTGCCCAAGAATTACAAGGCACTCTTCTCTGAACATATACATCAATAATGTTACTGCCTTCATACAATATAATTTGTGAGGTTTGCGCACCTACAGCAGCATCCGAAGAACATCCGTATTGAGCGGTTTGCGCTAAATTCAGAACAAAAACCCTGTTAGGCGCCATTCCTGCTGTATAATAATTGATATTTGGCACGGCAAACCCATTGGTTACGGCAGGATTAAGATCCTGGAAAACACCATTTATCGAATTCTTGAACGGAGCGTTGGTACTAGCTCCGGAATAAGGTATTGCCCCTGAATTCACCCAAGTACTGAAAGAACTTGGTGTATAAAGTCCTCCAGGTGTAACACCGGCGATGCTAAATGTAACAACACCATTTGTTGAAAGTAAAACTTTACTATAAGTTTGACCGTAAAAACAAAAATTAAATTCTTCAGGAGTCAAGCCTTTTAAATCAATAACGTCGCTCCATCTATCGTCAAGGTTTATTGATGTTGCTGTTCCATTCGTATAGCCAAAAGGTGGTGCATAAGGTATTGCACTGACAGCATAGGATGTTGTTTCCCTGATAGTCGGATAGTTAACTGTAAAATCATTGCATTCACCATAACAGCCCGACGTAGTTTGAATCACATCAGCCGATAATGTCTGCCCATTTGAAATAAAACTCACCAAAAGCAAGCCCAAGAAAACAAAGTAATTTTTATTCATTTTTTATTTTTTTTTGCAAAAGTAAAAAAAAAGCCACCTTTTCAGGTGGCTTTTATAAACTTTAATATAAAATTATTGTTTT
This sequence comes from Flavobacterium pedocola, assembly GCF_053764385.1. Taxonomy (NCBI): domain Bacteria; kingdom Pseudomonadati; phylum Bacteroidota; class Flavobacteriia; order Flavobacteriales; family Flavobacteriaceae; genus Flavobacterium; species Flavobacterium pedocola. The sequence continues at coordinate 186,933 of NZ_JBSNCR010000001.1, read as the reverse complement.
ACAACTTTAATGGATTTAGTTCCTTCCTGAGAAGTAACCTTTACAATATACGTTCCAGAACTCAAACCGGACATATCGATTTGTCCCTGAGTAGCATTCAATGCTTTAGCAGTTACTTTTTGACCTAACATATTAAAGATCTCTACAGAAGAAATTTCAGAAATATATGATACATTCAACATATCTTTAACCGGGTTAGGGTATGCTTTAAAGCTTGAAAGATCAAAAGAACCGGAACTCATAGAAGCATCGTAAGCAGAAATCAGATAATTAATTGCTGCTCCGCCACCATATCTCCAGGTATTAACGTAAAGAACCTCACCAGGTGTTCTTCCTGTAACGGATACTAAAGAGTAGTTACCGTCAGCACTGTCGTCGTCGTCACATTCCACAATTGTTAAACCTGCACAGTTACCCGAGTAAACAGCTAATCCGGTATCAAAGTTTCCGGAACCGTCATTATTGGTTTCAACAGTCAAACTTCCGGAAGCCGGTACAGTAACCGAATACCAAACATCATTCCCAGAAAACGAAGCACATCCTGGTGCCGGAGGATTTGAGTTGCTTGCCCCAGCAAGTGTTACTGCAGCATCATTGTCACCAAATACTGCGCCTAAAGTAAGTACAGTCGCTGTTGAACAATCATCATTTGCCGGTGGTGTAGCCAATGTAGTAAATGAAACTGTAGACCATACACTATAAGCAGGACCCGCACAAACAGTTCTCACATGCAAATAATAAGTTGTACTTGGATTCAAAGAAGAACTATTATAAGTCTCTCCCGATAATGTTGTACCTGCACCTGCTGGATCAGTTGCAACGTTATCCAATACATACTGATAATTTCCAGTTGTTGCGCCCCAGTTTACAGTAACAGAATTGTGTGTTACTCCTGAAGCTACCAATCCTGTTGGCTCCGCGCAAGATGGCGTTAACCTTACCTGTAAATTATCAATCGAAAAATCGATATCTGCACCACCGTCATCCACACCTTCTAAAGTACGGAAGGCAATTCTAATATTCTGTCCTGCAAATGCGTCCAGATCAATAATTCTTGTAGTACCAATATTTGAAGGTACATTCGTATCATTGAACGTGTATAAAACGGTCCAGTTTGACATTCCGGATGTACTTACCAAAACCTGAACAACGTCGTCAGCTTCCCAAGGTGTTGTAGGTGCGTTTGTAGACGCGTATTGGTTAGCTGCAGCATCAAACTTAAGCTCATAACCGGTAGCCGGGATTGTAAATACCGGAGAGATAACCCAGTCATTAGCAGTCGCTAAATATAAATTATATCTGATAGCGCCTGTATTTCCAACGTTTCCAAAACCGTCTTCACCCCAGCCACTTGTTCCAAGTGTTGCAGGCCCAGCTGCCAAATCACCATCTTCTCCTTCTGACCAACAATTCGGTAAATATGTATCGAAGGTTTCAGTAGCTGAAGGAGCAACAATAGCACCACATGTTGTAAATGAACTTTCACTGCAACCGGTTGCATTTCCTATTATATTGTAAGGTATTACTTTTACATAATAAGTTGTTCCCGCAGTTAATGCTCCTAAATCGTGGCTTAAAACATTTCCAACATCAAACATGTTCAGAACATTTGTTCCTCCTGGTGTTGTTCCAACGTTTAACTTATAACCTGTAGGGCCACCAGCGGCAACAGGCCATGAAACCTGACTTGAACTAACTCCTGTTTGCCCATTGGTTGGGGCAGACAATGAAGTACAAGCCGGAGGAGAAGAAGGAGTAAAAGTCACTTCCACATCAATTGTGATGGTTATGCCGTCTGAATAGGCATCATCATCATGAGACGTGATTGTAAGTGAGCCAAATCCAGTAATGCTTACTTCATTAAAATCGTTTGCACAACCGGTAATTACATTTCCACCGTCAATTGACAGGTCAAAACCATACCAGCTGGAACCATCTGCTGCGCAAAATCCGGATGTTAAACTTCCTGCAGCATTGGTCAATTTCATACTTGTTACTGCATTAGTTCCGAAACAAGTAAGATCACTTGCGTTTATGGTCAATACCGTGGGACCATCATCATCTCCCGAAACGGTAAAGGTTTGTGTACAGGTTGATTGTGCAAAGAGCTGCCAACCGGTAAGAATTAAAAAAAGAGTAAAAATTTTTCTCATATGTTTGTTTGTTTTTTAGAGTGGCTAATTTAAAAAAATATTTGTTTTTCGAGAAAAATTTTACATTTACAACAAAAAAAGACAGCCAAAGCTGTCTTTTTTAATAAAATATATGAATTTTGTTAAATTTTAATAACCTTAATCGATTTTGTAGCTCCGTTGGCAGTAACCTTAACAATATAGTTTCCTGCATTCAGTGCTGATAAATTGATTTGTGCCTGAGCTGCATTTAATTCTTTCACAAGAACTTTTTGCCCTAACACATTATAAACCTCCACTGAAGACATTTCAGTTGAATGGGATAAGTTAAGCACGTCTTTAACCGGGTTTGGATAAGCGTTAAAACCTGCTGCATCGAATGAACCCGTATTTAAGGAAGCATCGTATGCAGAAATCAGATAAGTGATGGCAGCTCCTCCACTGTATCGCCATGTATTTACATAAAGTACTTCACCAGGAGTTCTGCCTGTTAAAGCTACCAATGAATAGTTACCGTCTGCACTGTCGTCATCGTCACACTCTACCAAAACCAAACTTGCACAGTCTCCTGAATATACAGCCAATCCTGTATCAAAATTTCCTGAACCATCGTTATTCGTTTCAACCGTAAAACTTCCAGAAGCAGGAACAGTTACTCGGTACCATACATCGTTTCCGGAAAATAAAGCACATGTCGGATCCGGAGGGTTGGAATTAGTTGCCCCGGCTAGATTCACCGGCACATCATTATCTGCAAAAAGAGCTCCTAAAGTAAGAGTAGCGGCACCGGTACAATTATCATTAGCTGGTGGTGTAGCCAAAGTTGTAAATGAAACTGTAGACCAGGTACTGTAGATAGGACCTGCACAAACTGTTCTAACATGGAAATAATAGGTTGTTGATGCTAACAAAGGGCTCGCATTATAGGTTTCACCCGCTAACGTAGTTCCGGACCCAGCAGGATCAGTAGCCACATTATCCAACACATATTGATAGTTTCCAGTCGTAGCGTTCCAATTGACAACAGCAGCTCCATCGGTAACGTTTGATACCGCTAAGCCTGTCGGTTCAGCACATGAAGGCGAAACCCTGATTTCAAAATTATCTACGAAGAAATCGACATCAGCCCCACCATCTGCAGTACCTTCCACTACTCTGAACGCAAACCGTACATTTTGTCCGGCGTAAGCATCTAAATCAAGGATAGTTGCCCCTCCCAAATTTGAAGGAATATTGGCATCAGTAAACGTATGCAATACTGTCCAGTTAGTTAACCCCGTCGAGACTAAAACCTGTACATAATCATCCGCTTCCCAAGGAGTTGTTGGAGCCCCGGCTCCGTTCCATTGTGTAACAGCAGCATCAAATTTCAATTCATATCCGGTTGCCGGAATAGAAAACATCGGAGATAATACCCAATCATTTTTAACATTGGAGTAAACATTAACTTTGATAGCTCCTGTTGTTCCAGAGTTAAGATAACCATCCGCAGCCCAGTCTCCTGCTCCAAATGTAGCAGGCCCGGCCGTTAAATCGCCGTTATCTGCTTCCTGCCAACATCCCGGTAAGAAAGTGGCAAAGTTTTCAGTTGCAGGCGCTGTAATTGTCCCACAAGTAGTGAATGAAGTTTCAGTACAACCGGCAGCGTCACCGTTACCATTATACGGAGTTACTTTAACATAATAACTGATTCCTGGTGTTAAAGTTCCTAAGTTGTAGGTTGTCACATTCCCAACATCCATCATGTTAAGCACTTGTGTTCCCCCAGGAGTTGTCCCAACATTCAATTTATAACCTGTTGGACTTCCTGTGGCAGCCGTCCAGGTAATTTGGCCAGACATAACATTAACAGCTGCATTAGCCGGGTTGCTCAATGTTGTACAGCTTGGCGGTGTTGAAACAGAGATACCCTGAAGGGTGATATTCGGAACAAAACTTGCTCTGACCCCAGTTGGCGGTGCTGCCGGGTCCGGATTCGTCGTATCGCTTCTGTAATATATACTTCTGTTGGCTGCCGATGTATTATAGAAATCATCGTTTGATGTATCAAAACCAGCCATATTTTCATCCACAGCAATCAAAAGGTTGGAAGTACCATTATAAACGAAAGGAGTTGTGAAGGTAATGGTCACCCATCCCGGTCCGTTGGCAGTAACTCCTCCGGTGTATACCTGAGTTAAACCTGCTACAGGTTCCCAATCTGTTGTTGAAGCAAAAGTTGACTTAGCGGTATGTCCGATATAAACTGTCAATCCTTGTGAATTTGGGATTGTGGCACCGGCATTACCACTAAAGTACCACTGAATACCAGTAATAGTACCTGTTGCACCTATTTCAGATGCAAGATAGATTGACTGCCCATACGTATAACCGTAGTAAGGGTCAAACGGTAATGATTGCAACTGATCCGTTCCGGTACCGATCGAAATTTGACTCCATCCGGTCAGTGACATCAAAAACATTAATAATAGCGTAATTTTTTTCATGTTTATTTCTTTAGAGTTCACATAAATTTAACCAATTATAATTTGAACTTCTTAAATAATCGACATAAAACACAAAACTCACGACAAGCGTGAGTTCTATAACTGTATATGTAGTATTTTATTTACTTTTGAAACGTATCCATAACAAAATCGCTTACACCCATATTGGAAAAACCACCGTCGTGAAGCAAATTCTGAAGGGTAACTTTACGGGTAAGATCCGAAAACATCATTACCGTATAATTAGCACAGTCTAAAGCTGTTGCATTGCCAAGCGGCGACATTTTATCAGCAAAAGAAATAAATCCGTCAAAACCTTTAACACCCTGACCTGCAGTCGTTGGCGTCGGTGATTGCGAAATGGTATTTACACGTACTTTCTTATCCCTTCCGAAGAAATAACCGAACGAACGCGCAATGGATTCAAGATACGCTTTATTATCCGCCATATCATTATAATCCGGGAATACGCGCTGAGCCGCCATATATGAAAGCGCAACGATACTTCCCCACTCGTTCATGGCATCTTTTTTATACAAAACCTGCATCACTTTATGAAAAGAAACGGCCGAAACATCCCATCCTTTCTGAGTAAAATCATAATTCTGGTTGGTATAATGATTTCCTTTTCTAACATTCACGGACATACCGATGGAATGCAGAACAAAATCAATTTTACCGCCAAGGATTTCCACGGCTTTGTCCACCAGGTTTTCCAAATCTTCAACGGAAGTAGCATCGGCAGGAATAATCTGAGAACCGGTTTTTTCCGCTAACTTATCAATGGTTCCCATTCGCATGGCTATTGGCGCGTTGGTTAAAACAAAAGTTCCTCCTTCTTCGTGAACTCTTTCAGCAGTTTTCCAGGCAATGGAATTTTCATCCAAAGCACCGAAAATAATCCCTCTTTTTCCTTTTAGTAAATTATACATTTAATAAAATTTGATGATTCAAAAATTAAGCGATACTTGGTACGTTAACCATTTCGTTGGTATCTGCATTGTAATCCACACCGTCAAATCCAAATCCGAAAAGGTGGTAGAAATCCGATTTATAACCGTCCAAATCTCCTAATTCAGAAAGATTTTCAGTGGTAGCCTGAGCCCATAACACAGAAACTTTCGCCTGAATGTCGTCACGCATTTCCCAATCGTCAATACGGATTCTTCCTTTATCATCGGTTGGCACTTCTCCGCCATTATAAAGTCTTTGCTGGAACAAACGCTGCATCTGCTCGATACAACCTTCGTGAATACCTTCTTCCTTCATCGTTTTGTACAACAAGGAAATGTATAGCGGAATTACAGGAATAGCTGAACTCGCTTGCGTTACTAACGCTTTATTTACGGAAACATACGCTTTCCCGTTGATATCTTTCAATTTCTCCGTGATTTCAAAAGCAGTAGCTTCCAAATGATCTTTAGCGCGGCCGATCGTTCCTTTTCTGTACACCGGCTCTGTCAATTCAGGTCCGATATACGAATAAGCCACGGTCATTGCTCCCGGTGCCAAAACACCTGCTGATTTCAAGGCATCCATCCACATGGTCCAGTCTTCACCACCCATTACAGCAACTGTATTTTCTATATCATCACCACTGCAAGGTTCGATAGAGATTTCAGTAACATTTCCTGTATGAAAATCAACCGTTTTATTAGAGAACGTATTTCCGATAGGTTTCAAAACTGAACGGTGTAAAACACCGGTTGTAGGGTGCATACGAACCGGAGAAGCCAAACTGTATACCACCAAATCCACTTGACCTAAATCTGCTTTGATCAAATCGATAGTTTGTTGTTTCACCTCATTTGAAAAAGCGTCGCCATTGATACTTTTTGCGTACAATCCTGCTTTGGTTGCTTCCTGTTCGAAAGCTGCGGAATTGTACCAGCCCGGTGAAGCGGTTTTTCCTTCAGCAGATGGCTTTTCAAAAAACACACCGATAGTTGCCGCTCCGGAACCGAAAGCACTTGCAATTCTGGAAGCCAGACCAAATCCGGTAGATGCTCCGATTACTAATACTTTTTTCGCACCGTTGATGGCACCTTTTGATTTTACATATTCGATTTGATTTTTTACACTCTGTGCGCATCCCGTTGGGTGAGATGTCAAACAGATGAATCCTCGCATTCTAGGTTCTATAATCATGTCCTACAGTTTATTTTGATCTATTCTGATCTATTTTGGTTAGTTTGTTTATGATAACAAAAGTAATTTTTAAAAATCAATTCAGCAATGCTTTTGCGTGATTAAGTGCCGAATCACTGATATCTTTTCCGGAAAGCATTTCGGCGATTTCCACTACTCTTTCTTCTTTTGATAACAGTTTCAGTTCCGATACCGTGGTTTCTCCCTGAACACTTTTATATACTTTATAATGTTGCTCGCCTTTGGCTGCAATCTGCGGAAGATGGGTTATGGCAAAAACCTGCATTTCACTGCTCATCACTTTCATGATATCGCCCATTTTGTGCGCTACTTCTCCCGATACTCCGGTATCAATTTCATCAAAGATGATGGTCGGCAATTTCAGATAATTGGCCAGAATGGATTTGACAGCCAGCATGATACGTGACATTTCTCCGCCGGAAGCCACTTTTTTCAGCAATCCGAAATCGGTTCCTTTGTTGGCTGAAAACTGTAATTGCACTTCATCTTTACCGGAAGAAAAAAAAGTAGCTGAAGGTTTTATCTCGAACTGAAAACGAGCGTTAGGCATTCCCAACTGTGAAAGTATCGTTGCGATTTTATCCACCAATACCGGCGCAGCTTCTTTTCTTCTCTGGGAAATCTGAGCACTAAGCTGTTCTAAAACTGATGTTTTCTCCTGAATTTCGGCTTCCAGTTTTTTGATCGTATTCTCCAAATCATCTGCCAAAACCACTTTGTTGTCCAAATCGTTTTGAATTACAAGCAATTCGTCAACACTGCCCACCTGATGTTTTTTCTGAAGCGAATAAATGGTTTGCAGTTTCTGATTGACCAATTCAAGTTTTTCCGGATCGTTCACCAATTTTTCCGACTGGTTTACCAATTCTGAAGAAACATCGTCGAATTCAATCAAAACGCTTGATATCCTATCAAATAACGATTGGAACTCCTCTGAAATACCTGAAATCTTACCCAAAGAAGCCTTAACTTCTTTCAGGTTATGCAGAATCCCCATGTGTTCTTCGTTAGCAATCGCCAGGGATTTATCAAGCGATTCCCGGATAAATTCCACATTACTCAGTTTCTCCTGAATAGCTTCTAGCTCTTCCTGTTCCCCTGATTTCAGTTTGGCAGCCAACAATTCTTCCAATAAAAAAGAATTATAATCCTGTTCTTTGGAAAGCGAATCTTTCTCCGCCAGAATCTTCTTCAATTCACTTTTAACCGATTTGTAACGGGAAAGCTGTTGCTGGTAGTCCGACAAAGTTTCCTGATTACCGGCTATGGCATCCAGAATCTGAATCTGATATTCCTCATCGGTAAGTTCTCTTGTCTGATGCTGCGAATGAATATCGATGAGAAAATCACCAAGTTCCTGAAGTTCGTTCAGATTTACCGGGCTGTCGTTGATAAAAGCACGCGACTTTCCGGAAGGCAAAATCTCTCTTCGGATAATCGTAACGGCTTCGTAATCCAGATCGTTTTCAGTAAAAAAGTCCTTGAGGTTGTATTTATCGATTTGAAAATGCGCTTCGACCACACATCTCTGTTCTTTGTCTTTAAGCGAGCTTAAATCCGCACGTTTGCCCAAAACCAAGCCCAATGCCCCCAGTAAAATAGATTTTCCGGCTCCGGTTTCCCCGGTAATAATAGAAAGCCTGTCCGAAAAATTCATTTCCAGATGTTCTATTAAAGCGAAATTTTTAATGGAAAGGGATGTAAGCATAATTTGTGTCCGGTTATTTTACAACACAAATTTAAAATTTAATAGTATTCCATTTGGCGGAATTCAAAGGAGAAACCCTATTTAAGATTTCCACTAACTCTGCGATATCAACACTTGGCCCACCACTGAAAACACTCACGATTTCATCGGCCTTAGCATCGAAAAACACACGGGAAATAAAGGAATTGGGACGTACACTGTGAATCTTACTCACCGTCTTGATTGCTTTTGCAATGTTTTCCTTTGCCGTTTTGGTGTTGTCGGCAATTTTGTCCATCGCCATAAAATGATATTCATACAAACCTTCTCTGTAAGGCGAATAAGTATTGGATAACAAATCGTTGATTAAATAGTAACGATTTTGATTCTTCTCACTCTGTGTCCATCCTTTCACGCCGCTTCCTTGAGCTAAATTGGCAATATTGGAAGCTGCTTCAAGATATTTGGTTCCGCCCTGACTTGAAAACGTATCCGCATCAAGACCAACAATAATGTTTGCATAAAAAGCTATAACCGCAACCAAATTGGAATCATAGCTGTTAGGGTTGTACAAAAGATTTTCAAACTCCACATAACGGAAATCGAAATCCTTGTCATTAAAATTAAAAACCGGAGACGAATAGGTTGAATTGTAAACCGGTCTTGCCGATTGCACCTGGATGGTGGCTGAAAAATTATTGGAATCGTAACTGTTCACGGTTATGAACATGCTACAGTCTATTTTTTCGTTGGCTCCTACTGTTTTAGTAGTCCATTTTGTATTGTTGACAAACTCATTCAGGGAACGTTCAAGGGTTTTGAACACCTGAGGATTTGCATTGGTAACCTGATCGTAACTTACTTTTACGGTACATTTTAACTCCTGACCGAAGCCTAAAAAAGAAAACAACAAAAGCCCTATTAAGATCAAATTACGCATAATGTCCGATTATTTTTTTAACAATATCCTGAGCCACTTCTTCTTTAGATTTTAAATCCATGGGCTCAATTACAAAATTCCTGTCGATAAAAGTTACTTTATTGGTTGGTTTACCAAAACCGGCCCCTTCATCCTTCAGTGAATTTAGAACTATCAAATCTAAGTTTTTTTTCTGAATTTTCAGCTTAGCATGCTCAATTTCATTCTCTGTTTCCAGTGCAAAACCAATCAAAAACTGATTTTTCTTGATTTCTCCCAGTGAAGCCAGCACATCTTTAGTCTTTTCCAGTTCAATGGTAAACGTCGGATCGTTTTTCTTTATTTTCTCTGAGGCAACATTTTTGGGGCGGTAATCTGCAACGGCTGCAGCGGCAACAGCAGCATCCACGTCGTTAAAGTACTGATGACAAACCTGATACATCTGTTCAGCAGAGGTAACTCTTTCTATTTTTACCAAAGCGTGTTTCAACTGCAAATGAGTCGGTCCGGTAACCAAAATTACTTCAGCACCCATATCAGCAGCGGCTTTTGCAATATCAAAGCCCATTTTACCCGTGGAATGATTTCCGATAAAACGCACCGGATCAATAGCTTCGTAAGTTGGTCCTGCAGTAACCAATATCTTTTTTCCTTTTAACGGTAACTTACTTTCCAGGTCTTTTTCAAGAAAAGCCACGATATTTTCCGGTTCTGCCATTCGTCCTTCACCGGAAAGACCACTGGCCAATTCACCGCTTTCTGCCGGAATGATTATATTACCGAATTCGTGCAATGCCTTAAAACTTGCTAAAGTCGAAGGATGTTTATACATATCCAAATCCATGGCCGGAGCAAAATAAACCGGGCATTTAGCGGAAAGATAAGTAGCTATAAGAAGATTATCGCAATTGCCGTTTGCCATTTTGGAAAGCGTATTGGCAGTTGCCGGAGCAATGAGCATCAGATCGGCCCAAAGCGCAAAATCCACATGATTGTTCCATTCGGCATTTTGCTTCGCCTGTTCGCCTTTATGGCTCGGGTCATCTTCTTCATTGAAAAAAGAAGAATACACCGGATTTTTGGACAAGGTGGAAAGTGTTAACGGGGTAACAAAATCTTTAGAGGCAGGTGTCATGATTACTTTAACCTGAGCACCTGCCTTTATAAGTAGTCTTACTAAAATCGCTGATTTGTAAGCGGCTATTCCACCGGAAACGCCGAGTAGTATTTTTTTACCGCTTAAAACAGACATATTTTATTTGTTTGAATCTCTGTAGTAGATTTTACCTTCTAACCACTCCTGTACCGCTAATGCGTGTGGTTTTGGTAATTTTTCGTAGAATTTAGAAACCTCAATCTGCTCTTTGTTTTCAAAAATTTCCTCCAAGCTGTCGTTGTAAGTTGCAAATTCATCTAATTTATCAATCAACTCTTTTTTGATTTCAGAGTTAATCTGATTAGCTCTTCTGGCCATAATTGTAATAGCTTCGTAGATATTACCGGTTGGCTCTTCAATTTTACTTTTATTGTAAGTAATTGTGTTTACCGGAGCTGTAGTCTTCTTTAAATCCATCATTCCTTATTTAGAAAATTTTTGTAATTCCTTATCAATCTTGGCCAACATTTCGTCTGCCTCTTTTTTGTATTTTGTATCTTGTTTAAAACGCATCAATCCCGCATAAGCATTTTTGGCAACGTTTAAACGCTCTTCCATTTTAGAAGGCACACTGTTTATCGCCAGTTTATAAGCCGAATCGTATTTGTAAAACAATGCATCTTCTTTATACTTGGTTCCCGGGAAATCAGAAATAAAGTTTTCCATGGTACGGATAGCCGATTTATAATCTGAAATCTTGTTGTACTGCTTAGCAATCTCAAAGGATTTCATTTCAAGTTTTTCCCTTAAAGTTACCATTATCTTATTGGCTTCTTCAAAATTCTGGGAATTCGGATACGTATTGATATAATCCTGTAATTTTTCAATCGCTTTATTGGTATCGGCCTGATCCAGAGAATATACCGGTGAAAGCATTGAGTAACATTTTGCCCCTAAAAAAGCAGCTTCTTCTCTTTTATCACTTTTAGGATAGGTCGCTACAAACGATTCAAACTGGTAGCCAGCCAAATAGTATTGTTTTGTTTTATAGTAAGACTGCGCAAACATATAGAACAATTTTTCAGCATTGGGTTTTCCTCGGTTAGGCCCGGCAATCTGTTCGAATAAACGAATGGCTTTATTGTATTTCCCTTCTTCGTATTTTTTGGTGGCGATTTCATACTTAAACGCCAAATCTTCCGATTTTAAAGCCTTTTGAAAAGGACTACAGGAAATTATTAGTACAGAAAAAAGAAGAATATAGAGAACTTTACTCATTTTATCATTCAAATTATTTAAATGCCCCATATTTCTGAAGCAAATGCAAAATTAGTTATTAATTAGAGAATTCAAAATCTTTTTTTAAAGAAACAAAAAGATGCCTTGTGCGAGGCATCTTTATTTTATGCTGTTATCGATTTATTTTGCCGGCTGATTTCCGGAAAAACTCTTCATATCATTATCAAAAAGATACAAGCCGCCTTTATCGTCACCAATCAGATTGATTTTATCCAGAATGGTTTTTGCGGTTGACTCTTCCTCAATCTGTTCGGAAACATACCATTGCAAAAAGTTATGTGTTGCATAATCCTTTTCACCCAATGAAATATGTACCAGTTCGTTGATGCTGGCCGAAACCATCACCTCGTGTTCGTACAATTGCGTAAATAACGCCTTGAACGAAGAACAATCCAAAACCGGTTCAATAACATTCGGTATTTTAGCATCCCCACCGCGCTGATTGACGTATTTTACAAGTTTCAGCATGTGCATACGCTCTTCTTCAGACTGCTTGTACATAAACGTTGCGATACCTTCAAAACCCTGAACTTCAGCCCAGGATGCCATCGCCAAATAAATCTGTGAAGAATCCGCCTCCACTTTGATTTGACCATTAAGCGCTGTCAGAATGTTTTTTGATAACATAATGTTTCGTTTTTAGTGATTTGCTAATTTACGACTTTCTTTACAAAAGCGTCTAATCGTTTTGCTAAATCTTCGTTAACGTTTACCAAAGGTAATCTTACAGTATTCTCGGAAAGCCCAAGAGATTTAAAAACTTCTTTGATTCCCCCCGGATTTCCCTGCTCGAAAATCATGTCAATGCTGTCTGCTAATAAATAATGCAATTTGTACGCTTCATCAACTTTACGCTGCAAACCTAAACGCACCATTTCGGAAAATTCTTTTGGAAAACCTTCCCCGATTACCGAGATCACTCCTGCTCCACCGGCTAAAACCATTGATAAAGTAACCATATCATCTCCTGAAATCACCAGGAAATCTTTTGGCTTGTTTTCGATGATTTTCATGGCCTGAACAATATCTCCGGCAGCTTCCTTAATTGCGATAACATTCTGGAAATCATTCGCTAAACGTAAAACCGTTGACGGCAACATATTACTGGCCGTTCTTCCCGGTACGTTGTATAAAATCACCGGAAGCGGAGAATTCTCAGCCACCATTTTAAAATGCTGGTAAATCCCTTCCTGAGTTGGTTTATTATAGTAAGGAGAAACGGATAGTATCGCCGAAAATCCCGTGAAGTCTCTTGTTTTCAATTCTTCAACCACTTTCATTGTATTGTTGCCGCCTACACCCAAAACCAAAGGCAATCTTCCGTTGTTGGCTTCTTTGATAGTCTGGATCACCAATTCCTTTTCGTCTGCTGTAAGTGTTGCAGATTCGGCAGTAGTTCCTAAAACAACAAGATACTCCACGCCTCCGTCAATAACATAATTCACGATTCTTTTCAGGGCCTCAACATCTACAGAAAAATCTTTTTTAAAAGGCGTTACAAGTGCCACTCCTGTTCCAATGAATGATTGCATAATTATATTTTGTTTAAAATTTTTAAATATTTGAATAATTCTTCCACAAACTCTTTATGATTTTCGGCAACGGTTCCAATCATGAAATTATTCAACCGCTTGTCTATCGTTGAAAAACCGACTTTAAATTTTGCTTTCGACTGTATCGTAACCAAGCTGAGAACCGGCTTTTCTATATCGTTATAACTGACAAGCATATCGAAAGGTTTAGCCATAAAACCAACCACTTCCAAGCTGATAATGTCTCCGGTAAGCGAAATATCTTTTCTACTGAAGGCTGGATTTTCAAACACTTCCTTCTTTTTTATCTTATCCTTGTAAATTAAGATTTCAATGTTGCTTTCCGGAATTCCGTTTTTAACGATTGCTGCAACCAGTTCCTTCTCTTTTGCAAAATAGGTTTCGTCTACTAACAGACCAATGTTTTGAATCTTCTCGTCGAATACTTCCAGTTTATAATCGGATAAGGATTTCTTAATACTCTTTTTTACAAAAAAATCCTTTATAAGTTTTAAAAACATAGTACTTTTACTCTTGGTACAAATTTAATTAAATAGCTGTTATCAAAATGGTAAATTTAAGAAACAATAACCGTTTTTTTATACAAATTATCGCACTGGGCGTACTTTTTTTGTTGCAATCCTGCTCCTCAAACCAGTACTCAAATTATAAAATTGAAGGAAAACAGATTCCTGTTACCAATGCCAACGGAACAGTAAAAACGATTGAAGATTTTGTAGCGCCTTACCGAAATCATATCAACAAAGATTTAGATAATATTTTAGCGTATTCCCCTGAAACACTAGACAAAAACAAAGGGGAATGGCAAACTGCACTAAGCAATTTAATGGCCGATTTAACGGTTGAAATGGGCAACCCGATCTTCAACAAAAGAACCGGTAAAAACATCGATATCTGCCTACTCAATCACGGCGGCATCCGCGCTATTTTACCAAAGGGTGATGTAACCACCAGAACGGCTTTCGAAATTATGCCATTTGAAAACAGTTTAATCATTGTGGAACTAAAAGGAACGCAAATAAAAGAGATGGCGGAGTACATTTTGAAGGAACACAAACCGCATCCGTTACATGGCATGAAGCTCGTTTTTGACAAAAACACGATGATCATTAAATCGATTTCGGTAAACGGAAGTCCTTTGGATGAGAATAAAATCTACTATGTAGCCACTTCCGATTATCTTTCAAACGGTGGGGATAAAATGGATTTTTTCAAGAAAACCACCAAAACACACGATATGGATTATAAATTACGAAATGTAATTATTGACTATTTCAAAAAAGTTGACACTATTCCTGTCATTACAGACCAACGCATTATTGCCGAATAAAACTGCTATCATGAAAAGAAGAGATTTTTTAAAAAATACCGCTGCCAGCTCCACTCTTTTGGCTTTGGGAGGATTGTCGTTAAGCAGTTTTACCGATGATTCAGAGTCTATCAAAAAAATTACAGTACTGCATACCAACGATGTACACAGCCATATTGACCCTTTTCCGGAGAATCATCCTAAAAACCCAAATGCCGGAGGTGTTTCGAGAAGAGCGGCGCTAATTCAAAAAATACGCGAAGAAGAGAAAAATGTACTGTTGCTGGATGCCGGCGATATTTTTCAGGGAACACCGTATTTCAACTATTATGGCGGCGAACTGGAATTTAAGCTGATGAGTATGATGCAGTACGACCTGGCCACTATGGGGAATCATGATTTTGACAATGGTGTTGATGGTTTTTATGCGCAATTGCCTCATGCAAAATTCGACTTTGTTTCTGCGAATTACGATTTCAAAAACACGGTTTTAAACGGCTTGGTGAAGCCTTATAAAATTATCTTTAAAGACGGGATTAAAATCGGAATCTTCGGACTTGGCGTGGAATTACAGGGATTGGTCGACAAAAAACTGTACAAGGAAACCGTTTACAACAACCCCGTTGAAATCGCTACGGACATGTCGAGAATCCTGAAACAGCAGGAAAAGTGTGATCTGGTCATCTGTCTGTCGCATTTAGGTTTTAAATACCAGAACGATCCGGAGAAAATCTGCGATGTCATTTTAGCACAAAAAACTAAGGATATCGATTTGATAATTGGCGGTCATACCCATACCTTTCTAGACAAACCGGTTATTGAAAAAAATCTGGAAGGCAAAGAAGTCCTGATCAATCAGGTGGGTTGCTACGGTATCAACTTAGGGCGAATCGATTTCTATTTTGACAGGAATAAAAAAGGCGTGAACAATTCCGGAAGAAGCATCATTATTTAAGAATCTTCCTGTATTGGTCTTTTAGCAAAAAATAACGGGTTAAGAAAAAATACGTTAAAGCCTGGGCAAAATTACTGATGTAATCTAACATGTTTACTTCCAAAAAGTACTTGTTCAGGACATAAAAAACGTCCGAAATCACAAAGCACAAGGTAGTCAATATCATTAATAAACTCAATCGGGTTGGCTTAATGATGTAATTCAAAGACGATAAAAACCCTATCAACAAAAGCACTGTTCCATAAATAACCAGCAGCCAGATGGAACGCTCCTGAATATCCATGAGCAAATCCAGGGAACTGATAAACAGATACAGTAATAAAAACAGACAGAGTAAAATAGCAAAAAGATGCGGGCTTCGGATTTCACTCAGCCTTATCTGCATGGAATCATCAATGAGCACTTTTAAAAAGAGACTATACGCCACTATAAATATCGGCACTATAATCTGAAAGGCATGCTCGGCATCTACCAACACAAGCATATCCCCAACAAAGAATATCAGTGAACAGATAAAATAATACCAATTTAAATTCCCTTTCTTTTTCTGCATATAATAGAAGAAAATAGAAGGAATAATGACCGGTTTGGTCAAAAGAGCCAACTCCTCCATATTGAAAACGAGCGAGACCATGAACAATATGGTCACCGAAAAATATAGTATTAGAGCTGGTTTACCTGACATTTACTTACTATCGTTTTGACTGATTGCCTTCCTGCTTAAAATATAATTTACTAAAAAATAAAATGATGCTACCTGACAAACCACATTAATATAGGTGAAAATACTCAGGTCGTAATAGTAATTATACAACACATAAAACAAATCAGACATTATAAAACATAAAACCGTAATCGCTAAAAAAATATTAGATTTTGAATTGTTCAGAATGTAAAGAAAAACCGTCTGCAACCCCAACAAAAACAAGGTAAGCCCATAAATAGTTATAAGGGAGTAATTCTCCGAAGAAGTATCAAATATCAGCTTCAGCCCTACATACAAAAGACTTAACAGAAACAACGTAAAGATAATGATTGAAAACAAGTTCGAGGAATGAATTCTATTTTCCCTTAACGCGATCAGATCCTCAATTAAAAACTTGAAAAGTAAGACATAAGCAATGAGATTCATAATCATCAACGGCACAAACAAATTGTCGAGCTGAATCAAAATCATCATGTCACCGCAATAAAACATCAGGAGGATAACAGAAAATATCACGCTGACTTTTCCATTGGATTGCTGCCAATAATAAAAATAGATCGCAGGCACAATCATCGGTTTGAAAAGCATGGAAAGTGTTCCCATTTCAAAAACGATTGAAAAAATAAAAATAAATGATGCTACACAATAGAGCACCAATGCCGGGGTAAGCTTACTCATTAATTAACGCTATAAAATCATCTTCACTGATAATCGGAACATTCAGTTGATTTGCTTTCTCCAGTTTTGCCGGTCCCATATTGTCTCCCGCTACCACATAATGTGTTTTCGCAGAAATGGAGCTTCCCACTTTTCCTCCGTTGTCTTCGATGGATTTTTTTAAATCGTCTCTTGAAAACTTGGCAAAAACACCGGATACCACAAAGGTTTTTCCGGCTAATTTATCGGAAACGGAGGTGTTGTCGGAAGCGGCTGATTCAAGCTGAACTCCGTATCGTTTTAATCGTTCAATGATAGCTTTATTTTCCTGATTTTCAAAAAATTCAATGACACTTTGGGCGATTTTTTCACCTATTTCATCGACTAAAATTAATTCCGATAACGACGCTGCCGCTAAATTATCAATGGATTTATAATGTTTGGCCAGTTTTTTGGCAACAGTTTCCCCTACAAAACGGATTCCCAAAGCATATAAAACCCTTTCAAAAGGAATCTCTTTCGATTTTTCAATACCGTTTATGAGGTTTTCAGCCGATTTCTCCGCCATGCGTTCCAAAGGAATCACCTGCTCTTTCTTCAGCTCGTACAAATCGGCATAATTGGTAACCAATCCGTTATTGAAAAGCAAGGCCACCGTTTCACCGCCAAGCCCTTCAATATCCATCGCTTTTCTGGTGATATAATGCTGAACCCTTCCGATGATTTGCGGCGGACATCCGTAAAAATTAGGACAATAATGCTGTGCTTCCCCTTCTTTTCTAACCAATTCCGACTCACATTCCGGACAATGTGTGATATATTTTGTAACTTCAGAAGTATCAGGGCGTTTTTCAAAATCGACTCCAATAATCTTCGGGATAATCTCTCCTCCTTTTTCCACAAAAACCTCGTCACCAATACGGATATCCAATTTTTCAATCTGATCGGCATTGTGAAGAGAAGCTCGTTTTACAACGGTTCCGGCCAATTGCACAGGCTCCAGATTAGCTACCGGCGTTATCGCTCCGGTTCTACCCACCTGATACGAAATCGAGTTCAATCGTGTGGAAACCTGTTCTGCCTTAAACTTATAAGCAATGGCCCAACGTGGTGATTTAGCGGTATAGCCTAATTCTTCCTGTTGGTGAATATTGTTGATTTTAACCACTACGCCATCCGTTTCAAAAGGCATGTCGTGACGGTGATGATCCCAATGATTGATAAAGTCCAACACTTCTTCCATATTTTTAGCCAAATACGACTGCTTCGGCACTTTAAATCCCCACTCACGGGCTTTCTCCAAACCTTCAAATTGCGATGCAAAAGGCAAATTCGACCCGATGATGGAATACAGCAAACAATCCAACGGACGTTTGGCCACTTCGGCACTGTCCTGCAGTTTCAAACTTCCGGAAGCTGTATTTCTTGGGTTAGCATAAGGAGTTTCACCAATTTCGATCAGCTCCTGGTTCATTTTTTCAAAACCAGCCAATGGCAAAATGATTTCACCACGTATATCGAATTTAGGAGGAAAATCACCTTTTAACTGCACGGGAACCGCTTTAATGGTCTTGATGTTATTCGTTACATCATCGCCCTGAAAACCGTCACCTCGGGTTACGGCACGCTTCAGTTTTCCGTTCTCATAGGTAATACTTATGGAAGCGCCGTCATATTTCAATTCACAGGTGTATTCCAACGGAACGTCACCTAAGATTCTTTGGGCACGCGCTTCCCAATCCAGCAAATCTTCTTTGGAATACGAATTGTCCAGCGAATACATGCGGTACTCGTGCTGAACGGTTTCGAAATTTTTAGTAATGGCGCCACCAACTCGTTGCGTCGGGGAATTTTCATCGAAGTATTCCGGATGTATAGCCTCGAGCTCCTGAAGCTCTTTGAGTTTGATATCGAATTCATAATCGGAAATCGTAGGATTGTCCAATACATAATAGTTATAATTATGCTGATTCAGTTCGTCTCTCAGGGCTTGTATCTGCTGCAAAACATCCATAAAAAAGAAAATTGGCTAAAGTTTAGTTTCTGCAACTAATTTAACCAATTTCTGTAATCTATAACAATATTTTAAAGCTATTTCTCCAAAATGCTTTCCATCTGCTGGTACAGGTCTCCATCCGTAAATATTGCACCCTGTTTTACAAGATTGAAGATCTCGACATTGCGGTCATCAGCAAAAACTTTCTGCCCACGCTGTACCTCCACATTTTCGGTAAAAAGGTTGTCACTCAGCCATTGAAGCCCTTCTTTCTGCAACAAATCAACATCTTCAAACTTTGAATGTATAATAATGGTCATCATGTGAATTTCCGTACAATGGAAAAGAAAAATATAATTCTTGGAATAATGCTCCAGATATTTGGCATTTCCCAAAACACCTTCCCATATCAGATCGGAAAAAACGTCAATTTCCTGCTCCGCCACCTCAGGTTTCAATGCTTTAATGGTATCCCATTCGTCTTTATCAATAGACTGTGAAGCCAGAAATTTGATGAATTCCGGATGTAATTCTTCGAGCTGTTCTTTTGTTAATCGCGTGTATTTCATTTTTTTCGCTGTAAGTAATAGGCTTAATCCATAAGCCCTAAAGCTACGTTAATTTTTAAAAAAAAATCCCGATTTACATCGGGATTCTTTCTAAAAGATATAAGTTTTACGAATTAAGCTTGCTCAGCTACGATTTCGTATGGTAATTCAACGATTACATCACGGTGTAAACGAACTGAAGCAGTGTATTTACCAGTACGTTTAACGATACCAGAAGTGATGAATTTTTTGTCGATTGACTGACCGTTTTTCTCTAAAATCTCAGCGATGTCTGCATTAGTAACAGATCCGAATAATTTCTCACCACCCGCTTTAGCAGTAATTTTGATATCCAAAGCTTTCAAAGCCTCACCGATTGCTTTTGCATCAGCAACGATTTTTGCTTCTTTGTGTGCTTTTTGTTTCAAGTTTTCAGCTAAAACTTTTTTAGCAGAAGGAGTAGCCAAAATAGCCATTCCTTGTGGAATTAAGAAATTACGACCGTATCCTGGTTTTACAGTTACCACATCGTCTTTAAATCCTAAATTCTGAACGTCTTGTTTTAAAATAAGTTCCATGTTGTTGTCCTTTTGTATTTTTAGAAGTTAGCCCCGAGATTGTCGGAGCAACAACTGTTAATTTTAATTATTTCAATAAATCGGCCACGTATGGCATTAAAGCTAAGTGACGAGCTCTTTTCACAGCCACAGACACTTTTCTTTGGTATTTCAATGAAGTTCCTGTTAAACGACGAGGAAGGATTTTACCTTGCTCGTTAACGAATTTCAACAAGAAATCAGCATCTTTATAGTCGATATATTTGATACCTGATTTTTTGAAACGACAGTATTTTTTAGTCTTGTTAGTTTCAATGTTCAAAGGCGTTAGATATCTGATATCTCCGTCTTTTTTTCCTTTTGCAGATTGCTCAATATTTGACATGGTAATTAAGCTTTTTTAGATTTTAATTTTTCTCTTCTTCTCTCAGCCCAAGCTACTGCATGTTTGTCTAAACTTACAGTTAAGAAACGCATAACTCTTTCGTCACGACGGAACTCAGTTTCGAAAGCGATTAGGATATCTCCTGCAGCTTCGAATTGAAACAAATGGTAAAAACCAGATTTCTTGTGTTGGATTTCGTAAGCCATTTTTTTCAAGCCCCAATCCTCTTTAGATACCATCTTTGCTCCTCTGGAAGTAAGAAAATCTTCGAATTTGCTTACTGTTTCCTTTACCTGCTGCTCAGATAAAACGGGATTCAAGATGAAAACAGTTTCATAATGATTCATAATAAAAATATTTATTTGTTATAAAATTGGGTGCAAAAATAGTGATTTAAATTTAACCCACAATAGAAAAGCAAGTATTTTAGACGAAATGCAACTTTTTTACATAATTGCTTTGGATATTAAAACAATTTAGCTATTTTTATTTCAATATTAACTCTCACCAAAGGCTTATGAAAATAAATTGCATTGTTGTAG
The DNA here is from genome assembly GCF_053764385.1 of Flavobacterium pedocola. Lineage (NCBI taxonomy): Bacteria > Pseudomonadati > Bacteroidota > Flavobacteriia > Flavobacteriales > Flavobacteriaceae > Flavobacterium > Flavobacterium pedocola. The sequence goes on along the minus strand of NZ_JBSNCR010000001.1, from coordinate 165,937 downwards.
ATGATAGTAGCATCCAAAGATTGACCATTACCAAACTGGTAAATGACAACCCAAATCTGGAGCTTGTAGGCGAATTTTCTAATGCTGTGGAAGCTAAGAACTGTATTACCAATAAAAACGTTGATTTAGTTTTTTTGGATATCGAGATGCCCGTTATTAATGGTTTCGACCTTTTGGACGGCTTAAAAATGAAACCGCAGGTTATCTTTATCACCTCTAAGGCAGAATATGCCGTAAAGGCGTTTGATTATGCGGCGACGGATTACCTTCACAAACCCATCACCCGAGAACGATTCAATCAGGCGGTTAAAAAAGCCATCAGCATGATTTCGTTAAGTAAAGAAAGTGGCGGTGAAGAAGAAAGTCCGCACATCTTTATTAAAAGTAACCTTAAAAAGCTTAAAATTTACATTTCAAGAATCAAATGGATTGAAGCTTACGGCGATTATGTAAAAGTAATTACCGAAGAAGACAATCACCTGGTTTTATCAACCATGAAATCGTTCGAAAACGAACTGCCGAAAGAAAAATTCATTCGCGTTCACAAATCGTTCATCGTAAATATTGATAAAATCGAGAAATTCAACAGCAAGTTTGCTGAAATCGGCCCACATAAAATCCCCTTAAGCCGAAACAAAAAAGAAGATCTTGTAAAAGCAATCGAAAACGCTTAGTAGTTATCGACGTTTACGGAAATTTTAATAGCCCTGTATTGGGCAATTGCCTCAAAACTATTCAGTACCCTCTGGATAGTTTTTTTTGTATTCCCCAAATGGTTCTGAGTTGGAATTTTAATTAAGATCGTTCGGATGTATTCGTTGCGGATGCGGCTTATCGCAGGTTCTTCCGGCCCCAGCACAGGAATCTGAAGCTGTTGCACCAACACATTGTAAATCCACAGCGAGCCTTCTTTCAGTTTATCGAAATCACGGTGCTTTAGCGTTAATTTAATCAGACGGAAATAAGGCGGATATTTAAAATTGTGACGGTCATACACTTGTTCCTTATACATTCCGAGATAATCGTTACTCACCACTTGCTGAATAACATTATGATACGGATTATAGGTCTGTATCATCACTTTCCCGCGCTTTTCGCTTCGGCCTGCCCTGCCCGCTACCTGCATCATCATCTGATACGCGCGTTCATGCGAACGGAAATCAGGTTGGTTCAGCATGTTATCGGCATTCATAACCCCAACTAAGGTTACGTTGTCGAAATGCAATCCTTTGGCGAGCATTTGGGTTCCGACCAGTATATCTATTTCCTGATTCTTAAAGGCGTCTATGATTTTTTCGTAACCGTATTTCCCGCGGGTGGTATCCTGATCCATTCTTCCGATTACCTTATTCGGAAAAAGGGACTGTAATTCAATTTCAATCTGTTCAGTACCAAAGCCTTTCGTTGACAAATCTACGGACTGACAAGCATGGCAGTGCGTCGGATTCGCAATAGAATGTCCGCAATAATGACAACGCAACTGGTTTTTAAATTTGTAATACGTCAAACTCACATCACAACTCGGGCATTGCGGTACATGGCCGCAAGTCATGCATTCCACAAAAGGGGAATACCCTCTTCGGTTCTGGAACAAAATAACCTGTTCGCCCAGGGAAAGCGATTCCGTAATGGCTTCCAGCAAATCATCCGAGAAATGACCGTTCATCCGTTTTCGCTTGTATTTATCTTTCAGATCTACTAAATAAATATCCGGTAAAACCACATTTCCGAAACGCTCGAAAAGTTCTACCAATCCGTATTTGTCGGCCTTTACATTGAAATAGGTTTCAAGGCTTGGTGTAGCCGAACCCAACAAAACTTTTGCTTTATGATTTGACGCAAGCACAATAGCCGCGTCCCTGGCATGGTAACGCGGTGCGGGATCAAACTGTTTAAACGTCTGCTCATGCTCTTCGTCAATTACGATCAATCCTAAATCACTGAAAGGCAGGAATAAAGCCGAACGCGCTCCAATGACAATCTTCGCCTTATCAGAATGCTGCAATACCTGATTCCAGACCTCAACACGCTCATTATTTGAATATTTCGAATGAAAAACCGCCACCTGATTGCCAAAATATGCCGTCAATCGGGTAACAAGCTGCGTCGTAAGAGCAATTTCCGGAAGCAGATACAAAACCTGTTTTCCGCTATCAATATATTGTTCTATCAGTTTGATGTAAATTTCGGTCTTACCCGATGCCGTAACGCCGTGGAGTAAGGTTACTGCATTGGTTTCAAAAGAAGTCTTGATTTCATCAAAGGCTTTTTGTTGGGGCGCACTCAGTTGGAATTCAGAAGCATCGTCTTTTTCAAAACTCACGCGGTCCTCTGCAATATGATATTCTTCAAAAATTGATTTATCCACTAACGATTTAACCACAGCTGCCGTACTTCCGGAGGCATCCAGTAATTTCTTAACGGAAATGGGCTTTTTCTCGCGGGCCTGCATCTGAAAATAATGCATTACCAATTCACGCTGTTTCTGGGCCCGGGATAAAATTTCCATCAGTTCGGAAAGCTGTTCCTGATTGTGGAATTCTTCCTGCAGACGAATGTATCGTGTTACTTTAGGCCTGTATTTTTCCGAAACTTCCTCCTGTAACACCAGCGCATTTTTGGCAAGCATCGCATTGAGAACCGGGAAAACATTCTTCTTCCCTAAAATGGAAATGATATCCTCTACTTTTAAGGAAGCCTGTTGCTGCAAAGCCTGATGGATTAAAAACTCGCTGTCGGTAAGTTCTTTTGTGTCAATTTCAGCATCTTTTGAGACGGAAATAATCGTTTCGCTCTCCAACAGAAAACCGCTCGGTAAAGCACTTTTAAAGACTTCTCCAATGGCGCACATATAGTACGAGGCAATCCATTTCCAGTGTTCAATCTGGATTTCGTTTACAATCGGTGCTTCGTCTACTATCTGATGAATTTCTTTTGCCTGATATAAAGCGGGCGGATTCTGATGCGATTCAACCACCAAACCGGTATAGATTTTATTTTTCCCAAAAGGAACCGCCACCCGCATCCCAATCTGGATGTAGTGGTATTCCGCCTCCGAAACCTGATAGGTAAAGGTTTTCTGCAAAGGCAAGGGTAAAACAACTTCTATAAAGTAAGGCATGGATTTTTTTTGAACTACAAATATAAGTTTCCGTAATTTATTTTGGATAAAATTTGAAATCTAAATGTTTGCCACTGATTACAATAAAAAAACTGCCCCGAAGGACAGTTCAAATTTATTTATTTCATTACGGATTATTTCCCTAACATACCTGCTTTCAGGTTTTTGTCAGCCGGTTTGTTTGACAACCAGATTCCGAACAATGCTTTTTTGAAATCGGCACCGTCGATAACTCCTTTTTCTTTTCCGTTTTTAGATACCACAACGCCTTTACCAGGAACGTTTACGATATCGAATACATCGCCTTTTTTAATCTCTTCTTTAAAGAAACCTTTGAATTGTGCGATTTTTGCTTTGATTGGCGCTGTATTTCCGTTAGTTGAATTTTCAAAACCTTCGTTTACAGCGTTAATCATTTTATCACTGGTAATCATCCCCGAGATAATGGTCAGTTTGATAGCCGCTGCATCAGCACTGGACATAATTTCAGCCGCATTGGAACTCTTTTTCGGTAAGTATAAAGCCCCAACATATAAGTCGATCCACATTTTTTCACGGATTCCTGCTCCGTTAAGTACTAAATTCTGACCTTCCATAGTAGCTTTCTGAGCCAATTTAACACCACCAACCTCAGTTGTTTGTGCCGTCATCGAAAACAAACCTGCAAAGGCTACCAATACTAATGTTAAGAACTGTTTTTTCATAATAAGTAGTTTTTGTTTTGTTAAATATATAAATTTTTTCTTCCTGATTTCTATTATTTCTTCTTTTTCGGTCGTCAGGAACCACGATTTTATTCCAATGAACTTTTTCTTTTATCGTGTTTTCTTTTGTGTTTGTTGATAATTGCATTTAACTCAAAACCTAAAAGCAAAATCATACAGTTGATCCATATGTAAAACATTAACACAAGAAGCGTACCAATTGATCCGTACAACTCGTTATAACGGGCAAATTTTGTTACGTAAATACCAAAAACATAAGAAGTTACAATAATCAAAACCACTGTAAGCATGGCGCCGGCATTGATATAAGGGATTTGTTTGGTTTCTCTGGTTCCGAATTTAAACAAGACCGAAGTTCCGACAAAAATCAAGGTAAGGATAAACAAATACCTGGCCCATTCGATGATTAAAACATCGTCTAACTGGAAACGTGCAGAAAATTTCTGGATAAAAACCTCGGAAACTACTATCGAAGAAATCGTTACGATCAGCAAAAACGAAAAAATAAGCGACAAGCCAATCGACACGGCATACTGCCTGAAATAACCTCTTTTGATAGTTACGTGATACGACGATTCAAAACCTCCTAAAACTGCATTCAAACCGTTGGCCATTAAGAAGATAGACATCAGAAAACCAAAGGAAAGTAAGCTTTTATAGGAGTTGTTCATGATATCGCTCAGAATCGTTTCCACGGCACCAAAAGTATTGGGAGGTACACTGTCTGAAACGAATTGCAGAAAGTCTTCCTGAAAACCTTCTAACGGTATGTACGGGATAAGGTTCAGGATAAAAAGCGCAAAAGGGAACAGCGCCATAAAGAAACTGAACGCAATAGCCGCCGCACGGTACGAAAACGCACCTTTAGCAATCCCTATACCGTATAATTCTAGTATTTCATAAAGCGAAACACCTTCCAAACCGGGTACCTTCATGGTTTTACACAAAGCCATCAGTTTGTTCAGGACGGGAATCTTCTCTATTTGTTCTTCTATTTCTTTTGACATCTATTCAGTTACAGTTTACAGTCTCGGTTTACAGTGTTTATATCGCTTTCAGACTCAAATCCATATTGTAAATGGAATGCGTCAATGCACCTGATGATACAAAATTCACGCCACATTCTGCATATTGACGAACTGTTTTTTCATTAATCCCGCCTGAGGATTCCGTGAGGCATCTGTTTCCGATCATTTCCACGGCTTTTCGGGTATCCTCAAAATTGAAATTATCCAACAGGATTCTGTAAACGCCTTCGTTACGGAGAATTTCAGCTACCTCATCAAGGTTTCTGGCTTCCACGATGATTTTCAGATCAAGATTGTGTTCTTTCAGATAAGCATTGGTTTTTTCAATCGCTTTTGAAATCCCTCCGGCAAAATCGTTGTGGTTATCTTTCAGCATGATCATATCATAAAGAGCGAAACGATGGTTTTCCCCTCCAGCGATTTTAACCGCCCATTTTTCAAGGGCACGGATGCCCGGAGTGGTTTTTCGGGTATCGAGTATTTTGGTATTGGTTCCACCAAGCAAATCCACAAAGACTTTGGTTTTGGTAGCAATGGCGCTCATACGCTGCATGGCGTTAAGCACTAAACGTTCTGCTTTCAGAATGGATTGGGAACTTCCCGAAACATGAAAAACCACATCGCCATATTTGACCGTTGTACCGTCTTGTATGAAAACTTCCACTTCCATATTGGGATCTACATGCTGAAAAACCATTTTGGCAAATTCCACACCGGCAATTATCCCTTCGTCTTTTACCAAAAGTTTCGCCTTTCCGGTTGCAGATGCCGGAATACAAGCCAGTGAACTGTGGTCGCCGTCGCCGATATCTTCACGGATGGCATTGGTTATTATTATTTCGAGTTCTTTCTGAAACTGTTCTTCTGAAATCATAATCGTACAATTTACTGGCTAAAATAACACATATTTTGGAATCGCAATTAACCGAACCGCCGTTTTTTACCACAATACCGGCCTTAACGGACACTTTTAACCTTTCGACAAGAATAACGATTTTGTGTTCCTGTCCTTAAAGACTACTGAAGTTTCCATATAAGAAACACGACATATATACGCTTTATATACGCTATAAATACGCTATAAATACGCTATAATCCTAATCAACCTGTAAAATTTATAGGCTTTTCAAGAGGAATACCGCTTTGGAAGCATCGGATCCGGAATTGCAGTCTAGGCTGTAAAAAACTATCTTTGCCTAAAATTCCCATATGAACATCAAACTTCTCGCCATAGGAAAGACCGATAACAAAGCGCTGCAATCGTTAATTGACGATTATACCAAGCGTTTATCGTTTTATGTTAAGTTTGATCTGGAAATCATACCCGATATCAAGAACGTTAAGAACCTTTCGGAAAACCAGCAGAAGGAAAAAGAAGGCGAACTGATACTCTCAAAGCTCACCCCTACCGACCAACTTATTCTGCTGGATGAAAACGGCAAATCGTTTTCCAGTGTAGGTTTTTCCGAAGAATTACAGAAGAAGATGAACTCCGGTATAAAAACACTTGTTTTTGTTATTGGAGGTCCGTACGGTTTTAGTGAAGAAGTGTATAAAAAAGCACAGGGGAAAATTTCGCTTTCGGCCATGACCTTTTCCCATCAGATGGTACGCCTGTTCTTCATCGAGCAAGTATACAGAGGGTTTACCATCCTTAGAAACGAGCCTTATCATCATCAGTAAATAAGAGGCAATTTACTTTACATATTTTTCTTCTGGCTTGGCTTTAGAATGGAAATCGAATGGCTGGTGTTTTCATTTCTTCTTTTCAATTTTTTGCTCTTTAACTTTTCGGTATATTTGTAAATCTCAGTAATGAAAAGTCCGCCACTATTTAAAACCGGCGTGACGTTATGTACTGCTTTATCGGAACGAATTGAAATAAAACAGTTCTAAAATTTATGTAAAATGAAGCACCCTTTTTTCTTATCTGTCCTTTGTATTTTATTAACCTCTTGTGTGTCTAGAAAAGTAATGAGTTCCGAGAGTTCCCAAAATTCTTTTGATTTTTATTTTGCGTACTCAAAGAATACCTGGATGGATGAGGCTAAATTTCAGAAATGGGTTGAGAAACAAGATACTGCAAGAATAACTTTAGGGTATTTCAGGGGTGATTGTTGCGGTAGTGTTCCTAATCCAGAAAAGATGTATGCTAAAATTACCAATGATACCATTTATTATGATTACAGAAATACACAAATACCTGATTGTGACAGTAGTACCGGCCTTTGCGGAGCGGTTATTGATTTTGTAATCAACGTAAAAAAACATCCGGATTACAGAAAGTATCCCTGGAAAAAAATCATTTCAAAAAACTAATATGAAACAAATTCTTTACCTGTCGTTTTTCATATTACTTTCCTGCAGCTCCGGCAAGCCGCAAAAAGAAATGTTTGTTTCGGCTAAAGAAGCTATCGACAGTCGCTTTCTTACTGATGTAAGCCTCAAACCGTATCATTACCAAACCGATAAGCACAAATTTCAAACAAACAACCTGGAAGTAGTTTATGATGTACAAAATGGTGTATGGGGATTACGAAACAATGCAAACAACCAAATCCTCAGAACAGACTATACTTATCTTGCTTTTCTGGATGAACAGTATCTTATAGCCGAAAAAAATTCATTAACAGGTATCATTGACACAAAGGGGACTATTATTATTCCTTTAAATTATGATAATATTAGTTGCTACACTATTGACAAGCCGTTTTTTTTAGTTCAAAAAAACGGAATACAAGCCCTTTTCGATGCTAACGGACAAGAGAAACATCCCTTCTCTATTCGTTATGTAAAATCTGAAGTTACGTATAAAAACAAAATTTTCCTTCTTATCGAAGACAATAACCAAACGGTTAAGATGCTCAAAATCAATGACGGAAAGGTTGCTGTACTTCCTTTTATTTACAGCTTTGAACAACTTAAAAGCAATTTGGCAATGGTTGCGTATACCGTCAATGGTTATTATGGTGTTTATAATATGGAAAATGATGAACGCCTTGATAATTATGCCAGTTGCTATTATCACAAACCGAGAAATGAAATTTGGGCCAAGTCTAAAAAAGCGGGGTATAAAAATTATGATGTAGTGATTGACAGCAATTTTGTTGAACGGCCTAATACGCATGAAAATGTTGTTAAAATAGAAAACGACAACTTTTTTATTGCAACCGAAAACGGGATGCAAATCATGGATTTAAAGGGCAAGATAGCACCATTTACTTATCCTAAAATTGAGTCTTATAACAATCAGACGAATCAATATTCCTTTATATACGGCAAAGACTATTCTGATTATCAAAAAAGAATATTCAAATTCTACACCAACAGGGATTCCAAAAAATACGGAATAATTGATCTGGATGGAAACATTATTGTTGACGCTGAAAAATTTGATTACGTAACCTATTCGGATCTAAACAATTTGAACTCCTACAATAAAAATTTGTCTGCCTACAAACAACACTATTTGCGGGAAAATAAATTAGATAAATTGTTTTATGCGACTAATTATTATGCTGATAAAAGCAGTCAGGTAACGATTTTCAAAGCAAATGGAACCGAATTGATAAGCATCACCATTGAAAAAGAGGATAATTGTTATTTAGAATTATCGCAATTTTCCAATCACGGTCATTTAATGGCGAAATGCGGTGAAAAAATGAAACTATACGATTTGAATACGAAAAAATCAGTTTTTGAAATAAAGGAACTCCGCAGTTATGAAAATTTCAAAGAGCGCTATCCCAATGGCTATTATTATTTTTCATATGATGAACCCAAGCATATTAAAATAAAGTATTTAAGCAACAACCTTAAACTTTTATATGATCAAAAAGTTGTTAGTGACAGCGTTTGGTACAAAATGATAAAAGGAGATAAAGTTTATTTCAAAAAGAATAATAAAATAGGTTTAATTGACTTTGACGAAAAAGAAATTGTTCCGGCCGGATATGATACCATAGCTATAATTCATCCCGATTTTAATATTGTCGCAATTGACAAAAAATATGGTGTCATTTCAAACAATAATAAAACAATCATTGAATTAATTTACGATAAAATCATTTATAACATAAGTAATCAGTCTTTTGATTGTTATTTAAATGATAAAAAAGAAATCAAATATCTAAACCAAATAAAACTTAATTAAAAAAACAGCAAACAATACTTTTAAGCTGATTTTTTACAACTAAATAAGCGGGACGTTAAGATAAGTCTAATTTCACTCCCTTTTTCCTAAAAAAGGGCTAACTTTACTAGTGACGGATATTGCTAACATACAGGCAACTACAAAAATCTACAACTCAAATCAATATTTTACATCTGGTAAAATTCAATTTAACCTCATTATTTTCAATCATGATTTTCAAATTTATAATTGCCGTATTGATTACGGCAGGGTTTGTTTCCTGTTCAAGTGACGACAGCTACGGATCTGGTGGCGGTGGTTCAAATACCACCACATTCAGGGGAACATTGAACGGATCCAGCGAAGTCCCTCCAACCCCTTCAGGGGGTACCGGTACCGCTACATTAACCTTTGACAACACAACCAAAATAGCAACGGTAAATATAATGTACAGCGGGTTAACAGGCCCAGCTACCGCCGGACATATTCATCAGGGAGCCGTAGGAGTAAGTGGTGCTCCGGTTTTTGCTTTTCCAAGCTTAACGTCACCTATAATATTTGACACTCCGGTATTATCTGCTGCACAGGAAACCACCCTGAAAGCAAACGGATACTACGTAAACCTCCACACATCAGCTTATCCTGATGGTGAAATCAGAGGGCAGTTAATAAAACAAAGTTCCGGTAGTTATTAGATCTCTTTTGAAACCTATAATGCAAACCTAGCCTCACTCTTAAAGTGGGGCTTATTCATTTTCTCAAAAAGACTTACGCATTCCATCGCTTCTTTTACATCATGCACTCTTAGTATTTTGGCCCCTTTCATCAGGGAAACCGTATTTAAAAAAGTGGTTCCGTTTAAAGCGTTTTTTGAATCGGAATTGAGAAGTTTATAGATCATTGATTTTCGGGAAACCGCTGAAAGCAAAGGCAGTTCCAGCAGCTGAAACAATTCCAGTTGTTGAAGCACTTCATAATTTTGTTCCAGTGTTTTGGCAAAACCAAAGCCCGGATCTATGATTATATCGTTAATTCCCAAGCTTCTTGCTGCTGCAATCCGCTCAGAAAAATACGTAAGCATTTCTTTTATAATAGCATCATAATCGGTTAGCGAAGTCATGGTTTGAGGTGTCCCGCGCATGTGCATCATGATGTAGGGCACTTTTGCTTCCGCTACGATGGTTAGCATCTTCTCATCTAACAAACCGGCGGAAATATCGTTGATCATGGCTGCTCCTTTTTCAATGGCAACTTTGGCAGCCTGCGAACGGAAGGTATCAACCGACAGCAGCACTTCCGGAAACTCTTTAATCAGCAAGGCAATGATCGGCTCCAGTCTTGCAATTTCTTCTTCTTCCGAAACAAAAGCGGCATTCGGTCTTGAGGAATAAGCCCCAACATCAATGAAAGCAGCGCCTTCCATCAGCATTTTTTCCGTTTGTTTCAGAAAATCGGCATCAGTTTTATATTTTCCGCCATCAAAAAAAGAATCCGGGGTGATGTTTAAAATCCCCATTATTTTCGGTGATGCTAAATCGATAAGATTTCCTTTACAGTTGATATACATTCAATTACGAATTACGAATTATGAGTTATGAATTATGAGTTATGAGTTATGAGTTATGAATTCGATAATCAATCTTCAATCTCAAATCAACAATCTTCAATCCCAATTTCAGATTTCCTTGGAATTTCTTTACATTTGAAAATTCAAGAACAAAGATAATCAGAATAATGAGCAATACCTCTCAGGAATACGATAAAGTAATCGGGATCTGTCGCGATTTGTACAGCAAAAAAATGAAAGATTACGGAAGTGCCTGGCGCATTTTACGTCTTCCTTCCCTAACCGATCAGATCTTCATAAAAGCACAAAGAATCAGAAGTTTACAAGAAAATGAAGTACGCAAGGTGGACGAAGACGAAACCGGGGAATTCATCGGTATCATCAACTATTGCATTATAGCACTTATCCAATTAGACTTAGGCGTAGCGGACCAACCGGATCTGGATTGGGAAACTGCGGTTCGTTTGTATGATGAGAAAGTTTTACTGACCAAAACCCTGATGGAAGCCAAAAACCATGACTACGGTGAGGCTTGGCGTGACATGCGCGTGAGTTCGTTGACAGATTTGATTTTACAGAAACTGCTTCGCGTAAAACAAATCGAAGACAACAAAGGAAAAACTTTAGTTTCCGAAGGAATCGATGCGAATTACCAGGACATGATCAATTATTCGGTATTTGCCTTGATTTTAATGGGTTTTGCAAAATAACCATGATTTTCAGAGAAGCACATATCGAGGACATTCCGCAAATTCAAATCGTAAGGAATTCGGTAAAGGAAAACACTTTGTCCAACCCTGCTTTGGTTAGCGATGCGGATTGTGAAGAATTTCTCTTTAAGCGAGGAAAAGGCTGGGTTTGCGAAACCGATAACCGTATTGTCGGGTTTTCGATTGCCGATTTGGAAGACAACAACATCTGGGCCTTATTTGTTCATCCTGATTTTGAAAAAAAGGGCATTGGCAGAAAGCTCCACGATTTAATGCTGGATTGGTATTTCGGGCAAAACAAAGAAACCGTTTGGCTTGGAACCGCCTTCGACACCAGAGCGGAAGCCTTTTACCGTAAAGCCGGCTGGACAGCAACCGGGATGCACGGGACCAAAGAAATAAAATTTGAAATGACGGCCAGCGAATGGCTCCAAAACCATAAAAAATAGTATGAAATACTTAGTTCATTTATCACGATTTTTAGTAGGTGTATTGTTCATCATTTCCGGATTGATCAAACTGAATGATCCTACGGGGTTTTCATTTAAACTGGAAGAATACTTTTCTGAAACCGTATTAAACCTGCCGGCTTTGGTTCCGTATGCGTTAGCCATCGCCTTGTTTGTAGTGATTTTTGAAGTGGTATTAGGCGTAGCATTACTAATCGGGTACAAACCGAAACTGACGTTATGGAGTTTACTGTTAATGATCGTATTCTTTACGTTCCTGACGTTTTATTCGGCTTATTTCAATAAAGTTACGGATTGTGGGTGTTTCGGAGATGCTTTAAAACTGACGCCTTGGCAATCGTTTTATAAAGATGTGGCTTTACTGGTATTCATCCTGATTCTGTGCTTCGGACACAAACATGTAAAACCGCTTTTCAAACCTATGGTTGGTACTTTAACCACATTAGTTTCGTTAGGACTTTGCATTTTCATGGGCTACTGGGTACTGAATCATTTACCGCTGAAAGATTTCAGAGCGTATAAAATAGGGACCAATATCCAGAAAGGAATGGAATTCCCGGAAGGCGCTGCACGTTCGGTTTATGAAATGAATTTCGTGTATAAAGTAAAAGGCAAAGAACAGAATTTCGGTGAAAAAGATTTAATGAGCCTGCCGGAAGGCGCTGAATTCGTGCGTCGTGAAGACAAACTGATTTCTCAGGGCTACGTACCCCCTATCCATGATTTCACCATCGAATTGGACGGTCAGGATTTTACAGAAGAAATGCTTAACGCTCCTAAAGTGATTTTACTTATTTCCTACGATTTGAAAAAAGCGAAAACGGACGGTTTAGCCAAATTAGAAGAATTCTCCAAAAAGGCACAGGCAAAAGGGTACAAAATAGTCGGGATGACGGCTTCACCGATTGAAGATATTGCCCAATACCGAAAAGAAAACCATATCACTTTTGATTATTACTTTTGTGACGCCACGACACTTAAAACCATCGAAAGAGCCAACCCTAGTATTGTTGTGCTGCACAAAGGAACGATTGTTGATAAGAAACACTGGAACGATATTGAAGATGTAAACTTATAATTCCCAAATCATGAAAAAGATATTTTTAGTTATTACCGGAGCTTTGATTGCCTTTGCCACGTATTCGTACACCCAGAAAAAAGACGATACGGCTTTTAAAAAAGAAGCATTGGAAAATGTAATGGTAACCACCGATGGCGGCCAGATCACCTTTAAGGAAATCCTTAAAAAATATGAAGGCAAAACCATAGTAATGGACATCTGGGCTTCCTGGTGTTCCGATTGTATCAAAGGAATGCCGAAAGTAAAAGCACTGCAAAAAGAGTTTCCGGATGCCACTTACCTGTTCATCTCGATGGACAAAACGCCGGAAGCCTGGAAAAAAGGCATTGAAAAATACGAAGTAAACGGCGAACATTATATGGCTACCGACGGCATGAAAGGTGTTTTCGGAAAAGCCGTTAACCTGGATTGGATCCCGCGCTATATGGTAGTGGACAAAAAAGGAACCATTGCCTTGTACAAAGCTATTGAAGCCGATGACCAAAAATTGATTGAGACTTTAAAAACACTTAAATAAATGAGACACAATATTGTTGCCGGAAACTGGAAAATGAATAAGAACGCCGGAGAAACTGCCGGTTTGCTTTCGGACATCCTAAACCAATTACCTTCCGGTAAAGAAGTGGAGGTGCTTGTTGCACCTTCTTTCGTTAACTTATCACAGGCCGTTCATATTCTGGAGCACACTAATGTTGGCGTTGCAGCCCAGAACATGCATCAGGCGGAAGGCGGTGCGTTTACCGGAGAAGTTTCGGCGGAAATGTTAACTTCCATCGGGGTGAACAATGTTATTCTAGGGCATTCCGAACGTCGTCAGTATTTTAAGGAAACCGATACGGTACTGGCCAATAAAGTGGATACTGCTTTAAAACACGAAATGCGCGTAATTTTCTGCATCGGTGAAGAACTGAAAGACCGTCAGAACAAACAGCATTTCAATGTGGTGGATTATCAACTACGCGACGGATTGTTCCATTTGGGCGCGAATGCCTGGGTAAACATTGTTTTGGCTTACGAACCCGTTTGGGCTATCGGAACGGGTGAAACAGCTACTCCCCAGCAGGCACAGGAAATGCATCATTTTATCCGTGAAACCATTCGTCATAAGTATGGGGAAAGTGTTTCCGAAAATGTTTCCATCCTTTACGGCGGCAGTGTAAAAGCCGATAACGCAAAAGAAATTTTCTCCCAAGCGGACGTAGACGGCGGACTGATTGGCGGCGCTTCTTTAAAAGCAGAAGATTTTGTGGCAATTGTTGACGCATTCTAATCAGATATATGGAAAACGAAGGATTATTGGACGAAGCTGAATTCGCTGTAAACTACCCAAGACGCAGAAGCCTTTTGCCGCTTTGGATTAAAATATTTACCTGGATCTTTATGATTATGGGAGCTGCGGTTCCATTCGCTTTAGTTTATGGTGCTATTGACGGCACTTTTGATTTAGCGTTATACGGCCTTGAAACCAACCAGCCTTTTTCCCTTATGGGAATGTTTGTATTATCCCTGATAAGTCTTAAGGCAGTTACAGCAATAAGCTTGTGGTTTGAAAAAGATTTCGCTATTGATTTGGCCAAAATAGACAGCTACATCGGGCTTGTGATTTCCTTGCTGATGATGCTCGTGTATCCTTTTTTTGATGAGCATGAAGGTTTTTCTCTTGAAATCCGGTTTGAAATAATTTTCCTTTACTTCTTTTTCAGAAAGATAACACAGATTGAACCAAACTGGAAGAAAACAAGGTAATAGTTATGATTACAGTTAATATTATCGGTTCCGGCAATGTGGCACAGCACCTGATTTCGGTTTTTCAACAATCCGAAAAAGTAATGCTGCAACAGGTTTTTTCGCGTAAGCGTGAAGCAGTACGCCATTTGATTTCCGATGAGAAAATCATAACCGATTACAACCTTTTAAAACCGGCCGACCTAACCATCATTTCCGTTACCGATGGTGCAATTGCTGAAGTGGCGAACGGATTGCCTTTTGAAAATCAATTGGTGGTGCATACCTCCGGCAGTATGGGACTTGATGTTTTGAACGCTAAAAACCGAAAAGGTGTTTTCTATCCGCTACAAACGTTTTCAAAATCAAAAGCAATTGATTTCAGGGAAGTTCCGCTTTGTCTGGAAACCGAAAAGGAAACCGATTATGCCTTGCTTGAAAAGGTGGGCAAAACCATTTCGGATAAAGTCTTCAAGATCAGTTCCGAACAAAGACAAAGTTTACATGTGGCAGCCGTGTTTTCCTGTAATTTTGTGAATCATCTGTATCAGTTAGGCAATGAGATTTGTGAAGAAAACAACGTTCCTTTTGAAATTCTTTTTCCGCTGATTCAGGAAACCGCCGATAAAATAAAAACGCTTTCCCCCAAAGAAGCACAGACGGGGCCTGCCCTACGACACGACCAAAAAACCATAGACAAACATCTTGCCTTTCTGGAAGATGAAAATAAAAAAGCGATTTATACGCTGCTAACCCAATCCATACAAAAAAATAATGGCTAAAAGTTATAAAGAAATCATGAACGAGATTACCACATTCGTATTCGATGTGGATGGCGTACTTACTGACGGAACCGTTCATGTTACCCCAACCGGTGAAATGCTACGTGAAATGAACATCCGCGATGGCTATGCCATGAAAGCCGCTGTGGAAAACGGCTACACGGTTTGCATCATTTCCGGCGGAAGCAATGAAGGTGTGCGCATACGATTACGAAATCTTGGTATTACCGATATTCATTTGGGCGTTCATGATAAAGTGGAAACCTTCAAAGAATTTACCGATATCTACAACATCAAACCCGGGCAGGTTTTGTACATGGGCGATGACATTCCGGATTATCACGTGATGCAATTGGTAGGCCTTCCAACCTGCCCTCAGGATGCTTCACCCGAAATTAAAGGCATCAGCAATTACATTTCCCATAAAAACGGTGGAAAAGGTGCCGTTCGTGATGTAATCGAACAGGTCATGAAAGTACAGGGAAAATGGATGGAACATTTTGATGCTAAATATGATTAGAAAAAGTTTACAGTTTACTGCAAACCACTAATTACTAACCACTAATCACTGATTACTAAATACCGAACATGAAATTCCTAAAACTAATTCGTTTCCAAAATCTGTTACTGCTGGCACTGATGCAGCTTGTTTTTCATTTTGTCTACCTGAAAAGCCAACCCGATCTTATGTTGGGCTTAACGGATCTGCAATTCGTTTTACTGACAGTAGCTACCGTTTTTATTGCGGCCGGCGGCTATGTAATCAACAACATCATGGATCAGGAAACCGATCAGATTGCCAAACCTAATGATGTTGTTGTGGGCAAACACATTTCGGAAGGGACAGCTTATAATATGTATGTGGTTTTGAACGTCATTGGTGTCGGGATTGGTTTTTATCTTTCCAACCTGATTCAGAAACCTATGTTTTCAGCCGTTTTCATCGTAATTGCCGGAACATTATACATGTATGCCACCAGTCTGAAACAAAGCTTATTGATTGGTAATTTCATTGTCGCTTTATTATTGGCTTTCAGTGTAATCATCATTGGAATTTTTGATTTATATCCTGTAGTTCATGAAGGCAATCAACAACAGATGCGCATACTTTTCAGTATTTTAATGGATTACGCCGTATTTGCTTTTATCATCAATTTCATTAGGGAAATAGTTAAGGATATTGAGGATATGGATGGGGATTACAATGCCGGGATGAACACCCTTCCAATCGTTTTAGGTAAAGACAGGACAGCAAAAGTCGTATTCGCCTTAGCTCTGATTCCTATTGCGCTTTTATTACTTTACATTAAAAACAACTTGCTGAGTCTGGACTGGGTTATGTACTATTTACTTGTGTTTGTAATAGCGCCACTGATCTACTTCCTGGTTAAAATCTGGAGTGCCAAAACTAAAAAAGAATTCAGTCATTTAAGTTTGGTTTTGAAGCTGATACTCTTTTTCGGTATTCTTTCCATCGTTGTTATTACCGTAAACATGAAACTAAATGCTTAGAGAGAAGTTAAACAACTACACCATAATTCTGGCCTCAGGTTCACCGCGAAGACAACAATTCTTTAAAGAACTGGATCTGGATTTTGAGATTCGCCTGAAAGAAGTGGAAGAGATTTATTCCGACACCCTAAAAGCCGAAGAAATCACTAATTATTTAGCCGAATTAAAAGCCGATGCCTTTGCCGGAGAACTTACCGATACCGACATTTTGGTAACCAGCGACACCATTGTCTGGCACGAAGGGAAAGCCTTGGGAAAACCTAAAGACTACAACGATGCTTTTCAGATGCTGCAATCCCTTTCCGGAAAAACGCATGAAGTAATTACTTCAGTTTGTATCAGGACCAAACACAAAAACGATACTTTTTACGAAGTAACCAAAGTGACCTTCAATCCGCTTTCTGATGAAGCCATCCGATATTATCTTGAACATTACAAACCTTTTGACAAAGCAGGTTCATACGGTATTCAGGAATGGATCGGTTTGGTGGCCATTTCAAGAATTGACGGTTCCTATGCTAACGTTGTGGGGTTACCTGTGGATAAAGTTTATCAACATTTGCTTACATTTGTAGTATAATGTTTGTGAAATGTTTGACAACCACTTTTTTTTCGAAATTGTTGCTACGGCCGTAACCCTTGTACTTTATATCTTGGCACGGCTTCTTATGCCGAAAATCATCAGGCGTTTTGCAAAAGGTTCGGAAATTATAGATCATCGACGAACCAAATTGGTTATTAAGTACATCAACATCCTCTTTTCCATTATTATTGTCATTGCGCTCTTTACCATTTGGGGTGTACGGACACAACAGGTGGTGATTTTTGCCTCGTCTATTTCTGCGGTTATCGGTGTGGCTATGTTTGCACAATGGTCGATTTTAAGTAATATAACGGCCGGCATCATCCTGTTCTTTAATTTTCCGTTTAAGATTGGCGATATCATCCTTATACACGATAAAGATTATCCAGTGCAAGGTGAAATCATAGACATTACGGCTTTCCATGCTTTACTGAAAACCAAAGATGGTGAACGCGTTACCTATCCCAACAACTTATTGATCCAAAAGGGAATTACCATCATCAAGCATTACAAAAGCAATCATAAAGAATTCATGGATTAGGAAAAAGAATACTTTCCTGTTACAAATTCGATGTATTACTTACGGAAGCAGAAAAAACCTCCAGCCGCCCCAATATGCCCTGTAGTTTTCTTCGAAACTTTTGAATTCCGCTGAAAGTGGAAGGTTTTGCTTTTCGGCATACTGATTATAGTCAGTTTCTGTTACAAATTCCTTTAGTTGTTCCGTACTCAAATCGTATACAAAAAAAGAATTTTTATAGTCATAGAATCCGCTGGACAGGTTTCCGCAAACCATATTATTTTTCAAAAGAAAAGCTGTTGTTTCCAATGGATTGCCCTCACTGGTTTCGATGTCATATAAACTCCCGTATTCGGTCCAATTGATATTACTTATTTCGTTACGGAAACCAAGTGGTATTCTTGCGCTGTCTCCCAGACCGTGGTAACCGAACGGTGTCAGCATATAAACAAATAAAACTATGGAACTCCAAATCCACAATCTTCGCTTGGATTCGAGGGCTTTCTGAAGCCAGAATACGTTTTTCCGTTTCGCTATCCCTTTAAAAATGAACCAGATAATGTTGGCATAGATAAAACCTAAAATTCCGATTTTTAAAAGTTCAAAAATAAAGTGCCCGCCGGATTCCATGGATTTGCTATGGTTAGTGTTTCGCTTACTTTCAAGCGCTGATTTGAATTTTTAAAGGTAGCAAAATAATGCAGTTTTTTTGTACACTTTTATGTAAATACTACGTATAAGTACTGATGCAATATTCAAATTCGTTTTTTATTTAAAAACACTTTATCAACTAAAAAAAACAATCATGATTTTACCAATCATTGCAGTTCTGGTGTTAATCCTTTTATCAGGATTCCGAATTGCTCAGGAGTACCAAAGAGGAGTTGTTTTCAGACTTGGACGCTTTCAATCCATAAAAGGTCCGGGACTTTACTGGATCATCCCATTTATAGACCGACAGCAGCGAGTAGACATCCGAACCAAAACCGTAGATTTGGAACAACAGGAAACCATTACCAAAGACAGTGTAACCATTAAAGTAAATGCTGTACTCTGGTTTAAGATTACCGTTCCGGAAGATGCCATCATTAAAGTGGCCGACTACAATAAAGCCGTGTATCAATTCTCCGTAACCGCACTGCGAAACATCATTGGTCAACACAGTCTTGACGAAGTATTAAGGGAAAGGGAAAAAATAAACGGCACACTTCAGAAAATTGTTGACACCGCCACCGAGCCTTGGGGGATAAAAATTGAAATGGTGGAGATGAAAGATGTCGAAATCCCTGAAGGCATGCAAAGAGCCATGGCAAGGGAAGCGGAAGCCATCCGTGAAAAACGAGCCCGTATCGTGAAAGCAGAAGCCGAATTAGACGCTTCCATCAAGCTTACACAAGGTGCTACAAAAATGGCTGAAAGTCCTATAGCTCTGGAATTAAGAAGAATGCAAATGTTATCCGAAATCGGTATCGACAATAATACGACCACTATTGTCCTGGTTCCGTCCGACTTTACCAATGCCGCCAAAAGCTTCACGGATTTAGTGAATAGCAAGAAAACCGAATAACAAATCGATTATCTTAAAAAGAAAACCCTGAGCTTTCACTCAGGGTTTCGTTTTTATCGCATATCAATACCGTATTTGATTCCGCTCTTTCTGAAAAACTCTTTCAGTAAAATTTGATGTTCGTCACATCCCCCAAGCTTGCACAAATCATTAAAATCCGAAATACTTTCAGGCGTTAAATAATATTGCCCACATTCGAAACAGATTTCCAAATGCGAAACCACATTATTGTTTTCATCCAGAAATAATACCGCATTACGAGGTTCATAACAATTTGTCATATTTACAATTACTTCCTTTGGTCTCCTTATAACTTTGAAGTTAATCATCCAATTACTCAGTTCGTCAATTTGCGAAGTTGGCAATTCGACTATCTCCGTCGCATAATATTTATACTTTTCAGAAGTAGTAAATGACTTAATTACCTTATAATTCATTTGAGTCAAGGTTATACTATCAATAACAACTTGATTGCCATTAACTATAATACCTGCATTTGGTGAAGGAAAGGCAATCAGCAAAATCTTTTTGGCTTTATCAAATGGAGCAATTTTCTTTCTTTCCAAGGGTGTTTTCTTTCCATACCAGCCACATTTCATCCCGGGATTTCTCTGTCCAAAACAAAATTGAACCGATAAAAGTAAAACTATGACACAGAAAATCTTCTTCATAAAACCACTAAATTCCCGCAATCTGCTTCAGTTCACTTACAAAACGTTCTGCCAAAACATCGGCGGCGTTTTGCGTTGGTGCTTCCGTGTAAATTCGGATGATTGGTTCGGTGTTCGATTTTCTTAAATGAACCCATTCGTTCGGGAAATCGATTTTCACTCCGTCTATTGTAGAAATATTCTCTGAAGCGTATTTTTCAGCAATTGTCTTCATTACATTATCCACATCGATTTGCGGGGTCAGTTCAATTTTGTTTTTACTCATGAAATATTGCGGATAAGCCGCTCTCATTTCGGCAACCGTTTGGGTTTGATTGGCCAAATGCGTTAAAAACAAAGCCACTCCTACTAAAGCGTCACGCCCGTAGTGAATTTCCGGATAGATGATTCCTCCGTTTCCTTCCCCACCGATAATCGCGTTGGACGCTTTCATCAGTTCTACAACGTTTACTTCACCCACGGCACTTGCCTGATAGCTTCCGTTGTGTTTTTCGGTAATATCTCTTAATGCTCTGGACGACGACATGTTAGACACTGTATTTCCGGGTGTTTTACTCAATACATAATCGGCAACGGCTACCAAAGTATATTCTTCCCCGAACATTTCACCATCGTTGGAAATGAATGCCAAACGGTCTACGTCCGGATCCACTACGATTCCAAAATCGGCTTTTTCTTCCACTACCAGTTTACAGATATCTCCCAAATGTTCTTTTAACGGCTCAGGATTGTGTGGAAAATGTCCGTTCGGTTCGCAATAAAGCTCAACCACTTCCACTCCCATTTGTTCCAACAACTTCGGAATGATGATTCCTCCTGAAGAGTTCACACCGTCTACAACTACTTTGAACTTTCTTTTAGCAACCGCTTCTGCATCCACCAAAGGCAAATTCAAAACCTCATCGATGTGAATATCCATGTAGGCGTCATTTTCAGTAATCGTACCCAGACTGTCCACATCTGAAAAATCGAAAGCTTCCGCTTCTGCAATTTCAAGGATTTTGGCACCATCAGCTCCGCTTAAGAATTCTCCCTTAGCATTCAGCAATTTCAAGGCATTCCATTGTTTCGGATTGTGCGATGCGGTTAAAATGATTCCTCCATCGGCTTTTTCCAAAGGAACGGCCACTTCAACCGTTGGTGTGGTTGATAATCCCAAATCGATTACATCAATCCCTAAACCGATTAAAGTATTGACCACCAAATTGTGAATCATCGGCCCTGAAATACGGGCATCACGACCAATTACAACCGTTAATTTAGCTTCGCTCAGTTCGGCTCCGCCTCGGGTTTCTTTATTTATGTTTTGTTTTAAGAAAGTTCCGTAAGCTGAAGCGAATTTCACGGCATCAACCGGAGTTAAATTATCACCTACTTTCCCTCCAATGGTTCCGCGGATTCCTGAAATGGATTTTATTAAAGTCATATGATGAGTATTATTCTAAATTTTAAATGTTAAATTATAAACGAGTGACAAATATAACGAATTGTGGTTTCGAGAAAATCATTTAAAATTTAAAATTCATCATTTAAAATTATTAAATTAGTCCGATGAACTTTCTCGCACACATATATCTTTCCGGGGAAAACGATTTGATCAAAATCGGGAATTTTATGGCGGATGGCATTCGCGGGCATGACTATGAGCATTTTCCTATCGATGTACAGAAAGGCGTTTTACTCCACAGAGCTATTGATACGTTTACCGATGCGCATCCGATTTTCAGACAAAGTAAACATAGATTGCATGAAAAGTATGGACATTATTCGGGTGTTGTAATGGATATTTTTTACGATCATTTTCTGGCCAAGAACTGGGCAAATTACTCCAATGAAAAACTGGAGGATTATGCCGAACGATTTTACAATGCTTTAAGAGTGAATTACGATTGGCTCAACACAAAAACACAAAACATGATGCCTTCGATGATCGGCCGAAATTGGCTGGCCAGCTATGCCACTGTTGAAGGTATTGGGATGATTTTATTCCAGATGGACCACCGTACAAAAAACCGTTCCAACATGCAGAACGCCATAAAAGAACTTAAAGAATACTATACCGAATTCGAACAGGAATTCACCACTTTCTTTGAAGACTTACGCCAACATTCCCAACAAAAACTTGCCATTTTATAATGACTTTCATTACCGAACTTGAAAAAGCTTTCCAGAAGAATGCTTCTGCCGAAATGGCCGGACCTATGGAAGCTTACATGAAAAACAATTTTACTTTTTTAGGCATTAAAACCACACCGAGACGAACAATATTCAAAGAAATCTGGAGCCTTCATAAAGAAGA
This sequence comes from Flavobacterium pedocola, assembly GCF_053764385.1. NCBI lineage: Bacteria > Pseudomonadati > Bacteroidota > Flavobacteriia > Flavobacteriales > Flavobacteriaceae > Flavobacterium > Flavobacterium pedocola. The sequence goes on along the minus strand of NZ_JBSNCR010000001.1, from coordinate 143,444 downwards.
AATCAAACAAAATGCCCGTGAAATTGCTTTGAAATTGTATCAGAAGAAAGAACGTGAGTATCACTATTGTGCGATCGAGATCCTGATGAAAGAACTGAAAAACAAATATCAAAAGGAAGACATCCAACGCATTGAAAAACTGATTATCACCCATTCCTGGTGGGACAGTGTGGACACGATAGCCAAGTATCTTTTAGGCAATTATCTTACTCAGTTTCCGGAAGAAATTCTAAATGTTGTTAACCGATTCTCAAATTCAGACAACATGTGGCTGAACCGTTCCGCAATTTTGTTTCAGTTGGATTACAAAGCCAAAACCGATGCCGAATTATTGTTTTCCATATGTGACAAACACAAAGATTCCAAAGAGTTTTTTATCCAGAAAGCCATTGGCTGGGCGCTTCGGGATTACAGCCGTTTCAACCCGAAAGGCGTAACCGAATTTGTAAACAAAACCGATTTAAAACCGCTGAGCAAAAGAGAAGCGCTCCGAAATTTATGATTTCCATTGAAGGAACATTTGGCAAAAATGGCGTATTTTAGCTTTTTCATTCACCAATCAAAACATGTCCAATCAAAAAGCTTCCTGGTTTACCCCATTCATACGCAGACAGTTAAAGCGTTTTGAAGCTTTTATCTTTTTACTGAAATCAGTTTTAAGCAACCGTCAGTTTTTGTACGTTTCCTGTGTTTTGGTAGGGATTTCATCGGCTTTGGCGGTAATTGTCTTAAAAACATTTGCCCACTGGGTGTTCCGTTTTGCCAATTACATCGACCGGATTTTCCACTTGCCTTATTCCAACAGTTTACTTCCGGTTATCGGTATTTTGCTGACGGCCTGGGTAGTTAAAAAATTCCTTGACGGCAGCATTGAAAAAGGTACTTCGCAAATCATGATTGCGGTGGCAAACAAATCGGGTATCATGCCCAGAAAGCAGATGTACGCCCAGATTATCACAAGTTCCTTAACGGTTGGCATGGGTGGATCAGCAGGTTTGGAGTCCCCGATTACGATTACCGGAGCAGCTTTCGGTTCCAATTACGCCCAAAAATACCGCCTGAATTATAAAGACCGGACGCTTCTACTCGCCTGTGGTGTTGCCGCCGGTATTGCAGCAGCTTTTAACGCACCTATTGCAGGGGTTTTATTTGCTATCGAAGTAATCCTGGCCGACATGAGCGTTACAGCTTTCATCCCGATTATGATTTCGGCAGCCACGGGTGCTTTAATTTCAACAATAGTTTTAAAAGAAGATATTTTACTGACCTTCCGAAACCAGTTGACTTTTGATTATCACAACATTCCATATTACATTATACTGGGGATTCTGGCAGGATTGGTTTCTGTTTATCATGCCCGAAATTTCAGAAGAGTGGAACATTTTTTCAGCCGGTTCAAATCCTCTACCTATAAAAAAGCGTTGGTCGGTGCCGGAATGCTGGCCGTCCTGATTTTCTTTTTCCCGACCTTGTTTGGTGAAGGATATGAGAGCATTAAAGCCTTGTCTTCTCCAAATCCGGGCATCTTGCTGGAAAATACCTTTTTAGAAAAATTTAAAGCCAACGAATGGATTTTACTGGCCTTTATTGGTGCCACAATGCTGATAAAATCCGTTGCTACAGGTTTAACGTTAGGCAGTGGCGGAAATGGCGGTAACTTCGCTCCTTCCCTTTTCGTAGGTTCTTATTTAGGCTATTTTGTTTCCAAATTTTTCCTGCTGACCGGAATTGATAAAGATTTACCCATCAGTAATTTTTCCGTGGTGGGAATGGCAGGATTGCTGAGCGGGTTGTTCCATGCGCCTTTGACGGCCATCTTCCTTATTGCGGAAATCACGGGAGGTTATGGTTTGTTTGTGCCGTTGATGATCGTATCGTCCATCAGTTTCATCATCTCCAAAAACATGGAAGGTCATTCCATGGACATCAAAAATTTAGCCGATACCGGAACCGTTTTTACCAGCGACAAAGACCGCAACATCCTTTCTGCCATTGAGTTGTCCAAACACATCAAAACAGATTTCACTTCCATTGCCAACACTGCAAAACTGGAAGATGTTACCATCATTTTATCGCAAACCAAGCAAACTATTTTCCCGGTAACCAATGAAAAAGGTGAATTTGAAGGCATTGTGAATTTTGATACGATCCGTCCCATCATCTTCAATGCGTTTCAGACGAAATACACTCCCTTAAAAGATGTTATCGAACAACCGAAAACCACTATCTGCTACGATGAAATCATGGAAACGGTGATGGAAAAGTTTGAAACCACCGGTTATGAAATCCTATTCGTCCTGAAAGACCACAAATGCCTGGGGTACATCGAGAAAGCCGATATCCTTACCTCGTATCGCGAAAAACTGAAATCGTTACGTATCGAGTAAAAACAAAATTTTCTTTACTAAACGACTACTGAAAATTAGCCACAAAACAGTACCTTTGCGTTTTGCACAACTACACAGCTAATTTATGTTGCATTCTGAAGAAACTATTGAAGTTTTAGGCGCCCGCGCCCATAATCTTAAAAATATAGACGTCGTCATTCCAAGGGAAAAACTTGTGGTGATTACGGGGCTTTCCGGCTCCGGAAAATCATCGTTGGCTTTTGACACCATTTATGCCGAAGGACAGCGTCGTTACATTGAAACCTTTTCGGCTTATGCCCGTCAGTTTTTAGGCGGATTGGAACGTCCCGATGTGGATAAAATCGACGGACTTTCCCCGGTAATTGCCATCGAACAGAAAACAACCAGTAAAAGCCCGCGTTCTACGGTTGGGACCATTACCGAAATTTACGATTTCCTACGTTTATTGTTTGCCAGAGCTGGAGAAGCTTACAGTTACAACACTGGCGAAAAAATGGTTTCCTATTCCGATGAGCAGATTAAGGAATTGATTTTCGAGCATTTCAACGGTAAACGCATCAACATTTTAGCTCCGATAATCCGTTCACGTAAAGGACATTACCGCGAATTGTTCGAACAGATTTCCAAACAGGGCTTCGTAAAAGTCCGTGTGGATGGCGAAATCCGTGATTTGGAATACGGCATGAAAGTGGATCGTTATAAAACCCACGACATTGAAACCGTAATCGACCGAATGGCGGTGGAGAAAACCGAAGATTTAGACAAACGCTTAACCGAAAGCATCAAAGTAGCGATGTACCACGGCGATGGCATCATGATGATTATCGAACAGGAAAGCAAAGAAGTTCGCTATTTCAGTAGAAACCTGATGTGTCCTACCACCGGGATTTCCTATCCAAATCCTGAACCCAACAACTTCTCGTTCAACTCTCCGAAAGGCGCCTGTGAACACTGTAACGGATTGGGAACGGTGAATGAAATCAACCTGAACAAAATCATACCAAACCCTAAACTTTCCATCAAACAAGGCGGATTTGCACCGCTTGGCGAACAGAAAAGCTCCTGGATTTTCAAACAGTTGGAGATTATCGGGGAAAAATTCGGTTTCAAACTGACAGATTCCATTGAAAGCCTTCCGGCCGAAGCCATGGAGATGATTTTGAACGGCGGTAACGAAAAATTCTCAGTGGTTTCCAAAGTAATGGGCATCACCAAAGATTATAAAATCGATTTTGAAGGGATTTCCAATTTCATCAAAAACCAATACGAAGAAAGCGGATCGGCTTCCATCAAACGCTGGGCGAAAGAATTCATGGACGAAATCGAATGTTCGGAATGTCACGGAACACGTCTGAAAAAAGAATCGTTATACTTTAAAATCAACGAGAAAAATATAGGTGATTTATCCGCAATGGATATTGATGAATTGTGCGAATGGTTCAACAATCTGGACAATCATTTAACTGAAAAACAAAAGGTTATCGCTGTTGAAGTCGTTAAGGAAATCAAAGCGCGATTAAGCTTTTTAGTCGATGTCGGATTGAATTATCTGGCTTTACACCGAAGTTCAAAATCACTTTCAGGTGGTGAGGCACAGCGTATTCGTCTGGCAACACAAATCGGTTCGCAATTGGTTGGGGTGCTTTATATTCTTGACGAACCAAGTATCGGGTTGCACCAGCGCGACAATGAAAAACTGATTCATTCTTTGGAGCAGTTACGAGATATCGGGAACTCGGTAATCGTTGTAGAACACGACAAAGACATGATCGAAAGGGCCGATTACGTGATTGACATCGGGCCGAAAGCTGGTCGTTTCGGAGGTGAAATCATCAGCAAAGGAACACCGAAAGAATTGCTGAAAGAAAATACGATTACCGCTCAATACCTGAACGGTAAAATGGAAATCGCGGTTCCGAAAAAACGTCGCGAAGGCAATGGTAATGTTGTAAAACTATCGGGAGCCACCGGAAATAACCTTAAAAATGTATCCGTAGAATTCCCGCTTGGAAAACTGATTTGCGTAACCGGAGTTTCAGGAAGTGGAAAATCAACATTGATTAATGAAACGCTTTATCCTATTCTGAATACGCATTTCTTCAATGCCGTTAAAAAACCACAACCTTATAAAAAAATTGAAGGTTTAGAACATATTGATAAAGTAATCGATATCGACCAAAGCCCCATCGGACGTACACCGCGCTCGAATCCGGCGACGTATACCGATGTGTTTTCGGAAATCCGAACCTTGTTTACCCAAACACCTGAAGCGCAAATCCGCGGGTACAAACCGGGACGTTTCAGTTTTAATGTTTCAGGCGGACGTTGTGAAACCTGTGAAGGTTCGGGAGTGAGGACTATCGAAATGAGCTTCCTGCCGGATGTTTACGTGGAATGTGAAACCTGTCAGGGCAAGCGATTCAACAGAGAAACGCTGGAAATCCGTTACAAAGGAAAATCGATTTCAGATGTTTTGGAAATGACCGTGGATGAAGCTGTGGATTTCTTTGAAAACATTCCGAAAATCTACAGAAAAGTAAAAACGATTCAGGATGTAGGTTTGGGTTATATCACTATGGGACAGCAGAGTACGACACTTTCCGGCGGTGAAGCACAACGCATCAAACTGGCTACGGAATTGTCCAAAAAAGATACCGGAAACACGTTCTACATTTTAGACGAACCAACAACCGGACTGCATTTTGAAGACATTCGCGTGCTGATGGACGTTATCCACAAATTAGTAGATAAAGGCAATACGGTTCTGATCATCGAACACAATATGGACGTAATCAAATTGGCTGATTATATTATTGATATTGGTTACGAAGGCGGAAAAGGTGGCGGAGAACTTATAGCCAAAGGAACTCCGGAAGAAATCATTAAAAATAAGAAAAGCTACACTGCGCAGTTTTTGAAAAAAGAATTACATTAGCAGGCTATTTAATTTTTAACGAAACGAAAGAATGAAAGAAGAATTTGAAAATGATGATTTAAGAATTCAGGATAAATTCAAACAGAAAACCTGGAACGAAATACGTGCTAACGACTCCTGGGCGATTTTTAAAATTATGTCCGAATTCGTGAACGGATATGAAACAATGGGAAGAATCGGACCTTGTGTAACGATTTTCGGATCTGCGAGAACAAAACCGGATAATAAATATTATATACTGGCTGAAAAGATTGCTTTTAAAATCAGTAAGGCCGGATATGGTGTAATTACAGGCGGTGGTCCCGGAATCATGGAAGCCGGTAACAAAGGAGCTCATTTAGGTAACGGAACCTCTGTAGGTTTGAACATTGAATTGCCTTTTGAACAACACTACAATCCGTATATCGACAAGGACAAAAACCTGAATTTTGATTATTTCTTTGTCCGCAAAGTAATGTTCGTAAAATATTCCCAGGGATTTGTGGTAATGCCCGGTGGTTTCGGAACGTTGGATGAGTTATTCGAAGCGGTTACCTTAATCCAAACTAAAAAAATTGGTAAATTCCCGATTATCCTTGTGGGAAGAGAATTCTGGAGCGGCTTATTAGATTGGGTAAAAACCGTAATGATCGACCAGGAGAAAAACGCAAGTCCTGAAGATTTAAACTTAATAAAGATAGTAGATACAGAAGACGAAGTACTGGAAGTACTTGATAATTTCTACAAAAAATACAATCTTAGTCCTAACTTCTAAGAACAAACAAAAAAGCTTCCATAGTTGTGGAAGCTTTTTTTATATAACTTATTATTTTACGATTAATCTTCTTGTAGTCGATTTGTTATCGGAAGTAATTTTCACCATATACAAACCGGACTGTAAATCAAGTTGTAAAGTTGTTGTTCCGCTGAAAACAGCTGTTTTTACTTTCTGTCCTGTAAGGCTGTAAAACTCCGCAACACCTTCATTCTGAACACCGGAAATTGTAACACTGTTAGATGCCGGATTCGGATACATCGCCATTTTTAAATCTGTAAATTCACCTGAACTTAAAGTAGCGGACCAGGGCTGACCGAAATTCGCTCCGAAAATATAATTTGCCAAAGTCGGGTGGTCAATGAACGGGTTGCGGTTCATCTGCCAGGTATAGATATAATTGTTACGGTTCATTTCAAAATCATCACGCGGATCGGAAGTGTTCCAGGTTAACAAAGTAGCTAAATCACCAATATTTCCTGAAGGCGTTACACCGTCTACCAGATATTCTGACGGATCACCATTAACCACATTCAGTCCGTTAAAGCGAACCGCCATGTAAAACAATGCTCTTGCCACATCACCCCGCCAGGAACCTTGTGTTCCCACCGGACCGGCATAGACCGTAGAGGTAGCTACCGGGCCATAATTTTTATTGTTTCGGGATGAATTTTCCTGACCGTTTTCCGCACGGATATGATGCGCGTCGGACACACCGTCTACGGTACTTGATGCACTTGTGGTTGTCCAAACGTTGATACCATCTGCGGAATCCCCTAAAGCTACTTCAAAACCGCCTCGTGACTGGCAAAAGATGTGCTCGCGGTTCCATTTTCCGACAATACTACTCCCCTGCTGCTGATCGATTTTGGCCATAGGTTGTTCGATATACATACACCACACCTGATTGGAATTCAATGGGTTTTGATCTGCTGTACGTAAGATTTCCCAAATATCGGCATAACTGTGCAGACGCACCACACTCGGATTGGCAATGATATCCTGAACGGCTTGCTTTAAAGCGGCACCGCTCAATCCTTCCAGAGAACTGTAATATCCTGCCGGAGCCGTACTTGAAACTATTCCATGCGTTGGGCTTAAAGGTGTTCCCCAAGGACTTACCTGAAAATCATTATCATAAATGCGGACAACTATATTATCATTATTAGCGACATAACCTGTTGGCAAAGGTTGGAATCGGAAGAGCATTTCCTCATCGCCTTCATCAATCGCATCGTTGGTAAGTATGATTCCGGTTTGTGTAGTCGTTTGCCCAACCGGAATGGAAACGGTTAATCCACCCGAAAAGTCAGACATGCTGAAAGCACCATTATTAAGGGTAAAATTCATTATTAAAGTCTCATTCTGAACCGGTTGACTTGTAGTAAAAGTAATATTAAAACTATCACCTTCATTATAAGAGGGTTGTGTAAAAGAAACCGTTACATAATTTATCGGGATACCGGAACCGTCGTTGTTTACCCCTGGATTTGGCGTTGTCACTACGAAACTTCCACCAAGCAATTGCATCGATTGTGTAGCTCCCGCACTATTTTGCCCTTCGTTTACACAGGTGGATAAACCCCAAATGCCCATTAAAGCAGAAGGCTGTGTTGCACCACTATTCGAATAAGCAACTGCATTTACCAAATTTGTATTTGTAGCAACAGTTCCCAGTGGAAAATCGGTACCGTTTGCCAGATATAAGGCCACGCCATCCGGACCATTCTGAATGGTATTGTTTGGAATGACTATTCTTGGCGAGGGAGAAACACCGGAATTTCCAATGAGAAAATTACCGTTTATATCCGTAGAATACGTATCTAAATCGATTGCATAATAACTTGTTGTTCCGGAATATGGATTTGATCCTGCATTGAAAAATACCAAAACATAGCCGTCTAAAGCAAAATTAGGCGAAGACGATTTTAATTCAATGAATTCTAAAACATCAGCTCCGGGGGTATCGGCATCAATTTCGCTGATTACGACTTGAGAAAAGGTAACATTTGACACTAATGCCAGTAATACTATTAGTAGTTTTTTTATCATTTTTTTTAAAATTGGGGAAGCTAAGTTACACAGTAACTTCTTCATTTTCACTATACAACTGTATATTTTTACACATTTAACCCTTTTCGTAAGAAAAACTCCCCAGTTTAAAATCATCGTCAAAAACACCGATAATTTTAATTTAATAGTATATTTACAAAAGTTGATTTTATTACTTACATGCAACCGAAGATTCCTTTTCAAAATAAATTTCTCATACTACTATTTATCAATCTGATAACCGTTTTTTCAAACGCACAGCATAAATCCGAAATCAAGGCACAGTTAGATGCGGCAAACAAACTGATACACATTGAACAACAGGTGGTTTTATACAACACTTCCAATACAACGCTCGGCAGTATCATCCTTAACGACTGGACCAATTCCTATTCCAACAACAATACACCTTTGGGAAAACGTTTTTCAGATGAATTTGTCCGCAGTTTTCTTTTAGCGAAGGAGAGCGATCGCGGTAACACAACCCTCCATGCGGTGAATGGCCAAAACAATGTGCCGCTGCAATTTTCAAGACCTGAAAACCATCCTGATTTAGTTGAAATAACACTCCAGAACCCTGTTAATCCGGGAGAATCTGCAACTTTCAGTATTAAATATACGGTGAAGATCCCCAACGACCGGTTTACGCGTTTCGGTTTTACCAACGATGAAGGTTTTGTCCTTAAGAATTGGTTCCTGAGCATTGCACGGCTGGAAGCCGACGGGTTTATCAAATACAGCAACGAAAACCTTGACGACGTTGCCAATTCGCTCACAGAATATCAGATTGTGTTCCAACTGGATAGAAAATTCCATCTTTTTACGGATTTGAATGTGGTACAGAAAACGACAGCCGAAGACCAAACCACGTATTTTCTAAACGGAAAAGAGCGTCTTGATTTCAGCCTTCAGATTGAAACGAAACCAACTTTTCACAACTATAAAAACGAAACCGGTGAAGTCGTAACCAATTTAAGAGACCGCCGTTTAAACGAAATCCAGAAAGCATTGGTTATCGACAAGGTAACAAGTTATATTGCAACAGAAGTAGGCCAACCGAAATTTGAGAAAATCGTCATTTCACAAACCGATTATGACCGAAATCCATTCTACGGCCTGAACCAACTGCCGGCTTTTATCAGCCCTTTTCCGGACAGTTTTCTGTATGAAATTAAGTTCCTGAAAATTTATACCGACAAATACCTGAAAACAGCCTTAAACATGAATCCCAGAAAAGACACCTGGATTTATGACGGCTTTCAGTCCTACCTGATCATGAAATACATTAAGGACAATTACCCGGATATGAAAATGATGGGGAACCTTTCCGATTTCTGGCTGCTGAAAGGCTACAATATTTTCAGGGCCGATTTTAACGATCAGTACACTTATATATACCTGCTGATGGCACGAAAGAATCTGGATCAGCCCATTGGCGACGACAAAAACACCTTTATCCGCTTCAACGAACAGATTTCAGGAAAATACAGAGCCGGGCTCAGTTTAAACTATCTGGACAATTATCTTGAAAAAAACATTGTCTCAGAATCGATTAAAGATTTTGCAGTACTCAACAATTCCCGTCAAACGGATGAAAAAGATTATGAAGCTATCCTGAAAAACAAGTCCGGGAAAGACATCGATTGGTTTTTCAGAACGGTAGTGGAAACAAACGACTTAATCGATTTCAAAATCACCAAAGTCAAAAAAGACCAGGATTCGCTTAAAGTTACTATTAAAAACAAAACCAAGACGAATGTACCGGTTTCACTTTACGGAGTAAAAAAGGACAATGTGGTTTTTAAACAATGGGTTGAGAACATTAAAAACGACACCATAATCAGTATTCCAAAAGGCGAAGCTGAAAAACTAGTCCTGAATTACAACAAGGAAATACCGGAATTCAATACCCGAAACAACTGGAAATCTTTAAAAACTTTCTTTGGGAATAACCGCCCGTTCAAACTGACATTTTTTAAAGACCTCGAAGATTCGGAGATGAACCAGGTTTTCTTCTTACCGGAATTCACCTACAACTATTATGATGGTTTATCAACAGGAATCCGCTTTAACAACAAATCCTTTCTGGAAAAACCGTTTATTTTCGACGTTACCCCAACCTATTCTTCAAAGACCCAAACACTGATCGGGAACTTTTCCCTTACTTCCAACAAATATTATCGCGATGAAGACGAATTGTTTCAGATACGCTACGTTTTACAGGGTTCGACATTTCATTATGCTCCCGATGCCCGGTATACAAAACTGACACCTTCGGTAATTTTCCGTTTCCGTGAGAACAACCTGAGAAGCAACAACAATGAGTATGTATTACTCCGACATACAACGGTAAACAGAGATCAATCCGAAGTGTATTCCATCGCCGAGGAAAATTATTCTGTTTTTAATCTTCGTTATGGAAAAAACAGATCCCAGCTAACCAAACATTTCAACTATTATTCTGATTTGCAATTGGCCAACAGCTTCGGGAAAATGTCCGGAGAATTACAGTACCGCCGCTTGTTTAACGACAACAGACAGGTAAACCTTCGTTTTTACAGCGGTTTCTTTCTATACAGAAGCACCACCTCTGATTTTTTCAGTTTTGGATTAGACCGCCCAACCGATTATATGTTTGATTATGAATTTTTAGGCCGTACCGAAACAACCGGTTTATTGAGCCAACAGTTCATTTTGGCTGAAGGTGGTTTTAAATCAAAACTCGGCAACCGGTACGCTAACCAATGGATATCTACCATAAATGCAAGTTTTAATATTTGGAGCTGGATAGAAGTATATGGCGACACCGGTATAATTAAAAGCAAATATACTGCACCGGAGTTTGTATACGACAGCGGAATCCGTTTCAATCTGGTACCGGATTATTTCGAATTATACTTCCCGGTATATTCCAAAAACGGATGGGAAATTGCGCAGGACAATTATCAGCAAAAAATCAGATTCGTGATTACTTTGAGTCCGAAAACACTTATATCGCTTTTCACCAGAAAATGGTTTTAATCTTTTTTTGTAAAACTTGAAATATTTTTTTATTAATTTATTTGAAAAATATTCAACAAAAAACACATTACACTAAATATATCTGAATCAAGAACAGTATTTTGAGTAAATAATTGTCAAAAGTGAAATTATAATTTATGCAATGCATTGCTTTGTATTGTTGAATTCGTTAAATTTGTCCAATAACATAATTTTATATGAACCAAACTGCCACTAAAGAAATATTATCGTTTGAAGACTTCAAAACCGAAGTGATTAACGATTATAAAATTGCCACAGTAAGCCGCGAATGCAGCCTTTTAGGGCGTCGTGAAGTACTTACCGGTAAAGCCAAATTCGGGATTTTCGGAGACGGAAAAGAAGTACCGCAATTGGCCATGGCAAAAGCTTTCAAAAACGGTGATTTCCGTTCCGGCTATTACCGCGACCAGACCTTTATGATGGCAATCGGCCAGATGACCATTCAGCAGTTTTTTGCTGGTTTATACGGTCACACGGATTTGGCTCATGATCCAATGAGTGCCGGACGTCAGATGGGTGGTCACTTTGCCACGCATTCCCTGGACGAAAACGGTAATTGGAAAAACTTAACACAACAGAAAAATTCAAGTGCGGACATCTCTCCTACCGCCGGTCAAATGCCGCGTTTGTTAGGATTGGCCCAGGCTTCGAAAATATACAGAAACGTTGGTGGGATCAACCAGACCAATTTCTCCGAAAAAGGAAATGAAGTGGCTTGGGGAACCATCGGAAACGCTTCAACGTCCGAAGGTTTGTTTTTTGAAACCATAAATGCTGCCGGTGTTTTACAGGTGCCGATGGTAATGAGTGTATGGGACGACGAATACGGAATTTCAGTACACGCCCGTTACCAGACTACCAAAGAAAACATCTCAGAAATCTTAAAAGGTTTCCAACGCGATGAAGAGAACAAAGGATACGAAATCATTACAGTAAAAGGTTGGGATTACCCGGCTTTGGTGGAAACATATCAAAAAGCATCCCAAATCGCAAGAGATGAGCACGTACCTGTTTTAATCCACGTTAAGGAATTGACTCAGCCTCAGGGGCACTCTACTTCCGGTTCGCACGAGCGTTATAAAAATGCCGACCGTTTGGCCTGGGAAGCCGAATTTGACTGTTTGGCACAAATGCGCAAATGGTTAATCGAAAATAACATCATCACTGCAGAAGAAATCGAAGCAATTGATAATCAAGCTAAAAAAGATGTTCTGGAAGGTAAAAAAGCCGCATGGAACGCTTTTGTAGAACCTATCAAAGCCGAACAGCAGGAATTGGTTACCCTATTAAATTCGATTGCGGCTTCAAGTGAGAACAAAGTTTTCATCGACAAATACACTAACGATTTAGCTTCTTTAAAAGAACCTATCCGTAAAGATATTATCACGACTGCCCGTAAAGTTTTACGCTTAATCATCAAAGAAAACGGAAAAGCGCAATTGGCAGCCTGGATTTCGGCATATACTGAAAAAATTCAGCCAAAATTCAGCTCGCATTTGTTCTCGCAATCCGATAAGAATGCAGAAGCCGTTAAAGAAGTATTGCCACATTACGACGAAACGTCTGAAGAAGTGGATGCGCGTTTAATTTTACGTAACAACTTCGATTCCATCTTCGAAAAACACCCTGAAACCTTGATTTTCGGTGAAGATTCCGGTAATATCGGAGACGTAAACCAAGGTTTGGAAGGCATGCAGGAGAAATATGGTGAATTCCGTGTGGCCGATGCAGGTATCCGTGAAGCGACTATTCTTGGGCAAGGTATAGGAATGGCAATGAGGGGTTTACGTCCTATTGCTGAAATTCAGTATTTGGATTATCTTTTGTATGCGATTCAGATCATGAGTGATGACTTAGCTACTTTACAATACAGAACTTCAGGTCGTCAGAAAGCGCCGCTTATCATCAGAACGCGCGGTCACCGTTTAGAAGGGATTTGGCATTCCGGATCACCAATGGGAATGATTATCAATGCGATTCGCGGTATTCACGTATTGGTTCCGAGAAACATGACCAAAGCAGCAGGTTTTTACAACACTTTATTAGAAACTGACGAACCGGCTTTATTGGTGGAATGCCTTAACGGTTACCGCCTTAAGGAAAAAATGCCAACCAATTTAGGGGAATTCAAAACGCCTATCGGTGTGGTGGAAACCATCAAACAAGGTCACGACATTACTTTAGTTTCTTACGGTTCGACTTTACGTTTAGTGGAACAGGCGGCCAAAGAACTATTGGAAGTAGGCATCGACGTGGAAATCATTGATATTCAGTCTTTATTACCTTTCGACATCAATCATGACATCGTTAAATCGGTAGCAAAAACAAATCGTTTGCTTGTAATTGACGAAGATGTACCGGGTGGTGCTTCAGCTTTTATTTTACAGCAGATTATCGACGAACAAAAAGGATATAAGCATTTAGACAGTAATCCTGAAACGTTGACTGCAAAAGCACATAGACCGGCTTACGGAACCGATGGTGATTATTTCTCGAAACCTTCCGTTGAGGATATTTTCGAAAAAGTATACAGCATTATGCATGAAACCAATCCGTCAAAATATCCAAGTTTGTACTAAAATTCATTTAGCATCATAAAAAAAGCCCGGCAGTAAAATGTCTGGCTTTTTTGTTTAACACTTTTTACGGGAAAACCACAACAAAAATTGGTTAAAAAAGAGGAACTTGTAGACAAGAATCAATGACACGAAGATCCAAAGCAAATCGTCTATAATTCGTTAGTTTTCATAGATTTATCAAGGCAAAACAAATCATAATCCCAACAGATGAGCTATATTTACTACAAAGATTCGGTTATGGTGGAAAATGAATCAAATACCAGATACACTATAAAAAAAGAATTTCAGCACGGCTTTGAGAAATATGCTGCTTTTGACAATATGATTGAAGGTGTGCAGGTAGTTACTTTTGAATGGCGTTACTTCTATGCGAATGAATCTTTGGCCAAAATGGGATTAACCACAATTCAGGAGATGATGGGCAACACCATGATGGATATTTATCCCGGTTTCGAAAAAACGGAAATATTCCAATCCCTGAAAAAAAGTATGGACGAGAGAATTCCGGTGGCCACGGTTACCGAATTTAAGTTTCCGGACGGATCGACTGGCTGGTTTGAGGTAAGTGCCCAACCGGTTCTGGAAGGCATTCTTATCCTTTCCACAGACATCACAAAACTGATGCGGACGGAAGCCGAACTGAAAAGGAAATTGGCCGAGCGTACCGAAATGATCAATCAGATCAGCAAACAGAAACAACAGCTGGAAGAATTCTGTCAGATCATCGCCCATAATTTAAGAGCGCCGCTTAGCAATCTTTTGCAGTTGAGCGAAATGATAAACAACAGTGAAAAGCAGGAAGAAAAACTGAATTATCTCAAAATACAGAAAACAGTACTCGATACGTTACAGCAAACCTTTGAAGAATTAGTCGATATCACAAAAACCACCATGGATTTTGCGGTAAAAAGACAGGAAATAGATCTAAATCAGGAAATAAAGCTAATCCTAAAAAGCCTTTCGAATGAAGTAAAAGCCTTTAAAGCGGATATCAGTTTTGATTTTTCAGATATCGCAACACTAACCTATCCGAAGAAATACATACGAAGCATTATTACCAATCTTTTAAGCAATGCAATTAAATACAGTAGTCCTGACAGACCGCCCAAAATCCGTATCAGCAGTAAAATTAAAGACGGCTGGATCTGTATCGAGGTAAAAGACAATGGTTTAGGCATCGATTTAAAAAAACACAAAAAGAGCTTATTCAAATTACACAAAACGTTTCATAACCATCCTGACTCGAAAGGATTCGGGTTATTCCTGATCAAAACCCAAGTGGAAGCGCTTGGCGGAAGTATCAATGTTAAAAGCAAAATCAATAAAGGAAGTACATTTTCCGTTATATTATACAAAGAAAGGCCCCAATGAAAAAAATTAAGAACATATACGTGATCGATGACGATGCTATCTTTCAGTTTTTAACACAGAAAGTTATTGCCGATACCAATCTTGTAAAAGATGTCAATGTGTTTTCGAATGGTCTGGAAGCCTTAAAAAATCTGGAAATTGCCAATTTAGAGAACGAAAAGCTGCCGGATTTAATTCTGCTGGATCTTTTTATGCCGATAATGGACGGCTGGAGTTTTCTCGATGAATATAAAGCACTTCAGGCAAAAATCAACAAAGAAATACCGATTTATATCGTTTCCTCTTCCATTGACCCTACCGATATTCAAAAATCGAAAAAGATAAAAGCGGTGGCGGATTATATCGTAAAACCGTTAACCAAGGAGAATTTCATGTTTATCATGAACAACTACAAAAACCGTAAGCAAAACAAAAACCTCCATAAAAATCATATGAAAAACAAATTAAATAGCTAACTTTATTAGCCTTATTAAGCTTGTAACTAGTGCTCTATTAAATCTGTATTTCAAATGAAGCATGTTGTAAAAGTCCTTAAAGCCAATTTCATCACGCATGATGTGAAGTCTTTTGTTGTAGAAAAACCCAAGGGATTTAATTTCATTCCCGGTCAGGCCACGGAAGTATCGATCAATCATCCAAAATGGAAAAAAGAAGCGCGCCCCTTCACCTTTACCAGCCTTACCGACTCGAATTACCTTGAATTCATGATAAAGATTTACAAAGACCGACACGGTGTCACCAATGAACTCGGCAAAGTAAATGCCGGAGACGAACTGATTCTTCACGATGTTTTCGGAACCATTAATTACAAAGGGCCGGGTGTTTTTATTGCTGCCGGTTCGGGAATCACTCCTTTTATCTCCATCTTCCGGGATTTATACAAAATGAACCAATTGCGCGGCAACAGACTGATTTACGTTAATAAAACTTCTGAAGATGTTATCATGGGCAATGAACTCCATAAAATGCTGAAAAACGATTTCATCAATTATTATACCAGGGAAAATGTAATCGGTTTTACCGGCAGAAGGATAGACCGCAACTTCCTTATAGAAAACATAGTGAATTTCAGCCAGAACTTTTACGTGTGCGGGCCTGAAGACTTTGTTACTACAGTCAAAAACATCTTATTAGACCTGGGCGCAAGCCCCGAAACAATAATATTTGAAGAATAAGCCACTAAAAAACTCCGGACGAAATATCCGGAGTTTTCTTTTATATACTGACATTATTCTTTAATCAGCCTCATTGTTTTTCTGTTTGTACCCTGCTCTACTACAGTTAGATAAATTCCTCTTGGTAAATCTTCCCCGAAATAAAGCACAGTGTCGTCATAATCTTTGATTTGTTTCACCATTCTGCCTGAAACATCGTAAACCGTAACCGAAACTTTTTCCAGCGAACCATTTTCAATAATCATGGTAAACTGAGAATTACTAGGATTAGGATATGCTTTAACATCGAAAGCTAAAGTATTGATATCCAAATCTTTTATTAAAACCGGCGGTTGACAATTTGGAGTACAATTTCCTAAGAAATCGCCATGAGCCAAATGTTCAGCCACAGCATCATCATCAACACATATTTTCACACATGGATTTTTGACACTACCTGTTTTATGGCATAATGTTACTTTTGCTCTTCCGCTGTTTCCCGCAAAACAACGCACATCGTCCGCATGAATATGTTTTGAAGTAGTCACCACACAACCGTCAGCATCTGTTATTGTAGCCGTAATATCAGCATCTGCCATTAAATTTACAGTGACAGCGAAAGATCCCGAAGCAATTGTCTTAGTCGATTTTGGTACCGAAGAAACTGTTGATGGAAATGCCATACAGGAATTATTAATGGTTACTCCACCGTTTCCTCCTACCCAACTCTCATCACCACTATCATTAACCTGATTACATTTCAGGGCTCGGTTCATGGTAATTTCAATTGCATAAGGCGCTTTTCCTCCTGATGGTGTTACGGTAAATACCGAAGACTGATCCCCTGTATAACCATAGTAAAGCTCATCATTAGTATTTGTTACTGCAGCTGCTAACTGCGCAGGTCTTGTCACCACAAAGGAACAATTCGCGATATTTCCACCGGCATCCGTCACGCTGTAACTTATGGTTGTTGATGTTCCGTTTGCAAATTGTGAGCCCGAAGCAGGACCGGCTGTTTGCACAATCTGATACCCGGAACAATTGTCGAGCACTGTAGGCAAACTCCATGAAGCCGTTGCCTGACAGGCTTTCAGACAAATATTCTGAGGACAGGTAATTGTTGGCGGAACTGTATCATCGATAAACACCCTTTGAACTGCTGTACTTTCATTACCATTACCGTCGTTAAATGTCCAGGTTACCAAGGTTTCCCCCTGAGTGGTGATTGGGAACACGGTTGCAGTGATTCCGGTTATATTGCCTTCGCAGTTATCCGGAGCGGTTGGAGCGGTTATAGATGCTACGGAGCATTGTGCCAGTACATCATCCAAAGCGGGTGCTTCCGGTGCGATGGTATCGTCAATATAAACTCTTTGTACCGATTGACTCTGATTACCGTTTCCGTCGTTGAATGTCCAGGTCACCAAGGTTTCGCCTTGTGTGGTGATTGGGAACACGGTTGCAGTTATTCCGGTTATATTGCCTTCGCAGTTGTCCGGAGCGGTTGGAGCAGTTATAGAAGCTACCGAGCATTGTGCCAGTACATCATCCAAAGCGGGTGCTTCCGGTGCGATGGTATCGTCAATATAAACTCTTTGTACCGATTGACTCTGATTACCGTTTCCGTCGTTAAAAGTCCAGGTCACTAAAGTTTCCCCCTGAGTGGTGATTGGGAACACGGTTGTAGTGATTCCGGTTATGTTGCCTTCGCAGTTGTCCGGAGCGGTTGGAGCGGTTATAGAAGCTACCGAGCATTGTGCCAGTACATCGTCCAAAGCGGGTGCTTCCGGTGCAAGGGTATCATCAATGAAAACTCTTTGTACCGATTGGCTCTGATTACCGTTTCCATCATTAAAAGTCCAGGTCACTAAGGTTTCGCCCTGAGTGGTGATTGGGAACACGGTTGCAGTGATTCCGGTTATATTGCCTTCGCAGTTGTCCGGAGCGGTTGGAGCGGTTATAGATGCTACGGAGCATTGTGCCAGTACATCATCCAAAGCGGGTGCTTCCGGTGCAAGGATATCGTCAATATAAATTCTTTGTACCGATTGACTCTGATTACCGTTTCCGTCGTTAAATGTCCAGGTCACCAAGGTTTCGCCTTGTGTGGTGATTGGGAACACGGTTGCAGTGATTCCGGTTATGTTGCCTTCGCAGTTGTCCGGAGCTGTTGGAGCATCGATAGACGCTACGGAGCATTGTGCCAGTACGTCATCCAAAGCAGGGGCTTCCGGTTCAATCGTATCGTCAATGAAAACTCTTTGTACCGCTGTACTTTCGTTGCCATTACCGTCGTTGAATTTCCAGGTTACCAAAGTTTCACCTTGTGTAGTGATTGGGAATGTTGTTGCAGTTGTTCCGGTCACACTGCCCACACAGTTGTCCGGAGCGGTTGGCGCATCAATAGAAGCTACCGAGCATTGTGCCAGTACATCATCCAAAGCGGGTGCTTCCGGTGCGATGGTATCGTCAATGAAAACTCTTTGTACCGATTGGCTCTGATTACCGTTTCCGTCGTTAAAAGTCCAGGTCACTAAAGTTTCCCCCTGAGTGGTGATTGGGAACACGGTTGTAGTGATTCCGGTTATATTGCCTTCGCAGTTGTCCGGAGCGGTTGGCGCATCAATAGACGCAACCAAGCATTGTGCCAGTACATCATCCAAAGCGGGTGCTTCCGGTGCGATGGTATCGTCAATATAAACTCTTTGTACCGATTGACTCTGATTACCGTTTCCGTCGTTAAATGTCCAGGTTACCAAGGTTTCGCCCTGAGTGGTGATTGGGAACACGGTTGAAGTGATTCCGGTTATATTGCCTTCGCAGTTGTCCGGAGCGGTTGGAGCGGTTATAGAAGCTACCGAGCATTGTGCCAGTACATCGTCCAAAGCAGGCGCTTCCGGTGCAAGGGTATCGTCAATATAAACTCTTTGTACCGATTGACTCTGATTACCGTTTCCGTCGTTAAATGTCCAGGTTACCAAGGTTTCGCCCTGAGTCGTGATTGGGAAACTCGTTGAAGTTATTCCGGTTACATTGCCCACGCAGTTATCCGGAGCTGTTGGAGCGGTTATAGATGCTACAGAACATTGGGCAGTTACATCTGGTAAACTTGGTGCGTTTGGCGCCTGATTATCAGTAACCGTTACTTTAAAAGATTTTATTACGTCTCCACATCCGTTCGATCCTTTTACATAAACAACAGTTTCTCCAACCGGATAATCTCTCGGATTTGCTAATTCTGACCCAAAATTGGTCAAACTATAAGTGAAAGTAGGTAGCGGACTATCCGAAGAGGAAATATTACTTCCTAAAGTTACCGCCGCATAACAAAACCCAGGTTTATTGTTTACAGTTATATCCGAAACTGAAAAGGAAGGTCCGGAACCGATATTAACCTGAGGCTGATTGGTCGGTGCCGGAAATTGTGTCGTTGTAAAATCATTTCCAACCCAGGCTGTTGTCGTAAATGGGTAGGGATTAGAAACTGAAACCGGTGCATTTGCTGTAAATGATATCACAATCGATTCACCAACTCCTAAACCGTTTGAAGCCCCACCTGTCCTACTGACATTGATATTTCCGGATGAAAAACTAATGGCAAACCTACTCGACAAGCTTGTTGCCAAAGCGGAAACCGAGGTAAATGCAGCCGGAACAGCAATTCTAATCGATCCTGCCCTTGCATTGTTTCCGGTTGGCGGTCCTACAGTTAAATTTGTAATTGTAACGGAATAACTGGCATTTGCCCCGGAACACAAACCTGAAGGATTTGTCGCGATACTCGCAGAAAATTCCAAAGCATCAGTAAAAGTCGTCTGAGCCATTAAACCTGAGGATTGTCCTGTAGCCGTTACAACAAAAGCAACCCCCAAATGGTAGGTGTTAAAATAGAACTGATTATAAAAAACATTCCCGTTGGAATCGGCAACCGTATAACGATTATGCCCATTTGGACATACCGTCGGTGTTTCATCAAAATGCAATTGAACCGTTTCTCCGGGTTGCCATCCGGATCCGTAGAGACGTAATGTATCTCCCGGTTGATAATCCGGCCTGTCTGAAACAATGGATGCGGATGATTTTCTAAAGGATATTTTTTTCTTTACAGAGGGATGGTGGTCGTGACCAAACACTACGATACTCATCAACAGCATCAGTAAAATCATAAAGCAACCCCAAAATCCTTTTTTGTGTATAAATGTTTCCATATGCTAAAGGTTTACTTAAACAAATTGTATAAACGAAAACAATACTAACTCATAGAAGTTGTACTGCCCATAAACTATAATAAATAGAATGAGTAAAAGTATTCCTGGTAAGTTTAAGTGCTTGTTGTGGTATTTAGCCGCTTAAACCAAATTGAAGTTCAAAATGTATTTACAACAACTAATTTATAACATGTAAATCTACAAGCTTAACATTTCCTTTTATTTTCGATAAAAGACGTAAAAAGTCATATCAAACAACTTTAAAGTTTGCATTATTAAAACAATTCTTATAATTTAAAATGCTAAATTCGTATACCAAAGAATTTAACAGCACAACGTTTTACCTGCACCTACAATGAAAAAACTGATCCTCTCCTCTGTTTTACTGGCTTTTTGCACGTCAATAGCAGCCCAGACCAAAATCGATCAAAAGGAAATCGAACCCAAAATGCAGTGGTTTGCCGATGCTAAACTCGGGATCTTTATTCATTGGGGCATTTATTCGGTAAATGGTATTGATGAAAGCTGGAGTTTCCACAACAAAAAAATTTCGCATAAGGACTATATGAAACAGCTTGGCGGTTTCACGGCAAAAAACTACAATCCGGAATATTGGACAGCATTGATTAAACAAAGCGGTGCACGTTATGCCGTAATCACAACCAAGCATCATGACGGTGTAGCGCTTTGGAACACTAAAATGAACGATTTAAGTATTGCAAAAAAATCACCGGCCAAGCGCGACGTATTAACGCCTTTTGTGAATGCTTTACGAAAAAACGATATCAAAGTTGGCGCGTATTATTCCCTGATTGACTGGACGGATAAAAACTATCCGGGCTTTTTAAAAGATTCAGCCAAATATGATCTCAAAAAACAACCGGAACGCTGGAAGAAGTTTTTAGGCTTTTATCAGGGGCAAATACTGGAACTTTCAACGCTTTTCAATCCCGATTTGTTCTGGTTTGACGGTGATTGGGAACACAGTGCCGAAGAATGGCAGGCCGAAAAAGTCCGTAAAATGATTTTAGCCCATAACCCCAATGCAATTATTAACGGGCGTTTACAGGGTTATGGCGATTACGACACTCCGGAGCAAAATTTCCCTATTACCCGACCAAATCTTAAATGGTGGGAATTGTGCATGACCACAAACAACAATTGGGGGTATCAACCTACCGACCTGAATTACAAAACCCCTTATGAAATCATTACCATTTTTGCAGATTGCATCAGCATGGGAGGTAATATGCTATTGGATATCGGACCGAAAGAAGACGGAACCATTCCTTGGCAACAGGAAACCATTTTAAAAGAATTAGGCAAATGGACTTCCAAACACAGTGAAGCCATTTTCAATACAACTGCCGGACTGCCACAAGGCCATTTCTACGGACCGTCAACGGTATCAAAAGATACTAAAACCATCTATTTATTTGTTCCGGGTAAGGCAAATGGTAATCTTGTATTAAAAGGGCTGGACACAAAAATTAAGGCAATAACCATCCTTGGGACTTCCCAAAAACTGCAACATAAAATTGTTGGCAAAATTTCGTGGAGCAGCGTACCCGGCTTAGTATACATTGACGTTCCCAACTCAAATGCAGACGAATACATGACGGTACTTAAAGTAGAATTAGAAGCACCTTTAAAATTATATCAAGGAAAAGGAGGTCTTAATTAAAGTCAGTTTTTTAAAGTACTGGGAAGTAATTAAGCAAAAGCAGGACGAAATTAATATTGATTTAACCCGTTAAAAGAACAGAAATTGGTAACTTGTATGTAGTATTTTTACTTAATCTTCGTCATCATGGAAACAAGCCATTCGTCTGAAAAAATTCCAACTTCGATTTTCAAAACCTCCGAAGAAGCCTCCGTTTTTGTGGCTAATGAAATTGCCGATTTAATCCGGACCAAACAAAAAAAAGGAGAACACTGCGTACTTGGTTTAGCAACCGGTTCCACCCCGACAAGAGTTTACGAGGAATTGATCCGTTTGCATAAAGAAGGATTGAGCTTCAGGAATGTTTTTACTTTCAATCTTGACGAATATTACCCGATACAGCCCGACTCACTACAAAGTTATGTTCGGTTTATGCACGAGCATTTGTTTGACTTAATCAACATTCCAAAAGAAAACATCCATATCCCTGACGGAACTTTACCTAAAGAAAAAGTACAGGATTTTTGCGCTGCTTACGAAAAGAAAATAGCCGCATTAGGTGGTATCGACCTGCAAATTCTTGGCATTGGACGTACCGGCCATATAGGTTTCAACGAACCCGGATCATCGATAAACTCAACCACAAGGATGATTACACTGGATCAGGTGACACGTTTGGATGCGGCCAGTGACTTTTTTGGCGAAGAGCATGTTCCGATTAAGGCGATTACCATGGGCGTCGGCACCATTCTTAAATCGAAACGAATCATCATGATGGCTTGGGGAGAAGGCAAAGCCGCCATAGTCCATAAAGCTGTTGAAGGGCCCGTGGTAGATCAAATCCCGTCTACTTTTCTGCAGTTGCACCAACAAACCACTGTTGTTTTAGACGATGCTTCTTCTGCTGAACTTACAAAAATAAAAACACCTTGGCTGGTGGGTCCGTGCAATTGGAACGACAATGCCTTAATCCGAAAAGCAGTGGTTTGGCTATGCTTTCATTTAAACAAACCGATCCTGAAACTGACCAACAACGACTACATGGAACACGGAATGGCGGATCTTGTAACCGAATTCGATACGGCTTATCACATCAATATTCGTATTTTCAATGAGTTGCAACACACCATAACCGGTTGGCCCGGCGGAAAACCCAATGCCGATGACAGCGACCGTCCTGAACGGGCAAATCCGTTTCCTAAGCGTGTGGTGTTGTTCAGCCCGCATCCGGACGACGATGTGATTTCCATGGGCGGTACGTTTATTCGCCTTGTGGATCAGGGGCATGATGTACACGTAGCCTATCAAACCTCCGGAAACATTGCCGTTTTTGATGACGATGTGATCCGTTTTACTGATTTTGTAAATGACTTTCACGAAATGTTCGGCTTAAAGAAAGAGGAAACCAATCAAATGTATTCTGACGTGGTTCGTTCCATTAAAGAAAAAAGCCCGGGCGAAATTGACAGCAGGGAGGTCATGAACATCAAAGCACTCATCCGAAGAGGCGAAGCAAAAGCCGGATGCCGCTACGTAGGGATTCCCGACAGCAATGCCCATTTTCTGGACATGCCTTTTTATGAAACCGGGAAGGTGAAAAAAAATCCTATCGGTGAAGAAGATGTAAAAATCATTGTCGATTTGCTGCAAAAGATAAAACCACACCAAATTTACGCTGCCGGAGATTTATCCGATCCGCACGGCACCCACAGAGTTTGCTTAGAAGCTATTTTCAGAGCTTTAGAGCAATTAAAAACAGAATCATGGATGAATGACTGCTATGTTTGGTTATATCGCGGTGCATGGCAGGAATGGGATATCGATCAGATTGAAATGGCCGTTCCGCTAAGTCCGGACGAAGTAATGCGCAAACGCAAAGCGGTATTTAAGCATCAGTCCCAAAAAGACGCTGCTTTATTTCCGGGAAATGACCCTAGAGAATTCTGGGTTCGCGCAGAAGACCGAAATCATCATACCGCAGAACAGTACAACAAATTAGGCCTGGCAGAATACGAAGCTATTGAGGCATTTGTGCGGTACCGGTTTTAACTGTTCCCGAAAGTAAAATTCCAGCGCTTTTCTTTTTCATACCACAATTGTCCGTTTCGCACTTCGAGCGGGCAATCAAAATTATTGGTATAAAGCGCTCCGGTTCCCAATCCCTGAGGCATCGGATTTTTTAAGGTAAAGGTAAATTGTGCAATGGCATTCAACCCGATGTTTGATTCCAATGCTGAAGTAATCCACCAACCGATTTTATATTTTTCAGCCAAGGCAATCCATTCCAATGTACCACGAAAACCACCTACCAAACTTGGTTTCAAAATGATGTATTGCGGCTTGATTTTCTGAAGTAATGCTTCCTTTTCTTCGTGTTGAAAAATCCCTATCATCTCTTCATCCAAAGCAATGGGTAACGGAGTGTTTTCACATAGAACTGACATCATGTCAGTGTTGTTTTTTTGAATTGGCTGTTCTATACTATGTAATTTAAATCCAGATAGTTGATCTAATTTACCTAAAGCTTCATTTAAATCAAAAGCCCCATTAGCATCAACCCTGATTTCGATGGTTTTTTCATCAAAATGGTTGCGGATAAACTGCAATAAATCGAGTTCTTTCTGGAAATCTATGGCCCCTATTTTAAGTTTTATACAGTTGAAACCGGTAGCAATTTTTTCTTCAATCTGAGCTTTCATGAAAGCCTCATCCCCCATCCAAACCAGACCGTTTATCGGAATACTTTTGGCTCCCGAAGTGAATTCCGAAGGAAATAATAAAAACGGATTTTCGCTTTCCAAAGACAAAAAAGCCTGCTCCACACCAAACTGAATCGAAGGGAATTCCAGCAAAGATTCCCAAAGTTTATCCTTACCTAAATGGATATTTTTACAAACCCACTTTAGTTTTTCTTCATAATCCGGACGGTCATCGATGCTCAATGTTCGAAGGATTCCACACTCACCTATTCCTTTTTTACCGTCTTTTTCAAGAACGATAAACCAGGTTTCTTTTTCGGTCAGAATGCCACGTGACGTTCCAGACGGACGTTTAAAATTTAGAATGTATTTTTTATAACCGGCTTTAATCATGGTTTCTTACAGCTAATGCCTAGCCCCTATACTTCACTAGACTTTTATTTTTTATCGGAGTTCAGTGAATACTTTGCATTTGAGGCGGTATCCTCGCATCTCGTTTTTGGAACGAGAGAAGAGATAAAGCCGAAAGCGGGAAAATGCTCCAAAAAATTATAATTCAATAGAAGCTCCAATCTCCAAAAGCATTAAGTCTTTGCCTTTGTCGAAGAATTTCTTGATCGCTTCTTCATGGTTGATTACAATAAAACCGAACGTATCGTAATGATAACCAAGGATTTTATCACAATCCAGGAAGTCAGACGCAATGATGGCATCGTCTACGTCCATCGTGAAGTTACTGCCAATCGGAAGAATAGCTAAATCCAGCTTCGTACGCATCGGAATCAGCTTCATATCCATTGTAAGTGCCGTATCGCCGGCAATGTAGATGTTTTTATGCTCGCCTTCGATTACAAATCCGCCCGGGTTTCCGCCGTAAGAGCCGTCTGCGAAAGAACTGGTATGGATGGCGTTTACGTATTTTACGGTACCGAAGTCGAATTTCCAGCTTCCGCCGTGATTCATCGGGTGGTAATTCAGCTGTTTATTGCCGAAATGCGATGCAATTTCGTAATTGGAAACGATAACAGCGTTGGTTCTTCTTGCAACAACTTCCACATCAAGTAAGTGGTCCTGATGCGCGTGGGTTACCAGAATATAATCTGCTTTTAACGTATTGACATCAATATGAGACGCCAATGGATTTCCGGTGATGAACGGATCGACCAAAATGTGTTTTCCGCTTACTTCAATGCCGATGCAGGCGTGACCGTAGAATGTTATTTTCATATTCGTTTGACTAATATTTCTTTAAAATTACTAAAAATAAAAAGAACAGCAGGGACAGCAAAAATGTTCCCATAGCCACTTTTTTAAGCTCCGGATCGAAATCTTTGTACGTTTGGGCTTTGTTGACTACTTTCAAGTGCCGTATAAGGATAAAACTCGCAATCAGTATAGGAATAGGCGAAGTTTTGGTTAAAACCGAAAACGTGAACATGCATGGAATCGGCATAAAAATAAGTGCGTTATGGTAATGCTTGGCCGCTTCCAAGCCCATTTTCACCACCAAAGTATTCTTGCCGGAATTTTTATCGTTTTCAATGTCGCGCATGTTATTCAGGTTTAATACCGCCACACTTAACATCCCGATGGAAATGGCAGGCAACAGCAGCATCCATTCAAAATGCTTGGTAAACAGGAAATTGCTCCCCAACACACTCACCAATCCGAAGAAGATGAACACGAATACATCTCCGAAACCACTGTAACCATAGGCGCTTTTACCAACGGTGTATTTAATCGCAGCCACAATCGAGGCAATCCCTAAAAAGAAGAACAACAATGAATATCCGAAATCTTTCTTTCCAAAAGCTATATAAATAAGTGAAACAGCCGAAATCAAGGACAGCAGCGCCGTAATAATGATAGCCGTTTTCATCTGTCGAACCGAAATCGCTCCGCTTTGTATGGCACGTTTTGGCCCTACCCTGTTTTCGTTATCGGTTCCTTTTACACCGTCACCGTAATCATTAGCGAAATTGGATAATATCTGGAAGAAAAGCGTGGTCAATAACGCCAAAACCACAATTTTCCAGTTGTCGTGTCCTTTAAAATAAGCATAACTGCTTCCTACTATAATTCCCGATACCGATAACGGCAACGTTCTGAGCCTCGCGGCTTTAATCCATTCTTTCATATGATATTCTGTTACCCGAACATTTTAAACAAATAAAATACGGTCAGGCCATTTATAAGCAAGGCATAAAGCCAAAGCTTTCTGTAATTAAAATTATTTTTGATGAGCATTATCAGGTTTAGCACCGGTAAAACGAAAAGCAGGATCAGAAAAGGAAACCAAAGCAGTTCAAAAATAGCCCCTACAACGGCATACTCGTAAACATTTTCGATAAGGTTTGCCGCAAGCCAATATATAAAAAGCAACAAGCTTAAAATGAGCGCTGTTTTGCTTTGTTTTTCGAAGAAACCAAGTACTTTTCCCATAAATTTTATCAATTCCATTTACTGAACACTAAACTGGCTACTGATCTACATCCAGTTCTTTTCCGTGGTTTCCACCTGATACAACCAGATATTTGCCAATTCTTTTATCTGCTGAAAATTCCCCAGATGAAACGACACATTCCCTCCGGCCGTACAAATGATGATACTGCCAACATTTGCAGGTTTATGCCAGAAGAACTGACTTACTTTTATAGACTGAATCTTGTGCGGTTCTATAATTTCGTTATCAATGTCCCACGCCCCGCTTTGTTTGATGATGTATTGGTTGTTTACAAACAAACGATAATGCCTGAAACTGAAATACAACATTATACCCACAAAACTCAAATACAGCGGAAGAAACAACGAATACTCAAACGCTTGAGCCTCTATATTGAAGCCAATAAAAAACCACAGGCTCACAGGCAGCACCATGTAAAACAGCACCGGAAATATAAAATAACGCCAGTTAGGTTTTTGAACAGCTCCTCTTTGCGGAAGTTTACTGAAAAGTAGTTTTAAGATTTCATCTTTCTCCACAGCGTTACAACCCGGGATTTCAAGCGCCGATTTTTTATTCTCTTTGTCTGTTTCGCTACCGGAGGCCTGTTTGATTTTGATGTTTAACACATCCATCTTTTTCTGTAACCAGTTTTGACTCAAAGCCACAATCTGTACTTTTTCCGGTTTGATGATGGTGTTTTTAGTATTCAGCAATCCGTAAGACAGTAATAGTGAATGGTTTTGTTTGGCCAGTTTAAAGTCGAAATAACGGATGATTGTCCTCACCAGATTCACTACTAAAATCAAGGCGAACATCAGTAAAATGAATATCACGCCCGAATAGAGCACCGCATTGGTATTGATCAAACTGTCGATCTTTTCATCCACGGCATCGGCAGCACCATTGGCATCGGCACTTCTTAAAAACTGGTTTACATTTTCATAAATCGTGATAAAAAAAGCAAGTATGATGAAAAAACTGCGCACATAATTGGAGGTAATCCCGATTTTAATCAGACTAGGCAAACCGATTTTGATGAAAGGTTCTTCTTTTGCAACCGCATCGACACTATCCTGCTCGGTACTTTCAGTAGTTCTTTTGGCTTCACTTAACAGTTTTGTTTTTAATGCTACCGCCAACTCATGGGAAATGGCACGAATGGAAACCTCTTTTTTGTTGCTTCCCGCCGTATCCACATCCAAAGCATGAACGCCGATTATCTTCTGAATTAATGTCTGATTGATATTAACCTGCTGGATTTTATGCAGTTGAATAGCAATTTTGGTTTTATTCAACACACCTTTATTGATGATGAATTCGTCGTTGTCTTCATCGATATAAAAGGTAAAATTCCAATATTGCAAATACGCAATTATCCCGACAACCAGAATGACTACGATTAAGCCCAAACCCAGATAGAGCTTGTTCATTTCGTTGAATTTGAACAACCAGACCACCAGTATCGGCCACATGGCGCGGGCAATCTTCTGAAACGTGTCGGTAAACATGACCAGGACACCTACCAGGGATTGTCGTTGCGGTTGGTTAAATTGGGCTTTTTCACTCATTTTCCGAAACTGAATTATGAGGTTGTTCGGTAAGTTTCGACATCAGCAATTGCTTGATCTGCATCGCTTTTTCTCTTTCAATCCCAGGAATTTCGATATCGCTGTCGCCACCACCGGCGGTAAAAATACCAACGGAAGCCAAACCGAACATTCGGGCAAAAACACCTTCATGCAATGCCACGTGCTGCACCCTGCTGAACGGAATTATCGTTGTCGTTTCCGCAATGACACCGCTCCTGTACAACACATCGTGCTGACGGAAAGCATACCCTTTCTTCCTGAAACTGATTCTCCCCAAAAATAACGTCATCAGAAAAACCAACGCTACGGCAATCGCAAAGAAAAGCCAAAACTCACGGAGTTCTTCATTAAACAACAATAGTAATCCTGCAGCAGCACTCATAATTCCCAGAAAAATAAATCTTGCGATCAACATGATTTTCCAGTAATCCGGATGCAACGGCTGTAATGGAACTTCTTCATATTTAGGAAGCTCGGCGATGTTTATGGTTTCGTTGGTGAAATTCACTTTACAATTACGAATTAGAAATTACGAATTATGACTCTTGAAGTTCGACTTTCGACTACGGAATATATTTCTTCTCAAAATTAGGCTTACGTTTTTCAAGGAACGCATTTCGTCCTTCAATCGCTTCATCGGACATATAAGCCAAACGGGTAGCTTCTCCTGCAAAAACCTGCTGTCCTACCATACCGTCATCGGTTAAATTCATGGCAAACTTCAGCATTTTAATAGAGATTGGCGATTTCTCAAGGATTTCCTGTGCCCATTGATACGCTGTATCTTCCAATTCTGCGTGAGGCACCACTGCATTTACCATGCCCATATCAAAAGCATCCTGAG
The DNA here is from genome assembly GCF_053764385.1 of Flavobacterium pedocola. Lineage (NCBI taxonomy): Bacteria > Pseudomonadati > Bacteroidota > Flavobacteriia > Flavobacteriales > Flavobacteriaceae > Flavobacterium > Flavobacterium pedocola. Next base: position 113,736 of record NZ_JBSNCR010000001.1, on the reverse strand, counting down.
CGGAGTAGTTTCTGCCTAAAAAGAAGATTTCACGGGCTTTCTTCTGTCCTACCATTTTTGCCAAATATGCCGATCCATAACCGCCGTCGAAACTCGTAACATCCGCATCCGTTTGTTTGAAAATCGCATGCTCTTTACTCGCTAAGGTCAAATCGCAAACTACATGCAAACTGTGTCCTCCGCCAACAGCCCAACCCGGCACTACGGCAATCACCGCTTTTGGCATAAAACGGATTAAACGCTGTACTTCTAAAATATTTAATCTGTGGTAACCGTCATCGCCTACGTATCCTTGCTTTCCTCTTGCTTTCTGATCGCCACCACTGCAAAACGACCAGATGCCGTCTTTACTAGAAGGCCCTTCCGCAGACAACAATACCACTCCGATAGAAGTATCTTCGTGCGCATCATGAAAAGCTTCTAAAAGTTCCTTAGTGGTCTTCGGACGGAACGCATTGCGAACATCCGGGCGGTTGAACGCGATTCGGGCAACGCCGTCGCATTTTTTATAGGTGATATCTTCAAACTCCTTTACGGTTTTCCAGTTGATTGTACTCATAATTTCAAATTTTATCGTAAAAATACTATTTTAGCGCCAATATAAAGAAACATAAAAATGAAAAAAATCTTAACTCTTGCATTGTTTGCACTGTTTAGTGTTACATCCTTTGCACAATCTTCTCTTACTACTTATTCCGAATCTGGATTCGCTGCTAAATTTGCGGTTGCGCCACAGGTTGTAAATCAAAACATTCCGACAAAACTTGGTGATACTCCCATGACGATGTACGTGTCCGAAGGGCAAGATTATGTGATTATGCTTTCTGTTAATAAATTTGCAGAAGACATTGTTAAAAAATTAGATGAAGCAGGTGTTCAGGGTTTATTGAACGGTTCAAAAAACGGAGCGATAAACAATCTTGCCAAACAAATGGGAGCCGAATTTAAATCGGTTAAAGAAGAAAAATACTTATACGAAGGTAAATTTCCGGCACATAAAGTTGAAGGAACCATTAATGACACTGAAGTAAAAGCGAACTATATTTTTAAATCAAACCAATTGTTTCAGGTTTTGATATTGGGAAACACTACCTCTAAAGAGGTAACGGATTTCGTCGCAAGCTTTAAACTGATCTAATTGAAAACTTTAACATAAAAGTTTTCAACGCTTCTTTTCTTTGAATTCTTTTTTTTGTAATTTTAACTACTTCTTTCACAAGAAGTTAGCTCACTGATTTATTAATTAAAAAGTTATTCTTTGAAAAAATCTGTAATTTTTGTCGCTCTTTTATCTGTAGTATTTTTTGCAAGTTGTAAAAACTCTTCTGAAGTAAAACCGGAAGAAGCAACACCAGAAACAACAATGCAAGAGCAAGTGGATTCCGTTGCCACTGACAGCATTAATGCTGACGAAGTAGCACCTGTGGGAGTTGAAAAGGACACATTGACAAAAAAATAAAGTCAATTTCTTTTAAGTTATTTTAAAAACCACGGGTAACGAAGTGAATGTCGGGTTAATGTGATGAAGTTTCGACTATCCATTTAAAAGACAAAGAAATTTTAAGGCAACTCTTTTCAGCACTATTTTTCGGCTGATCAGTATGTCAGAATTTATTTTTTTTAAAAATAATTAGGCTAACTCAAAAGGTTAGCCTTTTTTATTTCGTCATACACTGAATTAAGACGGGATAATTTTAACAGAAATAATTAAAAGAACAGTTTTGAAAATTATAACAGTTAGTTATATTTGCTTTTTACCTAAGATTACCAATGAACATCTCAAGATATATCACCTTACTTTCCCTTTCATTATTACTAAGCTGCAATAAAGATAAATCAGGAAAAAACGGAAACCCCAACGATACGTTATTATTAGCCGATAAATACGAAGTAAGTTTACCCAAGCTGAGCAAAAAATATTTAGCGGAAAACAAATCGTATGTTGAAAGCTTTTACAACAAACATTACAACCCGAAAGACTTTAGTGGTGCATTTCTTGTAGCTAAAAACGGACAGGTGGTTTATGAAAACTACAGCGGCTACGCTTACAAGGAAAAAGGCTGGAAAATAGAAGCCGAAACCCCGATTCATATTGCCTCGGTAAGTAAAACGTTAACCGCGGTTTGTGTTCTGAAACTTGTGGATGAAGGCAAAATACAACTTGACAAAACCGTTCAGGCCTATTTACCGACTTTCCCTCACGAGGTTACCACGGTCCGTATGCTTTTGAACCACCGAAGCGGCTTACGCAATTACGCTTATTTTACAGCTGATAAAGGCGTATGGGACAAAAAACAAACCCTTACCAATCAGGATGTTTTAGATCTTTTGGCGACCAAACCCATAGGATTGGAATCTAAACCCGGAACGCGTTTTGGTTATTGCAACACCAATTATGCGCTTTTAGCACTGATTATTGAAAAAGCGACCGGAAAATCCTATTCACAAACGATGAAAGAGATGATTTTCGAACCGCTTGGCATGAAAAATACCTTCGTTTTTGACAATCTGGAAAAGAAAGACGAAGTGAGCCAATCCTATAAAAACAACTATTTGCGTTTGGCCTTTGAATTTTTGGATCAGGTATATGGCGATAAGAATATTTATTCCACGGCGAGAGATTTGCTGAAATTTGATATTGCCACGTATTCCGATGAATTCCTGAGCCCTGAAATGAAAAAAGAAATGTTCAAAGGGTACAGCTATGAAGCCAAAGGACAGCGAAACTACGGCTTAGGCATCCGAATGATGGAGTTTGAAACTGGACAAAAGTACTTCTTCCACAACGGTTGGTGGCACGGCAACACCTCATCTTTGGTAACTTTGAGAAAAGAAAATGTCACTTTGATTTCCTTATCAAACAAATACACGCACAAAACGTATCAAACCAAAAAACTGGCGCCTCATTTCGGGGATTATCCGTTTAAGTTTAAGGATGCGATGATTGGAGCAGAATAGTCAGACTGAAGATTGCAGATTGCAGATTGCAGATTGCAGATTTGAGATTGAAGACTGAAGATTGAAGATTGAAGATTGAAGACTGAAGACTGAAGACTGAAGACTGAAGATTGAAGATTGAAGACTGAAGACTGAAGACTGAAGATTGAAGATTGAAGATAGCTGAACTTTACAACTTAAAACAATGAAAACCTATCGTTCCACATTGAATCCTATTATTGTTCCGGTTTTGGTGATGATTGTTTTCGGAATTATTGCCTCTTTTTTTATCGGAAAGAATGAAATTGGGGAAGAAATGCCGATTCCCATCAAAATCTTTTTAGGAGTGGTTGGCGCTTTAATTTTGTGGATACTTCTGGACACCAACTATAAAATAGAAGACAATCATCTCTATTATTGCTCTGGCCCTATCCGTGGTAAAATCGACATCTTAAAAATCAACAAAATAGAGAATGTAAAAACCTGGTATGTGACTTCCCTCTTAAAACCAGGGCTTGGTTCTTACGGGCTAACGATTACCTACAATAAATTCGACGACATTTACATTTCACCAAAAAACAAATCGGAATTTTTAGCCGAATTGCTAAAAATCAACCCGAATATCCAGATCATCGCTTAACCGATTTTCACGGAAGTCATCGTTAAGGAACCTCCTACCGCTTTATCGTTGAAGAAACGCACCTCGTCTTTTGCATCCTGTAAGGCGAGGGAATACAACATCGGATAATAATGATCCGGTGTTGGAATAGCCAGTTTCGCTGCTTTATTCAGGGTTTCATAGTCGATTAAAGCTTTATGGTTCCCATCGGAAATTTTGCTTTTGAAAATCGTATTCATTTCCGTAGCCCAATCGTACCCGTATTCCGGTTCGCTTAGTTTGTCCCAGGCGACCATTCGCAAATTGTGCACCATATTCCCGCTACCGATGATCAAAACGCCTTTTTTACGCAAGGCGGCTAACTGTTTCGCTAAATCATAATGGTATTGAGGCGGCTTGTTGTAATCAATACTTAGCTGCAACACCGGAATGTCTGCATCGGGATACATATGACGCACAACCGTCCAGGTGCCGTGATCCAAGCCCCAATCGTGATCCAATCCAACTTCTGTGGAAGTAATTAGTTTTTTGGTTTCCAAAGCCAGTTCAGGACTTCCGGGCGCCGGATATTGTACTTCAAACAATTCCTGAGGAAAACCACCGAAATCGTGAATCGTTTTAGGATTGTTCATCGCAGTGATATGGGTACCGTTTGTCAGCCAATGCGCAGAAACCACCAACACTGCCTTCGGTTTTGGGATTTCAGTACCCATTTTGGCCCAATTTCTTGAAAACTCGGTGTCTTCAATACCATTCATCGGCGAACCATGGCCGATAAATAAAACCGGAAGCTTTACCTCTTCTTCCTTTAAATCCTTTGTCCAGTTATAAAACGGTTGCAAACTTGCCATGACAGTTCCTCCTATTATAGTTTTTATAAAATCGCCCCTATACATTTCTATACAATAATTGTATATACAAATGTAATAATAAGTCAAATACGAATTATAAAATTAAGACATTTTAACAGTAAACAATTGATTTACAAAAGATAAATTCCGTCCGGCTTGATTTCGATCAGCTTTTGCTTGTAAAGCGTTCCGACAGCTTTCTTGAAAGTTTTTTTGCTCATGCGAAGCACGGTTTTGATATCTTCCGGATGGGAATCGTCGTTCAGACGCAAGAAACCGCGACTGGCTTTCAGTTCATCTAAAATAGCCTGAGCAGAAGCATCGATACGTTCCATACCGAATGGCTGACGGGAAACGTCAATTTTACCGTCCGGGCGAATGTTTTTTATGTAGCCGATAATACGGTCTCCGGTGCGTAAATCCTCGAAAACTTCATTCTGATACAGCAATCCTTTGTGTTTTTCGTTGATGATTACGTTAATCCCCACTTCAGTGATATGAGAAACGATCAGATCGACTTCTTCCCCTACTTCAACGGTAATTTCCTTATTATCCAAAAACTGATTGGTTTTACTCGAACCTACCAAACGGTTGCTTTTCTCATCAAGATACATGTAGACCAGATAGCGTTTTCCCTGATCCATTGGTCTCGCCTGCTCCCTGAAGGGAACGAACAAATCCTTTTCAAGCCCCATATCAAGGAAAGCTCCGGATTTATTGGTGTAATTTACCCGTAACAAGGAAAACTCATTCAGATAAATGTAAGGTTCAAGTGTTGTGGCCACCGGTCGTTCTTCCTGATCCAAATACACAAACACCTCGATTTCATCTTCAAGCTGAAAACTCTTCGGTACATATTTATTGGGTAATAAGATGTCCGTGGTGCCATCGGTTAGGTATAATCCTATGGAGGTTGTTCTGGCTATTTTCAGGGTGTTGTATTTGCCTATTTCAATCATATCTGCAGTTTATTATATCTGTTCGCCTTTATGGCTCGGGTCAAAGCGGCAAAGGTACAAAGTTTCAAAGTGGTTTCAACAAAAAAGCGCCCGATTTGGACGCTTATCTTTATCAGAATACTATTTATTTGTATACGTTTTCTTTCTTAAAATGAACCGCTAACAAGTAATACACTACGGCTCTGTATTTGTTTTTATTCGATTTACCATACTTCTCAATTACCGTATTGATGCCTTTGATCAGCTCGGGACTGTCTTTTAAACCTAGCTTTTTGATTAAAAAATTGTTCTTTACAATCTCAAGTTCCTTTTCGGAGGAACCGGAAACCGTTGCCGAATCGGCATTGTAAATAGAAGGTCCGCAGCCAATGGTCACTTTGGTAAGCAAATCCATGTTTGGGGTTACACCGCACTTGTCTTTTAAATCGGCAGCGTATTTGACAATCAGTTCATCTCGTTTACTCATAATGCTGAATTTTTGAAGTGTATAAAGGACAATCCTTTCAAATTTAAGCATTACAACGAAAAGCAGGCACTGTTTCTTACCCCGGAACTATTATAATTATGTTAAACTTTTAAAGTAGTTCTTCAAAACCACATCGTTTACTTCGGTCGGGGTAAAAATTTCCAAAATAGACGGTTTATCGGCGTTCAAAAAAGATTCCATTCCGGTTGTCAGTTCCGACTCGTTATTCGCTTCAAAATAGTCGAAACCATACATCTTAGCCAAATGATTTGCCGTTAATTGATGCGTTGTTTCAAAATAAGTATTAAAAACCGGTGTTTCCTGATGGCCCGGCAAAATCCTGAAAATCCCGCCGCCCCGGTTGTTAATCACAATGATCTTGAAATCTTTCGGGATATAACTGTTCCAAAGCGCGTTGCTGTCGTAAAAGAAACTCACGTCTCCGGTAATCATTACTGTTGGTTTTCCGGATGCCAGAGCTGCTCCGATTGCTGTTGTGGTACTGCCGTCTATACCGCTGGTTCCTCTGTTACAATACACTTCGATTCTTGAATCGATGGCAAACAACTGCGCATAACGTATTGGTGAACTGTTACTGATCTGTAATTGTATATTGGTTGGCAACATTGGGAAAATCGTACCGAAAACCTTAAAATCTGAATACGGAACGGCCTCAAGATATTGCTTGTGCTTTTCGCTTCGCAACGTTTTTAAATCCAGAGTTTTTTGAAGATAATCACTTTCCCCAGCTGTTGTCATCGGAAGCAATTCGCTGAAAAAACGGTTTGGCGTAACTTCAAAATGCTGAGTAAGGCAATCAAAAGTGTTGTACGCGCGTAATTCGTCTATGTGCCAATGTTCCTGAGGCTGGTATTTTCTTAAAAAAGCTTTTATTCTTTTAGACACCACCATTCCGCCTATAGTAATCAGGATTTCCGGTTGAAAAGCCTTGAAGTCTTCTTCGGAAAATGGCGTGATTATCGTATCAATATTAGTGATGAAATTCGGGTGATGAATATTCGACGTTGCCTCAATCATTACAACAACTGAAGGATCATTTGCAAGATTTTCAATGATTTTGGTATCGATTTGAGCCGGATAATTCACCCCGATTAAAATGAGTTTCTTCTTCGCAGCAGCCCATTGTTTTGCAAAGGCTTCCAGATGGGGCAACTGCTTTTCTTCCTTGTATAAATCTACAACAGCCGGGGTAACCGAAAGTGCTGCAACAGTTTCGTAAAGCGGTTCTTCAAAGGGAGCGTTGATATGCACCGGGCCTTTCTGTGTAATGGCTACATGAATGGCTTCGTTGATTTTCAAATCGTTTTCTTCCGAAGCATCTTCCAATAAGTTGGCATTGAAAAGAATATGATTCGCATAAACATTTTCCTGACGGATGGTCTGCCCGTCACCGATATCGATTTTGTTTTTCGGTCGGTCCGCTGAAACGATAATCAGGGGAATCTGACTGTAAAACGCTTCGGCTACTGCAGGATAATAATTCAGCAAGGCCGAACCGGAAGTACAAACCAAAACTACGGGCTTTTTCTTCTGCTGGGCCATTCCCATGGCAAAAAACGCAGCGCAACGTTCATCGGCTATACTGTAACAGTCAAAAGCCGGATTGCTAGCGAATCCTATGGTTAACGGTGCATTACGGGAGCCTGGGGAAATTACGATATCGTGGATGTCTTTAGCGCGCAGGATTTCTATAATACTTTGGGCTAAAGGTATTTTTGGGTAAATCATTTTATAATCCGGTAAGAAACAAAGATACAAATATTTGGGGATTTGAGGATTTGGTTATTTGGGATTTGAGGATTCGGTTATTTGGAATTTACTTCTCTGCTTTCTTAGCCAGTTCTTCATCTTTATAAACCATGAATCTATAAAATGTGTAATGGGAAACGCCATAAAAGACAATAATCAGTTGGAGGAATATCTGCTGCTTCAGATAAAATCTGTTGACAAAAAACAAACCGACCTGAACCACAAAAAGCAATGCACTGATTAACAGCCAATAACTTTTCCGGTCTTCCTTATAACAATAATTCGATACGGCCAAACCTCCTACAAATGCAGTTAAAAAACCATTGAGCAGCCATATGTAATAACTGTTCTGAACATTTTCTTTGATTAAATTGACAAGGTACCAAAAGATAAAAACAATGGGCAACGAGGTTAAAATGATAGTCTTCCAGCGCTTATCGCTAATAGCCCTGAAGATGATGATCAAAAGTGAAATCCGAAACAGGACCGAAACAATGGCACCAATTAAAAGGCTCGTATCCGATTGCTGGTTAAACAGTACATAAGCAGCCTGAAATAAAAGTAACGCTAAAAAATACCAATAATCTTTCTTTAAAGACGAAAAAAAATAAAGCAACATTAAGACCGGTACCCTGATAAAACCAAAGACTTCTTTTAAAGGAGCATAGTCGAAATAAACAAAAATACTGTACAAGACGATAACCGAAAAGTACAATAGTGTAAGGTTGCGTATACTAATATCATTATGCTGAAAAACCATACTTAAAGTTATGGCTTTTTTTGGAATTTGTTAAATAATTTACTGAATAACAACTGATTACAGCATCATTCCGGCACCAATTTCTCTTCTTCCTTCAGCACCAGGAATTTATAAAAGGTGAAATGTGAAATGCCATAGGAAAGAATTACCATCTGGTAAATCCCATCGCTTTTAACATAGAATTTATTGATAAAAAAGGCCGCAATCTGCACAATAAACAGGATAGCACTGATTAACAGCCAATAGCCTTTTTCATCGTTTTCGTTTACATAATGAATGATCGCAATGCCTCCCATAAAAGATGTCAAAAGGGCATTTAGTATCCATATATAATAACTGTCACCCAGCGATTCGACTACCAGCTCGATTACATATAAATACAAAACGAAAAAAGGCAGACTGGCAAAAATAATGGCCATCCGCTTTCTTACGGCAAATAAATCCAAAACCAGTAAAACCAAACAGAATTTAAACAATACCGAGGAAAAAGTACCGTAGAGGAAATACTCCTCATTTCCGGTAAAAAACAATACTGAAGCTAACTGATACAACAAAAGCCCTAAAAAGTAGAACGGTTTTCTTTCTTTGGAGGTAATAAAATACAAAATCATCAGAATCGGTATCCTTGAAAACCAAAAATACTTCCCCATTTCCTCATTATCCAATAATGAAAAAACACTGTATATGAGCAGATTAACAAAATAAAATAGGATTAATCCTTTAGAAAAATTATGTTCCTTCATCATTAACGGCCGACATCTTTTACCCTTATCTTCTTTAAATTTACTAATTTTATGTTCAGAATCAAAAATTATGTCAATAATCATCCGAAAAATAACCCCTGAAGACATCCCGGCAGTACTGGAAATCGTAAACCATGAAATTCTTAACTCAACTGCCATCTGGGATTATGACGTCCGTACTCTAGAACAGCAAACCGCTATAATCAACGAAAAGAACGAAAGCGGATTTCCGTTTCTGGTGGCTGAGAAAGAAGGCAGAATTGCAGGCTTTGGAACCTACGGCACTTTTCGGTATAAAATCGGGTACCGCTTTACCGTAGAGCATTCGGTATATATACACAAAGATTTTACGGGGAACGGAATTGGTTCGCTCCTACTGAAAGAATTGATCGAAATAGCAAAACTTCAGAAACTCCACACCATGATTGGCGTAATTGATGCCGAAAACGGAGGCAGTATTGCCTTCCACGAGCGCCTGGGTTTCAAACGCGTGGGTCATATCAAGGAAACCGGTTATAAATTCGATCGTTGGCTGGATTCGGTTTTTGTACAGATTCTTTTGGAGTAAGCAATTTTCAGTCGCAGTCTCAGTTGACAGTCTCAAAAAAGCAGATAAAAAAAAGACCTATAAATGATTTTTTACAGGTCTTTTTTTATTGATTGTATCTTGAAAAATTAACGGATTACTGTGACTGAATACTGTGACTGTAAACTGCGACTGAACACTAAGCTTTAATCCAGTTAGTGATTTCTTTATCATCAGGTAAAACCCTCGGACTGATCACGTTTTCCAACTGACCTTCTTCGTTGATTAAGTATTTCTGAAAATTCCATTCCACCTGATTATCTTCCAGACCGTTTTTGGATTTTTCGGTCAGGAAATGATACAACGGATGCATGTCGTCCCCTTTTACCGAAATTTTCTCCATCATCGGGAAAGTCACGCCGTAATTTCTGCTGCAAAACGTTTTGATTTCCGCGTTGCTCCCAGGTTCCTGTGCTCCGAAATTATTAGCCGGGAAACCTACAATTACAAATCCTTTGTCTTTAAATTCATTGTAAACATGCTGTAATTGTTCGTATTGCGGTGTTAAGCCACATTCGGAAGCCGTGTTGACAATCATGATTTTTTTTCCTTTCAAAGTAGCGAAATCAAATTCTTTACCTTCAATATCTTTTACTTTAAACTGATAAATGTTTTGCGCATTCATTACTTTATTTTTTTGTACTGTTTCCATGTTTTTTTTATTTTGATTTTGCCCCTGACAGCTCATTATCAACAACAAACTGAAGGCTAAAATGATACTTCTCATGCGATTAATTTTTTTATAAAATTACTCAAAATGTATGCTATGAAATACATTTTGTGATTAAAGTTTTGTTAAACAAAAAACCCACAACCTTTAGATTGCGGGCTTTGTGCTCATTATTTTTTAAAATATTTTCGGTATTTAAAGAAAGAAGCAATTCCCAACAAAGTCACTAAAGTCACAGAAATATAAACGAAAGTCGGTGTTACTACTTTATCGCCTGTCGCATAGGAATGCAATCCTGTTAAATAGAAATTCACCCCGAAATAAGTCATCATAATTGAGTAATACGCAAAAACACTCATCAGGTTAAAAAACCATTTTCCGCGTAAAGCCGGAACAAACCGCGCGTGAATCACAAAAGCATAGACCATGATACTGATTAACGCCCAGGTTTCTTTCGGATCCCATCCCCAGTAACGTCCCCAGCTTTCATTAGCCCATTGACCACCCAAAAAGTTACCGATGCTCAACATCACCAAACCTACCGTCAGCGTCATTTCGTTGATAATGGTTAACTCACGGATATTCAGCTCCATTTTCTTTTTATTCTTTTCGGTGGTTAACAACATCAATAACAAGGAAACGATTCCTAAAATCATTCCCAACGTAAACGGACCGTAACTCCCTACAATTACCGCCACGTGAATCATTAACCAGTATGAATTTAAAACCGGTTTTAAGTTGGCAATCGCCGGATCCATCCAGCTCCAGTGGGCAATCATAAGAATCATTGAGGCAACAAAAGTACCGGCTGCAACTGTCAACGGGGATTTGTTTACCAGTTTATGTCTTGCCAGTAACAACCACAACGGATTTCCAAAACCAAGCACCAAGGTAAAAAGCATGGTCGCCCAACTCACATAAATCATCGATTCGTAAGCATCACTCCAAGGCGCGTGTCCTGAAATATACCATCGGGCGATCAATCCTGCAGTATGCAGCAAAAACAATAGTAAAACAATAACATTAAAGGCTTTAATGGAAAACTGAAGCCATTTTTTATTGTTGAATATGTTTACAATAGCTAAAATCAACATCAATAATCCAACATACATGTACCAGGAATACAACTTCTTGAACACATCGTATTTGTTGTATAAAATCTCCGAATCAATCTTCTCTTCACTCGGATATACTTCTTTACCATATTTCTTCTGGAATTTGATCAAACCGTCCAGGAACATATTGGCAGTTTTGTAATCCTTTTTTACCGGAACTTCATCCAATGCAGCCAAATAAAGCGGAATGGCATTTTTAGTGAACAACGAATCCATACCGGTCAAATGCGCTTCATTCAGTTCCAGATGAGAAACCCATTTGTTGTTCTTGTCTGCCGGAACAGGGAAAATCTTCAGAATTTGCCCGCTTAACGCAGAATATAAAAGATTTACCTTTTTATCGGTATCAATAAAATCCGTCTGAAACTTGTTCGGAACGGCAGCTTTATAGGCTTCATCAAGGTATGGAGCCAGTTTGTAATTTCCTCTTTCATCGAAGAATTTCATCAACGAAACATACTTGGCATTTTTATCAGCACCAATCAGATTGTGAATACTGTCGTTGTATTTTGGAATAAAAACAATCGGAACATTATACCAAAGCTGCGGAAACTGTGTCATGGAAAGGAAAGCCTGATCGGAATTCATTCCCTTATAGGTATCACTTTTACTGACTTTTCTAAGCAATTCTGATGAAAACGTATTTACAGGTTTCATACGCCCGCCCTGATCCTGAACAATCAGGCGGCCAAATTTTTTCGCGTGCTCTTCAGATACTTTGTATTTCGAGAGCATGGAATCAATCTGTTTTTCCGAAGGCATTTTAGGCTGATGTGCTTCATGCTGTGCCAATGCAGAAAAACTGAAAAACAATGCTATCATTGCAGTTAACGCGGCTTTTTTGCCTTTTACTTTTTTCAGTTTGCGTTTTAAATCTCCGAAACGGGAATCTTTGGTAAACAAAATCCCCAGCAAGCCGATGTACAATAACGCATAACCGATATAACTTACCCAAGTTCCCCAAAAGTCGTGGTTCACGGAAAGAATGGTACCGTGCTCATCCGGGTCAAAAGATGCCTGAAAGAAACGGTAACCTCTGTAATCCAAAACGTTATTCATGAAGATTCTTGCGTTGAATTTGTTGTTTTGCTCTTTATCATCCAACGTTACCTGGCTTTCGAAAGCGGAATAACTTTTCTCGGTTCCCGGATATTTCGAAGCGATAAAATCGTTCAGTTTAATGCTGAATGGCGTTTCATAGACTTTACTTCCGTACATGAACGTATATTCAAGGTTCCCTAATTTGAAGGATTGCGGAACGCCCATTTTTCCTTTGGAACCTACAAGCGTTATTTCTTTTTCTTTTCCTTCATTGGTTACCGTGAGCACCAAAGCATCATCGGTATCTTTGTCTTTGTAATCTCCGTTGGATTCGTGTACAATCTTTCCTTTAACGGCAGGCTGCGGAATTACGAATTGTGTCCCGCCCATATTATAAAGCGAACGCAGCATTAACGGCTGGATTTTGTCCTTTTGAACGGATCCTTTGAACTGATCGGCCATTCGCATGAAGTTACCGTCAAATGGAGTCTGGATTGTATAAGCCTCACTTACTTTGGTGATATTAATGGCTCCCTGTGTGAATTTATTGAACGCAAACAACACATTATGAATATTTTGCACTTCTCCTTCTTTGATAAAATGCTCATGTCGGGTACCGTCTCCGGATTCGACCAATTTCAGAAAGTAAACACCGTTTGCGTCTTCTTTAATGGTTTCTTTGGCACCCATGATGAAATCTTTGTATCGGATTTCAAACGGAATTTCGTCAAACTTCTCTGAAATCGAAAAATCGTTATCGGTTGCCGGTGACATCAATAATTGTTTCTCGAAAGAGCGGCGTTTCATTTCGCCTTCATGTTTTCCGTCCACAAAAACATTCAGATAAGTCTTCTCCGAAAAAATCTGTGTGGACGATTCTCCTTCACGGATCGGCATCATCCCTTCAAAACTGATGTATCGTGTAATGAATGCTCCGGTAATAATCAGAATAAACGCCAAATGCAATAACAAAGAAGCCCATTTGCTTTTCTGTAATAAATTGTAACGCTTAATATTTCCGATGAAGTTAATTACGAAAAATACCATAATTACTTCGAACCATCTGGTGTTGTAAATTAAAATTCGTGCGGTATCGGTATTGTATTCGTTTTCGATAAAAGTTCCGGCTGCCATGGCAACTGCAAAAACAATAAACAAAACAGCCATTAAACGCGTGGAAAACAAGAAGGAGAATATTTTTTTATCCATGACGGAAATCGGTTTTTCAAATTGTCGCGAAGATACTTAAAAACAACCTTTTGTTAAGCCTTTTTAACGAAATTTAAGAAATAAAAAAAGCCTGATTGGAAGTTCCGCTCAGGCTTATGATTCTGTATGTCTGTCTTGAATTAAATTCCGATTTCCACCTGGAAACGGATATACCAGTTGTCTTTGGTAGCACCATTATTATAATGCAACTGATCATAGGTGAATTCCGTTTGCAGTTTAAAGGCATGCTCCCAAATATATTTGGTTACACCGATAGTATATTCTCTTGTATTTGGCGTCAAAGCTTTGATATCGTCATGTGCATTCTGGTACGAATAGCGACCGATGATTTCATACATCGACGGGAAAATATAACTCAATTGGTAATCCATTCCTTCCCCAACATAGGCATAATTGGTTTTGGTTATATCCAAAGGATTCACAGTAATCGGATCTTTAGCCATACGTTTCATGTAAGTGGCCATAGCCGCCCATCCGTTGTATTTAAAAACCGCATCTCCGAAAAGTGAGGACATGGTGCGCTGTTCGTACAAATCACTACCGGTTTCCCCTTGCGTTCTTCTGGCAAGGTTGTTTTGGTGTGCTGCCCCGGAAAGCATAAATTTAGGTTTATCTTCACGGGCTAAATCACCTTCGAAATTGGAACCGTCTTTCTTAAAACTACCCAACGGAAATAATTCGATTTTTCCAGTAAATGCCACTCCATTATCCGGGCTTTTTGTCCAGTTTCGCCCTTCACCTGTTGTAACGGCTGTTTTGAAGTTATAAGAGAACTTATCTTTCTTTTCATGCAGATAATACGCCTGGATACCAAAATCCCTGTCAATATTGAATTTCGCATTATTGATGGAACGGTCTGTTAACTGTAAAGCTCCTGATGAGTTTACACGCTGACGGTTTCCGGGAATTTTTGTTTGTCCGAAAGTGAAACTCCAGCTTTTGTTCGGGCGGTAAATTACAGCCGCATCACGAATAATGTTCAGATTTTCCCCGTCGTGGATTTCTCCGACATCACCCGGCGCGAAAGACAACTGCAATACATATAAGTATTTCGGGTTACCAACATAACCGTCGAAACGCAAACGCAAACGACGAACCTGACCGTCATACGCCGCATCTTCCCCATCGTTCTGAATGTAACCGATACGGTTTTGCATACGGAAACGGATGTTCAGCTGGAATAAACTGTCCGCAGAAGTAATCCCTAATCCTTTACCATAACTATAATACGGTAAGGCCGCTAATTTTAAATCGTTATCTTTAGTAGATAATTTTATGTCCTGCGCCTGTAAAACAGCAACAAAACACAATGACAAAATTGTAATTAATTTTTTCATGTTAAGAAAATGTAAGTGGTGTGTTATTCGGGGGCAAAACTAATGTTATTAATTTCAGTGAATATTAAGGAATTGTTACCTTTGCGGAAATTTTGCGTTATGGAAAACAGCTATATCGGGTACCATTTCACCGTGGAACCGAGAGAATTAGGCTCAGAAATACTGATTGCCGAACTAGGGGAAAGAGCCTTTGAGAGTTTTATCGAAACCGAAACAGGAGTTTCTGCTTATGTGCAGAAAGAATTCTGGAACGAACATATATTGGATGATATTTACATTCTTCAATCGGAGGAATTTAAAATCTCTTACACCTTTGAAGAAATCGAACAGGTAAACTGGAACGAAGAATGGGAAAAGAATTTTGATCCGATTGATGTGGACGGAATCTGTCATGTACGCGCACCGTTTCATCCGAAAACCGATGCACAATACGATATTGTAATCGAACCTAAAATGAGTTTCGGAACCGGTCATCATGAAACCACTCATATGATGATCCAGCACCTTCTTGAGACGGATGTAACCAACATGAAAACCCTGGACATGGGCTGCGGAACGGCTATTTTAGCCATTTTAGCCGAAATGAAAGGTGCCCAACCGATTGATGCTATCGATATTGACAACTGGTGCTACCTGAATTCCATAGAAAACGCAGAGCGTAATCACTGTAAACACATTACAGTTTATGAAGGAGACGCTTCTTTGCTGCAACAGGGACAAAAATACGATTTAATCATTGCTAACATCAACCGTAATATTTTACTGGAAGACATGCAAACGTATGTAAACTGTTTAAACAAAGACGGTATTTTACTGTTAAGCGGTTTTTATAATGAAGACATTCCTTTCATTGATGCCTCCTGCACGGAAAAAGGATTAACCTATGTTAAAAAGTTCCAAAAGAACAATTGGGTATCACTAAAATACGTAAATTAGCTTAAATTTCAACACAAGTAATTGATTATGAGTGTAAAAGAAAAAATAAAAGAACAGGTCTCCGTTGAGGAATTATTGGCCAGCAATTATGAAATCATCTTGTTCAATGACGATGTCAATACCTTTGACCATGTGATCGATACTTTAATTGATGTTTGCGACCACGAACCTTTACAGGCGGAACAATGTGCCCTTTTGGTTCACTACACCGGAAAATGCGGCGTAAAAACAGGCCCTTACAGCGAACTGGAACCGCAATGTTCAGCATTACTCGATGCCGGACTGAGTGCCGAAATACAATAATAAAAAAGTCCCGAACGATTCGGGACTTTTTTATTAAGAACTCCTGATAAACTCAAGAATTAAATAATCATCAAGTTTAATTTTCAGCATCGTGGAGGTCAGTATTTGAATTTCACCATAAATTTCAATATCGCCGTCATCTAAAACAATACTGTTTCCGTTTCGGGTCCAATTCCCATAAAAATAAAATAATTCACACGGGATAACTTCAGAATCATAATCTCCAATCAGTAATTCATTGTTTGATTTAATGTGAATATAATCCTTGGGACAACCAACTTCGTTTCCTTCATAGGCCATCATTACTTCCTTACCGTCAACAATCTGTCCCTGTCGTGAAAAATTCCATTTCCCGGCAAGATTCCCTGAAGTCAATGAATTTCCTCCATCGTCACTACTACAGGAAAAAAATAACAAACCTAAAATTGGGGCAATAACTAATGAAAGAATAATTTTCTTCATGATTAACCACTTTAAGATTCTAATACAAAGTTACTTACTATAATCTAAAGGAATTTTAAAACCAATTAATATATCAAATCCGAAATTTTTATACTGTCAGTTTAACAGATTAAAAAGAGTGCTATGATCATGTCGCCAATAAAAAATCCCCCACTTGAAAACAAACGGGGGATTTTTAATTATTGTGTTACCATTTATGATCTGGTCATTTCATAAATTTCTACTTCTCCTGAAACACTTCTAACTTTCAACATTGAACTGTTCAAAATTAAAATTTCATATGTTTTAGCTTCCCCTTCAAAATTAACCGTAACATAATTCCCTTCTTTTGACCATGTTCCGTTAGACGTAAACACTTCACATGGAGCATCAAATGAATCATAATCAGTTACGACTACCGTTCCGCCGGAATTAAACGTCATATAGTCTTTTGAACAACCGCTTTCATTACCTGAATAATCCACCATCACCTCAGTTCCATCTACACTGGTCCCTTCCTTAGAATAGTACCATCTTCCTGTAATTGTTCCTGAACTGTCCGATGAATCATCATCTTTATTACAAGATGTGAATGAAAGACCTAATGTTAAAGCCGACACAAATAATAATGCAATTTTTCTCATTTTTATAGTTATCTTAGTTAATAATCCCTGCAATAATAGTAATAAAGATTTAAGCGAAAAAACCTACACTAAAGATTTAACAAAATATTTAATGGGGCAATTTGTCTTTAAAAACGCCGTAAAGATACGTTCCTAAAAGTGCCCCGGCCAGTACAATTACAATTCCGTAAAAACCGGCTCCTAAAAGGATAAAAATAGGTCCCGGACAAGACCCTACAAGCCCCCATCCTAACCCAAACAGGATTCCGCCCACTACATAACGGACAAATCCTCTTTCCTTATCGGCAATTTCAATAGGTAATCCTTTAATATCTTTCAGTTGGTTTCTTTTTATGAATTGCACCCCTGCAAGGCCTGTAAAAACAGCAACTCCAATAATTCCGTACATGTGAAAAGACTGAAATTGGAACATTTCATAGATTCTGTACCAGGAAACCGCTTCGGATTTTGTCAGTACAATACCGAACACAAAACCTACTAGAACAAATTTTATCAAGTTTAAAAATTTCATACGCCTGGTTTAAAAGATTAACGGTAAAAGAAAATGCGCCATAACCAAACCTCCTATAAAGAAGCCGATAACCGCAATAAGAGACGGTTTCTGAAGGTTACTCAATCCGGAAATCGCGTGTCCTGAAGTACAACCGCCGGCATAACGGGTACCGAAACCGATCAACAATCCGCCGAAGAATAAAATCAATAGTGTTTTCGGGGTTTTAATGGCTTCCCAACCGAATAACGATTCCGGACCTAATTTCCCGTTCGGTGCTTCGATGTTCATGGCTGCCAATTGTTCAACCGTTTGCGGATTCAGGTTTACCCCGCTTCCGTCGCTTAAAAAATGTACGGCTACAAATCCGCCTAAAATCGCTCCGAAAACCACTGCAAGGTTCCACTTTTGCTCGCGCCAGTCGAATTTGAAAAAATCAACTTTCCTGCCGGCTCCTGCAATCGTACAAAGCGTCCTTAAATTGGATGACATCCCGAAAGACTTACCGAAATACGTCAGGGTAAGCATGATCGCCCCTATTAAAAACCCTGAAACATACCAGGGCCATGTACCTAAAAATGAATACATATCTATTTTTTTTACACAAAAGTAAATATTGACAAACTAATATGTGTAACAAACATTACATATTTTTCGTTTCCATAGAAATATTCTTCTAAATTTGAATCACCAAAACGAATCAGGTTTATGAAAAATTTTAAGATTGAAATCAAATGGGGTATCATTTTTGCTGTTGCTTCATTAGTTTGGATGTGTATTGAAAAAATGGTTGGGCTGCACGACAAACATATTGACAAACAATTTCTCTATACTAATATTTTTGCCGTTTTTGCCATTCTGATTTATGTTTTGGGCTTAAGAGACAAAAAGAAGCATTTCTTTAACGGGCAAATGGATTGGAAACAGGGATTTGTAAGCGGGATTGTCATCACGATTGTTGTGGCGGTTTTAAGTCCTTTAACACAAGTGATCACAAACACATTGATTACTCCTGATTTTTTCAGTAACGCGATTGCTTATGCCGTGGAACACAAAAAAATGACACAGGAATTGGCTGAAGCGTATTTCAATTTGTCCAGCTATATTGTTCAGGGCATCTTCGGAGCGCTTTCCATGGGAGTGGTAACTTCTGCGATAGTTGCATTTTTTCTTAAATCAAAATAACCTATGTTAAAAAGAGTTTTCTTTATTTTTATTTGCGGATTGGGCCTTACCTCCTGCATCAGTACAAAATCTACTATCAAAAATATCGATAATGGTTCCATAAAGCCTGTTATCAAAGACGATACCTATCAGCTTAAAGAATATGCCACCGATAAAAAATATGGCCATGATTCCGATTATCCGGTTAACATCGGATTCATTATGGAAATTAATGAAGAAAAATTCATAAAGTATTACTTTAATGCCCTTGAAGGCCCGAAAGGAGAAGAAATCCATTATAAAAAGGCCGGCAACTGCTGCCCATTCCCGACCATGAACAACAAAGTTGGCGGCGGGATGCTTTCCATATATGAAGTAACCTGGGAAGGTCAGAGCAAACCTATGCTGTTGCATTTCAATATTTTTGAAAGAGGCAAAATTATGTGCCCGACAGGTCTTTCCATTAAGAAATCGATCTTAAATACTCCTTAATTTTAAGAATAATATAAGATTTACAACCTTCTAATGAGTCGTTTAGAAGGTTTTTTTATTATATCTTTGTACAACTTTTAAATACAACTATGAATTTACAGAACATACCTCAAATCAAACATACTGACAGCAATAACTTCTTTCTTTTGGCCGGACCTTGTGCCATTGAAGGGGAAGAAATGGCTATGCGAATTGCCGAAAAAACCGTTGCCGTTACAGACAAATTGAAAATCCCTTATGTATTCAAAGGTTCGTTTAAAAAAGCAAACCGTTCCAGAATTGACAGTTTTACGGGTATCGGTGACGAGAAAGCCTTAAAAATTCTGCAAAAAGTTTCCCGTGAATTCGGAGTACCGACCGTGACCGATATCCACACCAATGAAGATGCAGTAATGGCTGCTGAATATGTAGATATTTTACAGATTCCGGCCTTTTTGGTTCGCCAGACAGATTTAGTGGTTGCAGCTGCAAATACAGGAAAAACCGTTAACCTGAAAAAAGGACAATTCATGAGCCCTGAAAGCATGAAACATGCTGTTCAAAAGGTGCTAGACTGCCACAATCAGAACGTTATGGTTACCGATCGCGGCACCATGTTCGGGTATCAGGACATGATTGTGGATTACAGAGGAATTCCGACCATGCAGCAGTTTGCTTCAACGGTTTTGGATGTTACCCACTCTTTACAACAGCCAAATCAAATGGTTGGTGTGACCGGCGGTCGTCCGGAAATGATCGAAACGGTTGCCAAAGCCGGTATTGCCGTTGGTGTTGACGGAATTTTCATCGAAACCCATTTCGATCCGGCCAATGCGAAAAGCGATGGCGCGAACATGTTACACCTGGATTTATTCGAAGGTTTAATGGAGCGTCTTGTAGCAATCCGACAGACAATCAACAAATTCTAAATACAATCCCTGACTTGTTCAGGGATTTTTTTTACTGGCAAATGCTTCTTCGGAAAACAGTCCTTCCTCTTTCAAAAAAATACTGAAAAAAAATTTGTTCAGTTCAAAAATTATAGCTTACTTTGTTTTTCAAAGTACTTTATATGGATACTCAAAATTATTTACAGGATTTAAAAGAAATCAAGGATTTGATGAACAAATCATCACAATTCATTTCTTTAAGCGGTTTGTCCGGAATATTGGCCGGTATTTACGCCCTTATCGGAGCTGTAATTGTTTATTTCCTAATAGAAAACCATACGGAATACTATATAACATTAGAAAGTCTGACTTTTAAACTTATTGTGCTGACAGCAGTAACCGTTTTATTGGCTTCTCTGGTAACTGCCTACATCATGACAGTCAATAAAGCCAAAAAAGTAGGTGAAAAAGTCTGGAACACTTCCTCAAAACGATTGTTGACGAACTTTTTCATTCCTTTGGTTTCAGGAGGGATTTTTGCATTATTATTACTTAAAAACGGGCATTACGGACTGATTGCCCCAATCATGCTTATTTTTTACGGAATGGCTTGCCTTAACGCCAGCAAATACACCTTACGCGATGTGCGTTACCTTGGCATCACAGAAATAATCATTGGTTTGTTTGCGGTTGAATTTTCAGGGTATGGTTTGTATTTTTGGGTTTTGGGATTTGGAATCTGCCACATCGTCTACGGTGCGGTGATGCATTATAAATACGACAGAAAGTAAATGAAAAAGTTATTATTATTAGTAATCACGGCTTTTATAACGGTTTCTTTTATTGGCTATTTCAAGTTCGAGAAAGCTAAGGAATCGATACAGCAATCACAGGCTTTATTAAAAGACGGCGATATCATTTTTCAAACGTCTGTTTCCGAACAATGCGAAGCTATCAGAATTGCAACGAATTCGAAATACTCACATTGCGGCATCATCTATGTTTCAGACGGTAAAAAATATGTTTTAGAAGCCGTACAACCGGTAACCATAACACCTTTTGAAGAATGGATTAAACATGGAGAAGGCAGAAAATATCTGGTAAAAAGGCTAAAAAATGCTGAAACGGTTTTGACTCCGGCAGTAATTTCTAAAATGAAAGAAAAAGGTGAGCTATATTTGAACAAAGATTATGATTTATATTTCAACTGGTCTGACGATAGGATTTATTGCTCAGAACTGGTTTGGAAAATTTATAAAAATGGAGCCGGTATTGAACTTTGCCCGTTTCAGGAACTGAAAGATTTTAATTTAAACGATCCGAAAGTCCAGAAGATTTTAAAACAGCGCTATGGCAATGCAATTCCTTATAATGAAAAGGTAATTGCGCCTTCACAGATCGAAAAATCTGCTATATTAGAAACCGTAATCGACACGTATTAATTTTGAAAAACATCATTCAAAATATAAACAAAGCTTTTGACAACCGTATCCGTTTGGGTATCATGTCGATATTGATGGTGAACGAATCTGCCGATTTTTCTACCCTTAAAGAATTATTGGGGATAACGGACGGAAACCTGGCCAGCCACGCTAAAGCCCTGGAAGCAGAAAATTATATCGCAATCGAAAAACAATTTATCGGAAAAAAACCTAATACAAGTTACAAAGCGACAACCGAGGGACGAAAGGCCTTTCAGGAGCACATTGACGCCCTTGAAAAACTGATTACACCCCCAACCCGCTAAACCCGGTTTAGAAGCAGAGCTATTTTTTTATCCAAAAACTTTGAAATTCAAAGTACTTTTAAGACATAAAAAATGAAAGACCTAATCATCGAGACACTTTACAAAACTATCAAAAAACCGTATCAGATCATGTTCAAGAAAAACAAAGCATGGAACTTAACCATCGAAGATTATATGACTAATCCTCGGGAAAGTCTTGGGTATCAATTAGGTACTTTTCTGAAAGCCAATAATTTTGACATTCAACAGGAATTGGAGGAACACGATGTCTATCACGTACTTACCCGAACCGGTACGACCGTAAAAGACGAAATCTTGATGCAGTTCTATCTGTTGGGCAATGGAAAGCATACACCTTTTGTATACATCGTTATTATGACCGGCATCTTCTTCTATCCTTTTGATTATAAATCATTTATCGAGAATTACAAAAAAGGGAAGCAGGCACACCGGTTTTATGATCTGGATTTTTCAAAAATGCTGGCCCTTCCTATTCAAAACATTCAATCATCCTTTAATATCAAATAATCATGGAAAACACAGAATTCCAACGTGATTTAAAGCAATTAACCAATTACACAGCCCTCACTTGCTTCGTTATCGGCACGCTTCTCTTTTTGAGCGGAATGCTCTTTAAGCATTTGGATACGCTTTTTTTAATAGGTTACTTCTATGTAATCATCGCATTCATCATAAACGCTTTACTTGTTGCTGTGCTACTGCTGACACTTATAATCAACCAAAAAGACTGGCTTTTTTATCTAAAAAGGATATTGGTGCTTTTAGCCAATGTTCCCGCTGTTATTTTATACCTGTACTTGCTTTTTTAACCGTTAATATTTTCAATCATGGAAACCGAAAACCAAAACCAACCTGTAATGAAAATCGAAGCCAACACTTCCTTTTTTCAATCCAATACCGCTAAAATGATCATGGTGGGAATACTCACCCTGGTGTTACTCATTCCGTTAGCGTTTGTAAATGAACTTATCACCGAACGCTCCGAACGCAAAAAAGAAGTCGTTAATGAAGTTACCCAGCTTTGGGGTGAAGATGTTTTTTTCTACGGGCCGATTTTAAAAGTTCCTTATAATTCCTATTCAGAAACGGCTGTTATCGACCCTAAGACCAAGCAAACATCCATCGAACGCAAGGCAATTATTAACTATGCTTATTTTTTCCCGGAAAAACTGAACAATAAATCGAACATTAAAAAGAATACTTCCTTAAAACGAGGCATTTACAACAATGTGGTCTATACGGCCGACATGCAATTTGAAGGTTCTTTCGGTAAATTAAACGTTGAAAAATTAGGAATAAAAGACGAAGATTTACTTTGGGACAAAGCAGCTCTTGTTGTAAAAACGACCAACCTGAAAAGCATCAAGAGCGATTTAAACATCAAACTGAATCAGAACAATTTCAATTTTGAATCTAAAGCCGAAGAGGATAATTTCTACGGCACACTGGAAACCGGTCTTTTCGATTATAAAACACTGGCTGCCAACAATACACTGAACTTCCATTTTGCCATGAAATACAACGGAAGCAATAGCGTGAAATTCATACCCATTGGGAAAACAACGCAGATCAGTATGGATTCGGATTGGGATTCGCCTAGTTTTGAAGGAATGTTTGCAGCCAATGATGCTACAAAATCCATAGCAAAAAGCGGTTTTCATGCCGATTGGAAAATCCTGGACATCAACCGTTCGTTTTCACAGCAATATGCCGGTAAAATCCCGAATCTTAAGGAATATTCATTCGGTGTAAAACTGATCGATACCGTAGACGAATACCAACAGAACGAGCGCGCTTCCAAGTACGGTTTTCTGGTAATCGGCTTGACCTTCCTGATTTTCTTTCTGATCCAGTCTGTAAACAAAATCAACATTCATATTTTTCAGTATACGATGTTGGGACTTGCTTTGATCATGTTCTATACCTTATTGATTTCGATTACGGAACATTCAAGTTTCTCACTCGCGTACCTAATTGCTTCGGTAGCCGTTATCGGAATGATCGTACTCTATTCGGTATCGATACTGAAGACGAAAAAATTCCCGGTTTTCATCGGATTGGCACTTGCCGCGCTGTATTCTTTCATCTATGTGATCATCCAACTTGAGAATTATGCGCTGTTGGTAGGAAGTATCGGATTGTTCATTATCCTTGGACTGGTGATGTATTTCTCCCGAAAAATAGACTGGAATAATAGCAATTCTTAAATTAATAATGACGAATGAAAACCATTTTTAAAATAATTCATTTTACGATCACAGCATCATTGCTTTTAATAACAATTTTCATTTTTTATATATTTTCAGGTTTGCAAAAACCGCTAAACAATATTGTTCTATTTGAATTAATTTTAGCATTAGCTATTTTACTGTTCTTACTATACGGTAGCATAACTAAAAATGGGGTCACGTTTATAGTTCCGTTGCTAGTATCAAACTTGTTTTTTATGCTCGTTTCCTGTATACAAAAACCAGTTATTATGAGAAATACAGGCTTTCATGACGCATCGCTTGTACCTATAGTAAATCCATTAGCAGGATTATCAATACTGTATTGTTTGTTAATGACGTATATAACCTATAGCTCAAAAAATAAAAAATTAATCTCAACCAATTTTAGTTATATACTATATGGTGTCATTATTTCTGCAATACTATTAGTAATCTATCTGAAAATTAGTTCTGCTGATGAAATTCAGGAAATAATTCATTTTAAAGGATAAATAAAAAAGCCCCGACAAAATCGGGGCTTTTTCTATAGTCTATTTTCTATTCTCTAACTTCTAATTACCGTCTACAAACTCCTGAAGATACTTGAATCTTTCCGTTAACTGACCTTTTTCTGTAATTTTGGCGCGTTGCAGGATTCCGTCTTTGTCTTCGTTGTAAAAGGCCGGGATTACATGTGTAAGGAACATTTCCCCGAAACCTTCACTGGCATCTTTTGGTAATTCGCAAGGCAGATTATCTACCGCCATCACCACAACAGCACCCGGATGGTTAACATCCACCTCAATACCTTCACTTGGATAATACCCGTATAAAGGTTCAGCTATAGTAGAAGCTCTCAAGGTCGATTCGATCGGGCCGCCCACATCACAGGAAATATCGGCAATTACTTTTATTTTATTGTCTGCAGCGTTCAACATGTCTCGGGTTAAAATATGTGGTGAACCGTTGCTGTAAAAATGCCCGGCAATGAAGATATCGGCTACTTTAGTAAAACGCTCGAAATCGGAAACATAGTCTTGTGGTTTTGTATAGAAATCTTTATTATCGATCTTTTGACCGTCTTGGCGCTTGTTATAATCCAATACGTCGATTTGTGCGTAAACCGGCTGGGTATAGGTTTTAGACAGAAAATCTTCCGGGGAAACCTGTTTGATTTTCATACCGTCCAGAATCTCCTTGGCTCCCATTCCTACTTTACCGTGTCCTGTCAGCACAATTTTGATCGGCGGTAACATCGGACGACGCAAACGTTCAATCAAAGCGGCTTTATCGGTTAAGGTTTCCGCTTTTGGCAAATTGTACAATTCAAATTTCAACCCAAAAGCCCTGAAAGCATTATAAGCGCCAACGATTCCGGCATAACGCCCGAATCCGATCAAGCGGTGGTTGGTGTGGTCTACAATGGTTTCATGATCGATCAATTCGATGTTTTTCTCTAAGCAAGCGATAAGTAATTTTCTGTTATAGGCCTGTTTTTTAATAGTGTGTGAAAAGAAAAAATATTTTTTGTTCGGAATTAAAGCCTCTACCGGCACTTCTTTAACCCCAATAAGGACGTCGCAATCGGAAAGGTCTTCCGTCACTTCAAAACCCAAAGCGGTATACTCCTCGTCTTTAAAGACACGAATATCGGAAGCTTCCACTTTAATTTCCGCCTGAGGGTATAACTCCTTCAGTTTCACCAACTCTGTAGGCGTAAAAACAACCCTTCTGTCTGGTGGATTTTTTCTTTCTTTAATAATTCCAAATTTCATTGTAAGGCAATCTTTGTAAAATTCTGAACAATCGTTAAAAATTTATAACAAAAGTTTAAAATTTTTAATTAATTTTAATTGGTTTTTAGCTATTTTCGCCCAAATGTAACATTTTAAGCACAGCAATGCAATTATTTTCTTTCGTTTTTTTAATTGTTTCTTAAGAATGTTCCGCTTCATTATTTTAAAAAATTTTCTTTCCTCAGGAGTTTCAATTGAAATTTAAAAAGGCTAACTTTACGGCGTGGTTTTTGCAGTACATAAATCACATTTCAACTGGGGTCGACTGGTTTTGACAGCGGGTGGAATTAAATGGTAAGCACGTCGAGCATTGTGTTTTTGGCTCGTAAATATCAAGGACACGAACTTATAAACGGCGAAAATAATTACGCTTTAGCTGCTTAATCTGAATTATAGTAAGATTTGCCTAGTTCCGGCCAGGCCGGAAAGCTAGATTCTCCTCAAAAGCCTTGGTTTATGGCGCTTGATTCAGGGGAACCGTAAAAGTAAACCTAAGAACGGTAATGCTTTAAATCCGCTCTGACACTCATAAAGCTAAGCAGAAAGTGGCGGTTTCCGGCCTTGCTTTTTGTCGAAAATCCAATCGGGAACTAAACGTGTAGAAAGCTCTTTGATTGCCTGTTTGGACGAGAGTTCGATTCTCTCCGACTCCACAGTAAAAAACCGCAATTAGCTAATTTTAAAGCTTTTGCGGTTTTTTCTATTTATAAACGGCCTATTTCGTGTACGGTTATCTTAACCCAAGTACCTATTTTTTGAAATTTGTTTTTCAGGATTTAATGTAGTACGATCTTTCTTTTTAAAACAATATCCCCAACAAATACCTGAATTGTATATATTCCTCTTGCCAAATCAGCCACATTAATTTGCGTATGGTTGCCGTTAAACTCAACTACTTCCCTACCCGACAAATCTACAACCTCAACTTTATCTATCACACCACTGCTAATTTGAATCGTTAAAACGTCTTTTGCAGGGACAGGAAACACCATTAACTCTGATTTTTTATGAAAATCTATTGTTTCGAGATTAGCACAACTTACCTGTGAAGGAATATAAGTATTATCTGGATTTACTACTCCCAGTGAACCATGAATATATAAACCCCAAGTCCAAAGGGTTCCGTCAGCTTTAATAGCGGATGAAAAATAAACTCCTGCACTTATTTTTTGCCAATTATTGCCCGTACCTACCTGAACAAAGATGTTTTTATCCACTTCGGTACCATCTCCTAACTGTCCATCAGAATTACTGCCACAAGACCATAAAGTACCGTCATTTTTAATGGCTAAAGAAAAGTCCCCTTCTGCATAAACCTTATGCCAATTAGTCGCTGTACCGATTTGAATTGGAGCGTTTTTATCTGTATTAGTCCCGTCTCCAAGTTGTCCCTCATAATTATACCCCCAAGCCCACAGTGTTCCGTCTGTCCTGGTTGCGATACAGTGATAATAACCGGCACTTATTGACTGCCAATTATTTGAGGTCCCTATTTGTAATGGAGAAGTTGTACTGTTTGTTGTTCCGTCTCCAAGTTGTCCCTGCCAATTACTTCCCCAAGCCCAAAGTGTCCCATCCGTTTTGATGGCATAGGTAGAATTGTACCCCCCAGTGAATGATTGCCAGTTTGTAGCAGTACCGACTTGAATCGGAATGTTTCTGTTAGTAGTATTACCAAGCCCAAGCTGACCATAGTTATTTCTGCCCCATACCCATAATGTGCCATCACTTTTTAAAGCAATGGAATGCTCAAAACCAGTTTGCAAAGCAGACCAGTTTGTACCTGTTCCTATTTGTACCGGAGTATTTTTGCTTACGTATGTTCCATCTCCTAATTGACCATATTCATTTGATCCCCAAGCCCATAATGTACCATCAGTTTTTATTCCTAATGAATGAGTACCTCCAGATGCAACTACCGCCCAATCATTATCAACTCCAATTTGTACCGGAGTAAACCTATTAACATTAGTTCCATCGCCAATTACATTAAAAGCATTTCCACCCCATCCCCAAAGTGTACCATCGGTTTTAATGGCCAGGGAATGTACACCTCCGGATGAAATTGTCTGCCAACATTGTGCATTACAAAGTGTTGACAGTAAAAGCATTGACAGTATTATAAATTTGCTATTCATTTTCATAGGAGGCTAAAATTAGCAGCAAAGTTAATCTATTTTAGTTAGTGATAGTACTACAAATTTGATAATGAAAAGCAGGTTCCTCAATGTTAACCATTAAAATCAACAATCCTTTTTTATTAGCTAATATATTCAATCTAAGGCCATCATGAAAAGACTTCAACTTTTTACGGTTGTAGTTTTGGCACTTCTCTTTGTGTTACTATAGATAGCGCGGATTTACTTCCTCTGTTCGGCTAAAGCCCCGGGTACAATCTGCGCTATCGAAATGCACTTTTAATACACTCCCCATACTTTATCCATACCTTTACCATAGCTTTACCATAGCTTTAGTAGCCTATAAAGTTGAATAATGTTTCTTTGATGGTGCTTCTATTACCTGTCTCTCAATAGTGTTTCTGTTTTTCTATACATCCTGTACTTTTATAAAACAATGCAGCTCCCATTTAAGGGAGCTGCTTTTTTATTGGGGTGCCATCCAGTCCTGCTCTTTACCGTCTTTAAGGTAGTGGTCAAACCATTGCATGATTTTAACCGTGAGGTCTTTTTGATAATTCTCATTTACAATAGCGTGGTTTTCATTTGGGTACACAAGCATAACGTGCTTCTTTCTTAATCGCCTTAAAGCCGTATACCATTCAAAACTTTGAAAACTGTTTACCTGGGTATCACTGTTCCCTGTCCACGACAGCAAGGGTGTTTTTACTTTTTCAGCGTGTTGTATTGGCGAATTGTTCAGATAACCCTCTTTATCCTCAAAAAACGTTTTCCCCATCCGCATCTGATAGTTTTCAAAACGCCAAGTGTCGTCTTTGGCATAACTCCAGCCAACCGACAGGTAACAACTGGTAAAATCCATAATTCCTGCACCGGAAATCGCAGCCGCGAATATATCGGTTTGCGCAATGATAAAATTGGTTTCATAGCCTCCAAAAGAATGCCCAATCAATCCAATCTTCTTCGGGTCTACCGGTACATTTTTAATCGCCTGTTTGGTTGCAGCCACTACACAATCCACTGCCGATAACCCTGGGTTTCCAATCTCATAAACAATACTCGGGAACAATACAAAATAGCCTTGTGAGGTAAAATTACTTTTATTAAAACCATCCGAATTGTGCCAACTTGGGTTCTCAAAAGTATGGAGCGCGCTCAATTGCTTTTCATAAATGTGCACCACCATCGGATATTGCTTTTCAGGCTTATAATCAAACGGGTAGAACAATATCCCCTTTAAGGTTTCCCCTTTTGCGTTCTTGTATTCAATAATTTCAGATTTTCCCCAGTTGTACTCTTCATACTGCTTGTTACTTTCAAAAATTGTTTTGAATTGTTCTTGCTCTTTATCAATCACTTTAAGTATTGGCGGCTGGTTATACTTTTGTTGTACATGTAAAAACACATCCTGTTCTTCTGCTTTTAGCACATCACTCACTTTACAATCCTCAAAAACAATTGGCTTAAGCCCTTTGTCTTTCTGATAACTGTAATAACCCGACATGGAAAAATCCGGGATAACGGCGTCCAGTAGTATTTCATTGTCAGGATTCACTGTTATAATGGGCTTTGAAAAAGACAAAGAATTAGCACTCTCCATCGATTGTTTATTAATCCTAAAAATAACATTGTTTTCCCTCCCCTTGGTTATCCTTTTTACAATGTTCTTTCCTAATGTAAATTGCCATATATCATGTTTATCATACAAGAGCAATTCTTTTTCATCTTTTGTCCAAGCCGCTATGCCATAGGGCTGCGCAACTTCCGGTGTGTCAATATCCTGGTCAAAAAAATTTGCGGCAGTATTTTTCGATAAATTGTAATGCGTTTTGCCGGCAACATGGTAAAGCCACCAAATACCATCCTTTGCATAAAGTACATAACTGCCTTTTGGAGAAAATTCTATATTCCTGTAGTCACCAAACCCTTCCTTAATAAAACTTGTCTTTTTACCCGTAGGAATGTCCAGCAAATAATAATCCGCATCCGGCGTATATTTAGATTGTGGTTTATAAGCATCCGGATCCATAAGGATTGCCTTTTTCTGATTGGGCAGTAACATGGCCGATGGCTGCTTTTCGTTACCAATAATCTCAAAGGTGCTTCTTTGTGGGTACCACACCGCCAATCGGTTTTGCGATGCCCTATCTCCGTACCGCTTTCTAAACTCAAATAAATCTTTATCCGCCGCATTCCAGATCTGTACATCTTTGTTATCCGTCAGCTCCTTTTCGTTTCGTTTCTTTTTAACTGTAAAGAAAACTGCCGTTCTATCGTCCGAAATCCTTAAAGCCTCTGTAATGACGGATTGTATCAGCATATCCTTTGGCCAGTTTTTGGCTTTCTCAAGTTCAAAAGAGTACTGCTTTTTTGCGGATATGTCGTAATAAAACAGTTTCGCCGAATACGATTCATCAGGCCCTTTCAATTGGTTCACAAAAGCAAAAGCTTTCCCATCCTTATGCCAAACAAAGTTTTGAAAAGAATCAGTTTCACTTTCAGTCACCTTAACTGTCCTAAGTCCATTTTCCAGGCTAAGGCAATTCACTACACTGCTGCCTGCAACATTTGTCTGATAAACTATTGCTGTTTTACCTGGGTTTACTGCAAACTTGTTTACAGCAGTAATAATTTTAAGCACTCTTAGGTCTTTATCCCTTATTTCCAAAGCCGTGTTTGCGTTTAAATTGCGAACAAACAACAACTGCTTTCCGTTATTCAAATACTGGTACTCACTCACGTCTTCTATTTTTTGGATTTGGTTTGTTTTTAAATCGAGTAATTCAAACGTATTGCCGTCTGTAATACAGGCAAACTGCTCCTCATTAGTAAATAGCCCATTATTCCCTTTTGCAAAGGCAATTGGGTTTAAACTATTTGTATTTTTCACAAACAGGGTGTCATTTCCGGATTCATAAGTTATCGCATAACTAACCCAATTTCCTTTATCCGATAGGTCATGGCGCTCAAGCGTACTCCACAACGAATCATTTGCTATATCCAGTTGGGGCGTTTGCCCAACCTGTCCCATTACAGGACAGGCTGTGGCAAACAAAATACAACCCACCCAAATAGCTTTTATAGTTTTCATAATTGTTTTCATTAGTAACCCGGATTTTGAGGTGATAGATTAGGGTTTAGCAGCAGTTCCGATTCCGGAATTGGAAAAAGCGCATCATGGGTACTCCAACCCGCTTTTACTAGTAGTAAAACTTCATTTAGTTTCCCAAAGCGCTTTAAATCGAAAAACCGGTGCCCAAATTCCGTAAAGAGTTCCACTCTTCTTTCTTTTAATATCGCATCAAGGATTTCCTGCTGTGTAGATGCAGTGGTGTTAGGCAATCCTGCCGTGGTACGTATTTTGTTCAAATCTGTTTTGGCAGCCTCCAAATCACCTAAACGCGCATAGGCTTCTGCACGGATTAAATACAATTCAGCCAAACGAAGTACAACAGAATATTCCAGCGAACCTGCCGAGTTGTTCCGCTGCTTGTATTTATAAGGGTGGTACCAAGTGGTAACCCCATCGGTAACTGCGTTTACCCAATTAGTTTTTCTTTGGTCTAAAGGCTCAAAGGCATCAATAAAATTTTGGGTTAAGCCCGATAAGGGTGGCGGGCCGCTTGTAAAAATAAAAGTTGCTCCCTCTTGTGTATTCCCTCCATTTCCGGACGGAGCAAACTGCCAAATGGTGGTATTGCTTTCTTTTAGGAAAACCTCATCAAGGTTATTCTCCCAAACGTAAAGTCCTGTGTGTTCCAGTACCGTAGTAGCCTCGTTTTTGGCAGCCTCCCAATTCTCAGTGTAAAGGTATACCCTTGCCAGTAAGGCATGCGCTGCATATTTATTAGGGCGGACTCTTTCGGGTGTTGGATAGTCCTCAGGTAGCAGCATAATAGCGGCCTGTAAATCTTCAATAAGCTTTGCGTACACCTCATTAATGGGCGTTTTTGTTACCCTGCTGTTTTCGCGGTAATCTGTTGTGGTGATATACGGGATGTCCCCATATAAATTAACCAGATAAAAATGCAGCATAGCCCTAACAAATAAAGCCTCACCTTTAAGTTGGTCTTTAACGTTTTGCGACAATGCTGTCGAATTCTCTACCCCTTCAATAACACTATTGGCGCAATAAACCTGATTGTAGGTATTGTTCCAAAACTGCTTTACATCCGGGTTAGAGGCAATTAGCGCATTGTTGTAAAAAGCCACCGCTCCATTTTGGCTGTTCCCATAAAACACAAACTCGTCTGTATAGTTTCCCAATAAATGCGATAAGCCACTGGCAGAACCCGTAAGTAGTCCCGCATCCCTCATTTTAGCATAAATGCTAACCATGGCAGCATTGGCCGTAACCTCGTCTTCAAAAACGGTCTCTGTTGTCAATTGCGAATTAGGCAGTTCCACTTCAACAAACTCCTCACAGGAAAACAAAATAGTTAGGATAGCTATTGCAGCAACAAAAAGTATCCGTTTGTACAATACCCATAAATCAAAATCCTGATTGCATAATAAATATTTCTTCATAATAATTCCTTTTAAATTAAAAACTAAACTGCATACCGGTAGTCCAAACCTTAAGCGGTGGCAGGTATCCGCTCGATTTAAATTCAGGGTCGGCACCCTTATAAGGCGTAAAAGTCAGCAGGTTCTGTCCTTGAATATATATGCGGCACTTTACGTTTTTCAATACACTACCCGGCACATCCCACGAAAGGGAAATGTTTTTCAATCTTATGTAGGAAGCATCCACAACCGCGGCATCACTTTCAATGTATCGGTAAAAAGCATCCACCGCCGCACCGTTTGAACCG
Source organism: Flavobacterium pedocola (assembly GCF_053764385.1). Classification (NCBI taxonomy): domain Bacteria; kingdom Pseudomonadati; phylum Bacteroidota; class Flavobacteriia; order Flavobacteriales; family Flavobacteriaceae; genus Flavobacterium; species Flavobacterium pedocola. The sequence goes on along the minus strand of NZ_JBSNCR010000001.1, from coordinate 80,587 downwards.
TCTGTGTATATTTGATACGTTCCTGTGTTGCTCGGGCTTTGCCAATGATTCGCCACCTCAGCCGGTTGATTCGATAGCATTCCCGGAACCGATGTATTAACAACAGGGCTCCAGTTTAACTGCTTTACAAACTGAAACAGGAAATCGAGTTGCAGCTCTTTATATCGAAACTGGTTTTGCACCCCTCCAAAAAAATCAGGGTTAAAATCCTTAATGATCTGTTTATCATCCTGAGCCGAGAGTATACCATCGCCGTTAACATCTTCAAACTCATAAAGTCCGGTTTGCGGATTAACTCCTGTAAAATGATACACCTTTTGGATGTTAAGCGGCTGCCCGATTACAAACTGATTGCGGTAGGTAGAGTTTTCCAAATCTGGGAACGATAACAACTTATTGCCAGCCTTGGTGAAATTGATATTGGTAGTCCAGCCAAAGTTTTTGTTTTGGAAGTTTACTGTTCTAAGGCTCAGTTCTAAACCTCGGTTTTGCACCGTTGCATCTAAATTAGCCTGTAAAGATGTGAAACCCGTTGTTCCCGGTAGCGGAATACCCACCAACTGATTCGAAGAGCTGTTGTTGTACCAAGCCGTTGTTAAAAAAATCCTGTCGTTTAAAAAACCTGTTTCCAGTGCTATTTCAAACTTTTTGTTGGTTTCCCAACCAAAATCAGGGTTGAATAAACGGGTTGGTTCCAAACCAATGGTGCCCTGATAAATAGCCCCTGTTGAAGCGTACGTATCGAGATATTGGTAATCGCCAATCTGGTCGTTACCGGTAATCCCGTAACTAGCCCTTAATTTTCCAAAACTTAGGGAACTATTCCCATCAAGAAAGCCCTCTTCAGAAAACAGCCATGCCCCACCAATAGCCCCAAAGTTGGCAAATTGCTTACCGGGACCAAAGCGGCTTGAGCCATCCCTTCTGCCTGTTATGTTGACGATGTATCTATCCTTCCAGTTGTAGTTGATTCTACCAAAAAAAGCCTGATACTTATAAACCGTTTCTTCGGAACCTATGGTATACAAAGTCGAGGCTGAAGCCAGATTGTAAATTAAACTGTTGCTTGGAAAACCAATACCCAACTGCACTAACTGGTTGCCTTTTTGAGATTGAAAGGTAGTACCCACCAGTACATCCAGCTTTGAAGAAGTAAATTGTTTGCCCCAAGTAAGTTGTGGCTCTATAATCCAGGATTTGCGGGTAGCCTGGCTTGTAAAAAGTGTCGAATATTCACTACCCAAACCATAAGCCGGATCATAACGGGTTGATGGTGAAATATTCGTATCGTTATTCTTTAAATCGGTAAAACCAAAGCTTGATTTAAATTCTAAATTGTTGGTGAGTTTATAACTCATCAATGTGTTAGCAATTAAATCATAGGTTTTTGCCGTGTAAACTGCTTTAAAATCAGCTAACGGATTGTTCCAGGTACTGTTTTCCCAATTAAGGTTGCCTTCGCTGTCGTACAAAGCCGGAGCGTTGGGCGCAAGGGATAAAGCCGTTAGGGTTGGGTCTGTTCCGGGTTGGTTGTTGTTTTGAGCGGTATAGCCGGCCGAGAAATTTATTTTAAACCTTTTATTGTCGGATTCATGGCTTAGGTTTACATGCACATTCCCTTTTTTATAACCAAAATCCCCGGGGAAAACCGTAGTTTGTTTGTTGTAGTTGGCACTTACCAAAAACTGCGTACTTGCATTACCTCCGGAAATAGACCCCTGTACACTAGTAAAACTCGCATTCTTACCTAACAATTCCTTTTGCCAGTCAGTGTAACGGGTTTGATCCCAGGTACCGTTAACATCATACGCATAAAATGGATAAGGACTAATACCATCGTTCACAAACGCTTCACGGCGCATTTGCAGATACTGCTCTGTATTCATCAAATCGACAAATTTGGTTACGGTGCCAATACCGCTTGAAACATTGGCTGAAAAACGGGTTTTACCCTGTTTTCCTTTTTTGGTGGTAATGAGCACTACCCCATTGGCACCCCGTGAGCCGTAAATGGCTGTGGCATCGGCATCTTTTAAAATCTCGATGCTTTCTATCTGGTCGGGGTTTATACTGTTTAAGGGGCTTGGTTGTGTGGGCAGAACGGGAGAAGTAATCCCTGTACCAATAGGGTCAGAACTGTACGGTACCCCATCAATTACATACAATGGCTGATTCCCGTTTGCGCGGAGGCTGTTTATTCCTCTAATTTGGATATCGAAACCACCACCCATGACACCTGTGGTTTGGGTAACACTTACCCCTGCCATCCTACCTTGCATTGCTGCAAGTACATTCGTTACTGGTTGTTTTTCAATATCCTTAGAGGAAATTTTGGCAATACTACCTGTACGTTCTTTTTCCTTAACGGAATAATAGCCCGCATTGACCACCACTTCCTGTAGTTGTGTGGCATCATTATCCTGTAACTGCACATTAATAACCGAACGCCCGTTTACCGGAACGTGAAGCGGCTTATAGCCAATGAAAGAAATAACGAGGGTATCTGAAACTGCGGCGGCGATTTGATATTTCCCGTCTATATCAGACATGGTGCCTGTGGTTTTTCCTTTTATGGTCACGGAGGCACCGGGGAGTGTACCGGCAGTATTGGTGATTGTACCGCTGACCTGATGTGTTTGTTGCATTATTGTGGCATTTGGCAATGGTGCCAATGCCCTGACGGATGAACAAGTAAAGAGCATGCCTAAAATAAAGGAATACCATAGCCTGCTCCATCCCTTGTGGAATGAAAAGTTTTTCATAATATTGGTTTGGTTAAATGAAACGTTAGTTTTGTTTGCTTGGGCCTTCTGTACTTATGCGCCAACACTAGGCAGGAGGCTCTTTTTATTTAAAATTATTTGTTCATAGGCGATACCATTACTGTTTGACATTGTTTAAAACAATGCCACTATTAGCCTAATGCAGCTAAGCCATAGTGGCATTTAGCGACAAGGAAATGTATTTTCCGGTCATGTTTATTTAATACTTGCGATACTGTGAAAAGAAGATTGCTTTGAAAAAAGGAGAGTTTAGGGCATAAAAAAGCGTGGAACTCAGCTTACTGCCTTAGAGGTACTGGTATACCGTGCAACAATAAGTGAGCCCACGCCTATAGACGTGAGCATCTTAACTTATCATCTCGTTGCAAAATTACCAGTTTTCTAAGGCGAGACTCAAAGCGAATGCTTCAGATATTGTATTTGAAGTATCGCAAAATTAATACTATTTATAGCATTATGCTGACAAATATAAAAAATATTACCGACATATATGTCGTTGTGTTAAACTTTTTTTCTCTGTCAATTTGAATTCAAATGAAACAGATAATAAATATACAATTATTAGCAGCTATAAGAAAGGTTTTACAAGACCTACGTGCAGAAACAAAACTAACACAGGATGCTGTTATAACTGATATTTTTGATTCAAAAAATGTAACCATTAATCTAGCTAGGATTGAAACTGGAACAGGGAACATTTCCCCCAGTACTCTATTTCTTCTCTGCGAATACTATAAAATTTCTATTTCAAACTTCTTTAAACGAGTTGAAGAACTCGACAAAAAATTAAAGATAAATGACAAAAGATAAAAGATGCCTCGGCATCTTTTTTAATTTATGGGAAACCGTAATATTACTTTTAGGATTATTCTTATTTTTGATAGGAACTTCATATATTTAGAAGTTACAAGTAAGCTTAATCGCGATTCTTTAAAAAAAAGAAAAATGGATAAACTACAAATTCATCTGGAAAATTGTTATGGTATAAAAAAGTTTATACACGATTTTGATTTTACACAATCTGAAACACATTTAGTCTATGCACCAAATGGTGTAATGAAATCATCATTAGCTAGAACATTTGAAGATATTACCAATAATGTAGCTTCGAAAGATCGAATTTTTGATAACCGTGCCACCCACAGAGATATTAAAATTGATAACCGACAAATTCTAAATAATGAAATATTTGTTATCCAAAGAATGAAAGAGGTTGATTTCAAAGAAGCTTCCACATTACTTGCTAATCAAGAATTAAAAGACAAATTTGTTCATTTAAATTCTTCGCTAAACCAATCAAAAAAAGAATTCATGCAATTGCTTGCCCCATATTTTGGAGTTAAAGAAGCGTTGATCGAATCTGAGATTGGTTCAATTTTTCGAGATACATTTTTTGTTGCTTTAGAAAAAATTGAAAACTCAGTAAAGGAAAATAACAATCCTATTCTAACCGATATAAAATATGCAGAGATTTTCAATGAAAAAGTTATAAAATTTCTTACCAGCAAAGATTTCAAAATTAAGATAAGAGAGTACATTGAGACTTACGACAAAATCGTAAATGAGAATACTAGTCTTTTTATGAAAGGAACCTTTAATCATTACAATGCTGACACAGTTACAAAATCTTTAAAAGAAAATCATTTTTTTGAAGCTTCACACAAGTTAAAAATAAAGGATAATGAAATTTCAAATGTGGCAGAACTTGAAGAATTAATTAAAGGAGAGAAAGAAAAAGTACTAAACAATCCTGAACTTGTTAGCAAGTTCACAGAAATTGACAAAGCTCTTAATAGTAATGCGGAACTTAGAAATTTCAGAGCATATGTTGACAAAAACCAAGACTTAATCAAGGAATTTGCAGACTTAGATAATTTAAAAAAGAAGTTATTAATTAATTATGTAGCAGTTAACAAAGCTGAATTTGAATCTCTTCTCAAGAAATACAGAGATACAAATGTAGAAAGAGCTCAGATATTAGAGGATGCAAAAAAAGAACAGGATGAATGGAAAAATGTTTTAGAGATTTTCAATAGAAGGTTCACAATTCCTTTCAAGGTCAAAGTCAAAAATCAAGAAGATGTAATTTTAAAAGAAGAAGCTCCTCTATTATTTTTCGAATATGTTGACGGTTTAGATAAAAAAGAATTGGGTGGAGCAGAACTGCATGAAAGTTTGAGTACAGGCGAACAAAGGGTATTTTATTTGTTGAACATAATATTTCAAATTGAATCGAGAAAAAAAATTGCACTAAATCAAATAATGATCGTTGATGATATAGCGGATTCATTTGATTATAAAAACAAATATGCAATTATAGAATATTTGAAAGATGTATTGGAAGACCCAAAGTTTCGGATGGTGATATTGACCCACAATTTCGATTTTTATAAAACAATAAAAAGTAGATTTGGAGGCAAAATAAATTACCAAGGAAACTGGCGAAGCATTAAAACCACATCTGAAGTAAAACTTGTGATTGGGGAAAAGGAAGATGTTTTTCCAACATTGAGAAGTAATTTTCAAAATTGTGATTTTACATTCGTTGCTTGTATTCCTTTTGTTCGAAACCTTATTGAATTTACAATTGGAAACACCAACAACGATTATAAATTTCTTACTTCACTATTGCATTTGAAACCTGAAAATGTAGTTGATGGAATTCCAAAATCTGAAATGATAACAAGGAATGATGTTATTACTATTTTTAACTCTGTATTTAATTTAACAATCGTGCCAGCAAATCCTAATGACAAAGTTTACGATTTAATTCATACCAAAGCCGAAGAAATTATGGCTTTGCCCGAATCAAACACGTTAGATATAAAAAGTAAAATATGCCTTTCCTTATCAATAAGGCTCAAAGCCGAGGAATTTGCAATTGGAAAAATTGTTGATGCAAATTTCAAAACAAATATTCTTAAAAAGCAAACAGGTCAAATTGTTGGCCAGTATAAAAAAGAATATCCATTAGAATCTATATCTATCGCTGTTTTAGATCGAGTAAATTTGATGACGCCTGAAAATATTCATGTAAATTCATTTATGTATGAACCTCTCATGGATTTGTCTGAAGAACATTTAAGAAAGTTACACCACGACGTAAAAGCTTTGGTTTAAAGATTTGCTTATAATTTCAGTTTTGAGCAAGTGGCTTTAGAGAAAACTGAAACTCGTTTTAGTGATAAAACTAAAAAGATTACCAATGAAGAAAATGGACGATACTCTTCCTGAGTTTTTCTACAAATACACAAAAATTGAGAATGTAATAAAAACACTTGAAAACAAAACAATTTGGTTTTCAAGTCCGAAAGATTTTAATGATCCTTTTGATTGTAACATAAAGCTTATTGACTTTACTCCTTCTGAAGAAGACATTGTCAAGTTGATAAATGAAAAGGTGGCAGGTAATAGAGCTTTGAGAAGAAAAGAAATTCAAAAAAATAAGCAAAACCCTTTCCGAATTAAAAACCAAATGAATGAACAATTTCAAGAAGTATTTTATAGTTCAGGCGTGTGCTGTTTTAGTGAAATTAATGATGATATTCTTATGTGGTCACATTATGCAGAAAACCATAAAGGAATTTGCTTAAAATTCAATTCTTCAATTTCTAATATTGCAGACATGACTGCAAAAGTAAAGTATAGTCCAACCTTTGAAAAAGAAAAATTCTTTTCTGGAGATCCTTATTCTGTTTATCATCTAGTTTTTACTAAATCAAATAATTGGTTTTATGAAAAAGAAATAAGAGCCGTAAAAATGCTTTACAACGGGAAAATTGAATTTGATATAATGAACTTAACTGAAATAATTTTTGGTTGCAAAACTGAAGAAACTAATATAAAACTAATTAAAAAATTGATTCTAGAATTAGGCTATAAACATATAATATGCAAACAAGCAGTACTAACAAATTCATCTTTCAAGCTAAAAATCCATTGAGGCATAAATCATTATAACTTGAGCTAATATTTTTTTTATTCAAAAAACAGAAGCTTCTTATTATTCATTATGGAATGATGTTTGTTTTTTTAGAATATTGATTTAGTTGTCAATTTGGGATAAACAGTTATCCAAAACGGAGCTTTTGATTTTGTGGTGACTTAGTACTACCCTACTTCCTGTATTTTTGGGGTATGAAATGGTATAAAATTTTAGGATTAATTGTTTTTGGGTTTGCCGGGGTTTGGTTGGGGGGAAAGGTTTATGATGGTAGGAAGTTTCGTGGGGATAATGATAGTTGGGGTTGCCGTGTCGTGCCTCCTCGCAATGACAGAAAATGAAAGACGCCTTTGAGGCTTCTTTTTTAGTTTTATAACTACTAGTACCTGTTTGGTTTGTTTAAAACGAAATCACAACTTTTCCTATTTATGAATCGAATTAAAATTTCTCACCTTCGTCATTTGCTTCAGAATCCTCTGGTTTTTTGTAATCATTGTTAAAGAAATTCTCGAGTTCTTTTTTGTCTTTTTGATTTTTCATGATTAAAACCACAACCAAAATCAAACAAACAATTATTACAAAAACAATTAACATCACATAAACTTCCATGACAATAATTTTTATTAAAGTTAATCATTTTTGGCATCCCACTTATACTCAATAATCTGGTTTTTTTAACACTTTAATATTCTCTATCCATTACACTATAGTTGTCAAAAACAGCGTTTTTGTTTTTGTGGTTATTAGGTACTATCCAACTTATTATTGTTTTGGGTTATGGAATGGTATGAGATTTTAGGGTTGAATGTGTTTGAGGTTACCGCGTCGTACCGCCTCACAATGGGAGTTGCTATGAACTAAATCTAGTAAGATGTTTATTATTATGAGCGTTAAATGTAAATACTGCCTAAAGATGAACTGTTTTTTTAAGGGAGTTTAGATATTTAATTTCACGAATATATACTTCATAAACCTATTATATTTAAGTCGTTATATTCCCTTTTTTGTATATTTGCATTCTAAGCTAGTTTTAATACAACACTCTAGGCTAGTTTTAATACAACATTATGAGCTAGTTTTAACACAACACTCTAGACTAGTTTTAATACAACATTCTAGACTAGTTATCCAACAATACGCTAGGCTGGTTAATAACTAATAAAAAACAAAAAGTTATGGCTACACCAGGAGAAAAATTGGCAACATCACTTCAAGTACTTCAAAAACTACAACAGAAAGATAACATAGTAGCGATAAAATCAGCAGAAATTAACCGGACACATCGTGAACGCTTAGTAAAAAACGGTTTTCTAAAAGAAGTATCGAAAGGATGGTATATTGTTGCTAATCCTAATGAAACTCCAGGAGACAGTACCTCGTGGTACACCTCTTATTGGCAATTTTGTTCCCGTTATCTGGAAGATAAATACGGAAACGACTACTGTCTTTCAGCCGATCAGTCACTACTAATACATTCCGGAAATAATACAGTTCCGCTACAATTAATTATCCGAGCTCCCACAGCTGCTAACAAAAGTATTAAGCTGCTACATAATACAACACTACTTGAAATAAAAACACAGCTACCTCCTAATACCGATATTATTGAAACAAACGGTGTAAGAATGCTGGCGTTACACTCGGCTCTAATTGGATGTTCCCCTGTAATGTTTGAAAAAAATCCGGTAGATATAAGAACAGCTTTAGCAATACTGCCAGATGCTTCTGATATTTTATCCGTCTTACTGGCGGGCTCACATTCCGTTATTGCCGGAAGATTAGCCGGAGCATTCCGTAACATTGGTCGTGACCGCATTGCTGACGAGATAATAAAAACAATGAAAGCAGCCGATTACGACGTTCGAGAGGTTGATCCATTTCAAAATAAACCAACGGTAAGTCTCTCCTTTCGGGAAAGATCTCCTTATGCAAACCGTATAAAACTGATGTGGGAGCAATACCGTCCAATTATACTAAAACACTTCCCCAAAGAACCGGGTATTCCAAAGAATAAAGAAAAATATCTTGAAGCAGTAGAGCAGATATATGCCACCGATGCCTATCACTCGTTATCTATCGAACGATACAAGGTCTCTTTAGAACTAATTGAAAAAGTTAGAAGTGGAAATTGGGATATAAACCAAAATATAGAGGATAAGGAGCACCGAAATGCCATGGCTGCCCGTGGGTATTGGCAGGCTACCCAAGTGGTAAAAGAGAGTATCAAGCAAATATTAGAAGGTAGTAATGCCGGTAAAACAGCAGACAGGGAACATTCTGATTGGTATCGGGAACTATTTGCACCCAGTGTTACTGCCGGAATCTTAAAAACTTCTGATTTGGCCGGATACAGAACAAATCAGGTGTATATTTCAAATTCCTTACATACGCCACTAAACCGGGAAGCGGTAAGAGATGCCATGCCAACACTATTTGAATTACTCGAAAACGAACCCAGCGCAGGTGTAAGAACAGTACTTGGTCATTTTATTTTTGTATATATCCACCCCTACATGGATGGTAATGGAAGAATGGCGAGATTTTTAATGAATGTTATGCTGGCCTCTGGTGGATACCCTTGGACTGTAATTCCTGTAGAAGAACGAGCCCGCTATATGTATAGCTTAGAAAAAGCGAGTGTAGAGGGTGATATTGAACCATTTGCACTATTTATTGCAACATTAGTTCAAGAGAGTTTAAAAGGGAAACCAGTAGCAAAAATATAAAAAGTATTAACTTAAATGAACCTAATTACATCTCAAGTTCATTTGTAAAACTATAGGCAATCTTATTTTGAGATACTAAAATGGGTTCATAAATAATAGTGATTGCGAAGCAAAGTATTACTGCAATAGTAAACGATAAAAGATATATTACAACCGCTACCTTACATTTTGGGTTATGGAATGGCAAGAAATTTAGGGTTACTTATGTTTGCTGGGGGTGATTAAAGGGTAAGACATATGACAACTGGAAGATCAAGGAAAATAATGGCAGACGGAGAGATGGCATCTAAAGTATAAAAAACTATTTCCTGAGAAATTCGGAAATAGTTTTTATTTTTTCTAAGTACATTTCAGAAAAAGCATCACTAATCCTTCGGCTTATGTATGTGAGGTTTTAAATCAGGATGCTTTGGTTTGTTTGGTGGAGTAACTCTTCTTCTCTCATCAGGTGTTCCATCTTGTTTGTTTGGTTTTGGCCCTGGTTTAATTGCCTGAATTTTTTCCATAATGTGTGTTTTAAATTTGATAATAAACTTTAATTCTCAATAACAAATAAAACTATTTACTCAATCATTTCCTTACGGAAAACCGTATTCCATAATTTATCGCATAAAAAAAGATGAGACAAACCTCACCTTTCCAATAAACTTCTATTTTTAATTACTCTGCCTCCAACTCATACTCATTTCCATTTTCATCTGTCGCCTTTAGCTTCCCATAATCATACCATTCAGCATCAACTTCTACCTCATCCCCATCAGGTGTTGTAATCGTTCCACTACCGTATTTACCATTCATGGAAACATTTCCTGAAACATCATCGCCATTATCGTCGTGGCCAACTACATCATAATTATATTCATAATCTCCTGATGTACCTGTACGGTATTCATATTTATGCTCTTCATCTACATGATAAGTAGGATCATCTTCTGGTTCTTCATACTCTACTTGATTGGTAGATACAAAACCCTGTACTTGAGAATTGGAATTGTTATCGTATGTTTCTTGTTTTTTTTTGCAGCTGATTAAGCCCATCAAAACAAATAAAAATGCTAAAAGTATAGTTTTTTTCATAAGCTATTTTATTTCTATTATTGCCCAAATTGGGATGTGATCTGAAATTTCTCTTGTTTTATGTATATCCTCAAAATCTTGATAAAAATGAATTACCCCATTGCTTACTACCTCAACTTTAGAGGCATCTATAAAGATATTATCATATTCAGATGCTAAACAATCTGAGCCATTACATTGCCTTTTTAATGAAGTTTTCTGGTTTTGAAAAACAGGTTTATATCCTAGACTTTTTAACGGCCCGAAAACGGAGTGTGACTGTGGACAATTGAAATCGCCCAAGAAAATGAGATTTAGTTCCGGATATACTTTGGGTAAAAACTTAAAGTATTTGATTTCGGTTTCCGGTTGAAGTTTTTTTGTAATTGCGTGAAAATTGGAAAGAGTGAAGTTCTTGCCTTCATATTGAAAAGTACAGTAATAGGGTTCCCGATCTATTTCAAGCTGATACTTTTCTTCAAGCCAGGCTTCACCTATTTTCTTGACGTTTGCAGTTTTCCAAAGATAGGCATAGCGCTCTGTTTTGTATTTGCTACCTGAAGTAGGATTACTTACCACATAATCCCATTTGGTTCCTTTACGATTTAAGATATCGGCTAGTTTGGCTATAGTTTGTGCACCTCCATCATTAGGAACTACTTCCTGTATAGCTACAATATCAAACTTCTTAATTGTATTAGCAATGTACTCTAAGTCTTCATCAGATTTTGAAGAACCAATATTTTCAATATTCCATGTGCATAATTTAACTTGTGCATAAAACAAATTGGAACAAAGAACAAGGAGGATTATTAAGCTCTTTTTCAAAATAGTATTTTAAAGCCTTATTAATCTTCCCAACCACAAAGGGTTAAACCGTATCCTTGCGCTTCTTTAAGGGTTACTTTTTTAACCCCGTGACCACATGAATTTAATCCTCGGCAATTTTCTTTATAATGGTATTTTTTTGCACCTGCTGTCCCACAGACATAAACATCCGAACCGGTAGTATAAGACGTTGTAACAACAAAAACTAATGATAATAAAAGTAGTTTCATATTTTTTGTTTTGGTTTTTAAAGATAGTCTTTTTCTTAAAGAGTTAAAACTAGAAGATTAGCTATCACGTGAGTACAACAATTGTTTACTTTTAACGCTTCAGTTTTGAGCTTTTAAACACCTTGGATTATGATTTTTTAGTATCATCAAATGCTTCTTTCACCTTTTCCGATAAAAAGACATTTCCAAATACTCCAAAACCAATAGACTTTTCCTCACCTTTATATCTGATTTTTGTAATTGAAAAAACCAAGTAATTATCACTACTCACTCCGTTTTCCACCAAAGTATTTATCAATGATGTTCCCAATAAACTCCCTAATGCAGAAAAGCCGTTTTTCGGTATCGTATCATCTTCTTCAATAGACTTTTGATAATATGATGTTATGGTAGATTTCACAACCTCCTTATGTATCTCTTGATTAGGATTTGTAAAAATTGCAATTGCTAAAATAATCCCTAAACCAATTAAAATTATTTGTTTTGTTTTCATATTTCTGACTTTAATTTTCAATTTCATAAATACTTACTGTCTCCAATAACTCGTTTTCAAAATTGTAGATATCATCTATGGTTTCAAGCAATTGACGATTTTCGTTCTTATTGTTATTGAAAAGACCTATGTACTTTTTCCCTCCATTAAGATGTAGTCTGCAAAGTGGTTTACGATTATTATCATCAAGGAGAACTCCAAAATAAGATTGTGTATCACGATGTACTATCCGGTGGACAGGTATTTTTCTTCTAAGAATTGCTACTATAATTCTATAAGCTTCGAGTTCTTCATCTGTTGTAGTAACTTTAGATATTTCAGACTCCTCAATTTGATCTTTTTCCTGAATGATTACTTCTTTATTTAAGGCTAAATGTAACCGCTCGTTAATCTTTTCCCCAATAAGCTGACCAAACGCTTTTTGAACAAGTTCTGTAAATTCATCCATTACTTTTTCAGTCAATCTGCCATTATATACTTTATTGGCAAATAGTCGAACAAATTCCGGTGAAGGTTTATCTATTTCACTATCAATTTGCTTTCGAATCTCTTTAATGAATTTAAGTGAACTTGCATTGTCAAGAATCTTATTAATGTCAAAATTTGATTTGTGGAATTTTAACACCTCGTTTACGGCACTGTCTTTCAAATTGGTAATGTCGAATTCAAAAAATGGTTTCTCATCCATCTTATTTTTCTCATCCAAATCAGTAAAAAACTGATACTGGATACCATTAGTTAACAACGCAAAACGCGTTTTACTTACATGAAAATACCTAAACAATTGTGAACCATGGATGGTTAAGTTTTCTTTCCAGTTTTTGCACTCAATAATCATGATAGGTTCGCCGTTCTGAACAATAGCATAATCTACTTTCTCCCCTTTTTTGATTCCGATATCAGCCACATATTCCGGTACCACTTCTAAAGGATTGAAAGTGTCATAACCAAGTGTATTGATAAACGGCAATACAAATGCGTGTTTTGTAGATTCTTCTGTTTCTATTTTATCTTTTAGCTGATGGATTTTATCGGCTAATGATTTAAGTTGTGTTTGTAGTTCCATGATGCTACCTTTTAGGACGTGTTAACAATGTCATTATCCCTAATATTAAATCTCCAAATACCCAAATGGTTATGATAAGCATTGCACCAATGCCTGTGCCAATTGCAGCCCCAGCTTGCTCCGCTTCACTTGCTGCACCGTCCACTGTTTGTGCTGCACTTCCGACTCCTGTAATAAACCAAAGTAACATCAGAAGGTTAAATACTATAAAAGTGTATTTCACTATTTTTCCAAAAAAACTCCTTTCAGGTTTTCTTAATTTTGCGCCACATTTAGGGCAATCAAAAGCTTTATCGCTTATTTCTGAATTGCATTCTTTACAATTAATTAGTGCCATATTTTCAATTATTTATATTATACTTTCCCTATTTTAAAACATTTCCTACTTCAACTTCATAATTTTCAGCATTTTGAATATCGATGCCCAAAACATCAATAGTTTTTTCTGCTCCTGCTGCTAAATTTGCTGCATTACCTATTCCGGTTCCTACAATATCTCCTTTCTTATTATAAAAAGTTGCCTTAAGATCTAAATAGTCAATTAATTCATCCGTATTATTTTTCACCCTACAATGAACGGTGTATGCATTCATTGTCGATTCATAATTAGCGGTGTGTTTCAATATCTCTACTTCGGGTTTTTCATTTTCTATTACTGTCTCATCTGAGCTTATTGAAACATTTGATGTCGTTTCATTAGCCTTATCATCGCCACTTCCATAAGCGATAAATAAGAATCCTGTAATTACTATTACAGATAATAAATGTTGTACTCTTTTTTTCATCTTTATTAATTAATTTGTTCTTGTTTTCTAAAAATTACAAATGGGAATAGAGTTCCCACGAAATACATTATTACATCCATCCAATCAAATGTTCCTGGAATTATTTTAAAAAATTGCCCCGCTTCAGACAAAACTGCTATAACTGGCACGCTGAATACCCATACAATGTTTTCCTTGTTGATTTTGTTTTTCCAAATCATTAACACTAAACATATATAGGATGACAACCAAAGACCGTCTGGTAAAGAATAAAGCATCCAATCTGGGATTACATCTACAATTTTTAATGTAATTCCCCGTATACTTTTTGTTATTCCTAAACAGGCGAATGTATCCAGCCAGCTAAACAATTTTAGGGACACACTCCTGAATAGAATATAGATTAAGCTCCCAATAAACAATGTCCCTAACGAACCTAAAAGCAAACGTTTCTTCATTTATCAATATCAATAATCAAACTTATGCTGAATGGAAAACTATTCCTTACGGAAAACCGTAAACAGAAACATTTTAATAAGCACAAAAAAAAAGCACCCTAAGTAGAGTGCTTTTTATAACATAATATTTTAAAGTCCTAAACAATGCCAAGATCTTTAGCAATAGCAACTAAATGAACAGTATTATTTGCATCGAAATAATCTTTCAATTTTGCGATTCTTTTTTCTACAGTGCTTTTACTGTTTGGTGTTATACCGGCTTCTTTCAAAGTAGCTTCCATATTTTCCTGCAAAACTCCAACGGACAGGTATTGCAAAACAACAACGTCAAAGTCGTCTATTTCGTTAATAGTTTTATCTTTAAGAATATAGTTTAAATCTGATGAAATAAACTGTTCTTTATTAAATGCGCTTCCAATTGCTGTTTTAAGTTCCTCTATACTTCTTCTCCCTTTAAGTACAAATCCGTCAACATTATATTTATCAAATAAAGCTTTTATGCGATATGGCTTATCTTCAATCGAAAAGGCAATTATTTTAACCGCATGGTCTTCAATTTTCACTGCCTCAACAAGCTCTTCTCCGGAATTTAACTTTGCTATTCTATGGTCAGTTTTAAAAGACAAGTCAGTAATTATTAAATCATATGGCTGATTGTCTTGCTTTGCTTTTTTAACCTTAAGTAAAGCATCGTCACAGTACTTAGCATAATCTATAACTGGCACATTAAGTTCATTTAAAACCTGTACAACAGCAATATCATTCAAATCAATATCGTCTACAATAAGAGCCTTTTTAAACATATATAACTTATTTAGGAATTGATAGATTTACTCTTAATCCTTTATTGGTATCTGTTTCAAAAGTAATAGTTCCTTTAATTGCATTAATACGGTTTTCCGCATTTGTTAAGCCGTTCTTTAAATTCAATTGTTCAGATATTCCAACACCGTTATCCGAGTATTTTATTTGAATCACATTACCTACATCTTCAAATCCAACAACAACAAAACTAGCATGACTGTGCTTCTTCATGTTCACCATCAATTCTTGCAACGCTCTATAAACAGCTACTTTTTTCCCCGTCTCTACTTTGTCCCAATTAATATCATGATTGTCTTTTATAATCACTTTTATTTCATCATTTGCATAATCCGAAATCATTTGCTTTAGATTGGACTTATATTGTACGTCTGTGTCAATTTCAGCAATTCCTCTCGAAATATCTCTTGCTTTTTTATATATACCGTCTAAACTTCTTAAAAGGGTTTCCTTTCTTTGTGAGTTTTGAAATTCCTGGACCTGTACATAAGAAATCGTCTGATACACATCATTAGCCAATTCATCATGAAGCTGTTTCGATATTCTTGCTTCTGTTTCATGGATGGCTTTCTGCTTTTCTTTTCTGTTTCTCTTTACAAAGAACCTCACAATCCAAAAAACCAAAAATACTAATGTTACAAAACCAATAACCAACAAAAGGCTTTGTGTTTTTGCTCTTTCAAGTTTCAATAAATTATCGGCTCTTTCAAATTTTAACTTCTGATTTTCTTCTTTCTCTATCTGAGAATCATACTTAATCTTAGCAAATTGGTTTTTAGCATTATTCCTAACCTTCACTATGCTATCATTCAATCTTAAAAACTGACTCACATACTGGTTCTTTCCTTGCCTAATATTGTTAGCCATTAAGAAAGACAAAGACTCTAGTCTTTCGTCTATACTTTTATGATTTGTCGCATTCTCATATGCCTTAAGAGCATATTCATCAGACTTTGCTATGTTGCTATTTTGATAAAATTCAGCTAAATGTAAAAAGCTTTCAATAGCATCATAACTAAGACTGTCTTTATTTCTAATTTCAAGACCTTCATTCAAAAAAGTCAAAGCATCTTTATTTCGATTTACTTTAAAGTAAGCATAACCTAAATTATCTACTACCCTTGCTTTTTTAGCGTTAAGTGTAGTGTCCCTAAAAACCTTAGATTTTAAAATTGATTCTAAAATATCAACTGCTTTTAAAGGTTCACTCTTTTGAATCCAAATCACAGCCATATTGTTAAGTGGAGATATTTTCTCAACTTCATTCTTGGCGTTTTCTAAAGTCCAAGAATAGTTTTTATAAGCATCGTCATAATTTTTTTGCTCCTTTGCAATTATTCCTAATTGATTATATGCTGGAGCAATGTAATCTGGAATTTTAAATTTCAACAATTCGGTTAATGTCTCTTCACTTCCGTAATAATCACCTATGGTTTGTTGAGCCCTCGCCATTTGATACAGGCAATACCCAATATTAAGAGTATCTTTTTCTATTTCATATAATTCTTTTGCCTTATGAAAAAAAAAGAATGCACTGTCAAACTTACTTTCTCCAAATTTCACAATTGCCTCTTCACGTGATAGATTCGCTTTTGCTCTATTAACGCCTGAGTCAGATTCTCCTTTAAAATCATTTTTACAAGAAAAAAGAAATGAGAATATAACTAAAATTAAAAACGGGGAACGTACCATAAAAGTTACTTTCCCCGAAATTAGTAATTATTGACAAACCTGTCTGTTTTTTTTTACGGTTTTGTTGGAGGTGGCGGTACAATAATAGGATCGTCACCAGGACCATTAACTGTGTCTCTTTGTACAATATTAACAGATGGAATTATACCACCTTGACTAGATAGTCTCATAAAATTGTTTTCCTTTTCAAGGTTTCTCTTGGAAGGGTTAACAATTTCATTATCATCAGAAGAACAAGAAACTACTGCAAAACCCAATACTGCAAATGCAGCTAATAAAAATACTCTTTTCATTTTGTTTAAGATTTAAATTAGACACAGGCATTGCGCTCCGGCTATAAGCCGGAATTGTCATAATGGCAATGCCAAATTGAATTGGGAAGTGTAGTGTGCCTAAATTGCAATGGAAGAATTGTACTTCCCTAGCAATTTTCTATTACAATTTTTGGCAACACTATGTAGAAGTAGTTTTGTACATTTGTTCTTATCGCGAATAGAACAAGAACTAATTCTAAGGCAAAGTAAAAGCCTTTTGTTTTAGGCATTTATACGGAATTCCTACAATTCCTGCAATTCCGCAGGAGTCCTTATAATTCCTGAAAAATCCTAAAAAATCCGATATGCTTATGACTAAAAATACTCCTGAAGAATACAAAAAAAGGATACGTGAAAAGTTTGAGACCGAAAAGAATGGAATTCATTCGGATGTTTTTTTAAATCCTTCCAGAGCGAAATTGAGAAAGCTGTGCTTTGAGCTTTTTAAGGACAATACCAATCCTGATGATTTAAAGATTTTCGAATCGTTTTTTAAGTTTAAGTTTAGCCTCGATTGTGGAAAAAAAATAAAAGAGGAGACTGATAAATTCAGACCTATTGAAAACTTTTTAAAAGGAGAAACAGAACCCGCAGATTTTGAAACTGTTAATATGGCTGCGATTCTGGTAGATTTTCAGCCAAGACCCTTTTTTAAGTTTTCTAAAAAAGAAATTACGGATACGGTTATTAATAATCAAAATACAATTGTTGAGGAAAACACAACGGTTTCATCTGACAACAGATCAAATAAGCCTTCCGAAAATTTACCAGAAATAAACCTTCCGCAAAACCTTATCAATGCTACCAACAAGAAAAGAATTAACAAAAAAACTGTACTTTTTTTAGCAATAGTTACAGTTTTAGGATTGGGTTTTTCAGTCAAACAACTCTTTTTCCCGAAAAAGCAATGCATGGAATGGAAAAAAGACCATTATAGTATTGTTGATTGTTTACCTAACACAGAAAGTTTTGGAAACGTTAATAAAAGTATACCATTTGACGAATCATTATTTAAAATGCGTAGAATATGGGCTTGTGATACCACAACTTTTTTTAAAGATGGAAAAGCTGTTTTATGGTATTATAAATCACCCGAAGAAGTTGAACTTTACAATATGCCGGGCTTCCATCCTATAAATGAAAAGCCATTAAAACACATAACAGATTACATGATCAAAACATATTTTAAAAAAGATGGTGTAGTCAAGAAATAAAAAAATGAAAGACGCTTTTGGAGCGTCTTTTATGTTTATATGAGTTGCCTATATACTTGAATGTACCAATAGTATTGAAGACTTTTGGAGTTTATTAAAGAAAGATATTGTTGTTACATTCAAGTATATAGGCATCGTATTTGAGTTCAGCAATTTCTTATAAAAAATCTAAAAAAATAGAGATTATTTTTCTTTTACTTTCATCACTTTATTATGAATAACAAATTACTTTAATAAGGAATTCTTCATCAAGATCAATAAACAAGTTCTAATTTATGGGTAGAACAAATAAAAAAAGATGGTTAAAACATAAACCATCTTTTTTTTAACCTCAATTATTAAGATTTATGACTATTCAGACAAAAAGTCTTTAGATCCTATTCTATAACCTACAATCTTATACTTACCTGAAGTAGCATCCCTCAACAAAAGAAATCTTTCTTTGGTTTTTGATTTTTCATATTCAACCTCATATTCCACTTTAAAACCATCTGATGAAGAGTTATAGCTCTTCGACCATACACCCATTTCATATTTTTTTACTTTTCCGAATTTTTTATTCATTCCAGCAAACATCTTTAATAATTCTTCTTTACTGGTTTTTGTAAAAAATTCTTCTCCAAACATATTTGTCAATTCTTCATTTTTTTGAGCATTATAATCAGAATAAAATTTAGAAACCAATAATTCCACCTCTTGTGTATGCTTTTTATTGTTTTCATCCATCTTTTCCTTATTTACACAAGAAAACATACTTAATGAAAGAACGAATATTAAAACCAAAGTTGCTTTTACTTTCATATCAATTAAATTAATTAAACAAACCTGTTGCTTTTATTGAATCCACCTTTACATATTTACTTTCAATTGGGGTATAAATATACAAATATCTGGATTTTTTTGGCTTTACAATTGAATCCCCAATTTTTAATTTAGTCGCAACCGAAATAATAAAGTTTGGACTCACCAAAGCCCCATTAACCTTTACACGCTTGTTTTCCAAGGTATCTAAGTTTTCAACAAGAATTGAATACCCTGAATTAAAATCATTATCGGAATCAATTTTATTTTTTATAAATAAAGATAAAATAATACCTATTCCAAATAATATTATGAGCATTTTTAATTTTTTTTTCATAACATGAATTAATTACGGATTAACAGGAACAGAGTGCTGCATCCCTAAAGTTGCTCCACCACCAATACCTACTCCAAATCCAAAACCAAAATTAATCCAATTTGGTGAAGCCGTTTCTAAATCATCTAATCCTACATTCATAAACAATTCTCCACCTACTCCTTCGTGCGCTTCTCCTCTCACTTCAAAACTCCAACCATTCAAAGCATTTGCTGCTTCACCAGGCTTCAAATCTCTCATGTCCATTGTAGCATAAGTGCCCCGAGATAATGAAATTCCAGCGTTAGCTGAAATATCTGAGCCAATTTGTCCACCAACAGTATGAGTTACATAAGGCACGAAACTGGCGTCATGTCCTCTAGTTATGAAATTTAGTGATAACCCTGAACCCACTCCTAAAACAGCTGTAATTGATTGATCAACACCAATAGAATATTTATCAGCAACCATTAACCTTGAAAAAGGATTATTCCAGAAATCAGAAAAATCATCCTCAACTTCTTCAAATATATCAGTAAAAAAATCCGAAAAATCAAAATCTTCCTCCTCTTCAAAGTCACCAAAATCAGGTTCATCGACAATGTCATCAGAAAAATCCTCTATTGGCTCTATAACTTCCTCTTCTAAAACCTCTGTTAAAGATTCTGGAGCTTCTACTACATTTTCAAATTCAAATGAAAAAAAATGCTCATTACCTTCAAAATCAATAAATCCATACATGTACCCTCCTTCATATTCAAAATAGAAAAAATCGAAATCACGTTCTTGATCTACAGCCGGTATATCAAGATCATGGTGAATCCCATCCCCACTCTCCATTCCTTCAAGCTCAGGCGCATGAATTGGTTGGTTAGAAGAGAACTGATAAGGTGTCATGAAATTGTATTTTTCAGCTAATGGATCTACACTCATAAATCTACCTAAAGCTGAATCATAATTTCTCCATTTAAACTGTATCCAATTTAGACCTAATTCGTCTTGTGTTTCCTGCCCTTCATAACCTAGCTTAAATGCAATACTTCCAAAAGCATTATACACATTATTATAACCCGTATGTTTAAGACCAAAAGGATCATAATTATTCTCTTGAATTATTTCACTCGTAGCAATTATACCGTTTTTATTAACATCTGTATATGAAAGTCGTGTACTCCCTAAGTGGTCTTTATAATTGTATACGTAATTTAATTGATTGTTATTATTTGCAATATATCCTTCAGGTTGAGAAACATACTGTAATACTAAGTTATTTGCATTTGTTTTTTGATAAATATAACCTCCACAATATTCTGTTATTGTTACATTACTTCCATCAGTAACTTTCTTGCTTAACTTTTTACCATTACTGTCATAAACATATTCTATTTTTTTGGAAATGTCCTCAAAAGATATAATCTCAGGCAAATTCAAACGATTATAGGTAATATTGGCAATTTTCTTGTTTCGGTCTTTAATCATATTACCGTTACTATCGTACGTATATTGTGATGTGGAATCCGATGTTGGAATCTGAGAAGTATGGCCAAAATAGTTATGACCTAAATCCTGTACTCTTGTTAATTGGTTTCCATTATATGAATAACTCATATAATCCATCCATTCAAGGTTTGGATCGCTTATTTTATCACCTGCTCTATGCATAAATGTTATATTACCATTTTTGTCATAATTTACAGTCTCAAGATTAAAGCTGTTATTCTGCAATGAATTGTTTAAATTATAAAATTTAGCTTTCTTAATTCTATTCAAATCATCGTAAGTATAATCATAATAGCGCAATTGGTTGTCATTTGCCGTTTTCCAAAACACCTGACTTACATTTTTATTATATAATGGAGTCCCTGTAGAGGTTGGATTATTCCTTCTAATTTCTAAAGCAAATAAATCATTACCAAGATTATTCGGATCATTTATTTGTGTCAGCCATCCGCGAATGTTGTATTTACAATTTATAGTTTGCAAACTTATAAGATTAGTAAAACCATAATTATCTATACTAAGATTTGTCATGCTGGAATTTATAGCATACAAATGACCGTCACCATAAAGAGTTGCTGAACTTGTTGGTGTAGTAGATGTATAAATTAAGATTCCATTCTTTTTATAGAATATTGTATTCCCGATTCTCTCTATAATGAACAAATCCCCTGCATAATAATTTGTAATTAATTTCGAAGACCCATTCTCAAAGATCTCTACAGTCTTACCTCCATTTACATGAGAAGCATTTGTCAAAACAAATGAATAGTTAATCTGATTATAAGCTGTAGTATTAGGAGAATATGACAATCCAATAGCTAAATGACTATTATTAGTCGCTTTAAACTTCAGATTACCGTCAGCTATAACACTACTTATTGTAGTAAAACTTGAATTAGTCCAAGAATCAGTAGCTATACTCTTTGTTAACAAACCTTGATCATCTGTAATAGCCGTAAGATTTAAAAGTGTCGTCCCTCCAACTTTTTTCTCAACAAGCTTTCCTAATTCATCATATTTATTAGCTAAAATCAATTCGTCAGACTTGTTACCCAATGATTGTAAATGCTTTAAAAGTCTTCCTTTTTTATCATAAGAATATTTATCAAAAGTCACTAAATCAGTTGTAACTCCTGTTTTGTTATGAACCGTCCTTGACTCAATGATGTTACCGGAAAAATCTAATTTTAAATCTATAACATCAAGCGTATTTAATGTTTCATTCTTATCATATAATTTGACAACTTTTTCATTTTTATCGTAAAAGAAAACTGAAGTTTCCCAACTTGAAGTGCTTAAATTTTTAACTTTAGTTCCAGTTAACAAACCATTTGTTAGTGTCGTTAAATTTTCATTATAAAAATTCTGAGTCGGGATGGTTATTCCGCTTAAATCAAATTGATAATTATCATAATATGAAACTTTATTTACTGTTAAAGTAAATTGATCCAAATAGTGAGAAAATAAAAAATCCCCACTTCCCGTATAATACACATAACTACTTAAAAGCTGATCAACCGTGTTTTGCATTACTTCACGGGTAGAGTTATTTACATCAGTAAGTGTTCCAGCGAAAACTATTCTTCCATAAATATCATACTCAACAAAATTCCATTCTTTCGCACTCAATTGACTTTGCTTGGAATCTTGTGTCAATAATAATCTATCTAATGTGTCATAAACTAAATATTGCCAACCGGAACCCGGTAATTTTTTCTCAATTAATCTGTTTTTATAATCATATCTGTATTGATAACATAAATTATCTAAAACATTTTGATAAGTTGAAACAGGATTATTATTCGAATCAAAAAGATTAGCATGAACTACTTTAGGAGATAAAACAAAAACAATATTCCCTTGAAAATCATAAACATAATAAGTATCATGAGCAACTCCGTTTTCAAATTCTCTTTTTAAAACAGTCCTGCCTGCTAAGTCTTTAAAAGCTGCGTAAGTATTGTTTTCACCATCAGTAGTTTCCCAATTTTCATTTTTAGAAACATACTTTATTAAAGTTTTAGGCTGACATACCCCTTCGCAAATAAGAACAGGGTTATTATTGCTATCATAACTGACGTTATATTTATATACAACATCAACAATATTATCGTGATTATAAATTGATCTATTAGACTTAATAGTATGCCCATTATTTAAAGACCAATCGTTTCCAACATGAGCTATTTCTCTAGATGAATATAATCTATCATTATCAAAAATTACTTCTGTAAAAGGATTATCCGTATTATCATACTTTGGAACATCGTAAAATAAAGATTGCTCGTTATTGAAATTTGTGACATATGCCCCATTATTTGAAGTTACAGCATATGGCAAGTATTTCTTTGACTGTCTATTTAAATTATCATATTCGTTTTTGAATATTAAATCTTCATTATTGCCCCCAGATTTCATAAATATGGTCTGAATTTTTCTTCCAGTTCCATCTAAATAAGTCACAGCTTCATTAAAATCATTGCTATTGGTACTTCCTGTAACTTCATTTACAGCCTCCTTATATGTTTTAACATAAACATAGTTTCTACTTGGAGAAACCTGCGAAAAAGCAAAATTGAAAATAAGGCTTAATAAAAATAAAAATTTTAGTTTCATGTTTTTATTCCTGAATAAAGTTATAAGTTCTTTCATTTATTAAATTACCATCTTTATCAACCTGCTTTATCAATCTTCCATAATCATCATAGATGTTTTTTACTGTAAATCCGTTGTTATCTATAAAATTGTTTGTCTCGTAATAATTATTAAAAGTCTTACCGGTTAATCTTGTAAATCTTGGTTTAACCCATAACTCATCTATATAATCAGCACCAGCCGGTTTTGTAATAATTACAGTTCCTCCACCATGACTATAGGAATTAAACAACCATTTATTATCTTTAAAATACCAATAAGATATTATATACTTTTTGGGATATGTACCTATATTCAATGTAGAACCGGTAAATACTTTTTTTCCAGTATAAGCATTAGTTACATCCAAATAACCAGTGCCGGACTGGTTTTCAAAACTAGTTCTATATGAGCTAAATCTACCTGTAGAACTGTGAGCCTCTATAGTTGTATTAATTGAATAAGGATTTGTATCATTACTTCTATAGTACTTTACAATTTTCTTTGAATCCAGATGCTCAATGAATTCTATTTTCCCATTTGAATCATAAAAATAATTTACCGTATTCAATAAAGGCCCAATTTGAAGTAACCCTCCTTGATAATACGGTGTAAAATTCGATTCGCTATAAAAAGTATTATTAGAATTTTTAATAACTGATGATGAGCTCTTGATTTTACCATCACTCAAGTATTGATAAAAAGTAGAATTCTTAAGAATCCAACCATTGCTTCCTTGATAAGTCCAATTTGACTCGTCAGATATCAAAGTTTTGCTTTCATTATTAAATAGCTGTAAATCTGTAAGTCCAGCAGTAGGAGAAAAATACTCAATTAAGTAATTTATCTTTTTCTTTGAAACAGGTAAATTATTAGTGGAACTAATTATCTCTTTAATTCTTAACCCATTAAATAAACCACTATTTTCACCATAATACACAAACTCCTTTTTGGTATTTAAAATTTGCCCTAGTTCATTGTCATACTCATAATTTTCAATAGACCTTAAAGGCTGTTCTTTTTTGTAAATACTCCTAAATGACACACCAGATGAATTCACGAGATAACTTCCACTACAATTTTGTAGTTGATAATTATCTGCTAATCGAGCTTGAATACTAGAAATATCGAATAAATCGTAATTACGCACTTCTTTCATTAATTGTCTTTCAACAGAACCATTTAGAGCATAATTATAATCTTTATAGACATCTTTTTGAGTTAGTAATGGTGTTCTTATATAACTCTTAAAATTTGAACGGAAAAGATACTCAGTCCTCAAGCTCACATCAGCTACTTCATTTGGACCAAAATAAGTACCAACATCTTGTCCTATATACTTTCTGGAAATAATTTTCTTGAAAAAATTACCAGTTTTTTGATACATATTTTGATTTTCAGACTCCCTATCAAAATCATATAGCTCTTTCAAATCGCTATTTACACTTGAATATCCCGGAGCACTACTATATCTAATCAAATCTAATTCAGGATTATCCTTTCTCGTTCCAAATCCTAAATATTCTTCATATTGGTATGTTGTAACAATATTTTGACCAGCTTCCGGTGTTTTTGTTATTTTCGATATTTTTAACCCTCCACCATAGTAATCACTATCCGCGTTCAACTGATAGTCAAACTCTGTAACACCTCCTAAATTATTGGTAACTTTTTTAAGCACACCATGCTTTATTGCATTCAAATTAGGTTTTCTATCACCGCCATTGTACAAAATACTGGAACCACATCTCTTATAACTAATAGGAAACAAAGCAGTATTATTTGCGGCATTAAAATAACCATGAGTATCAATATCCTTAATCATGAATAAAGGAGAGTAATTGTTTAAATTATATCCGCTGTCGAAATATTCAAACTCTTTAATTTTTATAGCAGAATCATCATTCAATACTTTAGAGTATTTATATATTCTTGAAAGTAGAGGTCTATTATTATATGCTAAATCGTATTCAAAACTATATCGTGTTATGTAATCACCATTATTGTTTTTAACAATTATCTCATTTAAAATTGGAAGGGTATAAGAAGCATATCCGCTTTGAGGAGGATAGGTGACATATGAATATAAAAATTCTATTCTCTCTTTTGGGGTTATAATTTCGCTTACTTCTAGGGAATTCTCATCAACAAATGCATAATCGGAATATGTCATAAACGCATAACTGTTTGAAGAAGATTTATAACCCGTTTCAAAATAATGATGATTACTGTATTCCCTGGCTACATAATTAATTATTACTTCGTCATTTGAATGATTAGATTTAATTTTTTTTACATAAAAATCTTTAGTGTACTTATCATTATACCCACCATTCCTTGTAATGGTCTGATTCATTGGTCCCCCAACAAAACTATATGTATTACCATTTTCTTCATTAATATCAAACACTACGTCATCGTAATTATTTGTACCATAATTGATATTATTAAAATAGTTATCAAT
The DNA here is from genome assembly GCF_053764385.1 of Flavobacterium pedocola. Taxonomy (NCBI): domain Bacteria; kingdom Pseudomonadati; phylum Bacteroidota; class Flavobacteriia; order Flavobacteriales; family Flavobacteriaceae; genus Flavobacterium; species Flavobacterium pedocola. The sequence continues at coordinate 54,483 of NZ_JBSNCR010000001.1, read as the reverse complement.
TGTAAAATTTTGATTTGAGTCAAGGAAATAAGGTTCAAGGGTTAAAACATTTCCTGGAAACGTCTTACTATAAGTAAACAAAGCGGATAGACCGTTAGAAGTGCTGAGATTGAAAAAATCAGGTGTTTGATCAACATTATAATTTGAAACATCATTATTATAAAACCAGCCAGCATGTGAGGTGTCATTATCAGCCGGCATATATTCATCAGGAATTTGATTCAAAATCCGGGTGATTTTCCCAATGTCATTGAATTTCCATCCTAACCCAAGCGGTCCTGGTGCTTCCGTTGCTTTAAAACCGTTATGATTATAATAAATCTCAATAGGTAAATTAAGCCCGTCAAGCTTAATCTCATACAACGTAATTCGTTCACCAATATTATTTACCTCATTTTCATTATCAATAAGTGGGTCCATCGGTGCTTCTTGAGAAAAGGCCTTTATAACCACAAAAAAAAGTACTAAAAATAAATTTTTCTTCATTTTTAAATTATAGATTATTTGTAAGCGCAAACTTATAGATTAATATTAATTTTTTAAATTATAAGAACATCATTTTTTTGTAAATTGTAAAAAACTGTTTTGTTTTACACACATAAACAACTTTTGCAAATATTGTTTCAAACTACCCAATCGCACTACTCAACTGAAACATCGGCAGGTACATTGCAATAAGCAAAACAGCGACAATCAAACCTACAAGAACAATTATGAAAGGTTCCAAAACGGTGGACATAATTTTAGATTGTTGGGTAACTTCCTGATTGTATTGTTCACTCAGCTGTTTGAAGACATATTCCGTTTCGTTGGTTTCCTCGGCAACTTTTACCAAGGAGATAATTCTGTTATCAAAAATTGGGTTATCTCTTAAGCTGTCACTTAAACTGTTACCTTTCAGGATTTGCTCTTCGACTTTTTCCAAAGCATCCTGAAGCGGTACGAACCTGATCATTTTTCTTACCAACTGTATACTGTTCAGCACAGGTACTTTTGCTGATGTCAATAAGGTTACAGCCTGTGTAAACTGAGCTAAATAAACCTTGTTTGTAAAAGCGCCCAGAATAGGCACTTTAAGCAGTAAAAAGTGCAACTTTCGTTTTAACTGCTGATTGTTCTTAAAAGTATTTCCCAAAAAAAACAAACCCGCAATTACTACCAGAAAATAAACCCCGTAGGATTGGGTTACTGAAGACAGCTTCAAAATCACCTTTGTTAACCACGGTAATTCCATATTGTTTTGCTTAAAAATATCCTCAAACATCGGCACAACATAACTCAGCATAAATATCACTACCAATAATGCTGTACTTAAAACAATCGCCGGATAGGTCAAAGCAGCTACTACAATTCTTTGCTGTTCATTTTTTCGCTCATAAAATTTACCAAGTTCATTGCAAACCTGAGCGGTAGTACCTGTTTCTTCACCAATTTTTAAGGAATAATATTCGTACTCAGAAAAATCTTTGATTTTGTGGATTGCCTCAGAAAAAAGATTTCCATGAATAACATCGTCCAGAATAGTCTGAATCATCTTTTTATCTGTTTCCTTCTTCTGGGATTCACCAATTAGGGTTAGCCCTTCTTTTAAGGTAACTCCGGCATTGAGCAGAACGGAAAGCTCCTGAAAAAAAGACTGTTTCTTTTTTGCGTTAAATCCAGCCCCAAAAAGGGTTATCTCTTTTTTAAGAAATTTATCCAAAGAGTTCCTCTGATCTTTATTTTCAGCTGACACTTCCTTGTTTATGCTATCCAGTTTAAAACCCATTTCCGCTATTCATATAAAAGTTAACATCCTGATTTTTAAAAACAAAAATATCATAATCCGGTAATTCCTGCTCGGCTAACAATTTGATAGCATCAATATTACGCTCTTGAGCTTTTGTTCCTTCAAAAAAAACATCCAAAACTTTCAGCTTTACTTTAATTGTATCCTGCTGCCTCATTACCAAATCGTCATAAAAAACATACTGTATGGAGTCTATCTCTGATTTCATTTGTAGTTTACGATTACGAGCATCAAAAGTTATGTTACCGTATTCGTGAAAATCCTGCCATAATTTTTGTTCAAACAGGGCCAGTTCTACAGATTTGTCATAATTTTTCCGGATAAGATGTATTTGTTTCTGAACCAGGCGAAGTACACTGAAAGCCAAACCAACCACGATGGCGGTTATAACCATAACTACCAGAATTTCAGACAATGTAAATGACTTTACTTTAGTTTTCCCCATAAAAACTTTGTTTGACCACTTCCTTTTCCGTGATGTTATTGACTGCCTTAAAAACGAAAAAACCTTTTGATAGATTACCATCTTCTTTTATTTCAATATGCCAGTCTTTGTACTCTTCCGTAAACGGCACAACAAGTTTTCCGGACTGCAATTGATACTCCAACTCGTTCATCCGGGTTTCAACGCCATGGGTGTTTTTGGAAAATGTGCTAAATAAAAGATTGTTAAGAATTAAACTGGCAACAACAAAAATAACCACGATTAAAGCCGTGGCCAATAAGGCTTCAATTAAGGTTGCCGATTTTATTTTTCTTAATAACACCATTTCAATATTGTTTTGGGAGTATCCTTAAACAACAAACCTCCAAAATAATCGAGTTTCTCAAAACCTTGTATATTCCCGTTGAAAATGTGGTTCAGGTAAATCGAACCTCCGGCATTAACAATGAACTGTTGTGTATACACTGTACCTTCCACGCGTCCTTTCAACTCGAAATTACCCATACAATAAACTTGTCCTCTGACCGAAGCTTCTTCCATAAGTACAACTTGAGGTTTAAAATTCGATTCCTGAAGCTCCTTCATGCTGAAATAACAGACATATCCGTCAATGGAAGATCTCTCATCAATGCTAATATTTTTATGCATCTGGTTTTCACTTATTGAATTATCGGCTTCATCCAGAACCACTAAAGCTGAAGGATACTTCAACCTGCATTCTTTACCGACTTTTATCTGTTTTGAAGCAATGGCCTGAAAATTACCTTCAACCCCATCCTCAATTTCAATCTCCGGCGCAACGATGATTACATCTTTTAAAACACTCGATCTTTTTACCCTTATTTGCGTATCCGATTTTATGACAATATTGCCGGTAATCAAATTATCACTTAATGTTATTGGGGTTTTACTGTAAAAATGAATCGTTTTATTTTTAAAGGAATTGAAAGATTTTAACTGCGGGATTTCACTCACATCTTTCATTATTTCATTGCCATTAGTTTTGGAATAAAGCATCAATCTTTCAAAATAACTTTTCTTTAGTTCCGGTAATTTTGTTGTGCTTTTTTTTACTTGCCCGTAAACCAATTGACTCCCATAATAACTTTGCCCCGAAATATAACCGGGCTTAACCCCTTGTGAAGGAAGAAAAACAGTTCCTTTTATCATGGTGTTTCCCACAACCGAAAGAGGGTTTTGATTCTCCTGTAAAAACAATGATGGCGATTGATTCACCTGAACATTTCCTCCCAAAAAAGCTGTTTTCACAAATCGTTTTTTTCGGTGTTCGGCTATTACTGTCGCTTTTTCAAAAAGCCCCCATTGCGATAGGTTGTATTTCAAACTTTGATTACCGGATGAAAACTGATTTAACGTTAAAGTATCTGATAGTACATCCGAATCCTGAAGTAAAAAATTAAAAGCTGAATTTACGATAAGAATATTCGAAATCGCTCCCTTTGACTGCTCTTTGGTATAAAAGAAAGTATACGCATAAAGAATCAATCCGCTTAAAAGTAAAGCAATAAGTACTCCAATAAATACTGTAAACTGAAGAGCTCCGGATTTAATTTTCTTATTCCAATAGCTTATCACTCCTGTTGTAATATTATATTCAATTCCCCTTTGTATTTTACATAGACTGATTTCCTGTCTCCGTCTTTCAAAAAAACTTCTTCCTCGGTATTGCCTTTTTTCATAAGAAAAGTTTTCCCGTTGATTACGAGCATGAAAATTTTTGTCTTGTCTTTTGTATCTGAAACAATACCTTTATAGATAATTTGTGGCCATTGCAAAGTTTCCACTGGTTTTTCAACCTTTTTCTGTTGAGCAACCTTTTTCGTTTTATCAGACGGAACTGTTTCAGAGGAATGTACACGTCCTAAAAAAGGATCGCGAAAATCAGTATCCAAATGAGAAATTGTATCTGTTTTTTTGATTCGCAGGGGTTTGAATTTAACTTCCTGTTGTGGGTCGGTTACAATTTCATCAGAATCGGAAAAAGAGAAAAACTTATAAATAACACTTCCCCATATCAGTAAAACCACAGGGAGCAATATATATATGTTCTTTTTATTTTTCATAATTCATCAAGACTAATTAACCGTAAAACTAAAAACAGTACTCTGGTTACTTTGATTTCCGGCTTGATCGAATGCTTTTACAAACCAGTAATACGTTCCGGAATTCAATGTCACATTGTGAGGACTGGTAGCCTGATTTTTAAACTGCAGATTTGTTAAAGCATTGTTGGTAAAAACATAAATACTGTCTTTCTCAGTACTTCCTGCAATCGCGGCCCTATTCCATTGAAAATCAATATCAGAATCGGTCACGGTTGAATTGTTGGCCGGAATTGTTGGTACCGGCGTATTGGGATTTGTAGTATCCACCAAAGCATTGCGTGAGGAATACATCGTATACTGAGAACCGTTGGTAGCCCGTACGCGCCATTGCAGATTTCCTTCAGGCAATAGAATAGTAAGGCCTGTCCCGGCAATATTCTGATTCTCTATTATGTTATTGTTTGCATCCAAAACCTGAATCTGGTATCCTGTAGCGCCTATAATGGACTGCCATGAAAAGTTCTGGCTAACCTGATTCGTGATTAAATTATTGGCAGGGGTAAGCAAGGTTACAGTATTGCTTGCGAAATCGTCATTGCTGACAATAGTGATATCCCTTGTTGAGTAAACGGTTTCATAACCACTATTTACAGCTTTAACTCTCCACTGATAATTTCCAATATTCAATTGTTGATTGAATGATGTAGCCGAGATAAGTGTATCCAAAACAATTTGTGTGGGATTTACAAAATCGGGTTTGGCTACCTGTAAACGATATTTGGTAGCTCCTTCAACGGCGTCCCATGTAAAAACAACACCGGTATTGTTCAGCATTGCATTGTTGATGGGTGCCACCAGTTCTACTTGTTTGTCTGTAATATCATTTTCCATTAAGATTTCTTCACACGAATGCATTACAAAAATGGAAATAATGAGCGTTGTTATATATACTATCTTCTTCATTTTACTTCGAATTACATATCAAACAAACTTTTCTCTTTTTTCTTCTTGCTCACAAACTTTTGGGTATTCCCTTTACATCCTTCGCATTCTTCTACAATATCAGCGATGTACCACTTCCCTCTTTCATTTACGTTCCAGCAAAATTTCCCTACTTTATAAGCTACTGTAGTTCCTTGTGTAATATCAATCACATCTGACTTTTTCCCTTGTTTATAAAGTTGCAGCGTATATTTCTTATCCAGATTATTGATCAGGTAATAAGTATCTGCCTGTTTGATTTTTGTCAGATCTTCTTTTGTAATTACAACTGCAACATTAGAAACCATTTTCATTTTCCTGGTGTTCTGAACCAATTGTGAAGTCTCCTTATTGTTTTCCGAATTCAGTTCGGTTACAAATCCTGCAACATCCATAACGCTTATTAAAACAAGTTCCGGCTTTACCGGCAAACTGTCGTTATAGACTACTTTTCCCTGATTCTGATTGTATTTTGATTTGGCTTTGTATGCTTTATCCAAAGCCTTTGTAAAAGGAATTGATTCTACCGATACTCTGATTTTATTTTCCAGTTTAGGAAAAGTTCTCGTATTAAAATCGTTTTTCAGACCAAATAAGGATTTTGATTCACCAATGCTTCCTAATTCTAAGATTACTTCAGTCTTTTTATACTGTTCTTGTTTTATTTTAACTGTTTGGCATGAACCTAACAATATCGATATCCCTACAACAAGTAGTTTTTTCATGTACTTAAAAATTTGGGGTAAAAATAGTGATTTGTTTAATACCTGACGTATTAAAATTCTTTATAAACATCCGACAGTTTAACGACAAATCCCTTCAGATTAGAAACGCTATCTTTTTAAACTAAAGTGTCCTTTATACTGCTTACCGTTTTCCCTGGTTACAACAAACCAATAATCCGATGAAGGCAATAACTGCCCATTGAAAGTACCATCCCATCCGTTACTAGTACCGCTAAAATGTTTCAGGATTTTCCCGTAACGGTCAAATATTTGTATACTGAGATTAGGCTCATGATTTGCAAATTTGATTTGCCAAAAATCATTAAAACCATCTGCGTTTGGCGTGAAGAATTTTGGATACATCAGTAAATAAACCTCTTCTGTCTCAATGCCGCATCCTTTCTTATCCCTTACGAAAACGGTAAATTCCCCGCTTAGCAAATTATGAAACTGATTACTGTCCTGATAATTCACGCCATCCAAAGAGTATTCATAATCCCCATCACCGGTAACAAAAACACTGATTGAATTTTGTCCCGATGTCCAATCTGAAATTGCCACCTCGGTTATGGTTGCAATATTGGAATTGTACACTACAAAACTTTTAGTTGTGCTGCAAAGAACATCTCCATAATTATGAGAAACGGTAACAGAATAGTTCCCGGACTCTGAAATAACCGTTGTATTATCTGTATCTCCGTTAGACCATAAATAAGTACTAAAACCATAAGGTGCGGTTACTGTAATTGAGCTTCCTTCACAGATAGAATATGTATCAGTCATATTTAACTGTGGCTCCGGTCTTACAAATAGCTGAAAGGATGTTACGGCATAACACAAACGGCTTATTTTGTTTTCAACTCTTGCATAAATGGTCTCCGGATTCTGAACATTAACATAGTTTAATGGTAATGGGTTTATTCCGCTTTGTGCCTCGCTGATCAACCTGTGATAACTGACACTATATTCCGTAGCTGATTGTGTTCCTAAAACAATTGCGTTTTGAGTACTAAGATCGAATGTTTCATATCCATTGTTTGAACCGTCATCACAAACCGCCAGATTAGAAGGCTGGTTTGCAACAGGCATCTTATAAACCCCTATTTGAAAAGATGTTGTGGCAAAACACAATCGATTCTGATTATTTTCGATTCTGGCGTAAATAGTTTGCGGGTTGCTAAGATTCTGATAATTACCCATAATCGGATTTATGTCGTTATCGGCATCAGTACCTGATAGATGATAAGACACCGTATAGTCAGCTGCTTGCTGGGAGCCTATAATTGCGGTATTGTTGCTACTCAGGTTAAAAAACTCTTTTCCGTCATTACTAACATCATCACAAACAAACATTGCACTTGGCTGATTTGCTATAGGCAAGCGGTTTACAACCAAATTAAAACTCGAAATCACTCTGCAATTTGAATTGCTGATTGCGGAAATGGAATAATAAACCTGCTGTGGATTGATACTATTTGGTATAGGCGTAGTTATCGGATTAGAGTTATTATTCGCATCTGTCTGATTTAAGTAGTATTTAACTTCAAAAATTGCCGATGATTGCCCGTTAAGTACATCAGCTGTTTTTTGCGACAAATCAAATAAGGCAAAACCGTCGTTTGAGGTATCATCACAAATCTGAAAATCTGAAACTGACGAAAGAGTCGGTTGCTGAATTACTTTTAAGATAAATGATGTAGTTGCAAAACAGTTGGCAGCATTATTATTTTCAATTCTTACAAAAACAGTTTCCGTCGGTGCTGCATTTGTATAGGTGAAAGGTAACGGATTTAAATCATTATCAGCATCACTTTGTGAATGATGAAAAGAAACCGAGAAGTTTGTTTGGCTCTGACCGTTTAAAACCTGATTCACCTTTGTAGACAAATCAAACTGCTCTGTATTGTTGTAAGGAGCACTTTCACAGATTACATAATCTGAAGGCTGATTCGCTACAGGCTGCTCATTTAATGTAACTGCAAAACTTGTAATAGCATAACAGCTTCTATTCTGTGCATTAAATATTTTAGCATAAAATGTTCTTGTTCCTATAGACAAAGGGATATTTAACGGTAAAATATTAGTATGATTAACCGCGTCTGCCTGTGTATTGAAATAAGCTATATTAAAGTTTGCAGCGGATTGTCCTCCAAGTAACTGTGCTGTATGATTACTTAAATTATAAGTATCATTATTATTGCCACATATACTGACATTCGTAATGGTATTTGCAACAGGCGTAGTAACGATAACAACATTTTTGGTTTTCACAACTGTTTCGTTAGCAGTGGTTATAGTTGCCGTAACGTTATAGGATCCCGCCAAAGCATAGCTATATGATGGACTGACTGCATTAGAAGTATTACCATCACCAAAATCCCATGATACACTTAAAACCGGTTGTGTGGAACTTATGCTAAAAGATGTTGGATTCCCTAAACAAAATTGTTGAGTTATTATATTTGCTCCAGTATAATAATAATGTCCATAATTGGGAAAACCTTCTCCAGATCGATGAGTAGGACCGCCTAAAAAAACACTATCCGGTACAAAGTCACAGGCAACCCCTAACCCTTCGGGATTATTAATAACACCAAGATAATGGTTATTTTCAGTTGCATAATCAGATGGTTGTGCTACATATATTTTCCCATCCGGCCCCATTTGCAAACCATAAAGAGGGTTAGCCCCTGTATAAACCGTTATTTTACTTGCTTCTACATTTGGAGCTGTCATATCAAACTGACAAATTGTGTTTTCCCATGGATTGGTCATGTATAAATACCTTCCGGAAGAAGAAAATTCCACGCCATAATAACCATCGTGGGAATTTACAGGTGTGTAAAAAAGTGTAAAATTGGAAATAACTCCCGTAGCAGCATTAAAATCCAAAAGTTGAGAGGGTAGCTCCCTACTGACGCACATTAATTTTGTTCCATCCGGAGAAGCTTTTAAATAACCGCTCGAAGACCAATATGGTGACCCGTTATAATATACTCCCAAAGCACTGATTACCGGAGCTGAAATACCTGAGGCTGAAACCAGATAAGCATAAAATTTATTATTCCCCCACTCATGTGCAATAACCCAGGTATCAATTCCGTTGGCATGTTTAACAGCTGTTATTTTTTCGCATGTAACCGGAATAAGTTGCGTAATTGTGGAGGTATCTTCATCTCCCAACCCTCCTCTCAGGTTCATATCTATTTCTACAGACATGAGCCCATGATTTTCAGCAGGATTATAGGAAAATGTTCCTACGGAAAATGCATAATACCTGGAAGGGTTCCCAGGTTTTGGAAGAACAAATACTGATTGGGTTATACCATCGTTCCACCCCAGCGCGGCATTTGGCATAATCGTATGTGTCCTGTCCCATACTGTATTCCCATCAGTATAAAACAACAACTGTCCTGAAGAATCTGATACTACAGCACAGCCCTCAGGAGCATTCATAGCACTATCCAAAAGGAGTGTTGGTGAACCTCCTCCCGTAAAACTTAATCCTGCATGTCTGCCAAAATACCAGATGTTGGCTTCGTTTTGGGAGAAGGTTAATAGTGTAAAAAAAAGAAAATATGATAAAATAAATTGGTTTTTCATAGTAATGAAGTGTTTCACAAAATAATCTTTTACTATATCAAGATAAGTTCAAATAAAAAACTGCAACATTTATATTAGTTATAGTTTTTTATTTTTCTATAAAGGAACAGTCCAACTATCGTAATTGCTTCTATCTTAATACAACTCAAAGTCAAGAATTTTTAAAACACCAAGGGTTGCTAATCAAAATAACTTCAAATTTTAATAATTTTTTGGTTGATAGCCGAATCTACTTTAACTGTCCAATTATTTAATTCAACATATTTTTTGGAGACATAAATTATTTGTTCAATATCATAATTTTCAGAAGGTTTTTTCAACCTCTTCTCGATAATAGAATCTCTATTAAAAACTAAAATTACAATCGTATCATTCTCCAAAAATCTACTTTCCCAATCTCCCTTTCTTATCAATTTCAGACTACTTTTTGGCTTTATTTGATTTACTTTAAAATCAAAATTATCAATAGCTGATTTATCATTTGAATACATTTCAGGCTTAGGAAGCCATAACCTATCCCCTATAACTATAACATGATTTGTATTATTAATTATTCTCAACTTGTCGTCACCTGGATCACAATTAACAAAGACTATAAAAACAAGGAAAAACAATATATTTTTCATAATATTATTTAATTAAAGATTAGTTTAACAAATCATACCCTTTACTACTTTGTAGGAATATTTTGATAATCATTTATTATTAAATCAAAATATATCTGTATTCTTTCAAAAGCATCATATTTTGAAACCCTTCCAATTAAAGGATTATAAGGCTCAACCCCTTTAGCCCTCTCTCTATGATAAAAATCACCTCCGTATAACCAAAATGCTTTAATATTAGCATCCGTTTCCGTATAAAATTCTTCATGAGGGACGCTATAAGATATTTTCCCAAATTGATCTTCTTCAAAATTATTTTCGATTATATTATAAATACTTGGAACACCTACATCTTTTAGATATCCGAAAGTACCTAACTCTCTAATCTGTTCGACATGACCTCTTTCGTGTTGCAATAATTTTTTATCGTAACTCCCTGCAAAAATAACTCCTCCACCATTAAATGTTGGCAAAGTAATTCCTCCACCTCCTAAACTTGGAATTTTATATACTGTTACACCTAATTCTTTTCTATCATGATATCTAATTGCAGGAATACCTATTTCTCTCAAATTGGAACCGTCAACATAACCTCCAATATAACCAGCTTTGTATTGTATTCCATACTTTTTACTTGGATCTGTATTATCTTCAGAAGGATTTCTAACAATACTACCTCTAAGGCCACCAAGAAACCATGAACCAAAAGCTTCCAGCCAAGTATCATATCCCCCATCAGAATCAATCTTATTAATCGGATTGTTTCCCATTCCCATATATGGAGAATGGTACTGTCCATATGGATCTGGATTTAACCAACGACCAATACGTCCGTCCCATAATCGTAATTGAAAAGCCTCCATACCTGTTTCAATGTCTTTTTCCTGCCCCTGGAAAGCATAACGGTAATTCCCGTTTAAAGATGTTCGGCTTGGTAACTGCTCCCCAAAAGAGTAAAAATCAGCATAGGCCAACATTATAGTAAATGGATTTTCCCATAATTCAGGTTTTTTAATGACAGCCCTTACGTTTCCTAAATGATCCTTAAGTTCATAACTTTCTTTACCGGTTGCTTTGTTATAAATTCCTAATCTTGAAGCGCCATAAATTGGTAATTCATTTAACGCTACAACAGAAGAGGCAGGTTTTGTATAAACCGCCATGGTATTACCTGAGGCATCCAGAACATAATAATCCGTAGAAAGCAACTGATTATTTACGGACGGATTGAAACTCTCTTTTTTAATACGAAGTCCAATCTCATTATAATAAAATTTAACAATAGGATTGTTTGTCGTATTTACAGAAACTTTAGTTGTCAAACCTGCTGCATTATACTCATATTTTGCATTATCTTTCACATTCACAGAAAGCCTTCCCAAAACATCATACTGATAGTTATTTGCTCCTTGTCCAGATGATAAATCATGCTCTCCTGTTGAGGCAGCGATTATTGCATCAGTAACGCTTAACAATTGATTATTTCCACTATTATAATTATAGGTTAAATTATCCACTACTGCACCAGTAGCATCGGTTCTTTGTAAAGATGTAATATTTCCATTTTTATCATAAGCAATGCCTTGTTCGTTTAATTTATTTAAAGGAGAAATAGTAGTTGCTGTCGCATTACCATAAGAAGTACCCGTCAACCATTTATTGTTGTTATAGGAATACATAATCCCTTTTTGACTGGCACTGTTAGATAGTGTAACAGCTGCATTTGGATTAGGAACATCTAATGATTTATTTGACCAACGGATAGCTTTAATATTCCCGTCATAATTGTCTGCGCCTGTTGTAGAAGTGGTTATGTTATTAGTAGAACGCAAATAATCTCCATTATAATAATCTATAGTCAAACCAAAAACATCGTTGGAATCACCACCGGGATCTTTAGAAGGATCTAAACTTGGATGATTGATACTCTTTAGCATACCTCCCAAAGTATAGACATAATCTGTGCCTTGTAAACCATTAGCCAGATTAACCCGCTTTAACTTCCCGTCCAGATAATATTCATAATCTGCCTGTTTTTTAAAAGTGTGGTCATTTGTTGAAGTTTCCACAGCTACTAAGACTCCATTTAAATTATATGTATATTGGTGCACAAACATCTCGGAAGCCACATCTTTCTGATAAATCACTTTCTTTACATTCCCGTTAGCATCATATTTATAATGAACAGTCTTCACCCCTAATCCTGTTATGTTCTGTAACATCCACTCCACTCTTCCATAGATATCATAGCTGTACCATGTTGTAGAAGTTGTAGGGTTAAAAGTATGTGTTATTGCTACATTACCAGCGAGATTGTTTTGTTTGTAATTAGATATAGATAAACCAGTTCCTGAAAGCACTGTTGATAATGGCAGAGGGTACTGTGCATCAACTGAATAATTTTCTGGGTAGTCATATATAATTAGCACCCCTTCATAACGGCTCAAACTGTTAGGTAATTGCGCATCTGGAATATCTTTATAAGTGTACCAATCCCCGTCACATATTCCACTTTCAGTAGGTCTACCGTATTCATCATATTCCGTGTATGCCATTGTTGGTGTCCCTGGATTCGTACTTATGTATAAACCTTGCTCATGCATGTCATTATATGAAAAACGGATTTGTCCGTCTTTTCTGTAAGCATAAAGATTATAATCTTGATCAGCTGATGATATCTGAGTTACATTACCTAATGTATCATAATAATAGCCTGTAGAATAATTCATGTGCTGAGGAGCTGCAACAATTGTGGTGTTATGCTGGTAACCTTTTGGCTGAACAACTCTTGTAAGCCGACCTATGGCATTATAATAATTTAAAGAATAATCGTAATAATTAACATTGTAAACAACTCCTAACGCTCCTGAATCATATGTTACCCCTCCTGAAGAAGTCACATATGATTTAGGATTTATAATTGGTGTGGTGACTGCTTCAATGCGGTAAACATTACCTCCAACTAAGGCTCCCGTATACAAATTCCCCGTTTTTAAGTCCCAAACTTTATAATTACTACTGTTTCCAATTAATGTGGCACCTGTTGTATTTGCAGGTATATGAACATCCACATAACCTTGTGTCCCGATTAATGAAACAACCGGATACTGGGTTCCAGATCCTGAACGTGCTGTGGCTAAAGTTTTCCCTTCACCATCAGTAAAAACAACATTTTCAACACCATGAGCATCAATGGAAATAGTCTTATAAAATTTAGTAATCACCTCTTCACCTTGAGCAACTACAAGGCCATTATAATAGTTTTTACCAAAAGCATAGTACATTTCTTGAGCTGCTGGCATTGTGTAGACAAATCCTGTTTTCCATTGTCCGTTAATTTGATTTCCCCCTACCACATTAATAACATTCCCTGGATTTAAAGAATCATAATTATTTTGTGAATAAGGATGTGTAGCCGTTGCCTGAAAAGGCTCTTCCGTATTGTTATCACTATACCTTCTGACTAAAAAATCCGAATATAAAGAAGGTTCGGAAAGAAAATCTACCCTGTCAAAGCCAAAACAACTTGCAACCGGAAATGATTCTTTGTCAATTCTGCCAAAACTATCATAAGTGGTTTCACTTCCCCATACTTTATCTGTCAAAAAATCTTTTGAAAGTGATACTGAAGGTTTACCTAAATCATCAAAATAAGATCTGGATTCTCCTACTCTATTTCCGTTAACATCATAGGAAACCGAATGAGTCCAGTTCAAGTTTTGCTCTGAGAAGTTATAAAAAAGAAAGGGACTGGCAGGTAATAAAGTTACCGAAAAAGGCAAACTAAAAGGTGTAGCTGTAGCAATCTGAATATTCTTGTCCTGAAAATAATAATAATTTTGAGGATCAGCAAGGTATATAGCTTTCAAATAATCATTATTCATGTGTAAAATTGGATTCCCATCACCATCTAATACAGGATTACCATTATTGTCCAATACAGGAACCTCTCCAATTGGGGCGTTAAAAACACCACCATTATAATTACAAAAATAATCGTTAAAATATACCGAAATGGAACTCGTTCCCATGTAGTCCAAAATATCTTGATCTCCTACCGAATCTTGAGGGCCATTTTTATAACTGATTTCATGGATTAGCCTTCCATGATTACTATACAAGGAAACTTTATCCGTATAGTTAAACAATACCATTTTATCCTGCAAAATGATATCGGTTTCATGACCCGCAGCTTGTGGAAATAATTCAACAAATTTTTCTCTGGCACCAATAGCGCTTTCAAAACCGGTATTAGGGGCTTCTTCATAATACCAATTATCATGAGGAGCAGCATAAAATCTTGAAAAGACTATAAGTTTAAACCCTCCCGGCTGGATAACCAAATTAGTATTATCACCATAGAAATCTCTAATTGTATACTCAGTATGATTGTCTTTTATTAACCAACCATTTAAATCAATTTCCTGATCAGACGAATTGAAAAGCTCAATATACTCACCAAAATGGTGGTATTTGCTATCTATAGATTCATTATAATGGGAATCGAAGTAAATCTCAGATATGACTACTGATCCTTTGTTTTCACATTGGGCATTTAACCTTAAAGCAAAAGAAACCGCTATTAAAAAAAATACAAGTTTTTTCATTCTACAGGAATTATTCCATTAATTTTTAAATGATATTTTGTTTGTTTCCCAAATCGTTTTTAACGTAATTGACCATATCTAATTCTTATTCTTTAAGAAAGTATTAGCAGGATCGTTCACTTTACATAAAGCAACTATTCTATTCATTTCATTCTGATTCCCAATTACTGAATTGACTTTATATAATTGAAAATATAAAACCCTATTAGATTTAAAATCATTGATTTTTTTCCTCAATGCCAGAGTACTTACAGAATTTAAATCTGAAATTCCATTACTTATATCAACATCTTCACTTATGGCAGTTTTTAATATTCTGATAGCCTCATCATAGTTTCCTTGTGACATGTACAATCTTGCATAGGAGTTCAAAATTTTATTAATCCTTTCATGATTATTTGTCTCAATCTTTGCAAGGGCCTTTTCTGTAATTAATTTTGCGATATTAAATTTATTATCATAAACTAGGATCTTGTTGTATTTGTCAATCACATCAATAGCCAGACTCTCCATTAAGCCCCAGTTTTTAAGCAAATCTTCAGCTACGTTATGGGCCAACTTAACATCTCCACCTCCTTTTTCCAAAGCTACCTGAATAGCGTCTAATAATCCCAAATACGGATAAACTCTTTCTACTTTGTCAGCATGGTTTTTCTTATAATCAATAAATTCAGTATACAATCCATTTTTATAAAAAACAGTTTTCATCTTACGAATTGAACCATGATCTGCAATATCAGCTTCAACTAATTTTTTAACGTTTAAAATGGCCTCTTCATTTTTACCAACAACAGAATACTTATCAACTAGTAAACTAAGGATTCTTTTCTTTTGAGTCGTTATATTTTTCTCTCTTGTTTTAACTTCATTGAAAAAATAAAGTTGTGCCCTTTTCTTACTTTCAAATGAAAGCAGTTGACTCTCCAAAGTTGTTATAGGTAATGCCTTAAAATTTTGTCTAACCACTAATGCTCTTTGCTTCTTTAACGTTTTTTGATTTTGATCTTTTCTAAAATCAATATTCAATGCATTACTGGAAATTTTATATTCAATTTTCTTTTTACCTTCTGACAAATATTTCTTTGTAGGATCAAGTATAAGAGCCTCATCATAAAGCTTTAAGGCATCCTGCAAAAGTGAATTGGAGTTAATTTGGGTTCGATACTGGGAAGCGATCTTTTTGTAACCAAGCTCTATTCTCATTAATGATCTGGCAGCTCTATCGTAAAAGGCTACATTATCCATATTGACTTGTAAGCCGTTTTTGTAAAGTTCTACAGATTTTAAAAATTGACCTTGCGCGCCATAAACATTATCCAGGTTATCATAAAAGCGAATTGCTTTAGGAGCTAAACTGATACATTGCTTATATAAATCTTCAGCTTTGGCATACTCTTTTTTATAAAAATGAACTTTGGCTGTTTTTGCCAATTCAATAGCCTGAAGAAAATTATCCTGACTAGGCTTGTTTGGTGACTCTAAAACAAAAGAGAGTGCTTGAATTTCTCCAACCGGAAGCAATGTTGCCAATGCAGCCCAAGATGATAAACGAAGAAAATCTTTCCTTGAAAGTGAACTCATAAATATATGGTGATAGGAAAGAAAAGGAGAAGAGCTGATTGATTGTTTAAAACAAGCAAAAATTGCACACTCACGTGTAAATTCTTTTAATTAAGATACTTCTCCTTATGCTTTCAAAATTACAGTTTCTTTTTAAATTACCAAATTATATATATAACTTTTTTATAAATTTTTATAATGTATTTTATTTTCAGTCTTTTTCTTAAAACCTCCAACTAGTCCATTATCCGGATCATCTACTACTTCAATATATGTCTTAGTCAACCTACCAGCTGCATCATACTCGAACTTAGTAGCTAATCCGTTATTTCCTACTATATAGGTCAGTTCATCGAATTCATTATAAACATAACCTGTCATAGATGATGCAATAGGTCTCAACATTAAATCATCAAAATAAACCGGAGTGCTGTCTATCGAATTCACATAGAAAAATGCATTGGTATTAACCATGAAATGGCGATCAATATAATGAGTCAATAATACCCAATCACCTGCATAGTATTTCTCACCATTGAACTGGAATGTGTTACCCGCATCATTATTAAACCATCTTACCCTTGCCTTATCGACATTATCTTTATGCGCCCAAACTGAGAGCTTATATTTACTTGCCCTGTGACCATTACGCATGAAAATACCTAATTGAGAATCCGAAGTTGTCTTCACGGAATATTTTCCGGTATGCGATTTTTCATCTGTACGAATACCATTCTGCATTCTAACCTCCGGCTCTAACCAATAACCATGCATTATATTCTCAGCACCAGCATAATACATTTCATTGTAACGAGCATTCCCGCTCACCATAACTTTTGAATCATCAGGCCCCATTTTCGTAGACATGTAATTATTATTAATATCTTTTGCTTCCAGCATCTTTGAAAAATGATTATATCGTGTCACTTCAGAAATTTGTTTCCATTGTGAAGGCTGAGATCCCACACCAACAGTCCAATTAAAACTATCATCGGTTGCACTGTTATAATTTTGAAAAATTCCATTGTTGTCTACAACACCATTCCAGACATAAGTTTTATGCTTGCGCCAAATTTTCTCTTTTGAATTAATTGGTGTCGATGTATCACCTCCAATATCTTGATAATTCCATTGATTACTCCAGGTTGTTATACCTACACCTGTCTCTTTCCAAACACCATTGTCAAATATATAAGAATAATTTGCGGTCGTTTGAGACAACATATTAATATTATCAATATTGTCAACCTTACTACCCATATCTGGGTATTTAATGTAAGCAGGAACAATTCTGGATTTAAATATCCTCCCTTCACTAGAAGTATGAATTTGTTCTTTCGAAATTCCAGATATTAAATCATAATCGTTAAACTCAGTAACAAATGTATACCCATCCTTTTGTTCAGTCGACGATTTAAGTATATTAGGATACTTTATTCTTGTAGTCGAATTTACAACCCATTTATCCTTTGTATTAGTGTTATCAGTATAATCGATTGTTTTGTATGTTTGATATGACTCCTTTTGAACTCCAATATTGTTTGGTATCTGTGTCATACCATAATAATTATTAGAAAATGTAGACAATTTATGCCCTTTGGAATTAAATGTAGTAACCTCTAACAATTGACCAATTGCAGCTAAATTATCCTTTACAACAAAATCACCCACACTAACTGTTTTATCGGCAACGGTATTAGTAAAATTATTAACTGTTTTTGTTATCTCATAAAAATCACCGTATTTAACCGAATTAGGACTCTTATCTTTCATAATATTAAACTTATAAAGATTCCCCCCTATAGACTGGTTGTATTGGTCTTTTGATGTAACAGAAACATAATCATACATTACCCTAGGTGCAGGCAATTCCGCACTATACGGGACTTCTTTCGAAGTATTTTGAGTGTAAGGTATATAACTAACATAACCTATACCATCTCCACCCAAACCATACTTATACTCTGTAATATATTGCTTACCAAAATCACTGATTTTAATTTTTGAAACCCTAGGGCCTCCTGATGAAAACACATGTGTACTAGGTAAATTCATTGTTACTTTTATCTGATGATAATAAGCTGGTCCATAAATAGCAATATTACCATTCACATGATCCATATTACACGGATTAGTTCCAGAGGTGCTATGAGGACCGTGATGATCATGTGTCAGGTAAACATCTTGATCAAATAGTACTTTATACTTACCACCTCCTAAATTTTCAGTCACGTGCCCCGCCCCACTATACCTATAATAATAAAACAAATCATTAAAACACACATAGTCTCTCAATAATTCAATGGATACTACTTGACCTATTGGAATTGAAAATACGTTAGCACTACCAACATCAATAATTACTGTTTTATTCGACATATCATTCACATTGGCATAGGTTGGCATTGTTGATTTAAATTTGCTTAAATTCAAATTAGAAAACACTAATGAATGTGGCATTAAACTTTTACACTTATTCCCCTCATATTCGACATTTATGCTGCCCCCGTCCGGAGTAACTATCCTACTTAAAGAATATGCCTCAGGCTGTTCTACCATATAACCCCAACCATCATCCATTTTGTTTATATCTAAAGGCGAGCTATTATTGTTATACTCAAACTTATACGGTGGTAAAACCGAGCTACCTCCTTTACCTTTAAAATTAACAGCCTTGAGTGTTAACCTGTTATCACCATTAACAAGACTATAATCATAACCAAAATCAATAACCTTCAAAGCTTTAGGCAAGACTTCCTGCCAGTTATCCCCCATGTCAATCACTCCGTCCTTAATATTGTACTTTGCTACTTCGGATATCTTATCTGAATTAGGATAACCAACAGTTACAGATTGTTGCAAGTCTGGACCATAAGCTTTATTGAGTGTATCATCCTCATTTTTCAATAAAATTATCTTATCTAAAGCCAATGGATTTTGTTGTGGAACTGTAAATCTATGCACATAATCCCCGCTACTATAATTAGTATGATTAACTGAATTATATACCCAATTTTGAGTAGACGCATCAGTACGCGTTTTTTTTACAAAAACTGCAGTATGGGTTCTTGTTTTAACCTTATCCAAATAATAGACTTGCTTTCTACCTCTCACCCAAGTTTTAATATTTGGATTTGTTTCGTCCTTAAAAAAATCATCTTTAGATGGTCCCTTCCAAATACAAGCATCGGTCCATTTACCATATTCAAAACTTGTCCAATAACCTAAATCCCCAGTACCTGCCACACCATCACCATTATCAACATAATCAGGTCCAGTAACCGCTGTTAACAACCAGTGTGTTGCATAAGGTTCAAGTTGTCTTTTCTCAAAATATGATTGGCTTTCATTTGGCCTATCCTCAATAGTTCCAAATGTTCTTGTGATGATCTCATGATTATATACCGGTAACGAATAATGATAGGTTTTACCGTCAACTGAAGTTATTTTAAATGCTCCAATTCCTTCTTTTGGTAAACCCTCTCTATTAATACCCGCAATATTCTCTTTTAAATAACCTTTATCTTTTAATGATAAATAATTATTTTTTATCTCATCATTAGTATAGTATTCAATAAATGTTGAAGTCTTTGCCCTTGGTTTTGCATTTAATTCAACACCATTACTGTAGTGTTGCAATATATTACTATTCGCAGAATTTAAATTAAATTGTGCAGAACTAACATCAATGTAAGAAGTTATCTCATTAGCAAAATAAAAATTTGGTTTAGTTTCAAAATTAGCGTGATCAGGAACTGTTGACGATCCATCGATATTATACTTAAGCTTATAACCTTGATTATTTTCATTATTAGACAATCCGAACAAAGCCCCATTTTCAAAAATATTAGCGGACATACTTCCTGATAAACCTTGGGCCTGAACATTAAAAGAATCAAATCCAGGGAAAGTCATATTGTTTTCAATTAAATTTGAACTTCCCAAAAAGATATTATTAGAAGCAGAAACCTCGTAAATATCCATAAAGGAATATCCAACAAGCACTGGACTCCAATAACCTGGTACTGAAGGACCAGTGTTAGCCGGATCATCTCCTGGATCGTAAGGTGGTGTCCAAACTTCTCTGACAACATTATTTACACCTTTATAAAAATTCAAAGGTCCCGTTACGAAGTTATTCTTGTTTGTTGACAACCAATATTTAAATGTTTGCTTACCAAACGATAAACTAAAAATTCCAACAGGAGTTGGCACAACAATAGGAACCATCCAACTGCTTGAATTTGTCGAATAATCCCCCATACTTATCGTGTTATTAAACGAAGTTCCCATACCAACACCCCCAAGTGTAGCCTCAACATGAGAACCCGAACTTGATGAAGAAATAGAAAATCCTGTAGCAGTAGTTGCGTTTGCTGAAAATGAATACGTCCCAGATGTATTATAACCAACAGTAAATCCACTACCATTACTATTATAACCCGCAGTCACACCTACTTCACCATCAGAAGAAGCTGACACTCCAACACTTAAACCTCCAGCTGTTTGTAAGCCTACACCAATCGATGACCCTGAAGATCCCGCAGTTACACTAACTCCAACGGAAGCTGTTCCAACATCTAAACCTACCCCTACACTTACAAAACCTCCAAGTGATTGATTACTCCCCCAATTAAATCCTAAACCTACAGACGCTGCACCACATGACCACCCTGCCGAAATAAAGGATGCATATTCACTCCCTCCTGAATCATAAAAATACTCATTAAGATGTGAAGAGTTATAATCATCCGGATATCCATTTACGTTTCTGTTTATTGCTCCAGGATTTACATTCCATCCCAAACCTGTCCATGAAGCATCTTGATCTAAAGCAATACCCGCGTGATAAGACAATGCTAAAGGATATCCCCCCTCTGGGCTTGGAACGTTCAACAAAGGCAGCACATAACTATACTGACCTGTTACCAAATTAACCATATCTGTTGCATCGACTGGCTCAAAACTAGCTGCTTCAGGAGCAGCAGGTCCATTAGTCGACGCAAACAAATTCGTTGGGAAAATTGTTGGAAAAAATATCAACAAAAAGAATGTTGCAATCGTGCGTTGGTACTTTTTAAAAGTATTCATATCTTAAAATTGTAATCGTGGTTCGTATTTTAATGGTTTGGTTTGTATCTTAAATTTAACATCACCAGTATATAAGCCTAAATCCTGTATTACAAAATTCAGGTACTCTTCTTGTATGTACTTTTCATCTCTTGGATAAACAATCATTATATTAGTTGCATTACTCATCCCGTACCTTCTTGGATAAATAAAATCTGTCATTTCCAAAGTATCCTTTTTAGGGGTAAAAAAGTGTACTTTTTCATCCATCCTAAATGCCAAATCATTAACCATCTGACCAAATTGTTGCTTGTCTCTAGCAACATTGTTTAACAATTCCTGATTGTTTTTCGACATAGAGAGATTAAAATAAATGTATTTCCCGTACTTCTCTCTAAGCTGTTCTACCTGATTTGAAGTATAGTTTTCAGGCAGCTCTTGTTTTACCAACAAATCCGTTGGGCGGTATTGCAACGTATAATCAACTCCGTTAACAGACTTCTTGTAACAATACTCATTTTCTTCGTCCTCTAAATAAACAGACATTTCTTCCTGTGTATCGAATGATTTACTACAAGAAGAAATGACAATTAAAAGAAGTAGCAACAGATTATTTTTTATCATATTCAGCATTCAAGCCTTTTAAAACTTCATCTGTTAAATCTGTTGACTCATCTGCATACATAATGTTTCCTCCACCGCTTGCTCCAAAAATAATTTTGTAGCCTTTACGCTTACCAAATTCCTTAACATAATCGTTAATATCGTTGATTACCGTTTGGGTTACTTTTTTATCTTCCTCCTGAATTTGTTTTTGGATTGCTTCCTGATAGCCATTGATTTGCTGTTGCTTGTTAGACAATAACTCCTGTTTCAGTTTCAACTCATTTGCAGACAACGAAGTTCTCTCTTTCTCATAGCTTTTCAATTCTTTTTGCCAATTAGCCACTAAAGAATCAATATTTCCTTTCATTACATTGGCTTTCTTATCAAATTCTGCTTTTGCAACTTTAGTCCTCTTGTATCCTTCAATTAATTTATTAACATCTACATACACCAATTCGGAACCTGATTTAGCAAAATACAACGCTAACCCACTCAAAATAAAAGCTCCAGCTATCAAAAACAATTGAATTTTTTTCATTTTTTTCTTACTATAAATTTGGCGCAAGTTTAAGAAACAATTGTTAATTTACCCAAACATTATATTAAATATTTTTAAAAAAAATATATTTGCACTTTTAGAAAACAATAAATCGATATGCATCTCAAAATCAAAACAAAAACACCTTCTTTCAACCTACAGGAAATGCTGATTGTTCTAGCCATAATAGGAATACTTGTGTTAATTGCCTTACCTAACTTAATGCCTCTAATCACAAAGGCAAAAAGTGTAGAAGCACAAACACAATTAAAGGCTATTTACAATGCGGAAAAACAACATTACTTCATGTATTCCAAATACAGTAATGACTTTAAGGAAATTGATTTTGAGACTCCGAAAACCGTAAAGGAAAACGGAAATGCAAACTATAGCTATGAAATCATTGAAACTTCAAATAATTCATTTAAAGCAAGGGCTACTGCTGTAACAGATTTTAACGGAAACGGGACTTTCAATGTTTGGGAAATCGATCAGAACGGAGTTCCAAAACAAACCATCAATGATTAATGTTATTTGTTAAAGCCGTTTTACTTTTCTGCTTCTTAACGATATTCATCCAGGATTATAAAGAAAGAATGGTAACCATTTTTTTATATCCGTTGATGGGGTTACTCCTATTCCTGATACATGTTAATGAAATAAGTTTCAGCATTAGCGGTTTTTCATTTTTATCAAATCTGATCTTCATTACACTTCTCACCAGTGTTTGTTTTTTATATGCCAAGTACAGGCTGAAAAAGAAATTAGCCGAAGTGTTGGGATTAGGCGATATTCTTTTTTTCATATTTATTTCGTTTTCTTTTGCCTCTATATCCTTTATTATAACATTCATTTTCGCCCTGTTTTTTTCACTAACATTACATCTTGTTTTAAAAAACAAAAGCAATCATGAAACAGTTCCGTTAGCAGGCTATATGGCTTTCTTTTTCGGAGTGATTTATGCCGTAATTTTCATATCCGGTTCCAAATACCTTTATACTTATTAATTTATGGAGCGTTTTCAAATACCTGTTAATCTTCAACAAATCATAACTCCGGAACAGGCCTACGGTTACAGAGTAATACCTGTGGGTTTTACTGAAAACGTTCTGCGTTTTAAAACAGATTCTTCCGATCTTGAAAATCTTAAGAACGAGCTAAACATTATTTTAGGTGTATCGCTTGTTTTGGAAAATGAGAGTCCTGAAAATATCAATCGCTATTTATCGACCAACTTTCGAAAAAGGGATTCTAAAAAGGTAACGGAAATTCATTACACTAACGACTTTCTTGAAAAAATCCTTTTATCCGCAAAAGATATCGGCAGTAGTGATATTCATTTTGAACCTTATGAAAAAAAAGCACGAATCCGGTTTCGTATGGACGGTAAATTAAAGGAACAATTTCAGATTAACAACGAAGAATACCCGATCCTTATCAATAAAATAAAAATCAGGGCTCAATTAGACATCTCTGAAAAAAGGTTACCGCAAGATGGGAGAATAACAGTTCAAACCGATCTGGAAGATTTCGATATAAGGGTGTCAATATTACCTACGCTTCATGGTGAAAAAGTGGTTTTAAGGATTTTGAGCAAAGACTCCAACCATATCGACATAAACTCGTTGGGGCTAAATGAAAAAGAACTGAAAACTTATCTGGAAAACATAAAAAAGCCACACGGCATTGTCTTAATTTCCGGACCAACAGGATCGGGAAAAACAACTACGCTTTACGCAACTTTAAAACATCTTAACAAGCCTAACACAAATATTTTAACTGTAGAAGACCCTATCGAATATACACTGGAAGGTATTAATCAGGTACAGCTCAAAGAAAATATCGGATTGGATTTTGCAACTACTTTACGAACTTTTCTAAGACAGGATCCTGACATAATAATGGTAGGGGAAATACGTGATGCTGCCACTGCAAATATGGCCATCAGGGCTGCTTTAACCGGACACTTAGTACTATCAACCATTCACACTAACTCCGCATGGGCGACAGTATCGCGATTGATCGACATGGGAATACCTTCTTTTTTAGTGGCAAGTACACTAAATGTAAGTGTTGCACAACGTTTGGTCCGGTTACTTTGTGAAAATTGCAAAACCAAACATCCAGTCGAGACAAGCGATTTCCCTTCAGGTTTTACAATCCCGGAAGATTTGGAATTCCACTATAAATCCGGAGGCTGCGAACATTGCTATCAAACAGGATATTCAGGACGTAAAGCAATTTATGAGATTCTCCCTATCGATGAAAAATTATCATCCCTGATTAAAAATCATGAGCTGACAATCGATAGTTATATTGATGAAAAAGAAATCCATACCCTCAAAAAAAACGCTATAAATCTCTTAAAAAATGGAATAACCTCAGCAGAAGAAGTTTTTTCATTACTAATGCAATAACTTATATCTTTGCTCCCAATTTTACATTTTGACATGAAAAAAATATTCTTTTTTGTATTATTCCTAATTTATGGCTTCACTTATGCTCAAGATCACAGAATTGATCAGATTAAAAACAATCTGGATGCAATTACTGCTGATGCTCAAGGCCTAAATGAAAAAGTAAACATCAATATCAAAGAAACAAGCCTTTCAAGTTTTTTACTCGCAGTTTCTGAAGTACATAAAGTTAATATTAGTGTAGCTCCTTCCCTAAATCAAATTAACATTGTAAACAATTTTTCAGATGTTACTGTTAGTGATCTTTTGCTTTTTCTTTGCAAGGAATACAATCTAACCATCGATTTTACGGGGAATATTTTAGCAATCAAGCCATTTGAAAAACCAAAAGAAAAACCTGTTGTAAAGCCAATTATAGTTGAATATGATTCCTCAAATGACTTACTTTCATTAGACTTAAAAGATGACAAATTATACGATTCTTTTAAGCGCATTATGGATGTAAGCGGTAAAAATATTGTTTTTGCTCCGGGACTGGAAAACCAACCACTGACAGCCTACATCAAAAACATGCCTTTTGATGCCGCCATCAATAAACTTGCCTTTGCCAATAATCTAAGCGTTACGAAATCACGGGATAATTTTTATTTGTTTGATCAGTTGGATGGAAACTATTCCCCGGAAAGCAACACAGATAAAACAAACACAGCAAACCGCCAGAATAAGCCACAAAGATCTCGAAAATCAAACTTTTTCTTCAATATAATTGATACTGAAAAAAAACTTCTTGAAGTAGATTTTGAAAATACTCCCATATCAAGCATTGTATATGATATTGGGCATGAATTAGGAATTGACATGTTCATTTCAAGTCCTTTGGAAAATGCCGGAAACGCAACGGTTAAAGCCAAAAACATAAGTTTTGACGAATTACTTGTCAAACTCTTTGAAACCAAAACCGATGCTAAAACTTATAGCAGCTCAGGTACAGGGAACCAATCGCAATTTAACAACGATAGTTCTTCTTCAGGCGGCGAGGGTTACACTTTTATGAAAAGTGGATCCATTTACTATTTTGGCACTAAGAACCAACTTGTAGTACGAAATATTAAATCCATTCCTTTGATGCACCGATCGATTGCTTTACTTTCCGATCCTACAAAAGAAGGAAGAAGCGCCGGAAGACTTACTAACACAGGAGGGGTTTCCAACTACAGTAACTCACAGGGTAATCTAAACTCAGCCAATTTTCAAAATTCAGGCAACACAACAACCGGTTCAGGAAATGCAGCTAGTGAATCCATACTTTCAATAATACCCGATGAAATAAAGAAAGATTTGGACATAAAGATTGATAAAGAACTCAACAGTTTTGTAATCAATGGTCCGGCTGCCAATATAGAGCGTTTCGAATCATTCATAAAGTACATCGACAAAGCGGTCCCTGTAATATTGATTGAGGTTATGTTGCTGGAAGTAAACCGAAGTGCCATAGTAGAAACTGGAATTAGTGCCGGTATCGGTGATAAACCAGTGAAAACACAAGGAGCATTATACCCTACTCCTGATATAACTTTGGGTGCTCAAACCATTAACAATATCATCAATCGTTTTGACGGTTTTGGCTCACTTAACATTGGTAAAGTTTTACCGGATTTCTATCTAAATCTGAAGGCAATGGAATCAAACGGCAACCTTAAAGTTCGTTCTTCCCCTAAGCTTTCAACTTTAAACGGTCATAAGGCCTATTTATCCATTGGAGAAACCACTTATTATGTGGTAACAAATCAGAATTTTTACGGTTCACAAATTCCTCAGGCTTCAGAAATAAAAAACTACCAGCCTATTGATGCAGAACTTTCGGTTTCAATAATGCCTCTTGTATCCGGGGACGGTCAAATAACAATGGACATTAAAGTAATCCAGTCAAGTTTTAATGGACAAAAGGTAGACAAAAATGCTCCTCCGGGAATAAATTCAAGGGAATTCACATCAATTATCAGAGTAAAAGATCAGGATTTAATTGTTTTGGGAGGTCTTGAAGAAAAAGTAAAAAACGACAGTGGCACAGGAATCCCTCTACTGGCCAGAATACCTGTAATTAAATGGTTATTCAGTTCAAGAAAAAGAGAAGACTCGAAAAAGAAGCTGACTGTCTTAATTAAACCAACTGTAATTTATTAATGAAAATCCCTTCATTACAAAATATACTGTTAGGAAATACTTTCCTTGGAATTGAACATTTTTCTTTTGAAGAAAAGGAAATGTACTCAGCCGTCGTTGTTGAAAAAAAAGACGAAGAACTTACCATATCACATTCCGAACTTAACAGTTTCGGTGATGGGACATCCAGTAGGATAAATAAGAAAACACCTTGTTACCTAACCATCAACACGAACCAAATATTATATAAAACCGTTGAGAGCGTTTCGGAAGACAAAGACAAAATACTGATAGCTGCTTTTCCAAACTTAAAAAAAGACGAATTTTATTATGAAGTATGGAGCCATAAAGATTATTCTGTAGTTGCTCTTGCCCGTAAAATTTACATTGATAAACTTGCCGATGCATATCGTGAGCTTGGTTACCTGATTTGCGGAATCAGGCTTGGAATCTGTTGCTTATCTGAAATTACAGCTCATACGGATAATGAACAATTCCAAACCAATTCACAAACCGTAAATCTTGCGAATCAAGAGCAATTCATAAGCAACACTTTTGAAAACAAAGCCAATTACTACAATCTTAACGGATTAACAGTTAAAAGTAATCAACTCTTGGCTTTTTCCGGAATATTAAACTTCTTCACCCAAAGTACTAAAATAAAAGGCAATATTTTAATTCAAAACAGTACACTCCAAGACAAATACTTACAGGAATCTTTTTTCAAAAAAGGCATATTGGTTTCCCTTGGTATCTTATTGTTTTTATTACTGATTAACTTTTTTGCATTCGACTACTACTACTCAAAAACAGTTGAGGAAAATGAAATTAATACTTTAAACAATGACATTGTAACTAATCTCGATTCATTAAAAAAGAAGGTATCCGAAAAAGAAAAATTAGCACTGACCATTCTGAAATCATCCGAAGATCCTTCTTCAGTAAAAATCAACAGATTAGTAAAAACCGTACCGAATTCAATTCTTCTTAACGAACTTGTCCTGAATCCACTTAAGAAAAACATTAAGGAAAACGAAGAAATTATTGTTCAACAAAATGAAATCCTTATTTCAGGCATCACAAAAAACAATAACGAATTCACGGGTTGGATTGATCATTTGAAAAAAAATGAATTTGTCGATTCCATTACAATAAAGCAATTCGGCAAAAATGAAGATATGGAAACCAACTTCTCAATTTTGATAACAATCAAGTAAAAGATGAAATTGAACCGGAAAAATAAGATCTTAATTATAGGCTTTATAGCCGCGTTATACCTTTGTTATTCTTTGGCTTTCTCAAAAACTATCAATTATTATAACGCGTACAAATCGAGCAAGGAATTATCTGAAAAGAGCGCAGATTTTCATACTGAGATTTTAAATTTAAAAGCAAAAGAAACACAATTGGATTCTTTATTATCCGAAAACAATCTGATAAAGGACGAATTATTCCAAAATGAATTATTAAAAATCATCAATTCAAACACAGTTGCCAACAAACTCACTTTGATTGATTTTAAAGAACCACACCTATTCATAAAAGAACATAAAAAGATACAGAGCTATTTAATTACATTAAAAGGTCAATATCAAGGTTTTGCAAAACTGATTAATGAGATTGAAAAAAATAAATCACTTGGTTTATTAATTCACACTAAATATTACAAAATCAAAAACTTAAAGAATAATTCCGACGATTTGTTTGTAGATGTTATTATACAAAAATCGGAATAATTTATATTGTTAATTTAGTTGGATAAAACCATATCTTCATCCATAGCTCATTCTTTACAAATCCGATACTACTCCTATTCTTCAAAGGTTTTACTTGAATCATACAAACTAATTAGCAACTTTAAATCAGAATCAAAAAAGTTCGAAAAAACTCCTCTTGACTCCATAAAAAAGCCTTTAATTAACTTTTAAAGGCTTTGTTATTTTAAAAAATATGCTAATATTGTATTTCTATTAACCTATTAACAAACCCTAAAAATGAAAAAAATATTTTTAGCACTATTAACAGTTATTTCTTTCAGTGCGCTGGCACAACAAGCAAAATTTGACTTTCCTTTAAACGAAAACGGACAAATCATTTTTACCGAAGTTGTTCCTGCTGAAGGCAAAACCAAAGCGGACTTATTTACAAACTCTAAAATGTTTTTTGTAAACACCTATAAAGTAACTCAGGACAAACTGAAACAGAATGCTGAAACTTCATCCGTGACCGATACGCAATATTCCATCATGACGGTAAAAATCAACGGAAGCGATGTAAAAGTAAAACTGTTCTATACGATTTCCATTATGTCAAAAGACGGTAAATACAAGTACGAAATCAAGAACATTCTAACCAAAACCGAAGTTTCCGAAACACCGCTTGAAAAATTATTTGACAAAACAGCAGCCGAAAAAGCAGCTCAAAAGCCTAAAGCAATGGAAGTATTAACGGCATACTATGGTGCGATTAATGCTGAAATCGGTACCATCAAATCGAATATCAAAAAAGAAATGAGCAAAGCCAATGCTAATTCCAGCGAATGGTAAAATTATTTACTTTATGAAATAATAAAAGTCCCGATTTAGGGACTTTTTTATTGCCTTACACTCTCCTCTATCAATTAACAACAAAAAAAAGGCCTGCAAATCATATGATCTGCAGGCCTTTGTTATATAAGCTAACCCATTAAGGGAAAATACCTCTTTGTTTGTATGCCATTTCGATACGAACCAACGCCTGAATATAAGCAGCCGTTCTCCAATCGGTTTTGTACTGACCACCTGTAATTACTACACGGTTGAATGCATCTTCTACTTTCTTTCTCAGTTTGATGATTACATCGTCCATAGTCCAGATTTCTCCGTTACGGTTTTGCAACCACTCAAAGTAAGAACCGATTACACCTCCTGAGTTACACAAAATGTCCGGGATGATTTCGATTCCTTTTGCCAATAAAATAGCTTCTCCGTCTGTATCGATAGGACCGTTTGCTCCTTCAGCAATTACTTTCGCTTTTACAGTATCCGCATTAACTTCAGTGATCTGGTTACCTAAAGCAGCCGGGATTACGATATCACACTCCATTCCGAAGAAATCGGCGCCATTGTAATCCTGAGTGTTTTTGAAACCTGAGATAGTTCCGTTATCTGCCTGGAAACGCAATAAAGCTTCCGGATCGATTCCTTCAGGGTTGTAGATTGTTCCTGTAGCATCCTGAACTCCAACTAAGATTGCTCCGTTTTTGTTCATGAAGTGTGCAGCCCAGTACCCAACGTTTCCGAATCCCTGAACGATATATTTTTTACCTTCTAAAGAAGTGTTTCTTAATTTTGCCCAAGACTCTAAAGTAGCAACCACTCCGAATCCTGTTGCACGATCACGTCCTTCCAAACCACCTGATCCAACTGGTTTACCTGTAACAACGTGTTGGTTTCTTGAACGCTCAGCCGGTGCTTTTGTAGACATATAAGTATCTGCAATCCAAGCCATCATTTGTGCGTTGGTGTTAACGTCCGGTGCAGGGATATCATGCTCCGGTCCGATGTTATCTCCTAATGCATAAGCAAAACGACGCGTGATGCGCTCTAATTCTCCCTGAGAGTATTTTTTAGGATCTAACTGGATTCCTCCTTTACCACCTCCGTAAGGAAGTCCTGCCAATGATGTTTTCCAAGTCATCCAGGTAGCCAATGCTCTTGCAGCATCGATATCTACTGTTGGGTGGTAACGAAGCCCTCCTTTGTAAGGACCTAATACATTGTTATGTTGAACGCGGTACCCGGTGAATACTTCAACCGAACCGTTATCCATTTTTACAGGAAAGTGTACAATAATTTCATTATTGGTTGTGGAAAGGATTTTTTTCACTGTTTCATCCAATCCCATTACGTTAGCCGCCTTCTCGAACTGATTCTTTACGTTCTCATACATGCTAGGCTGTGGCTTTGCTGCTGTTGCCATAGTTTCAATAATTTACAACTTAATTTTGTTTGTTTGTTTATTTTGAGGCTTTAAAAAAAGCAAGCAAATATATGTCTTTTAAATAAATCCGAAACCTTTTTTTTGAATAAAATGCGACACTTTAACACAGTTTTAATTAACTTGTGATTAACTTATGATTGATTTATATTTAGGTAACAAAAGTTACCAATCCGTCATTTTGAAAAACCTACATTTGTAAAAAACAAAACCATGAATCAGTTATTAAAGGAATCCTACGGATATGTATTTGAAGATGCATTACTGGATGAAATGGTCAAGGTTGGAAAGTACCGAAAATTTCAGGCAGACGAAATCCTGATGGAAATCGGCGAAACCATAAAATTCATGCCGATACTTTTAAACGGTGCCATCAAAATAATGCGGGAAGACGAAAACGGCGACGAATTACTGCTATACTTTCTGGAACGCGGAGACACTTGCGCAATGACTTTAACCTGCTGCTTGGGAAACAACAAAAGTAAAATCCAGGCCGTTTCAGAAACATCTGGCGATTTAATCATGATCCCGATTGAGAAAATGGAAGAATGGATCGTTCAGTTCAAGTCGTGGCGCAATTTTGTATTCGAAAGCTACAACACCCGTCTTATGGAAATGCTGGAAGCAATCGACACCTTAGCCTTCATGAAAATGGACGAACGCCTGTATAAATTCCTAACCGACAAAGCTAAAGTTTTAGGAACAACCGAAATCACCAATACCCATCAGGAAATAGCTTCAGAAATGCATACTTCAAGAGTTGTGGTATCCCGATTACTCAAAACTCTGGAACAGGAGGGCAAAATAAAACTGAACCGTAACAAAATCGAAATCCTTAAATTCTAATGGAGTTATTTGGTTATTTCGGTGCATTGCTGATAGGTTTGATCCTTGGCTTAACAGGCGGCGGCGGTTCGATACTTACCGTTCCGTTGTTGGTTTACGTTATCGGGTTGAATCCGGTAACCGCTACGGCCTATTCACTTTTTATCGTCGGAACCACTTCGGCTTTCGGGGCCACACAAAATTACTTTAAAGGTTTTGTAGATGTAAAAAAAGGCTTTTTGTTTGCCATTCCGTCGTTTGCAACAGTTTATTTTACAAGACGTTATATCGTTCCAGCCCTTCCGGATACTATTTTAGAAACCTCTTTTTTCAGTGTCAGCAAGGAAATGTTCCTGATGGTGCTTTTTGCCATAATCATGCTATTGGCGGCTTTATCAATGCTGAAAAAGAAAACAAAAACCGAAACCGCTCCCCATTCCGATTCTAAAATAAGGTTTGTGCTTCAAACCGTTGTAATAGGATTGCTTATCGGCCTGGTAGGTGCCGGCGGAGGTTTTCTGATTATTCCCGCCTTAGTGTTTTTTGCAAAATTACCGATGCGCAAAGCAGTTGCCACTTCCCTGCTCATCATAGCCTTGAATTCCCTGATTGGATTTATGGGTGATCTTCAGAATTTAACAATTGACTGGTATTTTCTGCTTATTTTTACCTCGATATCCGTAACGGGGATCTTTATAGGAATCTATCTTAATAAGTTCCTAAATGATACCCAACTTAAAAAAGGATTTGGTTACTTTGTACTGTTAATGGCGCTGTTTATTTTATCAAAAGAACTATTAACATTGTAACTTGTGTTACACCAGGTTTTTACACATTGTATTACCTTTACAGAAAAATTACAACAACTATGAAAATAGAACAGATTTATACCGGATGTATCGCTCACGCCGCTTATTATATTGAAAATAACGGTGAGGCTGCCATATTTGATCCTCTTCGTGAAGTACAGCCTTATATTGATAAAGCCGCTAAAGACAATGCGAAAATCAAGTACATTTTCGAGACGCATTTTCATGCCGATTTCGTTTCCGGACACCTGGATTTATCTAAAAAAACAGGTGCTCAGATCATTTACGGGCCAACAGCGAAACCAAATTTCGAAACCATCATTGCAGAAGACAATCAGGAGTTCAAAATTGGTAATGTTACCATCAAAGCCCTGCACACACCGGGACACACACTGGAAAGTACAACCTACCTGATAATTGATGAAAACGGAAAAGAACACGGCATCATTACCGGAGACACTTTATTTATTGGCGATGTGGGACGACCGGATTTAGCGCAGAAAGTAGCTTCCGATTTAACACAGGAGAAATTGGCCGGAATGTTGTTTGATTCGCTTCGCAATAAAATCATGCCCTTGTCTGACGATTTGATCGTGTATCCCAACCACGGTGCCGGAAGTGCCTGCGGGAAAAACATGAGCAAGGAAACCACTGACACTTTAGGCAATCAGAAGAAAGTAAATTACGCGTTGCGTGCCGATATGACCAAAGAAGAGTTCATTACTGAATTATTGGACGGATTGGGTGCGCCACCAGCTTATTTTCCACAAAACGTAATGATGAACATTCAGGGTTACGAAAGCCTGGACACGATTATCACCAAAGGAAAAACCGCATTGGAACCCGCTGCTTTTGAAGCTGTGGCCAACGAGTCGGAAGCGTTGATCTTAGACGTCCGCCATCAGGATTTCTTTGTAAAGGAACATGTTCCGGGATCGATTTTTATTGGTTTGGACGGCAATTTCGCTCCTTGGGTAGGCGCTTTAATCATGGATGTAAAACAACCTATTTTGCTGATTACTCCAGAAGGCCGCGAAGAAGAAGCCATCACAAGACTTGCCCGGGTTGGATTTGACAATTGTATCGGCTATTTAAAAGGCGGAGTTGAAGCCTGGAAAACAGCAGGATTTGAAACCGACAGCATCGTTTCCATTTCACCGGAGAAATTTGCCGCAGAAAAAGACCAGACCAAATTAGTGGTTGTGGATTCCAGAAAACCGGGAGAATATTCCGCGGAACACGTAGAAAATGCTATCAACATTCCGTTGGATTTTGTAAACAGCCAACTATCGGAAGTTCCTAAAAATGAAGATTTCTATTTGCATTGTGCCGGCGGTTACCGATCTGTAATCATGTCCTCGATCTTAAAGTCAAGAGGCTATCACAATATGATCAATGTGGAAAAAGGTATGGCCGGAATACGGAATACCGGTGTCACGCTGACTAATTTTGTCTGTCCGTCGACCTTAAAATAACAACTTAAAAATCAGGAGAAATCCTGATTTTTTCTTTTACGACCCTAACAAAATTTTAATAAAACCTATACCAAATGCTTAGTATTTTTAAATACTTTTGCACCTCAAACAATTAAACATAAAAATGAAGCAAATTCTTGTATTGGCTGCCTTAACCGTTTTGGCTTCGTGCAGCAAAGTTGGCGACAACGAATTTTTAATTACCGGAACAGCAAAAGGCTTTGAAAACGGAACTCCCGTAATCCTTCAGTATCAGGGAGACATGGGACCGGTTGCCAAAGACACGGTTAAGATCGAAAACGGAAAATTCGAATTTAAAGGCAATGTGGACAGCGTGGACATCAGCTTTATTAAAATCGATAATCCAAGTGCCAACGTTCCTTTTTTCCTTGAAAACGGAGAGATTAACATTGCTATCCAGAAAGATTCAGCCCATCTGACCAAAATTTCGGGTACTGCAAACAATGATGAACTTCAAAAATATAATGAAGACGGCTTAAAACGCTATAAAGATTTTATCAATTTCAGAAAAGACAACGAGAAAAAGTACATGGAAGCAGAATCTAAAAAAGATACAGCTACAGCAAATTCTCTGATGAAAAAATTAATGTCTTTGCAAAAAGCCATGGTGGAACAGCCTAAAGAATACATGACCAAAAATTCGAACAAATTGTTGGCGGTAATCATTATGGAAAACTTTTCTTCAAGAGGAATGGTTCCGGTTGAGGAAATCAAAGCACAATTGGCGAAATTCGACAAAGAGCTTTTAAAAACAAGAGCAGCCATCCGAATTAAGAAACTTATCACTCCGGTTAAAGAAATCGCAGCAGGAATGGAAGCTCCGAACTTTTCGGCACGCACCCCTGAAGGTAAATTAGTTACTTTAAAACAATCTTTAGGAAAAGTGACTATTGTTGATTTCTGGGCTTCATGGTGCGGACCATGTCGTGCGGAAAACCCTAATGTAGTGGCGCTTTACAATGAATTTCACGAAAAAGGATTGAACATTATAGGGGTTTCTTTGGACAAAGATGCTGCTAAATGGAAAGAAGCTATTGCCAAAGACCAATTAACCTGGGCTCAGGTTTCCAACCTTAAAGCCTGGGAAGATCCAATTGCAAAACTATATAACGTAAAAGCGATCCCGGCTACCTTCATTTTAGATGCCAGCGGAAAAATCGTTGCAAAAGACCTTCGCGGTGCGGAATTAAAAGCAAAAATCGCAGAATTATTGGCGAAATAAGCCCAGTAAAACCTGTTTTATACAAAAATCTCCTTCGGGGGATTTTTTTATGTATTTCAATTCCAACCGATTAAAAAAAAGTTGTGAATTATCTTTATTTAACGCTTGCAAAACGAAAAAACAGTTCTATATTTGCAACCGCAATAAGCAATTATGCGTTGGGGAGATACTCAAGCGGCCAACGAGGGCAGACTGTAAATCTGCTGGTTACACCTTCGCAGGTTCGAATCCTGCTCTCCCCACAAACTAAATGAATAAGAAAAAAGCACCAAGTTTTACTTGAGTGCTTTTTTTGTTTCATTTAGTTTGAGTAAGGTTCCACCTTACTCAGGATCACGCAATGAAGTGGAGTAATCCATGTACATTCTATAAATGATAGCACCAAGTTTTACTTGAGTGCTTTTTTGTTTCATTTAGTTTGAGTAAGGGAACCTTACTCAGGATCACGTAACGAAGTGGAGTAATCCATGTACATTCTATAAATGATAGCACCAAGTTTTACTTGAGCGTTTTTTTGTTTTTATAAGCTTGAGTAAGGTTCACCTTACTCAGGATCTCGGAACGAAGTGGAGTAATCCTTATATCTTCAATTGAACAATAAAGCCAACGGAGTCTAATTGAGCCTTTTTATATTCAGCCTTCAAAGCCTCACCATTTAAGGCAAACCAACATACTCTTTGTACCCAACAGTGTTATTACTGTTTTTATAAAAGATATAATAATCGTCGCCGCCCTGATAACTCACATCTATTCTCAGGGTATCCTTCAAAATTCTTTTATAGGAAACCTCCGCGCTTACTGCTTTGACCTGAAAATCCCCGGAGGGTAATTTTTCCAGTAAATTCTCCTTCAGATGCGACGGTGCTTCGTCGTAAAATAGTTTATAAGCCTTTTCAAATGTTGTTTCTTTACATGCGCAGGTCTTGTTTAACGGATCATCATAGCGGGACAAGCCGTTATCATTTTCTTTGCAGATAAAAAGCGACGGTTTTACTTCTAAAGTATCTTGTTGGAGATTGACTGTTTCTTCAGCAAGAGTGTCTTTTTTCGCGTCGTGCATTGTCGCATCATTATTGTTCTTTTTACAACTTGACAAAGTGCATATGGCCATAATCAAAAATAGTGTCGGTCTGCTCATTTTCAACTTAATTTTTATAGTTACGAATCCCTTGTTCTTCCTTTGGAATCCATATTTCATTTGGTTACAATTTAATTCCAACAAATATAGAAGTAACATCGCATCCTTTTCCATCAAAAAGAAAATTAATATCAGATTCTTCTGGTTATATTTGAGCACAGGATAGCATCAGCAATACTATCCTTATGATTTGATATTGGATTTACTGATAATTTTGAAACAAAAATGACACTTTTAGAAAACAAGAAATTATTGTACGATGGTTTGGAAAATGACGAGTTATATACCGGAATTTTTAACGTGAACAATCACAATTTCACCTTATCCGAAATAACAATCCAGGAAATAGCGGGTTTAAAAAAGCATATTTCAGAAGAAGATTTTTCAAAAATCACACAAGAACTAAAACTTCAGACCATTGAAAATTCAGAATTCGCCAAACATTTTAAGGATTTACCCTTTTTTGAAGATTTTTACCGATCGAACGATGGGCTTTCGGTGTATTTTTTAATGAAGGAAAATCACTTATACATCTTTTCCTTTGGTGAGAAACAGCCGGCAAGATATATTTTAAATGTAGAAGCAATTTATGCAACAAGCTAAATTTCAAAAAAAAAGAGTTAGCATTTATGAAAACATTCGAAGACTTAAAAAAGGAAACACCACTAAAAAGATTTATTGAAAATGAATTCGGCACCCTGTATATTCAACAAGACTATCAAAATGGTAAAGATGCAATTATAAGGCATTTTGATAAAGAAGTACTTCCTGAATTCATCCCGACTTATATACTTCTGTATGATGAACTTGTGAAATGGATTGACAGCAAACCGGATATTAAAGAATATGTTTTTATCCCTAAACTACTTGAGGTTGGTGACGATTACACTATGCGTTCTTTTTATGTTTACTACAATCATATAAGAAGTTATACAGATGAATACGAGCCAATTGTTCCGCCTTCGGAATATTATGGGATGATAAATATGGTATCTTATGAATTATCTGAAGATTATGAAGCGGACAATTACCTTTCTAACGAGGAAAATATCATACATCGCATTATTCGAAAAAGCTTACTGGGAGGCACCGGTAAAACATTTTTTGATGATGAATTGCAAAAATTTATCATTGTTGAACCAAAAATCTCCATAACCGATTTACAAGAGTGGAAACAAAAAAAGGAAGCAAAAGCGTAAAGATACTTAAACACGGAAGCAATGATATGGAAGCAAATTTTCCATAATCCAAAAAAAAGCCCTCAACAATGTTAAGGGCTTTCTCTATATTCATTTTCAAATTAATCCAACTGAAAACTAACCTGAACGTTAGCCGTGATCTCAATTTCACCAACTGCTAATGTTTCTCTTGGCGCAGAGGCATCTTCAGCCATAGTCATCGCAGCGCCTTTAAACATCGGTTGCGGGTAATATACCTGAGTATTATCCGAAATCAATATTGCTTTCCCTATTTTCTGATTCAGCACGGAAACGTAATCCTCCGCTTTCTTCTTGGCATTTAGCATTGCTTTTTTTCGGGCATCACTTTCATATTCGGCCATTTTTGAGGATTTAAATTCCACACCGCTAATGGTGTTAATACCGGTATCCATTACATCCATCATAAAAGCATCGTACTTGGCAATGTTTTTCAGGGTAACCGTAATGGACTGATTAGCCTGAAAGGTGTACTTTTTGGTCTGATAATCATAATTCTTATACAAACTCATTTGTGAGGTCTGAAAATCGGTTGCCGGGATATTGTGCTTTTTGATGTACTTAATCACTTTTTCGATAATGATATCGTTTTGCTTTTTCACTTCGGCAGCTTCCTTTCCGTTATTCTGCACACCAAGCTGAATAACCGTAATGTCCGGAGTAACTTTTATCTTTCCTTCCCCACTCACTGAAATTTGTGGTACCTGTGGGCTTTTGTGTTCCTGTGCAAATGTTGTCATCGTAAAAACAATCATTAAG
Organism: Flavobacterium pedocola; assembly: GCF_053764385.1. Lineage (NCBI taxonomy): Bacteria > Pseudomonadati > Bacteroidota > Flavobacteriia > Flavobacteriales > Flavobacteriaceae > Flavobacterium > Flavobacterium pedocola. The sequence goes on along the minus strand of NZ_JBSNCR010000001.1, from coordinate 15,864 downwards.
ATTAGTGCTATTTTTCTCATATTTTTAAATTTAGTAAATATAATTCAAACTGTATGCCAAACTTAAATTTTACCGGTTTTTTCTAAAATAAACAACAAAACAATCGGGATTAGCAGCAAAACAACCGTAAAAGTATTATCATAAAACATTGAAGGTACTTGCGACAATGTAATGATATAGCCGCCGATAGCCCCGCCAAAGTGTGCCGTGTGCCCTATATTGTCATTTTTGGCTTTCATACCGTATATCGAATACAGCAGGTACCCGATACCGAAAAGATAAGCCGGAACAGGAATTACAAAATACAGTCCCAAAAGTCGATCCGGTTCAAACAATATCGCCGAATACAAAACCCCCGTTACCGCACCAGAAGCTCCGATAGCCCTGTAATAATAATCGTTTTTATGAAAATACAGCGACAATAAACTACCGAAAAGAAGACTCCCAAAATACACCAACACAAAATGTATCACCCCCATTTTTTCAATAACCGTAGGCGCAAAAAAATACAGCGTAAGCATATTGAAAATAAGGTGCATAAAATCCGCATGCAAAAAACCGGAAGTGATTAAGCGTAGGTGTTCACCTGCCCTTATACTCCCTATGTGAAACTCATATTTCCTGAAAAATGACGTATCGTTAAAGCCTCGGTAACTTGTTATCGCCGTAATGGCAATAATGAACAATAAAACTGGATGCATAGAATGGATTTTCGAATGGTAAATTTATCAATTGTTTCTTTAGGGAATGTTAATTAAATGCAAGAATAATTGGTTTAAAAAGTATATTTGTAAAAAATTATCCGAATGCAGTTACTGATTTATATTATCTTCTACCCAATCTTATGGGGTATTTCCGTATTGCCATTTCCTTTGTTTTATTTTCTTTCCGATTGCATTTACGTTTTAGTATATCGCCTGATAGGATACCGAAAAAAGACGGTTAGAGCGAATATCGCCATGGCCTTACCACATTTATCAGAAAAAGAAAGAAGGACTATAGAGAAAAAGTTCTACCACCATATGTGCGACATGTTTCTTGAGATGATCAAAACCATGACCATTTCAAGGAAAGAAATAGAAAAACGTTTCCGTTATACCAATCTTGAGGTTTACCACGATTTAGAAAAAAAAGGCAAAAGTATCGCTTTGATGTGCGCCCATTATGCGAGTTACGAGTGGGTAATCTCCATGAACTACCACAGTAATCACAAAGGCTACGGGATTTACAAACGAATAGCAAACCCGCATTTTGACAAATTGGTTCGAAATATCCGATCAAAGTTCAACGCCTACCTGATTACGACCAAAGAAACGAAATCCACCATTGAGAATAACAGTATAAATGGAATTTTAGGGCTTTACGGTTTTGCAAGTGATCAAACGCCAAGATGGTCCAAACACTTGTATTGGTATGAGTTTATGGGTATTGAAACCCCAATCCATATTGGAGCCGAAATGCTGGCTAAACGCTTCGACATGAATGTGATTTTCCTGAAGGTCCGAAAAGTAAAAAGAGGCTATTATGAAGCTTCCTTCGAAATTTTGAGCGAAGACGTAAACTCGGTTCCCAACTATCAGCTTTCGGAACAATTCATTAAAAAAGTAGAACAGCAAATTTATGAAGCACCGGAATTTTACCTCTGGACACACAAACGCTGGAAACATAAAAAAGAAAAGTCCCTTGATTAAAGGGACTTTTTATTTATAGCTTAAACCATTTGGCAACCATTTCTTTTTCTTTGTGAAGAGCATTCTTATGAAGAAACTCATTCGAATTTTTATTGTATGTGTAATCATTCGCCCATTCCTTATGTTTTTCCGCCAATGCCTTAATGCTGTCACAAACGTATTCAATTTCTGCAGAAGTTGTGGTCGGATGGATTGACATACGGATCCAACCCGGTTTCTCGATCAAATCCCCTGCCGTAATCTTATCCGTCAGGTAATGCGACTGCTCCTGATCCACGTGCAACAAATAATGCCCGTAAGTCCCTGCGCAGCTGCAACCTCCGCGTGTTTGGATTCCAAAACGATCGTTTAGTAATTTCACACCTAAATTAAAATGTAAATCATTAATATAGAATGAAATTACTCCCAACCTGTTTTCATGTTGACCTGCTAAAATATTAAGATTAGGAATCGCTTTCAGTTGTTCGAAAACATAATCCACAATTTCATGCTCGCGTTTTAAGATGTTGTCCACACCCATTTGCTCTTTCAGCTGAATCGCCAAAGCGGTTTTGATCACCTGAAGGAATCCCGGTGTCCCACCGTCTTCACGTTCTTCAATATTGTCTAAATATTTGTGCTCGCCCCAAGGATTTGTCCAGCTTACCGTTCCGCCTCCCGGATGATCCGGCACCATGTTTCGGTACAGTTTCTTATTGAAAATCAATACACCCGAAGTTCCAGGGCCGCCTAAAAACTTATGCGGTGAAAAGAAAATCGCATCCAGATAGCCTTGCGGTCTGTCCGCCGGATGCATGTCAATTTTGATGTAAGGTGCCGAACAGGCAAAATCCACGAAACAAACACCATTATACTGGTGAACCAATTCTGCAATTTCATGATAAGGCGTTCGGATTCCGGTAACATTGGAACATCCTGTAACGGAAGCAATTTTAAGTGCTCTGTCTTTATATTGCTCCAATAAAGCCTTAAAACTATCCAGACAAATCAAACCTTTTTCACAGGCAGGAATCACTTCTACTTTAGCAATGGTTTCCAGCCATGAGGTCTGATTGGAATGGTGTTCCATATGGGTAATGAAAACCACCGGCTTTTTCTCTTCCGGTACCTGTGTATATTTTTGAAGGTTTTCAGGTACTTTAAGCCCTAAGATTCGCTGAAATTTATTCACCACTCCCGTCATTCCGGAACCGTCAACAATCAAAATATCATCTTCGTTACTGTTGACATGGTGTTTGATGATGTGACGTGCTTCGTGGTACGCCATGGTCATAGCTGTTCCCGACACTGTAGTTTCCGTGTGGGTATTGGCTACGAAAGGCCCGAATTCATTGATGATTTTCTCCTCAATGGGACGGTACAAACGTCCGGAAGCGGTCCAATCAGTATAAATAATTTTCTGGGTACCAAAAGGCGATTCAAACTCCTGATTGATCCCTATAATATTGTTCCTGAACTGCTGAAAATACTGTTCCAGTTGTGTTGTTTTTTCAGTTGTAGTCATTGTTATTCCATTTGCGGTCAAAGATACATTTTTTTGATAATTAGAGGGACTGATTCCCAATGATTTTGGATGCATTTAACATATTCTTATGCGACTGTTATTCCTTTTTAAAACTATCTTAGTACAATAAACAATTCACTATGAAATTCGACATCACCACCGCAATAACCTTTTTGGAACGAACACCTGCACTTTTGGAGGTACAACTGAAAAACCTGCCCGAGCCATGGCTGCACTGCAATGAAGGCGAGGCAACCTGGAGTGCTTTCGACATTGTAGGTCATTTGGTTCACGGAGAAAAAACCGATTGGATTTCACGTCTGGAAATCATATTGTCGGACAATGAAGACAAATCCTTCTCCCCTTTTGACCGTTTTGCCATGTTTGAAGACAGTAAAGGAAAATCGATGGAACAGCTTTTAGTGGAATTCAAAACGCTACGGGAACGAAATTTAGGCATTCTAAAATCGAAAAAACTAACGGAAAATGATTTTAACCGAACCGGCATCCATCCCGTATTTGGCGAAGTTACCTTATCACAATTGCTGAGTTGCTGGATGGTGCACGATCTGGATCATTTAGCACAGATTGACCGGGTAATGGCCAAACAATACAAAGAAGAAGTGGGTCCCTGGACCGCTTTTTTAAGGATTCTTTCCTAAAGAAAAAAAGTCGGTTGTAGGATAAACATTCTGTAACAAACAGGTAAAATTCACTTAACATTCTTGTATCACAAAACGTTTATATTCGGCTCAGTATTAATTACAAATCATTAAAACATGGGGCTTTTCAAGAGAAAGGAGAAGAAATTCATTGCCGAAATAAGCAAAAAAAACAAATTGTATCATAACGATATCGAAAAGGAAATCCAGTATTTAATGGACGATCTGAAAGATAATTTCCGACAGAACAAATTAAATATTGAAGAATTCAAGTCATTTATTGCATCAGTCAAAACAAAGCTTTCAGAGGAAGAATTATTAAAACTGGACGTATACTCAGATCAGGCTGTCAAAATGAAAAGCTGTGCCAAAAAAGGAATTGAAGCTCTTAACCATCTTTACAGGGAACAGCAAAAACTATCAAAAGAAGTCTTACGCGATTATGAAGAATACCTAACTTAATGTAATTTTCTTTCATAATTTTCAATTAAGCGGTCATTATTACTTTTTATCGATTTTCAATTATTTAATGTTAAATCAATATAAAATTAACATTACATTTGACTGATTCATAACAAATTATAGTAACCGTTTAAAATTCTTCATCATGGGTATCTTTACACGTAACGACAGAAAATTCCTTAAAGATTTTTTACAAAAGAGTGAACACAATTCTCATGATATTGAGAAAGAGATTGACGAGTTTTTGGTGGATTTACAGTCCGAATATGAAGAAAACACTTCCGTAGTTAACGAATTCAATGAATTGGTAAATGAACTTCGCGACAAACTTCCGCCAACAGACGCTAAACGTTTGATGGATTTCTCGACCAAGTTGTTAAGTGTTAGACGTTGTGCCAGAAAAGGTGTTGAAGCCTTGCGCGAACTGTCGCGTGACCAACACAAACTTACCCGTGAAATACACCGCGATTACGAAGAATTCCTGCATTTACGCTAATTATCGCGTAAAAACCAGCGTATTTCCTTTTGATAACGACGCATCATACTTATAGCCCTCGTAGTTGAAACCTTTCAGATCTTCGAGGGTTTCTGCATTGGTATCAATAATGTAACGCACCATCATCCCGCGGGCTTTCTTGGCAAAAAAACTGATCATCTTCAGTTTTCCGTCTTTATAATCTTTGAACTCCGGAGTGATTACCGATACTTTTAAGGCTTTCACATCAACGGCCGAAAAATATTCATTGCTCGCCAGATTGATAAACAAATCGCCTTTCTTCAAATCTTTATTAAGCTCTTTGGTGATTTTCGTTTTCCAGAATTCATACAGGTTTTTGTTCTTCCCGATCGGCAGCTGCGTCCCCATTTCCAAACGATATGGCTGAATCAGATCCAACGGCTTCAAAAGACCATATAAACCGGAAAGGATTCTTAATTTATCCTGCAAAACATTCAGTTTGTCTTCCGGCAAGGTATACACATCCAACCCGATATAAACATCCCCGTTAAAAGCATAAACCGCCGGACGCGCGTTCTCGTGGGTAAACGGTGTCGCCCATTCCTGGTTGCGCTGCCAGTTCAGATCGGCCAGCTTGTCTGAAATATCCATGAGTTCCATTAATTGCTTCGGTTTTTTCTTTTTAAGGACTTTATGTACCGAATTAGCTTCTTTCAAAAAACAAAAATCTGAATATTGCTTCGTTGGTAATTGCTTTTCAAAATCAAGGGATTTGGCCGGAGAAATAACTATTTTCATGTTGGAATCGTTGAAACTGGAGTTTTTTCAAAAGTACAAAACAGATTCCTACTTTTTCGCTTTAAAAAACTAAAAAAATCATTACATTAGAGTTTCTAAAAACAGAAATGAAACGACTGATTGTCACAGCATTACTTTTTTATTACGCGTTGGGAACGTTTGTTTTACCCATGAGCGACTTTTCTATGGTAACAAAGCTTCCGCAAATGTATGCAAATTGCAAAGCTACTGAAGACTGCGATATGGATACGATTGATTTTGTAACGGATCATCTGCTTAACTTCGACGGGCTTTTTGACGAACATGGCCAAGATGATGATCAAAAACCACATCAGCCCTTCCAAAACCAGACTATCACTTTCCAATTGTTCGCTCCTGTGGCTTTTGAGTTTACCCTGCCTAAAAACAATATTCCTTACATTCCAAAGAATAAAATCCCAATTATCTCAAAAAATATAGTTACTGACAATTTCACATCACGAAAATTACGCCCTCCAATTGTTTAAAGGCATTTTATAAAATTCATTAACATTCATTAACATTACTTACTCTATGAAAACAAAATTAATATTAGCCGTTTTGGCTTTAATTATAAGTGCTTCATCAGCTTTCGCCCAAAAAATAGCGAATGACGAAGTACCTGCAGAAGTACTGAAAAGTTTTAAGTTAAAATTCCCTTCTTCGACAGCCAAAAGCTGGGAAATGGAAGGTGATGCTGAATATGAAACCGATTTCGATTTAAAAGGAAAGAAACATTCTGCTACGTTTGACAAATCCGGAAAATGGCTGGAAACCGAAACCGAAATCAAAATTTCAGAACTTCCAAAAGCGGTTAGCGCTGCTGTAACAAAAGACTTTGCCGGTTTTAAAATCGTGGAAGCTGAAAAAGCAGAAACGTCCGATCACGGAACCGTTTACGAAGTAAAGGTTAAAAAAGACAAAGATGTTTACGATGTTAGACTGTCCTCGGACGGAAAAATCCTGAAAAAGGAAACTGAAAATAACGAAGAGGAAAACGATTAACCTTTTCAGCAGTAAAAAAAGCCCCTTTTTGGGGCTCTTTTTTTTAATATCTTTAACCACATTGCTTATTTACAAAGTAACTTTATAAAAATCTGATAATGAAATTCCTGATCATTGAAACCGAAAACCTTATACTGCGAAAACTTACACCTGAAGTTTATGCTCATGTTTTCAATGCTTATTCCGAAGATGATATCAAAACCTTTTTCGGACTGGAAACGCAGGCTGATTTTATAAAAGAAAAGGAAAAGTTTCAAAAGGGCATGGCAACTTACAACCGTTCCTTTGCCAATTTCCAGTTAATCGATAAAACTTCTGATGAAATCATCGGCGGATGCGGGTTTCATACCTGGTATACGGAACATGCCCGTGCCGAAATCGGTTATGCTTTAAAAGACGACCGATTCAAAGGCAGAGGAATCATGACCGAAGCACTTCGGGAAGTAATCAACTATGGTTTCAATACAATGCAACTCCATCGTATTGAAGCTTTTATTAGCCCTGCGAATATGGCCTCCCTAAAACTGGTCACCAACCTTGGGTTCAGCAAAGAAGGACATCTCCGTGAACATTATTGCAAAAACGGTATCATAGAAGATTCTTTAGTTTATTCGCTTTTAAAATCTGAATTCCAACCATAAAAAAAGCCCCTAAAAAGGGGCTTTAAAATGCAATCTCATTACCAATTTTATTATTTAACGATTACTTTTTTATTAACTTCTCCAGACTCATCATAAACCCTTACATTGTAAACCCCTGAAGCTTTTTTACCGTTTCTTGAGAAAACATCATACTCAATTTTAAACGGTTTTCTGGATTTAGCATCGATGGTTGTCTTGTAAATCATTTCTCCCGTAGTCAAATCATTGATCTCAATAGTTGATGCTTTTGAAGGGGATTTAATATCCACCATCAACGGCTGACCATTTGACACAGGGTTACTGTAAAGGGTAACCGCCAATCTGCCATAAGCAAATTCTTCCGATGTAAAGGTTTGCCCTAAACATAGTGAATTCACTCTATGTACTACTTTATAAACACAATTTTCATCCAAACCACTAAAAACTACCGCAGTATTAAAGTTCGTTGTTCTTGACACTATTGCATGTTGTGTCCAAACACCTGTGTTTCCGCAATCTTTATATAAAATAAAATCCTCAGCATCATAGTATGGTGTATTAGCAGCATTGTTCTGTACTGTAATCGTAGCTGTAGAACCAAACGGATTATACGTAATGGTAAACTCCGTGTTTGGTGTACAACATTCCTCAACCGTAAAACAAGTTGTTGAAGTACAGCCCGTATTCCAGGTAACCGTTACACAGTACTGACCATCACCCATATTGTTAATTCTATAACCTCCTGAAAAAGGTGTTCCCCCATTATAAGTCCATTGGTAGGAAACCGCGTCTGCGAAAGCGGCAGGGAAACCAACATATAAAGGTGTTTTACCGCAATATTTCACATCTTTTATGGATACAGCAGGACCAGTTCCTTGAATTACACTGATCGTTTTGGAAGAAGTACAACCGTATTGATTAGTAACCACTAAGGTATAAGTACCATATTGCGTTGGTGTATAGCATTGATTATGAGAAACCAATACCGACGTTTGCGTCACAGGATCAACATAATACCAAGAATACGTAAAAGTATAGGTACTTGTATTGGACGGTCCGCAGATCGGCTGAAAATTACTGTTACAAACACTGATGCTATTCGGTAAAATGATTTTTGGCAGCAAGATGGCCGAAACAGTCACAGTGGCCGTAGCTTGACAAGGTGAACCTGCATTCCAGGCTGTAACGGTATAAGTCCCAGCAGTACTTACATTGATTGACGAGGTTGTAGCACCGGTAGACCATGAATAATTCGTATAACCAGAAGACGCTGTTAAAGTAGTCGATTGGCCGGCGCAAAAATAAGTGCTTCCTGTAATAGAAACCGTTGGTGTGTTTTTTATTAAACTTGTTTCATCAATGTATATTGAAAAATTATTGGCACTTGCATCTCCGTCATTTTTAATACGAAACAATATCCTGTTGTATAAACCGGCCTGAGCACTAGTTAATGTAAAATCTTTACAATACTGATGCCAGGCATTGTCATTTGGAATAGCCGGTGTCTCAAAAAGTAAAAGTCCATTACAGCTATTTCCGTTTACCAACAACACTTCAATGATTTGCTTTCCGTAATCTAAATAAGTCAACTGGTTTGGACCTACAGCACCCCAAAAACAAACCCTATAACAACCCGAATTTAATGTTTCCGTTAAAGTTCCTGTTATGCGTTCCCCTACTATCTGGTCGCCTAATGGCCCAGCATTTTCTGTTTGCCATAAGTGTGCATAACGATCATCCCCATTCGAGGTTGATGTTCTTTCTTCTATATTGCCCCAATTATTTACAGGGACATCAATAGCACTATTTGTTGTATTTCTGTCCAATAAATCCGCACCAGTAGCTGGAGCTGTCATTAAATAAGCATCTGTACAAGGCTGTGTCCAACCGGTTGCATAATGAATTTGTCCGGTTGCGGTTGGTACCGGACCAGTTTCAAAATCGGGATTCGATATAAGATTTTGTGAAAATCCTAATTGAGCGGCACACAAAAGTACCAGATAGAATAGTGTTTTTTTCATACTAATTTTTTTAGGTTGTGAGTTTAATGGTGACAAAACTATTTATACCTGCTTTTCTAAAACTAACGTTTACAAGAGATTGTGACGAACACGATTAAAATAGTGACGAAAATTCCTAAACTTTTTAATTATGAAATAAAATGAGTGACACTTCTAAACAAACTGCACACAATTTTCATTCCTAAGTTAATCCCTACAAATTAAAAACAATAAAAAAAGACAATTAACTGTATAAAAAAACGCCCCGAAGTTCGGGGCGTTTTAATTTATTTATAAAGCTAATTACACTTTCAAACCTGCTAAACTTTGCTCGATCGTAGCGATTTTTGCCAAAGCATCCGCTTCTTTTTTGCGTTCCATTTCGATTACTTTCTCAGGAGCACCGCCTACAAATTTCTCGTTGGACAATTTCGCCTGAACCGATTTAAGAAAACCTTTGTTGTATTCCAATTCTTCGGTTAACTTCTTGATTTCCGCATCGATATCAATATTTCCGGTAATCGGAATAAAGTATTCGTTCGATTTTACTCGGTAGGATAATGCACCGTCAACTTTTTCGGAAACGTAGTCCAAATTCGTAACGTTACCCAATTTCTTAATAATCGAATCAAAGAATACAGTAGCATTTTCGTTGTTCACCACTTTCAGTTCGATAGCATCTTTGAACGGAATGTTTTTGTCTTTACGGATGGTACGGATTCCTGAAATTACCTCAGTAGCAAAATCAAAAGCTCCGATTAACTTCTCGTCAAACGATTTTATTTCCGGCCATTGTGAAACAATCAAAGCTTCTTCCGGAGTTCTTTCGGCAATGTACTGCCAGATTTCTTCCGTTAAGAACGGCATGAACGGATGTAACAATTTCAGGTTCGCCTCTAACATTTCAATCGCTTTGTTGAATGTTGCGCGGTCGATCGGTTGCTGGTATCCCGGTTTAATCATCTCAAGGAACCACGAACAGAAATCGTCCCATACCAATTTATAGATGGCCATTAAAGCATCTGAAATTCTATATTTTTCGAAATTATCTTCAATTTCCGCTAAGGTTTTCTGCAATTTTGCTTCATACCATTCAATAGCAACTTTTGACGATTCCGGTTGTGCAATATCCGCTACTTCCCAGCCTTTGATCAAGCGGAACGCGTTCCAGATTTTATTGGCAAACGCTTTTCCTTGGTTGCATAATTCTTCGTCGAATAAAATATCATTTCCTGCCGAAGCACTCAACAACAAGCCACAACGAACGCCGTCCGCACCGAATTTCTCGATCAAATCCAAAGGATCCGGTGAGTTTCCAAGCGATTTCGACATTTTACGACCTTGTTTGTCACGTACCAAACCGGTTAAATATACATTACTGAACGGTTTTGCATCGGCATATTCGTAACCGGCGATAATCATACGGGCTACCCAGAAGAACAAAATGTCCGGTCCGGTTACCAAATCGTTGGTCGGATAGTAATATTTAAAATCTTCGTTGTCCGGATTCATGATACCTCCGAAAACTGCCATTGGCCATAACCATGAGGAAAACCAGGTATCTAAAGCATCCGCATCTTGACGTAAATCAGAAGCTTGCAGATTTGAATTTCCTGTTTTTTGTTTTGCCAATTCCAGAGCTTCTGCCGGAGTTTCCGCTACTACAAAATCTTCTTTTCCTTCTCCATAGAAATAAGCCGGAATTTGCTGTCCCCACCATAACTGACGGGAAATGTTCCAGTCGCGGATGTTTTCCATCCAGTGACGGTAGGTATTGTTGAATCTTGAAGGATATAACTTCACTTCATCGGATTCCAAAACAGCTTTGATGGCCGGTTTAACCAAATCTTCCATTTTCAGGAACCATTGATCTGACAAACGCGGTTCGATAACGGCTTTGGTTCTTTCAGAAGTTCCGACTTTGTTCAGGTGGTTTTCAACTTTTGTTAAAGCACCAATCGTTTCTAATTCTTTTGAAATTTCCTCACGAACCACGAAACGGTCTTTCCCCTGATAATGCAATCCGAAAGAATTTAACGTAGCATCTTCGTTGAAAATATCGATGATTTCCAGGTTGTGTTTTGCACCTAATTCCTTATCGTTTACATCGTGTGCCGGTGTAACTTTCAAACATCCGGTTCCGAATTCCATATCTACGTATTCGTCAAAAATGATTGGAATTACGCGGTTGCAGATGGGAACGATGGCTTTTTTACCTTTCAGATGCTGGTAACGCTCGTCTTCCGGGTGAATACAGATAGCCGTATCCCCTAAAATCGTTTCCGGACGCGTGGTGGCAATGGTTACAAATTCGTTAGAGCCTTCAATCTGGTACTTTAAATGATATAGTTTTCCTTGTCTTTCTTCGTAGATTACTTCTTCGTCGGACAAAGTGGTTTTTGCTTCCGGATCCCAGTTTACCATACGGTAACCACGGTAAATCATACCTTTATTGTACAAATCCACAAAAGAACGGATTACCGAAGCGGACATATCTTCATCCATGGTGAATTTGGTACGGTCCCAATCACAAGAACATCCTAATTGCTTAAGCTGTTCAAGGATAGTTCCTCCGTATTTATCGGTCCATTCCCAGGCGTGTTTTAAAAATTCCTCGCGGGTTAAATCGTTTTTGTTGATGCCTTCCGCTTTTAGTTTGGCAACTACTTTTGCCTCTGTCGCAATGGAAGCGTGATCTGTTCCCGGTACCCAACAGGCGTTGAAACCTTTTAATCGGGCACGACGGATTAATACATCCTGAATGGTGTTGTTCAACATATGGCCCATGTGCAACACACCGGTTACATTGGGTGGCGGAATTACAATGGTATATGGGGTTCTATGGTCCGGTTTGGATTGAAAATAATTGTTTTTCATCCAGTAATCGTACCATTTTTTTTCTACAAGTTTGGCTTCAAATTGAGCGGGTATCATGTTTATCTATGTGTTTAAGGATTAAAAGTTTAAGACAATTTAAACTTTAAAAAAATAAGTTTACAAAAATTCAAATAGTATCCTTTTTAGCCCCGATGGCAGTCTCGTTATTCATAACGAGATAGTGCGTACAGCGGGAACAGGGATTACAGAGACAAGCCGTTGACTCGCTCCCCAAAAAAATCGATATGAAATAATTTCTGGTACACTTTTTGTAATTTATATCGCAAAAATAACCATAACTGAGCAAATAAAAAAAGAGCGTTAAAATATTTGTTCATTTATTAAAACAATGTAATTTTACAGTAACTATTAAAACTTAAGACAATGAAAAAATTATTAGGATTAGTTGCCATTTTAGCTTTCAGTGTTGCCTCATATGCTCAAAAAGGCCCTAAAATTGAATTCAAAGCAAAAGATAACACTATCGATTATGGTACCGTTAGCAAAGATGCAGACAACGGCATAAGAACTTTCGAGTTTACCAATACCGGTGATGCTCCTTTGATCATTACCAACGTGCAGTCTACTTGCGGATGTACTGTTCCGTCTAAACCGACCGAACCGATCATGCCAGGTAAAACCGGTAAAATTGACGTAAAATACAACATGAACCCAGGAAAAATTTCCAAAACCATTACAGTGGAATCCAATGCTGTTAACGTGGAAGGCGGTAAAGTAGCTTTACGTATTAAAGGAGAAGTTATCGTAAAAGAAGAGAAAAACGTTTTACAAAAAGCAAAAGTCGGCCCGCAATCGTAACCCGCTTTTCTTATAAAAAATAAAAGTCCGCTCATAGCGGACTTTTTTATTTAGAGCAATTTCTTCAACTGAAAGGAGAATTTCTTTTTTACGCCTTTCCGTTCGATTTCTATTTCTATGGTTTTACCATCTTCAGACTGCAGCATTTCATCAATTCTCTTTTTGGAAAGGTTATAAGTATTTTTTCTGTCAATCCTAACTACTTTATCACCAATCTTTAACCCTGATTTTTCGGCTGGGGAATCTTTTCGGAGCGAAACCACTTCAAATACGGGTTTTAAAGAAAATTTATACAGAAGTGCATTATTATCAAAAAGTGATTTTTTCCCGTCACCATCTGCTTGTTGTCCTGCCCCGGATTGCATTTCCTGCACCCATTCCACACCAGCATGCGCAATTTCAAGACCGCTCATGTTGTAATTAAAGGGTTCGTCGTAAAAACTGTTTTTCTTAAGAAGCAGCTGACTGCCTTTGAAATCAAAAAAGACATGAAAACGTTTTAAAATACCACCACCAATGGATCCGTTACGGTTTTCAATCATACGAAGTTGTTTATACGAAGTGGTATCCGGATAAGAAACCAAGGGGGAATTAAATTTGAATTTTGAAAACTCGATTTCATTCAATCTGGATTTTTTCCCAATAACAGTACCGCCAATACCCTGTCCCAAAACATCAATAAAATAATTTTTATTACATTTCACGGTATCGCTTTCGAAAATCCACAATCCATCGCCCATTCCGGTATCGATCAATAATTTCAGATTGACGCTTTTAGTATCCATTTTAGCCTTTACATCTAAATAAGGCCGCTCGTTCACAATGTTTATGGGAAAACGCGTAAATGAATTCATTTTCCGTTTCTCCAGTATGTCACGGTTTTTATAAAGCGTGATTCTCTTTTTTTCATAATCGATATCCACAATATTGTTTTTAAAAAAAGAATACCCTAAAATACCGTTAACCGGGATTCCAATTCTTGAAGAAAAATTGAGGTTTTCATCCAAAATGATCAACAAATCGAATTTTTCGTTAACATAACCGCTAACATCCGCTTTATTATCTTCGGAAAAAACACCTTCCGCAATTTCCGCATTTCCTAAACCTGAGATTTCAATTTTTCGCGTATTATAAAGATTGATGCTGTCATTTTCGGGAAAACTGAACAACAAGGAAGGCTCGGATCCGGAATCCAGAAGCATGTTCAGTTTGGTATTGTTAATCTCAATCGGGATAATAATAAGATTGTCAACAAAGGTAAACGGAATCACAATCTTATCTTTGGAAGACTTCCACTGAAACCCTTCCTGACCCCTTGCTGTAATTGCAGTAATAAGTGTTATAACAATGTAAAAAAACAATCTCATTTCGAATATTTTCTGAAAATTACTACATCTTATCAATATTTCCTACAACTTTGAGAAATTAATAACAATTCATTTTTTTTAAATACTAAAAATAATCGCAAATTTGCACTACAAAAAAACAAACCATGCCAAAAGTTTCAAACAAAGGACAGCAAATGCCGGAATCACCTATCAGAAAGCTGGTTCCCTATTCTGAAATGGCCAAGAAAAAAGGCCACAAAGTATACCATTTAAACATCGGTCAACCGGACATCAAAACGCCTGAGGTTGCCTTGAATGCCGTAAAAAATGCAGATATTACCGTTTTGGAATACAGCCATTCCGCAGGTTTTGAAAGCTACAGAAATAAACTGGCTGCTTACTACCAAAAGCATCATTTGCCAATCAACACAGCGGATATCATCATCACCACTGGAGGATCGGAAGCCTTGCTTTTTGCTATGGGAAGCACTATGGATCAAGGTGATGAAATCATCATCCCGGAACCTTTTTACGCAAACTATAACGGTTTTTCAACCGCATCAGGAGTTAAAGTTGTACCGGTAATTTCAGGTATTGAAACTGGTTTTGCACTTCCTCCAATTGCCGATTTCGAAAAACTGATTACCCCTAAAACAAAAGCAATTTTGATTTGTAACCCCGGAAATCCAACCGGTTACTTATATTCAAAAGAAGAAATCCTTCAATTGGCTGAATTAGTAAAAAAGCACGACTTATTCCTAATCGCTGATGAAGTATACCGCGAATTTGCATACGACGGATACACCCACCACTCTGTAATGAATGTGGAAGGTCTTGAAGAGCATGCCATCATGATTGATTCGGTTTCAAAACGTTACAGTATGTGTGGCGCGCGTATCGGATGCATTGTTTCTAAAAACAAAGAAGTAATGGCTACTGCCATGAAATTTGCACAAGCACGTTTGAGCCCGCCAACCTATGCTCAGATTGCGAGTGAAGCCGCTTTGGATACACCGCAGGAATATTTCGACGATGTAATCACCGAATACAAAGACCGTCGCGACACTTTGGTTTCAGAACTAAACAAAATTGAAGGTGTAACCGTTGCCAATCCAAAAGGTGCTTTCTACTGTATCGCAAAATTACCGGTAAAAAATGCCGACGATTTCGCACAGTGGTTATTGGAATCTTACGATTTCAATGGAGAAACGGTAATGGTCGCTCCGGCTGCCGGTTTCTATTCCACTCCGGGTGTTGGCTTAGACGAAGTTCGAATCGCTTATGTTCTTAAAAAAGACGATTTAATAAAATCGGTTCAGATATTGAAAGAAGCTTTAAAAGCTTACAACAACTAAAAACAAGGCCTCCTCAAACAGGGGGCTTTTTTTATGCCTTTATTTTTTTGGGAGCAAGAACTAATACTTTTCAGAACACGTTCCGTTCCTGCTGTACGCTAACCCGAGCGAAGCGAACTGACGAAGTAATCTTTTTCCGATGGCTTCGAGAGCCTCAGCCAACGAAAAAAGGATGCCGCTCCCATCAGGGCTAGATTCAGCAGTTGTTTTTCAGATTCCTATTAAAGAAAAGAGACATGAAGCAAGAGAAAAAAAAAGCCACTCATTC